>JBBRQH010000004.1:0-121826 GCA_038226705.1 Chthoniobacterales bacterium | reverse complement strand
GAACCAAGGCCGTCCCGGCATTATTAGGCTGCCGCGGACCCGCGCCGGGGGTCCGAATCGCGGGATCGATCGCGCCGGGAACCTGCGCGCCCGGAGTGCTGGTTTGCGGGCCCGTGAGGGCATTGCCTGGATTGCGCGGATCGCGGGCGGCCGCGGCAGGAGGGGCCGTCCGAGGAACTGGAGGCGGCGCGCTGGCCTTCGGCGGTGCGGTCGCGGCCTCCCGCTTGATCTGCTCGCGGGCGGCTTGCACCTGTTGGGCCTGGATGCCGGCGGCATTCCACCCGGACTGGCGCGGGCCCATGGGAATGGTAGCCTTGATCGTGGCGGGGCGAATGCTGCCGGCGGGCGGAGCAGTCAGGCCGACCGCGCCCGGAGCGACTCCGAGCGGCCGCCGAATCTGCGGCGCGACCACGGTGAGAGTATTCCCCTGCACGCGGTTCACGTACACGTCCGCTCCGCGCTGCGGGCCCAGAGGTTGTTGCTGGCGTTGGATGATGAGCTGCGGGATCGGTCGCGCGGAGACCTGGATAATCCGGCGGTAATCCGGACCCCCATTAAAAACATACGCCGCCCGGCCGGTGTTTTGGTAGCACGTATTCGTGACGTTCACGGTGCGACTGAGGAAAAAGATGTTCCGGGTTACTGCAATGATGACCGGAATGAGCGCGGGTTCGCCAAAACTCCGCGTCGGCACGAAGCAATAGCTGGAAGGTCCAATGTCGTAGCTGCTGTCCACGGCGCTGGTGAAGCCGGTCGAATAAACGAAGGTGGCTTCGGGTGGCAACGGCGCCCATCCCACCAAGTCTTCCCCCTCGATTCCACCGTCGGCCGGCGGCGGTTCTGTTTGCACGATGTCCGTGGGGGGCAAGGCGCCCTCGACCGCGCCGACTCGTTCCGAGCCGGCGTAGCGCGGGCTCGAGCGCCACGAGACCCAAGCCGGTGCCCACTCATAGCCCGGAACCCAAACCCAGCCATACTCGGCGACCTTCGCCCAACGTCCGTAGTGATAGGTCGCCCAGCCGAAATCCTCGTAGGAAACCCACGTCCAGCCTTGGTCCGTATAGCTCCAATAACCATCCGTGTAGGGACGCCACGCGGCGTCCGCCTGTGCGGGACGCGGTTGAAACACATAGCCGTACTGTTCGCTCTTGTACCAATCCCCCTGCTCGCCCAGGGCGGTGTAGAAGAAGTCGAAGTTCACCTCATCCTGCGCTCGCGCGGTGGGGGCGGCGAGGAAGCTGCCAGTGAGAAGTGCGGCAGCGAGGAGGGAACGGAGCTTGATCATGTTGCGGAGGAGTGCGGCCGTATGGACCGGCCGGGAAGGAGGCTTATTCAATCAGGGGCACGCGTCCGCGTCGAGCGCGGCGGAGAGGAATGCTGGCCGTTGCAGTTCGATCGATTGATCACCACTAATTCACCTGAATCGTTCGTCCCCTGAAACCAATCTCCGCAGTCGTGATTTCCAAGTTACTCGAAATGCTTACCGGCAAGGACGACCTCGAGCGCGTCGCAAGCAGAGACCGTCCCGCCGAACTCATGGCCTTGTTGAAATCGCGACAAGTGCTGATTCCGCGGAGGCCAAGGCGATTTCTGGATGCCGACGAATTTTCACCGGAGCAATTGTCACAGTTGCTCAAACACGAAGCGCAAACCATGACGGAATGCGAATTCGAACCGTGGATCTTGGAAGTGAAAGGAAAAAAGCGGCTCCCCGCCTTTTCGAGCGAGAAGAGGATGGCGAATTTTTCGCGGAAAATCTCTTCCGAGACGAATAAGGTCTTTGCGCTGTGCGCTGGCATGGTGTTGCTCCCGGAATTCATCAGGAACTCCGATGTCGACTTCGTCGACTTGAACGCGTGCAGCCCGCAGAGCTGGGAAATTTGCGTGACGAGATTTGATTCGAAGTAAATCGGTTTCCGCCTTCAAAACCCAGCCAGGAGCAAATACCGCTACATGATGATCGAGACGTTCCGAAACGGGGATCCACTCCCGGTCTATCGGCGCTTTCGCGAACGCGGGCGCCTCGGACCGGAAGGTCTCTCGTATGTCTCAAGCTGGATCGATGAGAAGGTCGAGCGCTGCTTCCAAATCATGGGGACGGAGGACCGCGCGCTTTTCCACTCATCGATCAATCCGCAACCCGAGTAATGGAAACCATCGTCATCGGCCATCGGAATCCCGATATGGATTCCATCTGCTCGGCGCTCGCCTACGCGCATCTCAAACGCGCGCAGGGGGGCGAGAAGATCATCGCGGGTCGCGCCGGCAATCTGAACGCCCGCATCGAATTCGTCCTGCAGCGCTTCGGCGTGGCGGAGCCCGTGCATTTTACCGATGTCACTCCCCTCGTGCGCGATGCGATGGTGCGGGAGGTCATTTCCGCCCGGGCCGAGACCACGGTCACGCAGGCCGTCGGTTCGATCGATGAACACCAGTTTCGCGGCCTGCCGGTGGTGGACGAGCAAAACCGCTGCCTCGGCTTGCTGAGCGCACTCAAGATCAGTCATCGCATCTTTCCGTCCCGGGCCGATGCGGAACATGCCCGGCGCGTTCTCGCGAACATTGCCGACGTCCTGCAGACCTTCGATGGCGAGGTGCTCGTCGGCCGGCTCGAGCGCGACGAGGAGCCGCGGGAATATCACCTCACGCTCTCGACCATGAAGGTCGAGAGCTTCGTGCAGCGGCTGCGCAGCCGCGACCCGGCGCGCCAGGTCGTGTTTGTGGGCGATCGCGAGGACGTGCAACTCGCGGCCATCGAGGGCCAGGCCCGCGCCATCGTCGTCGTGGGCGGATTGTCCATCGCGGCCGAAATCCTTTCCAAGGCGGCGGCGGCAGGCGTGATCGTCGCGCGATCGCGTTACGATGCCGCCACTACGGTGCTGCTCGCGCGGGGCGCCTCCCGCATCGGCGAAATGGTCGACCGCGAATTCTTGAGCTTTTCGCCGGAGACGCCCCTCGAGCATGCGCGCCAGCGCGCCGCCACGCATCCGGGCACCATCTTCCCCGTGCTCGATCCCGAGCGTCGTCTGCTCGGCGTGCTGACGAAGAGCGACTTCCTCAAGCCGATGCGCCGTCAGCTCATTCTCGTGGACCATAACGAGCTGACCCAGGCCGTGCACGGGGCAGATCGGCTGCCGATCGTGGAAGTGCTGGATCATCACCGGCTCGGTGGCTTCGCGAGCGATGTGCCGGTGCTCTTTTGGAACAATCCCGTCGGCAGCACGAGCACGATCGTGACGCTCTGCTACGAGCAGGCGGGGATCGAGATTCCGCCGGCCATCGCCGGGTTGCTGATGGCGGGTTTGATCTCCGATACGCTCAATCTCACGTCGCCCACGAGTACACCGACGGATGCGCGCGTCCTCGCCAAGCTCTCCACCCTTGCCGGCGTCTCCGCGGAACAATTGCAGCGCGAGATTTTCTCGATCGGTTCGCCGCTCTTGACACTCACAGCCGATGAGGTGGTGACGGCGGATTGTAAAGAATTCGCCGAGCGGGGACTGCGCTTCAGCGTCGCGCAGGTGGAGGAGTTGGGGTTCGAGCCCTTCCACGAACGGCGCGATGCAATTGTGGCGGCACTGCGCGCCTATCGGGAAGCGCGCGATCTGTTTTTCTCCGCCCTGCTCATCACAAACATCAACACGCAGAATTCCCTCCTGCTCGTCGACGGCGACGAGGAATTCCGCCGCCAGATCGATTATCCATCCGCCGGTCCCTCGCTCTGGGAAATGGCGGGGGTCGTTTCGCGGAAGAAACAGTTGTTGCCCTTCCTGCTGCAGTGCTTGGCGGCGACGCGAGCAGGCTAGTGGTCCTGCCCGCATGAATTTAATCGAGCCTCCGGCGCTCCGGCTAGCCCGGCCCGCGCTTGTCACAGAATTGCGCGCGCTTCCAGCTCCAGTCTGGGCGCGCTGGGGAGCGGCAATATTGTCGTGAACTCCGGCGGCACCATCCAGGTGGGCGCGAGTAACTCGCTCTCCGGCACGATCAGTCCGGGGGGGCGCAGCGTGCAGATTGATGCCGACGGCACGATCAATTCGCTCGCCGGTTTCACCAACGACATCAACCAGCTCGTGCTCAACGGCGGCACGCTCTCTTCCTCCGGCGCAAACGGAAACTTCGGCAATTGGAATTTCGACGGCGTGAGTAAACCCAAACTCTGAAGGTGACGTCCGGGTCGCGGTGAGCTTGCATTTGCACACACCAGTCGATCGCCCGGTTCTGGGATGCGACGACTCCGAATCCAAGTCGCGCAACGTAGAGAGTTGTTTTGCCTCGAAGCCGGCAAGCAACTGTGGGTGAAAAAGCCCGGCAGACGGGAGGGTCGAGCACAAGGGGCGAGCCAGCCGAAATGGACGGCATTATTCGGCGCCGGCACGGTCCGGTCCGCACCCCGCGGCTTGACCGCTTGGCCACCAAGCGCGATTCTGCGCCGATTCAGACGAGCACAACTGGCTCAACCCGACTGGCCGCCGAATATCCTTAAGGCATCGGAATCTGAGTCACCTGCAACTTCCGCCAAACGGCAAAACCCGCCTTATTCAAATGACAGCACACGCTCTTCTGCCTCGCTTTCCAACGCCAGCCCTCAATGTGCCTCTGGTTGCCGGTGGTCGGTTCGTTCTCGGGGCGAATCCAGGCGAGAAATTCGATCTCATCACGTTCTATCGCGGACTGCACTGCCCGCTCTGCGCCAAGTACCTTTTGGAACTGGAACGCCTTTCGTCGGACTTCGCCGCCCGTGGAGTGCAAGTATTGGCGGTCAGCAGCGATGACGAAGAGAGAGGGCGCGCCATGGCAGAGAAGGTCAAAGCCAGCGGCTTGCGCTTTGGGTACGGGTTGAGCCTGCGCTCCGCAAGGCAATGGGGCCTCTATATCAGCACGTCGCGCGGCCAGACTTCCATCGGTATCGACGAGCCCAGTCTCTTCAGTGAGCCTGGCGTGTTTCTTGTTCGACCGGATGGCACGCTTTACTATGGAGCAGTTCAGACCATGCCCTTTGCCAGGCCGCAATTTCAGGACCTGCTGGGTGCGATCGACTTCGCAATTGCCAAGGACTACCCAGCGCGCGGTGAGTTCGTGGGCGAAGTCTGAGCGCGAATTCCTAACGTAGAGAGTGACGATGCGTCCAACGAGGCAATTCGTTCGATCGATGCGGCCTTGGCCGTAGTGTCATCGAATCTCAGGACGACAGGGTGAATCAGTCCGGTTCGAGTGGTCTGTGGCTTCGCGGTTCTTCTCCTTCTCGGCGTGCGCGCAGGCGCTCTTCCGTTTCGGCCTGCCGCGCCACGACTTTCTGCATGAAGTCTTCCTGCAAATCCGTAAGGCGGTTGTCGTTCCCCGAGCGGTTTGCGAAAGCCCCGAACAATCCGACCAGGAAATCACAGGCGCGTTCCACCATGCCAGTTTCCTTCTCGTCCGTGGAGGCCCCACGGGTGGGATCGCCGCGGCGCGGAGGCGAACGACGGCAGCGAGGACACAGCCCGTCCCAGGCCTTTATTTAACCCTCCGCACCTCGAATGCCCTTCGGTCCGGCCCGAAGGGTCGCAATCCCTTAGCCCAGTCCACCGGGCTGGGTCTGCGATCGTATGATCCCGCGCCCTGAAGGGGCGCGATAGCTGAAGCGTTTGTCGAACCGATTGCGGATCACAAGATCGACCGCCACGAGTCCTTCTCTCTGTGTTCTTTGCGGTTCTTTGCGGTTGTCCGTTGGTGCCTTCCGCCCGGGATCCAGTTCGTCCCCTTCCTTTGCGCCTTCGCGCCTTCGCGTGAGCCCCTTTTGCCCCTCGCTTCGTCTCTCCGGGTCCCGCAAGGCCGAGGGCAGTCGAATATCGAATCGCCGCTCGCGGAACGGAACGACGGCAGCGAGGACACAGCTACTCCCATGAAGCACTCCGCCGATCCCAACGCGTCGCTCGTCCCAGTTCTAGCGGCCGAATAGCCGAAATCCTTCCCGTCGATTCCGGTATCGCTCAATGTCCCGCCTACGCCCGCCCCGAACCGACAGGGAAGGCGGGCAATCGGAATGACGAAAGGAAATAAACGTTTCACCATCGGTTGTCTCTCCGCCGTGGCCGCGTGCGGAGGAGTCCTTTGTATTCTCGCATTTCTCGCCTCGGCGTTTTTTGGCGACTACGTGGGCGTCTTGAGCGAGCCACGGTTCTACGAGCCCATGGGACGAACGCTCGCCCTTTATTGCCAATCGGACCGTTCCCTGTTCCCCGAGTTCCTGGATCGCGAGTGGTTCCCGCCCGAGACGGACGATTTAACTCACTTTTGGGGTGCTCTCTATCCCGATGCCGCGTCCGTGGCCTTTGGCGGCGGCCTCAACCAATCCGCCTATGCTCTCAGGCGCAAAAGCCCGAATGTCCCCCCGGAGCCCAATGTCTGGCAGTTGTTTTGCCGCGGCGACGATCCAAGTTTAAGCGAAATCCTCCTGACCGAGATCGTGCTCCCAAGCGACGCACGGTTGTCCCCCGATGACTTGATCCGATCCGTCGGGGCGGGATTCGGCCGACAGCTCAAAAAGCACCCCACGAGCGACGCGATTTACCGGCGGAAGATCCAGTTTTTCCTGCGGCTGGATCGGATTCCGTCCGCGCGTGGAGTCTGCCGCGAAATGTTGACGGCGTTCCCGGAAGACGGGTGGACTGTTCTGGTGAATGCGCTCGTGCGGTGTGAGGAGCAATCCCTCGCGCGGGGCACCGAGATGATGATCCAGTGGGTGGAGAAGGCCGCGGATTCCCATCGGTATCTAAATCTGGCTTATTTCTATGCGCTGACCAGCCGGCCCCGCGACGCCGCCGAAACCATCATCCAGTCGACCGCGTTTCAGGGGGCAAATTGGAGTTATCAAGGATACTCGGCGGCGATGAGCGCTTTCAGGGCCGGCGACTACGAGGCAAGTCTCAGGCTCTGCACTCATCTTTTGCCGCCGACGACCAGTGAACACGCCACCGAAGCAGCGATCCGCAAGCTGAAAGCGGCGGCCGAGAGAGCCCTGGAAGGGTTCGTCGAGCAGATCCCCTGGGAAAAGCCCCTGGTTCCAGTGGATCCCTTCGAAAAACTGGATATCGAAAAGCTTTTGGGTCGGAAAGTGGCCAGGCCAATGGAGCCGAAGTAGACACGGAGAGGGGAGGGAAGTAAACCCGCGTCTTCAGACCGAGGTACCTGCCCAGACCGGCCCCCCCCAACCGTTGAAACGGTTTACTTAGACTCGCGTGGGTTGTCGGTTATCGATTTGTCTCCCACCTTCCCGGTGGTCAGCTGGATCGCCGCTCTGCGGAACGGTACGACGGCTGCGAGGATACACTACGACTTCGGGAACGCCTTGTCGGCCTTCACTTCCTCGATCTGAAGCGTGTGCCGCTTCCCGTGTCCGGCATTGAAGAGGATGAACTGGAACGTGTCGATGGGACCAAAGGCGGGATGTTTCGTGACGCGATCGCGCAAATCTTCCTTCGTCGTCTGGAGGAATTCGAGCTGCTTGTTCCGCACTTCCAAGATGGCGGCGAGGGCCGCGCCCGCGTCCTTGAACTTCCCCGTGGGCGCCAGTGGCTCCGGCGCGTTGAACTTCGCGCTCCGGTCGACGATGAGCTCCAGGATCTTCTTGTCATCGAACTTGAGTTCGACGCGCTTGGAGGCATCGGGCGCCTCTTTCAAGGCCCCTTGAATCATGCCCCAGATGGCCGGCTCGGAAAGCGCGATGTGCTCGAGGCATTCCAGAATGCTCCAGCGTTTCGGGTCGGCCTTGAAGGTCAATTGCGCGGGCGAAAGGCCTTTGACGGCGTTGCTCAAATCCTCGCGGGTCTCGGTCAGATACTTGAGGCCGAAGGCGCGGTCCTCGGCGGTCAGGGGGGTTTGGGCGGTGGCCACCTGGCAAAGCAGAAGGGCGGCGAAAAGGGCGGGCAGTGATTTCATGGGCGAGTTGGACGGGCTGACTTAATGCCCGAAAAAGAGAGCCCCCGACAAGCGCCATTCTTGCTCGCTCTGCTCGATGACAGAGCGCATTTGGGCCCGCGCGAAGTTCTACCTCTCATTCCCAGCCTTCGCCTATGCGCGCTCCCCTCGGCGGGCTCGGTCTTATTCGTGAACGCGATCGCGAAAGAAGTCTGGTTTTGAATGATGGTGGGAGCCCGCCTCCGCGTCGCGCAATCTCATCTCATGCCCCTGTCGCGGAAGGATTTGCCAAGATTTATCGCCCGACACCTATTTCACGCCGCCAGATCGCGCCTCCGGCGGGTGCTTCCCTCTTTTCCACCCCCTCTTCCTTTCTACAGGATTTCGAGGAAAGCACGGAGGCGGGGGCTTTGTTCTCCGCGACGCCAGACGATGGCAGCCGGGACCATCGCCAATCGCGCCGGGAGCGGATGAATGCTGAGCGCGGTTTGGTCGATAAAGGCCTCGACCAGTCGCCGCGACATCACGGCCACGCCCATGCCCGCAACCACGCCACCGAGGATGGCATGGTAGGACGGCAATTCCGCAGTCCGGGCGGGCTGTACTTTTCCGTTCTCGAACCATTGCTCGGCCCGCGCTCGCATCGAACAGCCCCGGGCAAAGGCCAGGAGGCTGCGCGCGGCGACCTGCCTCGCTTGCGTAATCGGCGCGTGTCCCGCCTCTGCCACGAGCACAATTTCCTCGTCGCCCAAAGATTCCGCGGCGAGTTCTGGATGGGCGGGCGCGTCCCCCACAATCGCCGCTTCCAGTGCGCCGCTGAGCACCTGCTCGACGAGCGCGGCGGTCGTGCCAATGCGCAACTCGACCTGCACGCGCGGATTCTCCCGGTGAAACTCGGCGAGTGGCCCCGGAAGCTGGGTTCCGGCCGTACATTCCAGCGAGCCAAAGGCGAATGCTCCCTGCGGCTCGGTGTCGCGCAGCGTCGCTTCCGCTTCCGCGGCGAGCGTCAGGATCCGCCTCGCATAGTCGAGAAGCTGCCGCCCCGGCGCGGTGAGGAGCAGGCGACGGTTTCGCCGGATGAACAAGCCCGCGTCCAGTCGCTCCTCGAGCAGCCGGATCCGGGTGCTGACGTTTGACGGAACACAGTGCAACTGCGCCGCCGCCCGGGTGACTCCACCGGCCTCCACCACGGTTCGAAAGAAGAGGAGATCGCTCAATTCCATGTTCATCACGGAAGAACGATAATTGCAAAACAAATCAATATTCAAGAACGGATTACCGCCTTCGTTCGGGGGCAGCGAAACTCCCACCCATCCTTTTCATGCAAGTCGCCCACGGCATTCATCACTTCCCTACTGGACCCTTCAATTGCTACGTCATTGAGGAAAACCGCGCCCTTACGCTGGTGGACGGCGGCTTCCCGGGGATCTGGGAAACGTTTGTTCGCGGTCTGGCCACGCTCGGATACACCCCGCGCGATGTTCGCGGAATCGTCCTCACCCATGCTCATGCCGACCACATGGGAATCATCGAACGCGTCCGCGAAGCCAGTGGCGCACCCGTTTTCGTGCACGAGGCCGATGCGGCTAAAGCGCTGCGCGTTCTGCAACTTCCCTGGTGGAGTTTACTTTCCCGCGCCTGGCACCCTTACGTCGCGGGCATGCTGGCGTTTGCCACGTGGAATGGCGTCTTCACCGCCCCGCGGATTCGGGCGGTACAGATCGTAAAGGACGAAGAGATCCTGGATATCCCTGGGCGTCCCCGCGTACTCCATCTGCCGGGACACACTCCGGGCGAGATTGGATTGCACCTGCCGGATCGGGCTGCGTTCTTCAGCGGGGACGCGCTGCTCACCCGCCATTTGTTTACGGGCGCGCACGGCGAGCCGCAAATTGCGCCGCGGGCGCTGGAGTCCGATGGCAACGAATCGCGCCGGTCGATTGCGCGGCTCAACCCCATGGGCCGGACCACGCTCCTCCCAGGGCACGGTCGGCCGTGGGAGGGTGATTTGGGGGCGGCGACCCGAAACGCCAGCGCGGTTTAGAAACGAAGTAGCTGTCGCTCTCCTGCGTGACGCGCTGTCTTGACCGTCAGCTCGCGCGTGATGTCGCAAATCACCGCGGCCGGCTCACCGGCTGCACGTAATACCCCACGAACTCGCGGCTCCACCATTCCCCGGTCGCCTGGCGTTGCTCGGCGGTGGTGAAACGGTACCGAAAGAGCGCGGCGCGGATGAAGCGGGGGCGCTCGCCGGCGAAGGGATCTTTCGCGAAGAGCGCGAGGACGGCCGGTTCGGCTTCGAGCAGCCGCTCGATCACGTGGGCCAGCCAGGGGTTCTGCTGGATTCGGCCGAGCGCGGCGAACCACATTTGCCAATCCAAGCGCGGCTGATACGGCGCGACCAACCGCGGCGAACGCGCGACATCGCCCGGCTGAAACGGCAGCTCGTAGGAGAGCCATTTGTTGCCGTCGAGGGAGCCTTCCAAGACGATTTCGTTTCGCTCCTTCGTCATGACGCGGAAGAGGCCGTAACTATTGCAGGAGCGGAACGGCGCGACGGCATTGCCCAGCGCATCGAGTAGCGGAAACGCATTGCGCGGGCGCGGCAGGCAGTCCCGGCCCTGTCCCGGCAGCAAGAGCAGGATGGTCAGCCCAGCCGGCACGAAGAGAGCGAAGCGCGTCAACTCCGGCCAGCCGGCAGGGGCGGTGGCGGCGCGGAGCCAGCGACGCAGGCGGGCGGGGAAATGGCGTGCGGGTAAAAGCGGCACGCAGAGCACGGCCGTGAGCAGGTTGAAGAACGCGTAGTTTCCACTGGCGGCGATGAGAACCTGCAGGCCGAAGAGAGCCGCGAACGAAACCTGGCGCGCCCGGGCTCCCACCAGGATCAAGAGCGGCGCGCCGATCTCGATGGCATACGTCGCGCCGCAGGAGAAGCGCTGCCACCACAGCGGGAAGTGATGCGCGTACCAGGAGGTCGCCAGCGGTAGCGGCTGGGTTTCATAGTGATACGTCAGTGCCGTGAGATCGAGCCACGCGGGATCTCCGCTCGTCAGCTTCACCACGCCGGATTGGATCATCAGCTTGGCGAGAAGCAGCCAGAGCGCCCAAAGCGCGAGTCGAGGTGGGGCCGGTGCCGACCGCCAGCCGGGCGCGATCTTCCAAGGCGCGACGAAGCAGGCGAGCAACGCGGTTTCGAGCAGGAGGACGTCCCACTGGAATTGATAAAAATCCTGACCCGCCGTGGAGAGTGAGAGGTAAATCGCCCAGAGCCCGGCCAGGGCCGGAGCCGGCGCCAGGTTCAGCAGGAGCAGCAAACTCAAAACGACCCCCGCCGCGCACATCGCGTGCAGTGCGGCAGTGCCGGGCGCCCACCACGAAAGCGTGGGCAACAGATACCAGCGAGCGCCGCCCAGCTGCCGCTCCACCGCGGTCAGGAAATCCGCGGCCGGCAAGATTCCACGATCTCCCACCAAGCCCTCGATCAGCACCCAAAATGAGACGATGGCGATGAGAAAGACGAGTGCGAGCCCACGGAGAAACCACCAGATCGCGGCCGCGGCGGCCGGCTCCTCGACGAGCCCCGCGCGAATGAGCGCGCGGAGCGGGTTCATGGCGCGAAGGCGGTCGAAGTGGTCACGATGAAACGGTCCAGGATTCATAACATCGCGTTGGGGAAAACGGCGAGGCCGTTCCCAAGGGCAGCAGGCAATCCGCTTTGGACCAACCCTCGAGCGCTGCTTTCAGAAAGTTTTGCAAAAATTCAGCGGTCAACGGTTGCCTTCGAGAAAGGAATCTCCACGATGCCCCGGCTAGTCAAAACTCCAATCCAACCAAATACTCCCATGGGCGACAAATCTCCTAAAGCGACGCAAAAACAGAAATCCCAGCAGAAGTCCAAAGCGACGAGCGCGAGCACAAAGAAACAAAGCGATCTCGCCGCGAAGGCTGCGGCGAAGCCGGCCATGAAGAAGAAGTAGTTTGCCGACCGCGCTCAGGCTGATGGCACCCGCCCACTCAGCACCGGGACGAACCAGACCGCGTACCGCTGGGGGTCGCGGAGGTCGGCGATCATCTGGTCGAAATAGGCGCGAGCCGATTCCCTCGAGATGGGCGTGAGCTCGCCGATCGACTCCGTGTAGCCGTCCCGCCACGCGACGAGGATCGTGGCAAAGATTTCACGCGGGACCCGCACCGTGTCGACGACGACGTAGTCGACCGCAATTTCTTCGAGGCCTAGCGCGGTCAGGAGGGTGAAGGTGTTGCGCCCGCTGAAGAGATCCGTTTCTGTCGCGGCGCCGAATTTTTCCGGAACCGTGTGCCAGAACTCGCGCGGATCCAAGGGGCCGCGCTGGAAGTGAAGCATGCCGTAATCTTCGGGGATCAAGTGCAGGCGGCCGCCCGGTCGCGTTACGCGCACCAATTCGGCCAGCACCTTTTCCGGGTGGGGAATCGAATGGAGCACGTGGCGGCAAACCGTGAGGTCAAATTGCCCGGCGGGAAGCTGGAGGTCGAAAATGCTGCGGTGCTCGAACGAAAGACGCGATCCCAGGTGCGCGTAGCGCTGTCGCGCCAGGTCGAGATGCGCATCAATGATGTCGACTCCCCGAACGTGCGCGGCAGGGAAATGCTCCGCCAGCCGCGAAGCGATCTCCCCCGTGCCGCAGCCGGCATCGAGAATCTGTGCTTCGGCCGGCAGTTTGTAGCGGTCGAACAGATGCTTTTCCTGTGGCCAGATCGCGAGCGCCTGGGCCGCGAGGTTTCGCACCATCGACTCATCGGCCATCTGCTTTGCCTGCGGATTGAGATCGGTCACAAGGGTTTTGGATTATCCGCGGGGCGCAAAGGGTCAAGCGGACACCACCGTGCTGCCCGCGCTTTTCGCGGAAGGGCGCCGCCAGGGCGCCATTCTCGACGCGACGGTTCCTGCCCTTTTCGAAAACGATAAACGTCGGTTGGCTGGCACCGCAGTTATTAAGGCACGACGACCAGCCGATAGAATCGCTTTCCGCGGGTCGCCGCGCCGGGGTCGGAAAGCGACAGGACCAGGCCGGTTCCGGAGATTGGCGTGGCCAGCGCCCGCCAGCCATCGGTCAACGATTCGCTCGTTTGAACCTGGTATTGAATTCCGCTCACGCTGGGGAACGAGAGCAGCTCATCGGCCAGCGACCGCGCGGTGGTGAGAGTGAGACGGCTCGAGGCATTGTTCGGAAACAAGCCCGCGCGGAATTCCGCGAGGTTGCTGAGCCCATCGCCGTCGGGATCGGCGCCGGCGCCAGCCTGCGGATTCTGGGGCCAGTTCGCGCCGAAATATGCGACGCGCCAGACGTCGGGGATGCCGTCACCCAGCGTGTCGACCACCGTGACCGGGACCGGGTTAGAAAAGGCCGAGGTGTTGCCGGCGTTGGTGTCCGTGGCGGTCGCGGTGACGAGATGGCCGGCGGGCACGGTGGCCGGCAGGGTGACGCCGAAGTTGGACGCCGCCGGGGTGGCCTCGCCGATGAAGTAGCGGCCGGCACCGCCGGCAGAATTGGCGGGCGGAGTGGCGAAGAATTCCACCCGGACGTTTCCGGGTGTGCCGCTGGAGCTGCCTTGCACGGTCGTCCCGAGACCGAGCGAAGCGGAAGTCAGCACGGGCGCGAGGGCGTTTTGATTCGAGCCGGTGACCAGCTCGAGGCCGGCATTCGCGTTGCCGTAGATTTGGTTCCGGCGGTAGACATTGCCGAAGGTCGTCGCGTCGTAGCTGACGATGCCGTCGAAGCCATTGCCGGAGATCAGATTGCCTTCCCCGGGACTGATGCCGCCGATGGAATTGTTTTGTGCGCCGGCAAAGAGTTCCACTCCGTTCGACGTGTTGCCCACCGCCGCGCCGGACACATTCAAGCCGATCACGTTGCCGAGCACGCTGTTGGATTTCGTGTCGGAAAAAGACAGCACGACGCCACTCGCGTTGTTGCCGGAAATCCAATTGCGGGCGCCGATCCCGCCGCCGATCACGTTGAATTGTACCCCCGCGTAAAGCGCGACGCCGCTGCCGCCGTTCGCAAGCCGCACCAAGCCGGTGGGGTCGAGGCCGACCAGGTTGCCGCTGACCGTGTTGAAATTGGTGCCGGCGAAGCCGAGGAAGATGCCGTCGTGCGTATTACCGGAAGCCACGTTGCCCGTACCAGGCGTAGACCCGCCGATCAGGTTCGAGGTCGCGCCGGAGTAGACGGAAATTCCGGAGCCCTGGTTGGGGAGGGCAGCCGTGCCGGTGAGATTCAAGCCCACGCGATTTCCGATGACCGTGTTTTGCGACGTGCCGGCGAAGCCGACAAAAATGCCATCGCCGGTATTGCCGGAGGCAAGGTTGCCCGCGCCCGGCGCCGCTCCGCCCACGACGTTGAATTGCGGGCCCGCGTAGAGACTGATGCCGGCGCCGGTGTTCGGGACGGCCCCGGTGCCAGAGGCGTTGGTGCCCGCAAGATTGCCGAGAATCTGATTCAGGTTGGCGCCGGCGAATCCGACGAAAATCCCGTCTCCGACATTCCCTGAGGCAAGATTACCGGCGCCCGCGGCGCTTCCCCCGATGACGTTGGATTGGGCGCCGGTGTAAATAGTGATGCCGCCATTGCCGTTGCCGAGCGCGGCCGTGCCGGCTGGATTTGTGCCGACCCGGTTTCCCCGGACGATGTTTGCATTGGTACCGGTGTCGCTGAGCAGGATGCCTTGCGCGGAATTGCCAGAAACGAGGTTGCCTGTTCCCGCGGCGCTCCCACCGACGAAATTGCCCGAAGCGCCGCCGAAGATCCCCACGCCCACCGCATTCGGGAGAGCGGCGGTACCGGCAGCATTCACGCCGAGGTAGTTGCCGAGCACCTGATTCGCGGTGGTGCCCGGGTCGATCATGGCAATGCCCTGATTCGTGTTGCCCGAGATCACGTTGCGCGCGGCCGGCGTGACCCCGCCGATGACATTGTTGTTGGCGCCGAGAATCAGGCCTACGCCCCGGTCGTTTGCCGCGGACGCCGCACCGGTCGCATCCGTCCCGATCCAGCATCCGCTGACGGTGTTCGCAACGGCACCGCTCCCACTGATCTCGATGCCGTAGGTGCGAAAGCCGCCGATGAGCAGAGCGCGCACCGAGCAGTTCGCTTCCGCCAGCCTCAGTCCCGGAAAGTAGAAATTTTCGGCGAGCGAGAAGGCCCCACTCAACCCCACCACGGGAACGCCCGGACTCCAGCCCGCCTGAGTAGTGCCGTCGATGACGGTGCCGGCGGCAAGCCGCGTCATGATGTCGCTCGGCTGAATGGTGAAGACGCCCGACGCGAAGCCGGGATCGGTCGGAGGAATCGCGAAGGTGATCGTCGTATTCGGATGATCGAAGGCGTAATAAATCGCGGCGCGCAGGCTCCCGGCCCCGCTGTCCTGCGTGTTTCGCACCACGGCGGATTGCGCCGGCCCGACCCCGTATTTGAGCGCCATCTTCTGCCGGTCGAGCGCACTGAGCGTGCGATCGGGATTGTTGCCCATCGTGTCGAGAAAGCTGGTATACGCCGGCTGCGGCCGCATCGTGTCCTGGCCGTTCGTGGACGCCTGCAGGCGCGAATAATGCATGATGGAGAGGAAGTCGTACGCGCCTTGATTGTCCGAGGTCGTGAGCAGGACGTAGTTCCCATCGAGCACGCCTCCCGGCAGATTCGCGGGAAAAAGAACGACGAAGTTGTCGCGATCCGAGCGCTGGTGCTCGTGGACGAGCCCGAGAGTGTGACCGAGCTCATGGGTCAGCGTGCCGCGATTCCACGCGAAGGGACCGATCCTGAAATCCTGCGCTCCGCCGACTTTGCCCACGGCCGAGAAGCCGCCGCCACTCGGCATGTTTTGGACGTGGACGTAGTCGGCCTGCGTCGTCCGCGGCACAAAAGTCACGGCGGCGAAAGTCGACCAATCGTTGGCGGCGTCGACGAAGGCACGCTGGTGTTCCGCCGATACTCCCGCATCGAAATCATACGGAACGACTCCGCCGGGCCAGAGGGTTACGCCGCCGGCGAACGCGCTGTCGGTCACCGGTTCGCCCGTGAGTCGGCGGCGGGCGGACTCAACCACCGCGCGCGGGAGCGCCATGTCCCCGAGGCAGATGACGCGCGCTTCCGGTCCGGCGGAGGCAAGGGCGCGATCGAGCGCGGCGATTTGGGGGCTGGTGCGCACATCCGCCGCGACAGCCGCGAAGAAAATTGCACCGCAGAAAGCCACGGCGGGAATGAAACGGCTAGGGCTCATGATTGGTACGGCGTCGAGGCGAACGCACGTCCGCAATCCCACAGCGGGACAGTCGGTGCGCGAACGGGAACAATACCAACTGGCAAGAGAAAGTTCCACCGACGCGTTCTGCCCGCGCTTTCGATCCGTCATTCAACGGAGATAGAACACTAAAGCGGCTGGCAAGCGTCGGCGCCCACAACGGTGGTCCACTCCCGAACTTCCCAACGGGTGACGAGGCCGGAGGTAACGTAGATATCGGCCCGGGCGAAGTTTTCGGCCACGGCGGCAGATTCCGCCCGGAAGAGCAGAACGGCGCGATCGGGCGGATTCGCCAGCGCGCCGCCGAGCACCAACTCGCCGCGGGCGATCGCGGCCTTGGCGTAGCCCAGGTGTTCAGCGCGAAAGCCCGCGCGACGTTCGGCGAAGTCGGAGACGAATTCGTAGAAGAGAAGGAAGTGTTTCATGAGGCAGGGCGTGGAGATGGTGGATCGGCCGCCAACGAACTACGCGAAGGCGAAAAGCTCGGCTTGGGCGGATTCCTCGTCCTCCGCAAAGCGGACGCCCGTGCCCAGCAGGCGTACCGGCAGATCCTTCCGACCGTACGCTTTCGCCACCAGCTCGCGAAAGACGTCGGGGGTCGGCTCCGCGCAGACGCATTCGTGGGTGGTGCGGGTGAAGTCGGCGAACTTCACTTTCACGAAGGCCTTGTGGATCCGCCCTTCGCCGGCTTTGCGCCGCAGGTTCTCAAGCATTTCCTCCGCCAGCTTCACGATAGCGACCTCGCATTGTTCCAAAGAGATCAGGTGTTCGGAAAAGGTATTCTCGTTACTGAGGGATTTGCGAGCCCGCTGCGGCTGAACCTCGCGGTCATCCTCGCCGCGGCAGAGATGGAATAATTCCCGGCCCCAGTTGCCGAACTGCTGCGCCATTTCCGGCAGCGAGAACTGCTGCAGGTCCCCGCAGGTGCGCAGCCCGCGGGCGGCCATGCGCTCCGCGCTCTTGGGTCCGATGCCCCACACTTTGCGCAAGGGCAGCGGCCGCATGAACTCGAGCACCTGGTCCGGGAGAACCGCAAACTGACCGTTGGGCTTGCGCCAATCGCTGGCGATCTTCGCGAGCATCTTGTTGGGGGCGACCCCGGCGGAGGCGGTCAAGCCGGTCTCGGCCAGGATGCGCGCGCGCATCTCCTTGGCCAGGTCCCAAGCGTAGCGCGGCGAGGCGCTGACATCGAGATAGGCTTCGTCCAGCGAGAGCGGTTCTACGAGATCCGTGAACGCGTGCATGATCGCACGGATGCGCTGCGATTCCGCCCGGTAGAGATCGAAACGCACCGGCAGGAAGACGAGCTGCGGACAGCGCTCGCGCGCCATGAAGCCCGGCATGGCGGAGCGCACGCCAAACTCTCGGGCCGCATAGTTGCAAGTGGTCACGACGCCACGGCGACTGCCGCCGCCCACGGCGATGGGCTGGCCGGCCAGTTCCGGACGCTCCCGCATTTCCACCGCGGCATAGAAGCAATCCATGTCGAGGTGAATGATCTTTCGCATGGTTTCGGCGCAGCTATTACGGCTGCGGGAGGATTGCGCTCGATGGACGGACTGAGGGATGGTGCGGGGGCGCGCTCAGCGGGGCACGATCCCAAGAAAATTTCGCACGGTCCCGAACTCCGGGATGGAGAAGGCCTCGCCGCCTTCCCGTCGCACCCACATTGCCGTGGACGAGCCGCCGTCGAGATTTAGGGCACGTCGAATCGCACCGGAATTAAGGACGCCAGTCGAAGCGAGCAGGGCGGCTGTCTCGGCGAGAGTGAGGCGGGAAGTGCTGATCAAAGCCCAGCCATTCTTGCCGTCGTTCACCACCACGGTGCGCCGCGCCGCCCGACTCGCCTCCAGGCCCGGCACGGGCAGTCCGGCATCGACGAGAAACGGGCCAGCTTGCAGGGCTTCGCGCAGGGCCAACTGCGGACGTGGCTCGGCCGGGCGTTGCAGGCGGGCGACGCCGTTGGCGAAAACGAGCACGAGTCCGCTGAGCAGGCGGGCACGCTCCTCGGCGTGCAGGGTCTGGCCTCTGGCGACGAGAAGACCGAGCGGCCGGCGATCCGGGTGGAAATAGCCGCCGTTCACGCCCGCCAGCGCGCCGGCGAGAGCGAGGGTTTGCGCGAGCGAAGCGCTGCCGTCCGTTCCCTGGTCGAAGACGCGCAGCGTGTGTTTTCGGGCGTCGAAAGCCACGACGTGCAGCGTTGCGTCCGCTCCATCCGGCCCGCGCCAAGTCTGGCGCTGGAGCTGTATCCCGGGACTCGCGGGCAGGGATTCTGCGGTGCTCCGCTCCCAGTCCGCAGCGGAGCCGGGAGACGCCAGGGCGGATGCGAGGGCGAAAACGGCGGGAAGGAGGAAGCGTGGAGTCGGGATCATCGAGAGCCGTTACGAAAACTCCTTGAGCGCCGCCACGATCTCCTTCGAGTGCTCCGGCAGTTCCGGCATGTTGATATCGCGCGGGCGGGGGAGGGAGATGGCGAATTCCGCGCTGAGCCGTCCAGGATTGGGCGAGAAGACGAGCACCCGATCGCCGAGGCAGGCGGCCTCGCGCACGTTGTGCGTAACAAATACGATCGTCTTGCGCCGCGCCTGCCAGATCCGCTGCAGATCCTCGTAAAGCCGTTCGCGGGTGAGGGCGTCGAGGGCTGCGAAAGGCTCGTCCATGAGCAGAACGCGCGGATTCGGCGCCAGCGCACGCGCGAGAGCCACCCGCTGTTTCATCCCACCAGACAGCTGATGAATGGCGGAGCGCGCATTCGATTCCAGGCCGACCAGCTTGAGGTAATAGCGCGCGATCTCGCGCCGGTCCGCGCGCGTGAGACCGGGCTTGAGCTTGAGGCCGTAAAGGACGTTTCCCATGACATCGAGCCAGGGGAAAAGCGCGTGTTCCTGGAACAACACCATGCGATCCCGGCCGGGGCCGTGGATCGGCTGCCCGTCCGTCAGGATGCGGCCGCTGTCCGGCTCGTCGAGTCCGGCAATGAGGTTGAGCAGCGTGGATTTGCCGCAGCCGCTTGGCCCCACGAGGCAGAGGAATTCGCCTTCCGTGACGCTCATCGTCACATTGTCCAGCGCCTGCACGCGGCGTCCGGGTGTGGTGTACCACTTGGAGACGCCTTCGACGGAAAGCTTGGCCGGGAGTTGATTCTGCAGCTCTTCCTCCAGCGAATGATGCTGGGCCGTCCGCTGTTTCGCCGAGCGGGTTTTCATGGGAGCTCGACGAGCTTCGTCAGGTTGGCATCACCCTTCAAAAATCCGGCCTTCTTCGCGTCCTCGGCGAATTTTCCGAGCGCCTCCCGCGGTGGCGTGGCGGTAAAAGTCAGCCGACCCAGGGCGCTTTCGAGCAACGCGTCATTCATGTCGGCCTTGGTGAGTTCCTTCAGCTCCGATTTGATCAATCGCCGGGCTTCGACGGCATTCGCATTGATCCACTCGGTGAGTTCCGCGTGCGCGGCGGCGAAGCGTTTCACGAGGTCGCGTTGTTCGGTGAGGAATTGCCGGCGAACCGCGAGGACTGTCGTGGCCTCCTCCTTTTGTTCGAGGAAAATCTTTCCACCGGCTTCGCGCTCGAGACGCGAGACCCAGGGCTCCACGGTCCAAACGCCGTCGAGCTTGCCCTGCTGGAAGAGCGAGAGTTGATCCGGATTCGCCGTGGGAACGACCTGCGCATCGCCGGCGCCCGTGGGCGTGGTCTTGAGGCCGTTGGCCGCGAGCCAGGCGCGGGCCGCGACGTCCTGCGTATTGCCAAGTTGCGGCGTCGCAATGCGCTTGCCCCGGAAGTCCGCGGGAACCTTGATCGGGCTGTTGCCGGGAATGATGAGGGCAGCGCCGCCATTCGCAGAGCCGGCGATGATCCGCACTTCCTGGCCCGCCGAACGCACATGCGCGTTGATGGCGGGATTCGGTCCCACATAGGTGAGGTCGATCGACTTGGCGAAGAATGCCTCCATCGCGCCCGGCCCGGCGTTGTAGGTGAACCACTCGACCTTCCAACCCGGGCCCAGATGGGGTTCAAACCACGGCTTTCCCTCCCGCGCCATCGCTCGCGCCACGAGTGGCTGGGCATGCGTGACATTGGGAAAAAGGCCGACGCGCAAAGTCTTGTCCTGCGCGGAAAGGTTGGGCGCGAGCACGAGGGCGAGGAGAAGCAGGGCGCGCATGAGAAATCGGGGATTGTGAGGCAAACCCGGCCATCTGCCTACCGGGGTGACGCAGAGAGAATGTGGACGCCTTCCTGCCTTCGCGTCAGAGCCAGCGATAGCGCGCCACCATCTCGTATTCGAACAAGATATCCTCCTGCTGCGCGCCTGCACCGATGTTGTGGACGATGAGCGGCACGCCCGCACCCGACTTCAGATCGGAGACGAGACCGGTGTGCAGGAGACCGTTCGGAAGCCTCCACACCACGATGTCGCCCGGGAGGAACGCGGCCGACGTTTTCGACAGGATGAGGCGTTTGCCGGCCCGCTTGAAAAAGGTCATCAAGTTTTGTACCCGGCGGTGATCGATGTTTGAATCAGGGGCTTTGAGCCCCCAAACCGTCGGGTAGCGGGCGAAGTCCGACTTCATGTCCTCGTGGACGAGTTTTTGGAAGTCGACACCCGCCTTCCGGTAGGCCCGCACGATGACATCCGTGCAGACGCCGCACTCGAGCGGAACATCGCCGCCCGGATATCCGATGACGGAATAGGCGGGATCGTAAGCCTTCGTGACGCCGATTTGCTCCTTCGCGGCAGCGACTACCCGCGCAATCGCGTCGAGCCGCGCGACCGCCGCGGCTGCCACCTCCTCCGTGGGGGCGTTGAGCGGCGGAGTCGCGGCGGGGGTGGGGGCCTGGGCCGGAAGAAGGGACACGCAAGCCAAAGCGAGGGACGAAGCGAAAAAAGAGCGAAACATGCGGCAAGTGAGACACGCGCGGGGATCGAGCGTTGACGAGTTGTTCTGTATTCCGGGTGGGCATGCAAGTTGTCGGAGTGCCGCCGCGTGATTCCTTCGCCCCGTGAATCTGCTCTTTCGCTTCTTCCTGACCCTGTTGTTCGCGCCGCGGCGCAGCCGCCTGGGACTGCGCGACACCTGCTCAACCGCGTTCCGGGTGCTCCCGAACGACCTTGATGTGCTCCTCCACATGAACAACGGCCGCTACTTCTCGCTCATGGATCTCGGCCGGATCGACATGATGGTGCGCGCCGGGGTTTGGCAGGTCATGAAGCGGGAGGGAATGTATCCCGTGGTGGCGTCGGAGTTGATGCGCTTTCGCCGCTCGCTCGCGCTCTGGCAAAAGTTTGAGCTGCGCTCGCGCCTCGTGGCGTGGGATGAGAAATTCGTCTTCCTCGAACAGGCGTTCTGGTCCCGGGGCGAGTTGTGCGCACTTGCCCTGGTCAAGGCGCGCATCCTCCGCCGCCAAGGTCCGCCGGTCGCGCCGGAGGAATTACTCCGCCTGGTCGGATTCAGCGAATCCGCGCCGCCCCTACCCGAATATGTGCGGGAATGGCAGAACGGCGAACAGGGTGCGTGGGAGGCCGGGATGCCTGGCGAGCGCGCAGTGGCCGAATAGGAGAGCCCACGGGCAGGATCTTCGCCAGCTCCGCGCCGCTGCCGTCCGGTTGCGTCCGGGCGGGGCGTCCGCGAGAAGTCCCGATGGAATATCGCCGCCTTGGAAAATCTGGTCTGAAGCTCAGCGCGCTCTCGTTCGGCGCGTGGGTGACTTTTGCGCAGCAAATGAGCGAGGAGGAGGCGCAGGCCTGCATGACAGCGGCCTATGAACGCGGCTGTAACTTCTTCGACAATGCGGAAGCCTACGCGCAGGGGCGGGCGGAGGAGGTCATGGGGAGGATCCTGCGCAAGACGGGCTGGAAGCGCGAAACCTGGACGGTCTCGAGCAAGGTGTTTTGGGGCGGCGACACGGCGAACGAAGAGGGACTCTCGCGCAAACATGTCGTCGAGGCCTGCCATGCCGCGCTCCGCCGCCTGCAGGTGGATTATCTCGATCTCTACTTCTGCCATCGACCCGACCCGAATACGCCCATCGAGGAAACCGTCCTCGCGATGGGCGATCTCGTGCGCCAGGGCAAGGTGCTCTACTGGGGCACGAGCGAGTGGGGCGCGGAACAAATTGCGGAAGCCGCTAAAATCGCGCGCGAGTGGCGGGTGGCTCCGCCGCAAATGGAGCAGCCGCAATACAACATGTTCGAACGGGAAAAGGTGGAGCATTCCTTTGCGCCGCTCTACGAGAGGATCGGCCTGGGCACGACGATCTGGTCGCCGCTCGCCAGCGGCCTGCTGACCGGGAAATATCACGCCGGGATTCCCTCGGGCGACACGCGGGCGACGCTCGCGAACTACGACTGGCTGAAGAAATCTCTCGAGAAAGCGATCGAGAAGGGGCGGGGAGAACAGGTCACGAAGCTCGCCGCCATCGCTCGCGACCTGGGGGCCTCGCTGCCGTGTTTTGCCATCGCCTGGTGCCTGAAAAATCCCCACGTCAGCACCGTGATCACCGGCGCTTCCCGCGCCGCGCAGGTTGTGGAAAACTTCGGGGCACTCGAGGTGCTGCCGAAGCTGACCGACGACGTCATGGCGCGGGTGGAAGAGATCCTGCAGAAGGCGAGTCCCGCAGAATAAGTCGGCCGCAGGCAGTGCAGTCTGGCCCTACTTCTTTTTCGTGCGGGGCTTCTCCGCCTTCTCGACCCGTTCGGCCTTCCCGATCTTCAGCTTCTTTACGTCGTCCCGACTCAAGGGGCGATTCGAGAGGTTCACGTTCTGGCCCGCACGCGCATTCCCAAAATATGCGGTGACCTCGCCCGCCGTGGTCTTGCTGACGTAGAGGCCGCCATCCATGCTCCCGCTGTACCCGCCACGGGCCTGGAAGGCGTTGGTGGCCTGAAAATAGACCCCGCCGGCGTCTTCGCTCACGGGCACGAACTGGCCCGCGGGAATCACAAACATGCCGCGCGCGAAAATGCCGCTGGGTCCGGCCAGGGTGATGTAATCCGTCATGACAAACCGCTCGATTTCACGGCCGAGAATGCGCGGCGGCGCTGAAAGCGGCCCGCGATTGGACTCCGCGTCAGCGGTGGATGCGAGCGTGCCGGCGGCAACCAGCAGCGAGAGGAGAAGGCGATTCTTCATGCGGGAAGCGTGACGGTTTTCCGCCGGGGTCGCAAGTGTGCATGCGAAATTGCTACATCCCAGCCAGCGCGAGGATCCGCGCCGCTTCCGCCGCGGTTACGGGCATGACGGAAAGACGGGACTGCCGGATCAAACCGATCTGGGCGAGCGCCTGGTCCGCCTTCATTTGCCCAAGCGAGACGCTCTTTTTGAGCGGCTTGAGCGGCACGAGATCCACACAGCTCCAGTCACCCTCGGTCGCAGTGGGATCGGCATACGCCTCGCGCGACACCTCCGCGATGCCGACGATCTCCTTGCCAATATTGGAGTGGTAGTAAAAGACGCGGTCACCTTTCTTCATGGCCCGCAGGTTAAGCCGCGCGGCGAAGTTCCGCACCCCGGTCCAGGCCGCGCTCCCATCGGCGACAAATTTGTCCCAGCCGTAGGCATCGGGTTCCTGCTTCACGAGCCAGTAATGCGGGGTGGGTTTGGATTTTGCCATGGATTGCGGGAAGTTCGGCTTGCGAGCGGAACATCGCAGGACACCAGTCGATCCTCAATCCTCGATCCGCGGAAGAATCCCCGAAGACCTCACCATTTCCTTCATCCTTGGCCTTCGCCCCCGCTCTCGCCCTTCGATCGCTTGCTTCCTCCCAGAGGGCGGGACGCCTGGGGCACGCCTATCTCGTTTCCGGGGGGAGCGATGTCTCGCGCCGGGAAGTCGCGGCGGGTTTGGTCTCGATCGCGCGCGGCCTGGAGCCTTCCGGAGGAGATTTTCCCCAGCATCCCGATGTGCACCTCGTGGAACCGGAATCGAAGGCGCGCCGCATCGTCTCGCGCCAGATCGAGGAACTTATCCGCGAACTCTCCTTGCGCTCGCTCGAGGCCGGAGGCGTGCGCGCGGGCGTTTTGCTCGACGCCGACCGTATCGTCACGGAGGCCGCGAACAAATTCCTGAAGACGCTGGAGGAACCCCCCCCGCATTCCTTGCTCGTGCTTGTCACTTCGCGTCCCGAAGCTCTGCTCGATACGATTGTCAGCCGTTGCATTCGCGTGGAGTTGATGGCGGATGCCACCGTTCGCACCACTCCGCGGGAGGAGGCGCTGCACACCCTGCTCGAAGCGCACGCCGGCAGGATCGGCGAGAATTCGGTGGCGGGTGCGTTTGGCATGCTCCGTGAATTTCAGCGTCTGCTGGTGGAAGCGAAGGCGGAAATCCGGGGCGAACAGGAAGATGAGTTTGCGGAAGAAGAGGAACGGTACGACCGGCGCGACTACGGCGACTGGCTGGAAGAGCGCGAGGCCTGGCACAAGACGCAGGCGGAGACGCGCTATCTGGGCGAGCGGGACCGGCTCATTGCCGTCATCTCCCGGTGGTGGGGCGCGCAATTGCACGCTTCGGTCCGGAGGGCTGACGCGTCCGGACTCGAGACGCATGAAATCCTGCGCCGCCTCGAAGCGATCGAAAAGCTGCACGAACATCTCGCTCGCAACGTGCAGGAGGCGATGGCCCTCGAAGCCGCCTTCCTTTCCGCGTTCGCTTGAGCGCGCGGAATCCGGTTATCTTTGCTCAACCTACCGATCCCATCCTCCCCATGAAGCTCGAAAACCAAGTAGCCGTTGTCACCGGCGCCGGCCGAGGCATCGGCCAGGCCATCGCCCTCCGTCTGGCCCGTGAAGGCGCCCGCGTCGCCTGCGTGAGCCGCACCGCCGCCAACGCCGAAAAGACCGCGCAGGAAATCGAGGCGGGGTTTCCCGGCCGGGCGCGCGCCTACGCGGCCGATGTGTCCGATGTTAGCAGCGTGCAGACGGTGGCGGCGCAGATCCTCAAGGATTTCGAACGCGCGGATATTTTGGTCAACAACGCGGGGGTCACGCGGGACGGACTCTCGATGCGGATGACGCAGGACGACTGGGATCTCGTGCTCGACACGAACCTGAAAGGGGCGTTCCACGTCATCCAGGCCTTCCAGCGCCAGATGCTCAAGCAGCGCAGCGGACGCGTGATCAACATCAGCTCCGTCATCGGGCTCATTGGCAACGCCGGACAGGCGAACTATGCCGCGAGCAAGGCCGGGCTCTTCGGCCTGACGAAGTCGATGGCGCGCGAGCTCGCGAGCCGGGGCATCACCGTGAACGCCATCGCCCCGGGTTTCATCACCACGGAGATGACGTCCGGCCTCTCCGAAGAATTGAAGAAGGGCATCCTCGGTCAGGTCCCGCTGGGCCGTTTCGGCGCCAGTGAGGAAATCGCCGGGGCCGTGGCCTTCCTCGTCGGGCCTGATGCCGGTTACATCACCGGGCAGACGCTGACGGTGGATGGCGGCATGGTGATGAGTTAGAACCGCAGCGTGAGCTGTCCCGCCAGCGTGTGCCCGAGATCGTGACGCGCACCGTTTTCGTGCTGGATGCTGTATTGAAACTTCGCCTGGAGGTGGGCAGTGAAGCGATAACCAAGCGCGGCGTCGAGTCGGCGGATGTCGCGTCCCCAGGGGATGTGTCCACCCTGGCCGTCGCGAATCGTGCCGAAGAACTGCTGGTTCCATCGCAGCGCGGCAAAGAGCTGCGGGGCGAGCTTGTATTTGCCTTCCACGAAGTAGGCGAGTGTGTCGGCATTGCCGATGCGCGGGACTTGGAAGCGCGTTTCAAAGATCTCCGCCCAGAGTTGGATCCGGTGCCAGGCGAAACTGATGTCCTGCGCGAAGACGATTTCCCGGGGATCGCCGAGTCCGACGCCGGGCGGCAAAGTGACGGCCGCTTCCGGAATGAGGTAAGCGCCATCGCTCGCGGAAAAACCGAAGTTCCACATCTCATTCGGGCGAAAACCAAATCGCCCGCTGAAGGTGGGATGAGCGAAGCCGATCCGGAAGGGATCCCATGTCGCCGGGCGGGAGGCGAGCGCGGCGTTCTTGATTTCGACCGCGTAATCGAAGCGGTCCAACTTTCCCGAAATCGAAGCGCCCGTGGCGTAGCTCGGCCCCCAAATGATGGGATTTCGCAGGGTTTTGGCGGAATCCTGCCAGGACAGGAACTCGGCCACATCCTCGGGGGCGGAGATGTCCCACACCGCCGTAAGATTCTCATAGGGGATCGGCGCCGTGATGAAGGGATTGTCCCAGGAGTGATGCCGCGTCAGCCAGTTCCCCACCACAGTGGCAAATTTTCCCACTTGCACGCTCAGACGTCCATCCTCCCACGGAGTGAAGCGCAGCGCGTATTCGTCCAGACGAACCCGGGGGCTCCGATTGCTCGGATCGAAGCCCCGATCCGCCCGCGCTTGCGCAAAGAAATAAATCTGCGAACCGATCTGCCCGTCGAGGAAGAGAGTCAGGCGCGGCGCGAGAGCGCCATTTCCCGGGACGTCGATGAGTCCCGGTGCCGGCCGGGTAAAGGCATAGCCCTCCAATTCGAGCATGCCGCTCACGCGGGTGCGCACCCGGCCGTCGAAAGCGCGCAGCG
Source organism: Chthoniobacterales bacterium (assembly GCA_038226705.1). Classification (GTDB taxonomy): domain Bacteria; phylum Verrucomicrobiota; class Verrucomicrobiia; order Chthoniobacterales; family SZAS-18; genus SZAS-18. Next base: position 95,091 of record JBBRQH010000004.1, on the reverse strand, counting down.
TGAGCGTTTGATCGAGGCGATCGAGCCATTCATCCGAGTCGATCGCCCGCGCCCCGATCGGCAGGAAGAGCACCGCCACCAGAGCCAGCGTGGAACTGTTCATACGCCTTGATGGGCCGTGGCGACCGCCTGGCGAAGCGCGAGGAGATCGATGGGCTTGGCAATCAGAACATCCACGAAGGGAATGTTCTCCTTCTCCAGAAACTGTCCGAAGCCGGTCAGGAGAATGATCGGGGTCGGCGGCGAATGTTTCTTGATCAAGGCCGCCAGTTGATCGCCGCTCATGCCCGGCATGGCTTTATCGGTCACGACGAGATCGAAATGACCCGCCTTGAAACGCTGGAATGCTTCTTCGCCGAGAGCCGCGGTTGCCACTTCGTGGCCGTCCGCTGAGAGCGCGGCCGAAAGCAATTCGCGCACGTTCGGCTCGTCATCGACCACGAGGATCCGGAGCGAACGGGACCGCGTCACCCCGGACACTTCGTCAATGGCGAGGTCATTTGCCCGATGGAGCGGCAGAGTAAGGATGAAAGTCGTGCCCTTCCCCAGTTCGCTCTCCACCTGGAGCGAACCGCGGTGACGCTGCGCCATGCCAAACACCATTGCGAGCCCAAGTCCCGTCCCACGCTGGCCCTTGGTGGAGTAAAAGGGCTCGAGGCAGCGGAGGCGCACCTCTTCGCTCATGCCGGTGCCGTTATCCTCCACTTCAATTTGGGCGGAAACCCCCGCGCGCCGGGTCCGGATGGTGATGCGGCCGCCGTTCGGCAGCGCGTCCACGGCGTTGAAAATCAGATTCGTGAGGGCTTCGCGCAGGGCCGATTCGTCTCCGGCCACGGGCGGGAGATCCGCCAGTTCGGCCACCACTTCGACCGTCGAGCCACTGCTCTGCGCCTGATCCTTCCAGCGGGGTTGCGTCAGCTCGATCGCCTGCTGGGCAATGCGATTGAGATCGACGGCGGCGAAGGATTCATTTTCGTCCCTCACGCGGTAGAACTGGTGGAGGCGGCCGACCACGTTGGCCGCATCCTGGGCCGCGGTCTGGATGACCCCGAGATACCGAGTCGTGCGCTCGGTATCGGCGAGCAGTTCCGGATCGAGTTGCAGGAGCTGGCTGAAACCGAGGATCGGAACGAGCGCATTGTTGAAGTCGTGCGCGATGCCGCTGGCCATCTGCCCGAGGGCGCTCAGGCGCTCCTGCTGGATGACGTGCTGTTGCGTGGCCTTCAAGTCCGCCAAGGCCTGCTGGAGTTCCGCGTTGCGCGAACTCAGCTTCTGGTTGGTGATTTCGAGCGCCGATTCCGCCCGCTCGCGCTGGGCCCGGTTTGCGGCCGAGTCCTCCGCGAGTTTCGCCACCGGGGCCGAAAAACGGCCGGAAATGAAATGGCTGACGGCGAGACCGCCGGCCAGGAGCAAGGCCGCGGCGCTAAGAATTTGAATTCGGAACCGCCGCTGGCGGGCGAGCGAACCGGTGAGTGGAAAAAGGCAAACCTCGAAGGCCGCGGCGAAGCGCGACCCGGGATTCAGGCGCTGGTAAAGCAGCAGATGCGGCGCGCCCTCGATCTGCACCGGCAGACTTCGCTCCGCCCGTTCTGGCTGTTCCACCACCCGCGCCAGTGCGGCCCCCCCAAAACCTTGTGCTGCGGGGGAAAGCGCGGGGAGGTGAAGTCGACCTTCCACCCAGATCCCGCTTTTCAGCCCCTCCATTCCCGGCGGACCGGTCAGTTCCAGCGGGGGAAACCCGATTACCACGGCCCCGATGACTTCGTGGGTATCGGTTGCGACAATCGGCGTGGCGATGATCTCGCAAGGCGTTTCCTCCCCATTCTCCGACTTGACCATCAGGTATCCGATCTCCTGCCGATTCGAGACGCCTTGCATGCCCAGTTTTGCTTCGAGCGCCCCATCCGCCCTGCCGGAGCCGACGATCTTTCCGGGTGTGATCACCGTCCCCTGTGCATCGAGGAATCGAAAGAACTTCGCCCGCAAAGTGCGGCCCGCCGCTTCAGGCTCGGGTTCGGGTTCGCCGGCGAGGATTCCGCGTAATTCGATCTCCGCGTTCGTGTAGAGATCCTCGGCACTCGATTCCTCCAGGGCGGCTCGGATGCGCACGGCTTTTGCGAGCGAACGGCAACGTTCGGCCAGGAGGGTCAGGCGCACTTCGCGGGCTTCGTGCAACGCCGTAAGCGCGTCGCGGAACTCGCGCTCGACATTGCGGCCAACCTCTTCCTGCGCGTTTTGCTCCGCGAGATAAAGCGTCAGCGCCGTCACGGCCGCCACGACGATCATGATCGCCGCAAACAGCTTGAGGCGAAAACTCACGACGGGCAGACTTCTCGGCGGGTCTTCCAGATTCACGGAAAATCCAGCTGCAGGTTTTGACCGCTCTTCACTTCCACACGCCGCTCCAGTGTGGTCCGGCTGTTCAGCCAGGCCTTAAGCGTATAGGTCCCGGGAGGAATTCCCGTCAGCCGGTAACGGCCATCGGTTCCGCTTTTCGTAAAATACGGGGTCTCAAGCACGAGGATGAGGGCGCGCATGTGCTCGTGGATGTCGCAGTGCAGCGTCACGAGTCCCGCCTTGTCGAAGACTTGGGAAGGGGTTGGCTTCTCGTCCGGCCGGTAGCGGCCCAGGTCGAAGCGCTTCGTCGGCGAGTAGGAGAAGATGTTGTGGTAGGTGTCGTCCAGATTGGGAAATTCCACCTTCGTACCGACTTGCACAGCGAGGAGGGCCGGCACAAAAGCCAGCCCCTTCTGGCCCATTTGTTGCGTGGTTGGCGTCGTCAACTTGGGAACGGACCCCTCGAGATAAACGATGGCGAGGGGAGGATCCGGCTGCATCACTCCGCCCTTGGTGATGATCGAGTAGCGCATGTTCACCACCACCGGACCCTGCGCTTTGGGCAACTCGACCCGCCCTTCGATGACCGACTGGGCGCCTGCGCCGCTCGGGAGGAAAAGAAACGCGAACAGGCCGGATAGGACGTACCGGAAGTTCATCTCTTTCCGGAGCTTAGCGACCGGCTGCTGGGCAACAAGCCCCTAATTGGATAAGGTGCGATCGAGCCCAAAATGGCTACTCCAGCACCCAGGTGTCCTTGCTGCCGCCGCCTTGGGAGGAGTTCACCACGAGCGAGCCTTTCCGCAGCGCGACTCGCGTGAGTCCGCCCGGCACGATCTTGATTGTTTCGCCGAAGAGCACATAAGGCCGCAGATCGACGTGACGCCCCTCGATCGCGCCCTCGCCGCACCAACTCGGACAGCGCGAGAGATTCACGACGGGCTGGGCGATGAAGTTGCGGGGATTGGCGATGATCTGGTCGCGGAAAGACGCGATCTGTTCTTGTGCTGCACTGGGCCCCATCAACATGCCATACCCGCCACTTTCGTTCGCGCTCTTGACCACGAGCGAGGAAAGGTTTTCCAGGATGTAGGCGCGGTCTTTCTCCTCGCTGGAAAGGAAGGTCGGAACATTCGGGAGAATGGGGTCCTCGCCGAGGTAGAATTTGATCATCTTTGGCACGAAGTAATAGATGACCTTGTCGTCCGCGACCCCGGTTCCGATCGCGTTGGCGAGATTCACATTGCCCTTCCGGTACGCGTTGACCAAGCCGGGCACCCCGAGGAGCGAATCCTTGCGGAAGACCTCCGGGTCGAGGAAGTCGTCGTCGATGCGGCGGTAGATCACATCGACCCGCTGCAGTCCCTTCGTCGTCTTCATGAAGACGCGGTCGTTCTCCACCACGAGGTCGCGGCCTTCCACGATTTCAATGCCCATGCTGCGCGCCAGGAAGGAATGCTCGAAGTAGGCCGAGTTGTAGATCCCGGGAGTGAGCAGCACCACGGTGGGATCCGCGGCCGCACCCGGCGCGATGTAGCGGAGCACCTGCAGAAGATTTTGCGGGTAGTCGTCGACCGGCCGCACCGGATACCGCCCAAAGAGTTGGGGAAAGACCCGCTTCATTACCTGCCGGTTGGTGAGCACGTAGCTGACGCCGCTGGGCGTGCGGCCGTTGTCTTCCAGCACGTAATACGTCCCGTCCTTGTCGCGGATGAGATCAGTCCCGCAAATGTGGATATAGATGTCGCGGGGGACGCGGAACCCCATGAATTCGGGGCGAAAATGAGCGGCGCTGCGGATGTAGTGTTCCGGAATGACACCTTCCTTGAGGATCCGCTGTTCGTTGTAGATGTCCTTGAGGAAAAGGTTCAGCGCGGTGATGCGCTGCACGAGACCCCGCTCGAGATATTCCCATTCCCCGGCGGGAATGATCCGCGGGATCAGGTCGAACGGGAAAATGCGTTCGGTGCCACGGTCATCCGAATACACCGTAAAAGTGATGCCCTGGGTGAGGAACGAATTGTCCGCCAGGGCCTGCTTCCGCTCGTACTCGCCCGCGCCCATGGCGCGATAGCGCTCGAGCAAGGCGCCGTAATGCGGCCGCACCTCGTCCGGTGCGGCAAACATTTCATCGAAGAACCCGCCAGTCTCATAGCCCGAAAAGTACTTTCCCACGGGCGCGGAGGATAGGGACGCGGGGGGAAGAAGCAAGGGGCCCCTGTGGGGAAGAAGCAAGAGTCAAGAATCAAGGACCAAGGGGATCCAAGGCTTCAGGCTAAAGATCTTTCCCCTTTTTGGTTCTTTGCCTCTCCTTGGTCCTTGATTCTTGACTCCTGAATGTTCCGCCGGTCGAATGAAACGTGCCACGGCGTGTCGTCACACTTCCGGCGGCCCCGGCGGCTCCGGCGGCCCCGGCGGCTCGGCATCCCGGGCGGCGCGCGCCTCCTCAAGGCGGCGGCGGCGGTCGGATTCCTCCTGCAGGCGCTGGTCCTCGACCTTCTTTTCCTTGCGCTCCATCCACCACGCGATCCAAATGCAGGACTCGTAGAGCAGAAGCAGCGGGGTGCTCATTGCACCCCAGGTGAAAAGATCCGGGGTCGGGGCGATGATCGCCGCCAAAAAAAGGATGATGATGAGCGCGTACGAGCGCGTCTTGCTCAGCGTCGCGTAGCTGAGGAAGCCCATCTTCACGAGCGCCAGGACCACCACCGGCAGCTCGAAGGAAAGTCCGAAACCGAGGGTGAACTGCGTCACGAACGAAAAGTACTCCCGCACGGTCCACGAGGGGCGCAGATTGAGCTTGGCCGCATCCTCCGCGAGGAAAACGAGGGTCATCGGCAGCACCCAGCGGAAGGCGAGTACCACCCCGGTGATGAAGAGTCCGAAGCCAACTCCGACCGCCGGGTAGATGTATTTCTTTTCCTGCTGCGAAAGGGCCGGCAACACGAACTGCGCAAAGAAATAGAGCAGAAACGGGAACGCGATGATGACGCCGGCGTAGAAGGCGAGGGAAAACGAAATCGTGAAAGAGTCGGCCACGCCGAGCGAGGTGAGACTCTTGGCGAAATCGCCTGGCACCTGATGCAGGGGCCACTGGCAAAAGATCATCAACTCCTGCCGGAAGACGAAGCCGAAGATCATCGCGAGCGACAGCGCGATGGCCATCTTCACGAGCATCCAGCGCAGGTCCTCGAGGTGCTCGAGGAACGGCTTGGAGGTGTCGGCTTGCAACCGGCCCGCGGCTTTCTCGCGAAAGCGGAAGATATTCTTCAGCATCATGCTGGCGAGCCCGACTCGGGCTAAGCGTGCCTGCTGTTCCTAGAAGGTGCCCCGCACTTCGACGCCCGCGAAGGGCGTGGCGGCGACATCGCGATCAAAAATCCGGTCGCCGTTGCTGTCCTCCAGCCGGACATTGCGAAGCACCTGCACGCCGCCGAAGGCATTCACGCTGATGGCCTTGGCCGGGCGCCAGGAAACGCCGAGGGAAATTGGCACCGCGCGCTCGCGCCAGATGCCGCTGGAGACGGAACCGCCGCTTTTCAGGCGGTAGCCGCGGGTCTCGTAAGCGCCCGCAAGGTAGACGGCAAACTGGTCCGAGGTGCGATAGAGAACCGCGCCGCCGTTGGGCCGCGTCTCGAACTCGATGTTCGGGAACAACCGGGAGCCACCGCGGAATCGCACATACGGATAGACTTCGAACGATTTCTCCAGCCGGGTTCCAATGCCGGCCCCAAGAGTCAGGGCGATGCCGCTGGCGAAGGTATGCTGCACCGCGAAGATAGCGCCGTAGGTGGCGGCATCACCCACATCGGCACTCGTCTCGCCGGCAATTTCAATCGTCGGTGCCACGAGGAAGCGCCAAGTGCGGGAAATGTCGTAGCCGACGAACGGCCGCAATCGGAGGAAGGCCGTGTTCCGAATCGGGCTGTGCGTGATGCCCGGCAGGAGCGAATCGACGCGGCTCAGGCGGTACTGCGAAACATCGGCGTAGAAATCGATCCGGAACGACCAGGGTGCCGTGAGGGTGAAATTGAATTCGCCGTCGAAGGCCACCCGCGTCATCTGCACTTTCGCGTTCGAACCATCGAACTCGCTCGCAAAATAATGGGTGGCCGAAAGCGAGGTGAAAATGGTGGGTGCCGTCTCGCGGATGGGTGCGGGAGCGACCGGCTCCGACCCCGCCCAAACCGTGGTGGCCAGGGGGACGAAACAGGCGAGGAAAAGAAAAGGTGAACGACGCATGGACCCGGACTATGCGATGCATCCAGGCGCTTGCAACGATGCCAATCGTGCATGCCGCGATTATTCCCTGCGGCCTGCTGGAAACCATGCGGCCGAAATCGAAATTTGAGTTTCACGCAGTTTCAGGCATACTCCCGGCCCCTCAAATCCGATCGCCAGAAAAAGGAGACCCGTTATGTCCATGCATCCCAGCCTCAAAGGCACGAGCTCCATTGCCGCCAAGCGCAACGTCCTGAAGCGCTACGAGCGCGTGGAATTGCTCAAAAAGCGCGGCGCCTTCAAGCCCAAGCAAAGCGTCATCGGTCTCCCGAAGACAAAGCCGGACGCCTGATCCCGCGGGCGTCTTCCCCGCCGCGTGGAACTTCTTGCCAGACCGTCCCGGCGGCGGGCAAGCTTTCAGCATGATTCCACGCCTCGTTTGCGCACTCTGCGCGCTGGCCCTCCCTGCCGCTGCGTGGGCCCAGGCATCACCTGCCGGCGAGACGGTTGAGCAGCACAAGGAGCGGATCGTCGAAATCGAAAACAGCGGGAAATTCGGCTTCCACAATTTCGCGCTTTGCCGCGAGATCAAGGGCTAAGGCGCGTTCAAGATTGTGCCATAGGCGAGTTCCCCCGGCGCAACGCGTTCAGCCCTCGTCGGAATCGAGGCCGGTCATTCTTCGAAGCTTCAGACCCCTCCTCCCCATGCGCCTCAATCGTTTTCTTGCCTCCGCTGGCCTGGGTTCGCGGCGCTCTGTCGAAGCCCTCATCGTGAGTGGCAAGGTACGGGTGAATGGCGCCACCTGCTCCGATCTCGCCACCAAGGTGAGCGACGCTGACGAAGTCGTGGTCGCCGGCCGGCGGGTCGTCGCGGAGGAAAAGCTCTACCTCCTGCTCAACAAACCACGTGGTTATTTGTGCACCGCGCGCGACGAGCCTGGACAAGACCGGCCGACCATCTTCCAGTTGCTTCCGGCCGGATATCCCGCGGTCTCGCATGCTGGACGCCTCGATTTCGACAGCGAAGGCCTGCTCCTGCTGACGAACGACGGCGATTTCGCGCTGCGCATGACGCACCCGCGCTACAAGGTCGACAAGGAATACTTCGTCACCCTCGACCGCCCTTTCGATCGCGCGCACATCCCCACCCTGCTCAAAGGTGTCTTTGTCGCCCCCGAAGACGATTCGCTCTACTTCCCCCGCCGGGCGGCTTCCGAGGGGAAGAGCGCAGCTCCGGCGAGTTCGCCTGCCAAACCGCCTGCTGCCCGCGTGCGCGCCCGCGCCGAGTCGGTGGAACCGATGCAGGGCTCCGGCGTGCGCGTGGTCCTGCGCCAGGGACTGAAGCGTCAGATCCGCCTGATGTTCCTCGCCCTCGGCTACCGGGTGAAGCGCCTCGTGCGCGTGCGCATCGGAACTCTCTCGGACCGCTCGCTGGCGAGCGGACGCTGGCGGCGCCTCACGCCTCGCGAAGTGAAGACGATGCTCAAGGCCGCCGTCGAGACTCCGCCGCCGGCCCGAAAGGCGAAGCCGAAGGTCCGTCCCCCCACTGCGCCCGCCCGGCCCACCCGGCTGGCGCGCGGAAGTCGGGGGACAAAAGTCGGGCGCGCGTGAACGCTATCCAGGCCGCCTTCTAACCTCCGGGGAATTTTTCGGCCCTGATTGGCCGTGTTGCCGCGACCTTGCCGCCGGAATGAAGACCGCCCTCCCGGAGACGCCGCCTCAAGTTGTTGGGAGAGTTCCGCGCCTGGCGCTGCTCGGGCTCGTCCTGGCCATCATCGGCGCCAAGCTCTGGCTCATCAATTCCTTCAGCAGTCCGCTGCCGTTTCTGGATCAATGGCGGAGTGAAGGCAGAGAGCTGCTCCAGCCGTGGTTGCATGGGCAGTTCCAATGGGCGGACCTGATCAAGCCTTCCAACGAACATCGGATCCTGCCAACCCGAGTGCTGGTGCTGGGGCTTTTTGAGGTGAATGCGCAGCAATGGGACGCGCAGGTACAGATGCTCGCGGGGGCTTTGCTGCACGGAGCGTGCGCGTTTCTGCTGGGTGTAGTTTTGCTGCGCTGGTTCGGTCAAGCCCGTGCGCCCGTCCTCTACGGAGCGCTCTTCCTGCTCTTCGGCCTGCCCTTCGGCTGGCAAAACACGCTCTGGGGATTCCAGTCGCAGTTCTACTTCCTCATCTTCTTCACGCTCTTGAGTTTTTGGGGGCTCGCGCTGCACGCGCCGCTTTCTGCGGGATGGTGGCTTGGCGCCGCCGCCGGCCTCGCCGCCTGCCTCAGCATGGGCTCCGGCGGGTTCGCGGGACTCGCCCTTGCGGCGGCGATCGGAGTCAAGATGGTCGTTCGACCCGGCATCTGGCATTCGTCGCGGATTTGGCTGACTGCCGCCATCGCGGTTCTGCTCGCCGCGATTGGCTTTGCCCTCTTCACGCGGGCCGAAGGGGAACTGCTCGCATCCTTCCACCGGCCTTCCGTGGGGGGATTTCTGCACAGTTTTGCGCTGCGGTTGAGCTGGCCGAATGTCTTCTCCCCGCTCTTCGCCTTGCTCGCTTACGGCCCGTTTGTTGCCCTGTTCTGGTGGCATTTCCGGCAGCGCCGGGCACCGGGGAAAGGCGCTGAGCCGACGCCCGAAGACTTTCTCTTTCCCTTCGGATTTTGGGTGATCCTGCAAGCCGCAGCCCTCGCGTACTCGCGCAACCACGTGGTAACCTCAATCATCTCCCGCTACATGGACCTGCTCGCCCCAGGCGTGCTCGTGAATTTTTGCTGCCTCTGGCGGCTGCTGGAACTCACTGCCTTGGAAAGGACGGAAACCCGGTCGCGCTGGACGAATCCCGCGCTTCTCGGCGGCTGGGCCGTTGTTGTGCTTATCGGACTGGGGCCGATCACCCAAAGAAATCTCCGATCGGATTTGCCAGGCCTTCTGCGCATCAACGAGGCGCAGGTGCTCGCCTTGCGAAAGTTCTTCGCCACCGACGAGACCAAAACCCTCGGCGGAAAGGCGACGTTTGGTGTACCCGAATCGGAGATGGAACCGCTCGCTAATTTACTCCGCGACCCCGCGATCCACGCCTCGTTGCCGGTCGGTCTGGGGGTCCGGACGACCGAGCCCGCGCCCGGTGTGCTGACCGCCACGGTGCGAATCCTCGCGGATGCCCATCAACTCGTGTTCGGCGGCGGCGTCCTGGTCTTGAGCCTCGGACTGATGACTGAACGAGCCCGACGCCGCAAAACCGAACTTCGGACCGGCCCGGGGACAGAGCCAGCGCTCGAGGAGTGATGTGCGCCGCGGCGCCACCTGCATTTTCCTGGATCGCCGCCGGCCCTGCGCCTCGGTTTATTAATTGCTACGATGGGGATGGCCCCACGGGAGTTATCGCCCGCCTCGAGGAGGCACCGAAGAAATGAGGAAACGGGCGTGGCCGGGCCTACCGGGCCGCCAGTGCGATCGCGAGGAAGAGCATCAGCACACCTACAAACGCATCGAGCACACGCCAGGCGAGCGGGTGCGCGAAGACGGGCGCGAGGCGGCGGGCGCCATAGCCGAGCGCGAAAAACCACGTGAAGCTGGCGGTGACCGCGCCGAGCACGAAGGGCACGCGTCCGGCCAGTGGTTGTGATCCGCCCAGGGCGCCGAGCAGGACCACCGTGTCGAGATAGGTGTGTGGGTTGAGAAATGTGAAGCCGAGTGCGGTCACGAGCGTGCGCGAGGCGGAAAGCGCGGGCCCGCTGGCCGCGGCGAGCGCCGACGCTTCCGCGCGCAGGGCGCGGTGCAGGGAGGTCGCGCCGGAGGTGGCCAGAAAGGCGGCCCCTCCCCAGCGGGCCGCCGCGAGCAGCGAGGGGCTCGAGGCGATGATGGTGCCGAGGCCGCCCACTCCCAGAGTGATCAGCACCGCGTCCGAGAACGCGCAGAGCAGGATGACGGGAAGCACGCGCTGCCCGAGCAGACCGAGGCGGAGAACGAAGGCGTTCTGCGCGCCGATCGCGATGATCAGGGCGGCGGAGGCGACAAAGCCGATGGAGTAGGAAGGCCAGTTCATCCCCTCGCATCGTCGTGGGAAGTGGATTAGCCTAACTAAACTTCCTAACCCTTCGTTAGCGGAACTAATGCAACACGATTACCTCCAACTGGCGGCGCTGGCGGCCGTAATTCGGGAAGGCAGCTTCGAGCGGGCGGCCGAGGCGCTCCACGTCACCCCCTCCGCCGTTTCGCAGCGCATCAAGCAGCTCGAGGACCGCGTCGGGAGCGTGCTGGTCTTGCGGGGCAAACCCGCGTCCCCCACGGCCGCGGGCCGAAGCTACTACCGGCATGCGCTGCAGGTGGAACTGTTGGAATCGGATCTCGAAAAGGAATTGGCGGCCGAAGGTCGGCCCTCCCGCGTCGCGGGCGCAGGCACGCCGCCGGTCTCCCTCGCTGTGAATGCCGACAGCCTCGCGGTTTGGGTGGTGCCCGCGCTCGCCGCCTTTGCGCGCGAGACTGGCCTGCTGGTGAAGGTGGAAGTCGATGACCAGGATCACACGGCCGAGTGGCTGCGCACGGGAAGAGTCCTGGGCGCCGTGACTGCGGAAGCGGCGCCCGTGCAGGGTTGTCGCGTCGAGCCCCTGGGGGTCATGCGGTATCGCGCCACTGCCAGCCGCGCGTTTCTGCGGCAATGGTTCCCGCAGGGGGTGACGCGGGAGGCCATGCGGGTGGCGCCCACGCTTCTCTACGACCGCAAGGACCAACTGGAGCATCGGTTTGTGGCCAGTGTCCTCGGGTTTCGCAAAGTGCCGCTTACCGCGCATTGGATTCCCTCCACGACCGCCTTTGTGGAAGCTTCGCTGGTGGGGCTTGGCTGGGGCATCAATCCGGAGCCACTGGTTGGGGAGCACCTGCGCCGCGGCCGGCTGGTCGATCTCGTCGCGGGGAGGACGATGACGATTCCTCTCTATTGGCAGCACTGGCGAATCGAGTCGTCCACGCTGACCGCGCTCACACGCGCGCTGATGACAGCGGCCCGGGAGAAGCTGGAGAAACCGATAGCCGATGGCCCGATTGGCTGAGGAATCAGGCGAAATATGTCGGGCTGGGTCGCTGCGCTCCGCTGCCGTTCGCCGGTAGCCAATGGGCGATGGGCTATCGGCTATTCCCCTCACTCTGGCCGGAGCAGGGCGAGCATGCGTTCGCGCGCCTGCTCGCTCCAGCGCGAGAGGTAGGCGAAGGCCTGCTGCAGGCGGAGGATTACCGCGGCATCGCGGTCGCCGCTCTCCCAGCGCGCATCGATTGCCTGCAGTGCGGCCTGCGTTTCAGCCTCCTGGGCCTGAAGCGAGGCGAGCCATTCCTGCAACTCGTCGCTCACTGTGAGCACTTCCCGTGCGAGCATGGCCCGGGCGAGGGCGGAGGACGCCGCCGCCCGGCGCGCGAGCAATGCATCGGCGCGCGCACATACCGCACTGGCCTGCGCAAATCTCGCGGCGAGCGCGGGTGGCACCGCTTCGGGCGCCCGGGTTGCGACACCGGGATACTCCAACTCGAGCAGATGGCGGAGACGCCAGCGAGGGCTCTCGAGCTTCTTCTTGGCCTCATCCAAGTTGCGGAAGCGGGCGGCATCGCCGCCACCCGCCGCATCGGGATGCACCGGGGCGGCGGCCGCAAGGAACGCCGCGTTCACTTCGTCGGTATCGAGCAGCGGTCGCCGGGCAAATCCGAGCAGGGCAAAAGCATCGGGAGCCGGCGCGTCGGGGGTCATCGGGAGAGCGGACACATTGGCGGTGCCGGGGTTGTCCGAACCGGCGGCCGCTTCAGGCGGAGAAACTCTCGCCGCAGGAGCAATGCGCCACCGCGTTCGGATTGGTGACCTTGAATCCGCCCTTTTGCAGATCGTCGCTGAAATCCAGGAGTGAGCCGCTGACAAAGAGCGCGCTTTTTGGATCGACGACTACCCGCACGCCGGCGGACTCGACCAGGATGTCGCGATTCGCCGGGCCATCGACGAGATCCATCTTATATTGCAAACCGGAGCAGCCGCCGCCGATGACCGCCACGCGCAGGGCGCCGTGCTCCAGCCGGCCCTGCTTTTCCAGGAGACCGCGCAGTTTTCGGCTGGCCGGATCGGTGACCTTGACCAGGCGCTCATTGCCGATTTTGAACTGTACTGCGGGAGCGGACGACATCCGGAACGTTCGCCGCCAACGCCCTGGCACGCAACCGGCGCACCATTCTCCTTGCTCTGGCGCGGGGTGTGACGGATTCCTTCCGCCCGCTTTTTTTTCCGCGATGTCCGTGTCCATTCCCAACGAAGACGATGAGCCGATGCTCCCGCTGGACGGCGAGACGCCGCCCCCGCCCGACGTTCCGGCGGAAGTGGCGCACATTCCGCCGGATGACCCGGTCCTCCGGGCGCTGATCAACCAGAATTTTCTGACCTACGCGAGTTACGTCATCCGGGACCGCGCCATTCCGGCACTGGAAGACGGGTTGAAGCCGGTGCAGCGCCGCATTCTGCACGCCCTGCGGGAGAGTGACGACGGGAAGTTCACCAAGGTGGCGAATGTCATCGGCGACGCGATGAAGTATCATCCGCACGGCGATGCCTCCATCGGCGATGCGATCGTGGTGCTGACGCAACGGCGTTACCTGATCGAAGGGCAGGGGAACTTCGGGAACCTGCACACCGGCGATGCGGCGGCCGCACCGCGCTATATCGAATGCCGGCTGACCGAGCTCGCGCGGAACGAAATTTTCAACGCGGACCTGACGCGCTACATTCCGAGCTACGACGGCCGGAAGAAAGAGCCGGTCACACTCCCCGCGAAATTGCCGCTGCTGTTGCTGCTCGGCGCGGACGGTATCGCGGTGGGTCTCTCCACCCGGCTGCTGCCGCACAATTTTGGCGAGCTGCTGGAAGCGCAGATCGCCATCCTGCAGAACAAGCCGTTCACCCTCTTGCCCGATTTTCTGACCGGCGGATTGATGGACGCAGCGGAATACCAAAAGGGGTATGGGCGGGTGAAGCTGCGCGCAGTCATCGAGGAAAAGAAGGGGGTGGCGGGGACCCTGCTGATCACGGAAGTCCCCTACGGCACGACGACGGAATCCATCACGGCCTCGATCGAGGAAGCGGCGCGAAAGAAGAAGATCCGGGTGAGCAGCATCGACGATTTCACCGCCGAGCGGGTCGAGGTCGAAGTGAAGCTGCAGAAGGGCGAGGACCCCGAGAAGGCCATCGCCGCGCTCTATCACTTCACGGCCTGTGAGCAGTCGCTGAGCACGCGTCCCATCGTCATCCGGGGCGACCGCCCGGTGGAGATGGACGTGGACGAGATCCTGCGCGCAAACACCGCGCAGTTGCTCGAGATCCTGCAACGCGAACTCGAATTGCGCCGCGCCCGGCTGCTGGAGGAAATCCACGCCAAGAGCCTCGCCCGTATTTTCATCGAAAACCGGATCTACCAGGACATCGAGAAGAGCGAGACCTACGAGGCGGTGCAACAGGCGGTGCTGGTGGGAGTCAATCGCTTTCGCGCCCAGCTTCGACGCGAGGTGACGCTCGAGGACGTCGAGGCGCTCCTGCAGCTGCGGATCAAGCGCATATCGCTCTTCGATCTGAGCCAGAACCGCCGAGAGATCGCGGATGCCGTCTCCGGGCTCGCGGAGACCGAGGAAAACCTCGGCAACCTGAAACGCTTCGCGATCTCCTACCTCAAGGGGCTGCTCAAGACGTACGCAAAACTGTATCCGCGCCGCACGCGCATCACGACCTTCGAGGAGGCGGACAAGCGCGAACTGGCGGTAAAGAACCTGTCCATCGCCTACGACAAAGTGCGGGGTTACCTCGGCTGGGACGTGAAGGGCGAAGGCGTCGAGCCGGCCTTCAAATGCTCCGAACTGGACCGCATACTCGTCGTGCATTCCGATGGGCGCTACCGCGTCGTTGCACCACCGGAAAAGCTCTTCGTGGATCGCGATGTGGAACGCTTCGAGATTTTCGACCGCGAGAAAGCCTACCTCGCCGTCTTCGGCAGCCGGGCGGTCAGTTGGGTGAAGAAGTTTTCTTTTGGCGGCGTGATCCTCGACAAGGAATACCGCTGCATCCCGGAAAAAATGCGTTTCCACCTTCTGACGGATGAAGTTTTGGAGCGGATCTACGTGAAGTACCGCGAATACAAATTGAAGAAGTTTCAGCGCAAGCCACCCCGGAACGCGCGCGGGCCGGAAAAGCAAACGCTTCGGCTGGACGACCTGCCCGAGCAGAAGCCCTCCACGCGCGGCTTCGAATTGAGCGAACGCGATGTCGAGTTTGTGCAGATCCAGCGGCCCCGGATGTGGCCCGAGGGGGAGCCGGAATCGGCGGTCTCTCCGCTGTTCCACGACTGAGCGCGCGCGCCCAGCAAAACGCCCCGCCGGAAGGCGGGGCGTCTAGACGAAAAAGTCGAAATTAGTAGATGCGGCGACTTAACCCAGAAGCGCGGCCACCGCGTTCCAGTTTACCACGTTCCACCAGGCCTTGAGGTAGTCGGGACGGCGGTTCTGGTAATGGAGGTAGTAAGCGTGTTCCCAGACGTCACAGCCGAGGAGTGGCCGGCCTTCGCAGCCAGCGATGGCCTTGCCCATGATGGGATTGTCCTGGTTGGCGGTTGAGCAGACCTCGAGGCCACCGGCGGAATTGACGACGAGCCAGGCCCAGCCGCTGCCGAAACGGGCGGCACCGGCAGCCTGAAACTTTTCCTTGAAGGCATCGAACGAGCCAAAGGCCGCGTCGATTGCCTCGGCCAGTTTGCCGGTGGGCGCCCCGCCGGCGTTGGCGCCCATGACTTTCCAGAACATGGAGTGATTGACATTGCCGCCGCCGTTGTTGCGCACGGCTGGCCGGATGGCCTCGGGCAGCTTGTCGAGATGCTTGATCAGATCCTCGGGCGAATGGGCCGCGAGATCGGCATGATCCTTCAGCGCGTTATTGACGTTGGTCACGTAGGCCGCGTGGTGTTTGTCATGATGGATCTCCATCGTGCGGGCATCGAGATGCGGCTCGAGAGCGTTGAAAGCGTAAGGCAGGGGAGGGAGTTCGTAGGCCATGGTAGTAAGGAGATGAAGTTTTGAGTCGAGCCGAAATCCTAGGCGTGGCGGAGGCGGAATGCCAGCGCGCGCGCAAACGTTGACAGTTTGGATTTCGCTACCTGAGCTTTCGCAGGTGCAGGCGCCTGTGCGGGCATTGCGCCGTTGAAGGTGACGCGGTAGGACGGCGGCAAAACGCATGAGCCCGCTCTTCGATGCGCATTGCCACTACCAGGACGCCCGACTCGATTCGGTGCGGGGTGCGTTTCTCCGCGAGCTTCGGGACCGTGGCTGCCGGGCGGTGGTGAACGGGACGCAGGAAAGCGATTGGGCCGACGTGGCGTCGCTCGCGCAAGCCGAGGCGTGGGTGATCCCGGCGTTCGGTTTGCACCCGTGGCATGTCGGCGCGCGCTCGGGCGGGTGGTGCGAACGACTCGAGGCCGTCCTGGAGGCGAATCCTTCTGCCGGGATCGGCGAAGTCGGATTGGATCGCTGGATCGAAGGGCACGATCTCGCGGACCAAATGCTGGTGTTGCGCGAGGAACTCGCGCTCGCGCGCCAGTTGGGGCGGGTGGTCACGATCCATTGCCTGAAGGCCTGGGGCGCGCTGGAAGCGCTCGTGCGGGAACGGACCCTGCCGGAAAGTGGCTTCCTGATCCATGCGTATGGCGGTTCGCTCGAGACCGCACAGGTGCTCGCGGACCACGGCGCTTATTTCTCGTTTTCGCCGTCATTTCTCCAGCCGCGAAAGAGCGCACAACGTGAGGTTTTTGCACGACTGCCGCGAGAGCGATTGCTGGTCGAGACCGACGCGCCGGATCTTGGACCCCCGCCGGAACGCAACGCGTACCCGCTCACAGATCCATCGGGTCAGCCGGTCAACGATCCGCGCAACCTGGAAGTCGCGTCGGCTGGTCTCGCCGAAGTCAGGCAAATTCCGGTCGACGAGCTGCAGTCGCTCCTGGCCGAAAACTTCACACGGTTGTTCGGTTCGCAGGTGGGTTGATCGAAAGACTGAGGACGAACGCTGGCTGGTACCAACAAAAGAGCGCGCGAGGGTCACTCGCGCGCTCTTCGGGTGAGCTGATTTAGGAACCGCTAGAGGTTACGGAGGGGGAAGCGGAGCCGCCACCGCCGCCTGCGCATTGATGAAGCCGTAGCCATCCAGCGGGGAATAACCGGCACCGATGCGATTGAGGAAGGTGCCCGAGAAGGGCGTGCCGTCCTGCATCGTGCCGCTGATCGTCGCGCCACCGGGTGCGATCGTGCCAGCGGGGATGAGCACATTGGCACCCCAGAGGTCGGCCGAATTGCCGCCCACGGTCGCCGGGGAAGTGAGGCTCGCGTTGCGCTGTTCGTCGCGATCGGAATTGAAGGTGAACGACTTTCCGCCGGTGAAGGCATTGTCGGTGAACGTCAGCGTCATTTGATAGAAGTGGCCGGCAAGGGAAGGCGCGGGCGCCTGCGAAGCTGGGGGGTTCGTGGCGACGATGTCCGAGGCGGCGAGGCCCGTGAGGTTACCGAGGACAAACGGCAGGCCGCCCGAACCCACTCCACGAGTATCCCAAACGAGGCCGGGGAACGAGGCGCCGGTATCGTTGCCGCCCGTCGTGTTGCCCCCAGAGAGGTCGAAGGTCAGCGTCTTGATCGAACTGGCGCCGACGTAGTTCACGGAAACCACCGTCCGGTCGAAGGCTGCACCGATAGCCGCTTGCCCACCGCTCGAATTGCTGGAATCGGCATTCACGTTGATGGTCAGCTTTCCGCCGGGGGTTCGAACTTGGGCTTTCGCGAGGTAGGGATCGAGGTCGTGCGGGAAGGTGGTCGACTGCAGGATCTTCTTCATCTGGCGCGGGGTCACTGATCCGGGGCCGCCCTTCGCCTGCAGGACGAGCGCTGCGCAGGAGGCCGCGTTGGGTGCAGCGCAGCTCGTGCCAAAGAAGTTCGGGAACGTATCCGCGTCATTGGCCGAATCGCTCACGAAGAACGTGGTGTTCGATCCGTCCATCGCCGCGAGGTCCGGCTTTTCCCGAATCTCCGGGGCCGCGAGGCGATTGCCAGCGTTGTCGAAGAGGTTGATCATCGGGCCGGGCGACGTAAAGCCTTCCGGGATATTGGGGCGGAACGCGCTGTAAGCCGCGACACCGTGACCATCCCGGGCGCAGTTGTGTCCGAACGTGACCGGGTACTGGTAGCTGATGTATTCTGCCGGGTTCGTCGTGGCGCTGCCGCTGTCGAAGATGACATAGCGGAGGCGGGAAGCCGCTGGTCCTACTGGATTATTCGCACGGGCGAAGACCACCTGGATTTGCGACTGGCCCGTGGGGAACGGAACATTGCCAAGTTCGAGCGGCTCGTTCGTCCCGAAGTTATTCCCGCCAAAGCCCGCCGTGATGCCGGCCGGAATGAATGCGCCGGTGTCCGCCCGGAAGAAGAGCACGTTGAAGTCGGTCGTGAGGAGCGGCTTGCTGTTCGAGAAGGCCGAGACGGTGTAGCCGCCCACGGTTCCGCCAAACGCATCGATCCGGACCGTGTAGTTTCCGGTCACGGTCGGGGTGAAGAAGAGCGTCTCATCGGTGCCGGTATCGATCGGGCCGATCACCACGTTGTTCGACGGGTCGAGGACCGTCACAATGGCGTCGAAGAGGGAGCCGGCATCCGCGATTGCCGTGACGCGCGAAGGCACCCCGGCCACCAAAGGCACAGGGGTGAAATTCTGCGTCGTTCCGGCAAAAACCGCATGCTGGGTGAACACCTGGGTTCCGGGCGAAATCGCATCGAACGGATCGTCCCATTGGAAGACGAGGCGGTTGCTGTTTCCGCTGCCAGCCGTGCGCACGAGGGTCTGCGCGATGTCCACGGTGCCGTCGGTGCGGAAGTTGTGGAAGCCACCGGCGTAGAGCGCCTGCGAAACACCGGCCAAATTGATGCCGGAAGCGGCGGCGGCGGCGGCGGAATCGCCCGCAGGGCGGAAGTTCGAGAAGTAACCGTTGGTCGAAGGACGATTTCCGGCCGACGAGAAGTAGTGCACCCCCGCGGCATTCACGGCGTCGACGGCCTGCGTGATGATGCCATCGGAGAACATCGGCTCATTGAGATAGCTAATGTCGTCAACGATGATATCCGCCTTGAAGCCCTGCTGGGTGGCGGGCGGGTAGGCGAAGCCGGGGAGGGCGGCGAGCGCTTTGATGTTGTTGGCAAAGTTCAACGGACCGCCGTTGGCCGTGGCGAAAGCGAGGCGCGCCTTGGGCACCATGTCATGAATGACCTGGAGCATGCCGCGACCTTCATCTGCGCCGGTGCCGGTTTCCTGGAGCACGACGACGGGCGTTGTGTTGCCGGCGGTGTTGGTCGTGCCGGGAAGATCGTTGCTGAGCACATCGGCGGCGGCGTGGGTGGTCGCCGAAGTGGCCGTGTCGTAGCTGTCCGACATCGCTCCGATCGAGATGCCAGTCCCATTGAACTGCGGGATCTGGTCAACCCGATGGCGATTCACGCCCTGCTGGGTGACGGCGCCCACGTTGTTGACCGGACGATGCTGGAGGATGACGGAGCTGACGCCGCGCACCTTGGCGACGGCGGCCGCGTCTTCGACGCGAATCCAGCCTTCCACCAAGCCATTCCGGTAATCGGCCGTCGAGGCGACGATTTCGACGTTTCCGCCCAGACCGTCGACAACGGACTTCAGGGCCTGATCGCCATTCAAATGGATCTGCACGAGCACGCGCCCCTGGGCGTCGGTCATCGCGCTGCTGAGGAGGTCGACCTCGGCCTGGCGTTCATCGGTCAGAACGGGGGTGGAGCGGCCCGGCGCGCCCTTGGCCGCCGCGCCCTTAGCCGCTTCCTGCTTTTGCACGTTCGACTTGTAAAGTACATCGAGGCCGGCGCCCAGATTGGCGGGAGCATTGCCGGCGAAAAGGGGCGAAACACCCAGCGCGAAGGTGCCGCCTAGGACAGTCAGCGAGCGAAAGAGCGCTCGCTGATTGCGTGAATTGAGATGGAATTTCATGTGATTGGGTAACGGACGAGGGGGACGGAAGAATTACGACTGAAGGGCGAGAGCGGGGGTGCGATTGCGACGGATCCAAACAAAGCCAAGGGCAGCCAGCGCGAAGAGGCCGGCGAGGACCGTCGAAGTCTCGGGCACTGCCACCGCCGTCACGCCCGTGAGATTGATTTGATAAGCGCCGCCGGTGTTGGCGAAGCCTTGATCGACGAACGAGCCCAACGGGCCGGTCAGGAAGGGATTCGGGCCGCGCAGGTCGGTGCTCAGGCCGTTGGCAAAGAGCAACTGGCCGGCCGCCGTGGCGGGGTCGATCCCATTGAGCGAAATGCCCAGAATGTAAGTGTTGGCGCCAATGTTGAGCGAACCCGCGGGGATCGTCGAGGCCAGCGTTGTGCCGCTGGCAGCGTCGTCATTCAGGATGATCGGCACCCCCATCAAGGTCAGCAGAAAGATCTGCGTGTCCATGCCGGCGGTCGTGAAGACATTTGCCGTCGAAGCCGAGAAGGCTGCGGGGTTATTGATCGTGATGAGGAAGAAATCCACATCGACGGAAACCCCGGCCGAAGGGGGAAGATTGCCGGAGATGGCGATCAGCGGGACGAAGTTGAGCGGTCCCGTGAAGCTCGCGGTGGCGACCGTTTGGCCAGCATCGGGATTCTCGACATACGCTTGCGCGGAGACGGAGGTTGAGGCGGCGAGAAACAGGGCGGCGGCGCCGAGACTCTGCGCGAGGGTTTTCTTAAGGTGCATGGATGATGTGGGGGTGAGAGGAGTCGTGAGAAATGGTTCGTACAGCGGAGATAGCGCGCGCGTTCGACGTCAAACGTGCGGCCAGACGGAGAAGAATATTTTTGGGGGAAAACACAAGCCTTTTTTTCCGATCCGCCCGGCCGAAAGGGCCAACCCTGCGCGTTCGCCCTTTTGCGGCCCTATTTGCCCGGTCTTCAAAAATGACAAACGGCTGCTCGAAAAAAGCTTAGAACCGGGCGAGCCCGTACAAGGTTGCCCGGTGACTATGCTGGAAACGGACTCGGCGCGCGCACGCAAATCCTGCTCGTTTGCCGCTTTTTCGGATCTTTGCCGCCGGCATTTTGGCAGACGCGTCGTGTCTCGGTGCGCAGAGTGGCAGGAAACTTGCGGTTCGGCATCATTTTGCGCCTGCCGATTCCAAGGTGATCCGGTGGCATGGAACCGCGCGGATGAATGCCGTCCTTCCGTCTGCTGCGGGCGCTTCAGAGGCCCGGTGACGACCTTTGAAACCGCTCCAGGTCAGGGCAGCGCAATTCGGCGGACGACTTCGGCGGCAGCCGCCAGTCCAAATGCGCCGGTCGTGAAAACGGCCGAACCAAACCCCGTCGCGCAATCGAGTCGCAGGGAGCTGCCTTCCTCGGGCTCCGCGCCGACCTGGCCATCCGACCAGGGAAACATGGGTTTCTCCGCAGAATAAACGCAGCGAACCCCGAATTCGACCGCCGTCCCAGGCGGGAAACCGTGATCGCGGCGCAGCTTCTTACGCACCTGGCGGAGGAGCTCGTCATTCACGGAGAAGGCTAGGTCGCCGCAGCGCACCGCGGTGGGATCGCGTCTTCCGCCCGCCGCTCCACAGGTCAGGACCGGAATCCCCCGGGAGTGGCACGCGGCGATGATGAGACACTTGGTCGTGCGCCGATCGACCGCATCGATGACGAAATCCGTCCGGTCCGCCAGCAACTCGTCCACATTCTCGGCGGAGAGAAACGCGGCTTTCCGCTCGACGCGGCAAGCGGGCGAGATGAGCTGAATCCGTTCCGCCAGCACGTCGATCTTGGGCCGTCCGATCGTGTTTTCCAGGGCAGGGAGTTGCCGGTTGATGTTGGTGACGCAGACATCGTCGAGGTCGATGAGCGCGAGAGCGCCTACGCCGGAACGCGCCAGCGCTTCGACGGCCCACGAGCCGACTCCGCCCACGCCGACGACCGTCACGTGTGCGGCCGCGAGATGCGTCAACGCGTCCTGCCCAAAGAGCCGGCCGAGCGCGCTGAATCGTTCGTTGGTGGGGGATTGAGTCATCGCAGGAACAAACGCGCAGACGCGGTCACGCGCATGAAGTTTGTGGAGGCCATTTCCTGCCGAGCCCGGCGCCGGTTTGCCGGCGAAGTCACTCTTTCTGAACCGAGGTATCGGCCACAAACGCCTCCAGCCCTTCGCGCGTGATGACGTAGCGCGCCCCGCAGCGCGGACAACTCATGCGCAGGCTGGGTTCCCCGGCGAAAAGATGCTCGGCATCGGTGCGCAGCATTGGAGCCAACACGGCGTGCATGCGCTGCTGCGAGCAGCCGCATTCCCAGCGATAGTGCCGTTGCTCGAGCAAGGCCAGGGTCTCGCGCTGGTCGAGAGTGCCGATTAGATCGTCATTCAGCGAGGCGAGCCAATCCAGGTCGCAATCCGGCTGGGCGGAAACGAGCACAAAGTCCTCCGGCCCAGCCCGGAAAAAGCGGGCGGGACGTTGCTCGCTCTTCTCATAGTAGCGCTCCGCGATGACAAAAATATCCGGCCGCACGCCATCGAGATCCACCACGCTCCGGCGGGTCTCGGCGCGCTCGCGCGCGACATCGGAAATGAAGCGCGGCTGGCCAACCCGTTTCACGTTGTCGGTGAAGAGCTGCCCGATCAGCGTGCCGCGCCGATTGTCGCCCGCGGCGAAGAGATTCAACAGGGGATCCTCCAGGTGAATCGTCCAGGCCGGCGCCTCGTTCCACGGGCGCGACGCGCAATGCAGTCCGATGGCGGCCAGCGTCTCTTTCAGAAGTCCATCATGAGCGGGTTCATGCTGGAAACCGTATTGCCCCTGATGGAGATAGTAATCGATATACAGTCCGCCGAAGTCGGCGCGCGCGAGAAGCGCATTTCGTCCGCGGACAAAGTACGAACGGATTTCGGTGTCCGTTTCAGAATGGGGAGGGGGTTCCATGGCAAAAGACGAAGCGGAAACGCGGCCGCGAACGGCGCGCGCGGGAAAGTGACCGGTTCAGCCGCGATACGCAAAGTGCGGGCCGGAAAATGACGCGGGAGCGCGGGGAAGGGCCCGTCACACCCGCGCGAGCTGTGGGGCGTTCGCGGACTCACGCTTCGGGACCTGAATCTCGAACCGCTGTTTGGTGCCGATCTTGTCGAGGTAATGCAGCTCGCCGTGCCGTTCCGCGTGCTCGTAGATCAGGCGCGTCACCTTCACGTCGAAGCAGCAATATTCCGCGATCTCGTGGAGCTTCCCTTCGCGCCACCATTTGATCGCATCGATGCCGTCGGCGATTTTGCCGACCTGCAGCGTGGCCTGCGAAATGGCCTCGAGTTTCAGGCGGTGTCCCAGGATCCGCTCGGCTTCGAGCAGCATGTCGAAGGAAGGGACGTGATGCGCCAGATCGAGCACGGTGTAGGCCGTCAGGACTTCGAAATCGAACTTGATGTGATTGTAGCCGACCACGAGGTCGGCCCGCAGCAATTCCGCGACGAGGGCATCCACATTGCGCTCGTGATAGATGCGGTAGGACTCAGTCGCCGTCGAGTAGGTGACGCCCACCGACATGCCCATGTCGCGCTTGTTCTCCCAGCCTCCGACATCCCCCGCGGTGCGCTGGGTTTCGAGGTCGAAATAAACGATGTTCTGCGGTCCGGCCATGGACCGCGGAAGGAAGCGCAGTGGGAGCGGGGCGCAACGTCAATCGCGCCTCAAGAGAATCTCACCCGCAGACACAAGGACACAAAAAGGGAATATGCGGGCGAGGATTCCCGCTGAACGGCCCAATCTCCCTGAGCCTTTTCCCCTTCGTGGCTTTGTGGCTTTGTGTGAGAAATCACCACGGACGGATCACTTTTGGCATTCTACGCGAACATACCGGTGCTGCGGGAAACCGCCGACTGGCTGGCGGTGTCCAAGCCCGCCGGGCTCCTGGTGCATCCCACGCGCCCCGACGGAACGATCACGCTGCTCGGTTTGCTGCGGCAGTGGCTTGCTTGCGAGCAAGCCGGCGGCGGCGCTGTTTCGCTGGCGCAACGGCTGGATCGCGAAACCAGCGGAGTCATCCTGGCCGCCAAGTCGAGCTCGGCCGCGCGCTGTTTTGGCCGGCAGCTCGAGCGCGGCGAAATGCGGAAGGAATACCGGGCTATTGTTTTCGGCTGGCCGGAATGGGAGGAGCGCACCTCGGAGGGTCCGCTCCTCCGGGCCGGTTCGCGCGGTCCGTCGGCGGTCTGGCTGAGACAATGCATCCATCCGGAGGGCGCGCAGGCGGCGACGACGTTTCGCGTGTTGCGACGCTTCGTCCACGGGGGGCATCCGCTCGCGCTGCTTGCAGCGGTGCCGCGGAGCGGAAGGATGCATCAGATTCGCGTGCACGCCGCGTCCCTCGGCCATCCCCTCGTGGGCGACAAACTTTACGGGTCGGCCGCCGGCCACGAGCAGTGGTATCTGCGCTTTATTGCAGAAGGGTGGACGTCCGACCACGCTGCAGCGCTCCTCCTGCCGCGCCATGCGCTGCACGCGCAGCGGCTGGAGTTTGCCGCGCCGGGTGGCAGTTGGATCCGCGTGGAAGCGCCGCCGCCCGAGGACTTCGCGGCTTTGATCGGGTCGGAATGACGCGAATGATGGTGTGCGCCCGGTGGAGTTCTTGTCCCCTTCAGTTGCGCGCCGCGCTTTCGCTCCCCATCCGGTTGCGGGCGTCTGGGCCCACCCTACGGCTCCACCGTCGTGACATAGCGAAATTCCTTCCCCTTCACCTGCAGGATGACGGCCGACTTCGTCGGGTTGCGATTCGCATCGAGCGTGATGCGGCCGGTGATGCCGGGGAAATCCTTCGTCGCGGCGAGTGCATCGCGCAGCTTCGGGCCCTCGGTCGAGCCGGCCCGCTTGATCGCCGCGAAAAGCACGTGCGCCGCATCGTAGCCGAGCGCGGCCGCGGTGCCGGGCTGCCGCCCATAATGCTCCCGGTACTTCTTAAAGAATTCCTGCACCTTCGGTTCCGGATTCTCGGGCGAAAAATGGTCGCTGATATAGGCTCCTTCAACGCTGCTGCCGCCCAGCGCCATGAGCTGGGCATCGCCCCAGCCATCGCCGCCGAGGAGCGGGACGGTGAGGCCCAGCGCGCGGGCTTGCTTGGCCACGAGCGCCGCCTCGCCGTAATAGCCGGGAATGACCACGAAATCCGGGTTTGCCCCCCGAATCGCCGTGAGCTGCGCCTTGAAGTCCTTGTCGCCGGTCGAGTAGCTCCGCTCGATTACGATCTCGCCGCCGTTCTTCGTGAAGTGGTCGGCGAAGAATCGACCCAGTCCGATGGAGTAATCTGCGGCCACATCCGTCAGGAGCGCCGCCTTCTTCAGCTTGAGGTGCTGCAGGGCGAATTTACTCAGCACCGTGCCCTGGAACGGATCGATGAAGCAGACCCGGAAAATGTAGTCGCCCACTTCGGTCACCTTCGGATTGGTGGAACCTGGTGAGACCATCGGCACATGGCTCTCCTGCGCGATCGGCGCGGCCTCGAGCGAATATGAGGACGTGTATTCCCCCAGCAGGGCGACCGCCTTGTCGCGCGCGATCAACTTGCGGATGGCGGCAGAAGGTTCGCCGGGTTTGGACTGCGTGTCTTCCGTGACCAACCGCACCTTTCGCCCCAGCAGGCCGCCGGCGGCATTGACCTCGTCCACCGCCATTTTGCTGGCGTTGTGGAGTTCCACGCCGGCGCCCGCCTTGCCCCCGGTGAGCGATTCCATTTCGCCAATGACGATCTCATCCTCCGCGAGCAGCGGGCCGACCACGAGCAGGGAAACCAACAGGGGGAGCAGGAGCGTTTTCTTCATGAGGGGCAGGAGAGAAGCGATCATGCGCCGTCACCGGCCAAATGACGAGCACTCCGCAAGGATTGGAGCGGAAAGGCGGAAGCCCGCGCGGACCCGCTGCAGTCAAGCGATCTGCGGGACTGCCGACCAAACGCTCGAGCGCTCGAGCAGCGCAAGCGCTTTCCGGAGCGGCGCTCCCGCAGCCCCACAAAGCGCTACCGTCGCTCACCCAGCAGCCGATTCGTCGACCACAAAGATATCGCGACCTTTCAGGCCGCGGCGGTTTGCGATCGGAACCCAGGCCGTTGGCCATGGGCTAAGGAATGTCGACCCTTCGGGCCGCGAGAACGACACGCTTCAGACCCCGCTGCCGACCCAACCTCCGAGCATCGCGAGCGCGTCGAAAATACCGCTTCGCGGAGAGGAACGACGGCAGTGAGGACACAGCCGCTCCCAGGCTGAATCTGCGTCGCGGGTGAGGCTTGGTCGCGACTTTAAAACAAAGAGGGCTGAAGGCCTGGCGCTCGGTTTCGATCCGAGCTGAGCCGTTTATTACCCGATGCCGCGCGACCTTCCCAGCAAGCGACACCGCCTTCCCGGCGCGGGTTTGCCGCATCCTTCAGAGTGAATTGTTCCTCCGACAACGCCCCACGGTCTCTCCCCGAACACACAACCTCTTCCGACAAAGCGGAATTGGCTCGAGACAAAGCGGAATTGCCACGGTACAAAGCGGAATCGTCACGACCCAACCTGGAATCGTCTCGACGGAACGGGACACCGGGTCGCGCGAACATGGAGGCGGCTCGCTCGAAAGAGACAAAATCACGCGGCAACATGACGGCAGATCGTTCCAGCGAGACGACGGCTCCCGGCGGAGTGGCTGCGGGTCGTTCGGTCGAGATGGCGGGTGCCTCGATCGAGACGGCGGGTCGTTCGATCGACCCAAAATCACGTCTCAACGCGCCCGCGCCTCCATCCCTCGAGGCCGCGCGTCGTGGCTGAGCGCCCGTGGCTCGTTCGATCGAGACAAAATCATTTCGCCACGACGCGCCGTCTCGTTCCCGAGAGACCATTTCATTTTGGAAGCTGAAAATTCCATTTTGGAAGATGGCAAAATCATTTTCCAACAAGCGCCGCGGTCGTTGGAAGCACGCAACGTCTCGCACCAACAAGACAAAATCACTCCGCAGAATGACGCCGTGTTATGCGTTCGAGCCAATTCCGCGTTGCCGAGTGCCGCCGACCCGTTGGGGCGAGTCGAATTCGCTCCCTGGAGTGCCGGCGAGTCCTTCAATCGAGGCCGCGTCTCGCCGCCGGGACACGGCACCTCGTTCGATCGAGACAAAATCCCGTTGGAACGAGCGAGTGGCGTGTTCCATCGAGGCAAATTCATCCTTCGGAGTCCCCGTGTCCCATTCGATCGAGACAAAATCACGACGCTACGACCTTCCGCCTCGTTCCGGCCGGACGATTCCGCGTTGGAAGAAGAGCGTTCGACGTTGGGAAATGCGCGCGACCTCTTGCCTCGAGCACTCGGCGTGTTAGCGGCCCCCGCCGTCTTGTTCGATCGGGAAGGAATCACTCGTCGGAGCGGCAAAGTCTTGTTCCATAGAGGCGAAATCATTCCTCGGCGTGCCGGTTCCATCTATACTTGAGGCGATTCTGCCTTGCAGCCATGAATGGCGTCGTGTGATCGAGCTGAAATTAGTCGCCGGACTGACATCACCTGCGCGATCGAGACGATTTTGCGCTACGGAAGACGACCACTGGGAGCGCGGGCGTCCCGCCCGCTTGTCCGATACTCCGCTCTCGCATCTGAAGGGCCGATATTCCGAGTATCCCGTTCTCGAAACGGATGCGCTGGACTGAAAGCGGCTGTCCGGGGCTGCCGACCAAACTCTCAAGCGTCGCTTCGTGGGGCGGAACAACCGCAGTCCCACAAAGCTGCCGCCACTCACCCAGTAGCCGATTTGTGGACCAGAAAGGTATCGCGACCTTTCAGGCCGCGGCGGTTTGCGACGGAAACCCAGGCCGTTGGCCATGGGCAAAGGAATGGCGACCCTTCGGACCGCGCGAAAGACGCGCTGCCGATCCCAACGCGAGCACTTTACGGAGCGGAACAACGGCACCGCAACGCGGTGTTGGTCCCAGATTTGATGGCCGAAGGCGTGCTTCAGCCCAGGCTGAACCTGCGAAGCAGGTGAGGCCTGGGTTGCGATAGGAAAGCATTGATGGCTGAAGGCCCGGCCCATCTCCTCCGACAACGCGTCGCAGTAGCTTGTTGGGATTGAGCATGAGCCGTCGTTGTAAGTGGAGAGTCCCGTGCTCGTATTCCTGTCCTGCCATGGCACTGATTTTTTCCCTATCCGCCGAATGTGGGACAACCAGAGATGGGGCAAAGCAATTCTGTGCGCATTTTGTCGATCCGCTTGTTGGCCGCGATGGTTCGGCCCACAACCTTCACAAGAGAATTCTGGAGGATTCTGAAGGAGGCTTTTGGGGCTTGGTTGTACCGGACGGCGTAAGCCGAGGTGGAGCGGGATGCGAACAAGAGAAGCGGGAAATGAGAGAATTGGCGTTGTTGCTTTATGATCGGTTGAGAACCGCGCCACGTTTCCGATATGCGCTCATCGGGATTGAGGCGGATGAGTTTCGCACTTTCAACGAGTTGGACGACGACCTCGTGAAACTCGACTTCAGCGGTGTTGTTCTTGCGGACGACTTTTGGCGCGGCCTGGGAAGCCCCCCAATATTTATTCCTTTTTCTGACGGATACCGATGGCGCCCATTTGTGAAGGTCCGATAGCGAAGGGAAGGGGTCAGGAGCATTCCTATTCCCCCGCCCACGCAGTCTATACCCATTGCCTGGGAGCAAATCGGAAAGGCATTTGTGAGTTATCACCTCAAGCCAGTTTACGGATGCCCCAAGTTGCTCGACGGAATTTCGTCGAAACTGTAGGTGCGCATGCCGGGCAAGTGATGCGATCCCATGCGATCCTAACGGTCCAAACAATTTGCCAGCGTAAAGTCGCGCCGAATCGGGGACGCAGCGCTCGGAAGGAAAACGCGCATCCCTCGAAAACAGCGCGAGGCGGCGGCAGATGCTTACTGCAAAGACACAACGCGGTAAAAGCGCTGCGCTCGAGACCCGCCGCCAGTGTCGACCGCTTGCAGGACGGCGCCAGTTCCGGGGACATTGGAGTATCCTGGAACTGCGGTCCACGCGGCGGCCGAGGCGAGATCGTCCTTGTATTCCACGCGGTAATTTTTCCCGACGACCGAGGTGTAGGAGATCGAGATATCGGCACTGCTGCGCTGGACCGCCGTAATGCGAAGCAGGGAATCGGCCAAGCGATTGAGCGCAGCGAGCGCATCGATTTTTCCGTAGCCCCACTGCGTATTGGGCACCGCCCCCGTGAAGACATCGGCGCGGGCAGTCTGCTGCAGGATTTGTTTCGCAGTGGCGTGATCGAGGGTCGGTTTCATCTGTAGCATGAGCGCGACGACGCCCGTGGTGAACGGTGCCGCGGCGCTGACTGCACTGGCGCGGCCGTATTTTCCGAGTCCGTCCTGAATGAGGTTGAACCGAAAGGTCGCCGCGTAGGAAGTCGGATTGTAAGTCGTGAAGAGACTGTCGCCCGGCGCGGTGAGGTCGATGCCGAGGCGGTCGTCGAAGGTCGGGCCGGCGCTGCTCCCGAGCCAGATCTCGCCGACATTTCCCTGCGTCGTCATGGACTCGTCGAGGCCGTCGATATCCGTCCAGTTCGTGCGGATGACATAATCGCCGGGGCAGATGTTTCCGAAGGCCGAGGCGCCGTCCCAGATGTTTCCGCGGTCGCCGGGAAAGGCGAAGGTGAGAAAGCGGTTGGAATTATCGATCGTCGCGGAGTTCAGGCTGGCATCGAATCTGCCGCCGCCGGCGATCGTCGCGCCGTGCAGTTGAATCGTGTAGGTGCCCACCGGCCCGTCGAAAGCGAGGTAGATTTCGCGCTTCCCGTTGAGTGCGCCGAAGAAGATATTTCCGAAGTTCGAACCGAGATGGAAGTAACGGAAGTCAGTCGGGGTTTGAACATCCAAGTCCGCGTTGGTGGCGGGCGAAAGGTACGGGCCGAAGCTGCCGTTGGGAGTGGTGATCGTGACATCGAAACGATCCTCCCCGGGATACCACAGGTCCAGGCGCAGGGGGCCCAAGTCGGCGCGCTGAACCTGGATCGAGACGTCCCCGTTAGCCGCGACGGTGCCCCTGGCGCGATTCGCGGCACCCCCATCGTCGCCGGTGCCATTCACATAAATGAGTCCCGGTCGCACGAATCCATCCACCTTCTGGCACCATTCGCTCGTGCCATCTGTCGGGCCGCCCGGAGAGCCAATATTCGGCAGCATCACACACGGCAGGCCGGAGGCGGCGGCCTTGTCGCGCACGAAGTCGAACCCAATCAACGCGCGTTTGGCGTCAAAGAAGTCCGGTTCAACAGGCTCGCCATCGTGGGCCGGTGCGCCACCTGTGATTTTCACGATGATGATTCCCGCATTCGGTGCGACCCCGCGATATTTACGGCTCGGCAGGCCGCGCCCATTGCCGCACATGATCCCGGCGGTGGTGGTGCCATGGCCGACTGCGTCGCGGGTGGGAAGGGTGGGTCCGCCGGTCAGCGCCGCATTGATCTGCGCCTCGGTGTAAATGGTGCCGATGCCGTAGATGTTGCCGGGGGCATTCGCGCCCGCGTCGTCGGACAGATCGAAGATCCACTTGATCCGCGTGGTGCCGTCGTCATTGCGGAAGTCGTCGTTTTTCCAGTCGATGCCACG
This sequence comes from Chthoniobacterales bacterium, assembly GCA_038226705.1. Lineage (GTDB taxonomy): Bacteria > Verrucomicrobiota > Verrucomicrobiia > Chthoniobacterales > SZAS-18 > SZAS-18. The sequence continues at coordinate 64,885 of JBBRQH010000004.1, read as the reverse complement.
GTCGAGGATCGCGACGAGCACGCCCTGTCCGCTCACGCCAAAGCGTGCGACGGCTTCGTCCACGCGCGCTTCGGCGCGAGCCAGGTCAAGCGCGTGCACCGGAGGGGGAAGACCCGCGATCATCGCCGCCAGCGCGGCAAGCGCGGCGAGCAGCTTTGTATTCATCAGATTTCCGGGCGGGCCGACAAGTGTTGCTCGCAGCCTTGAGCACAGCGTCACCATCGACCCGCATTCCCGCAATCGTCAAAAATGCGTATGGGCGAACGTGTCATCCGTCCGCCCTTGGCCCGAATCTACTCTAAGCCGTCAACACCGCTTTGGTGGACGTTTGGCCGGGGAGGCTTCTGTGCCAGCCTGGATCTGGCCACTAGAACTCGGAAGCCGTCGCCCGATAAAAGCGCTGGGGCCCTGTCGCACTCGCCGCCACGTCGATGAACGCCCAGGAGTTGGTCGTTGGGGTCGCCGTGGTGATGGTGGTCCATGTCCCTTGGGGCGAGAGATCCGTCGTGCTTTCCAGCCTGAGGAAGCGATAAGCCGTGGTGCGCACCACGAGCGAGACGTCCCCCTGCAAATTGCGGATAATGGAGGTGAATTCCGGTTTTTCCACTGCAGGCAGGGAACCGCCGGTGCCGTTGTAGGTCACCTGCCCATTGAAGGCCAGCGCGCGACCTTCCGTCGTGCTGCTGGTTTTCATGACGATCGATTGATCGGCCAGGATCGTTCCTTTGAACACGGAGAACGTCTCGATCACGGCCGAAGTTCCGACCTGCCAAAAGATGTTCCGCGCCTGCGCCCCGCCCGCGAGGATGATTTGAATCGAAGAGCCCACCTGGAGATCGGCCGCGATTTGGAAAATCCAGACATCGTCCGGACCGCCCGTCAGGGTCAGATTCGATCCTACGATGAGAGCCGTGCCGGTGAATTTGTATAATCCAGGGCCCAGATTCAAACCGCCGATATTTCCCGCGCCCGGATTTAGAAACGGTCCCGAGGGGGTGGGCTGCCGGCCAGCTGCGTCGTTATATGCGGTGGTTAAGTCCCCCTTGGCTGTATTTAGCAGACGTTGCGCAATCACCGAACCCGCCGGCCCGGCGGCATCGACGACGTAGATCGTCCCATTTACCTGAGCTTGGGTGAGGTGAATCGCGGCCCCAGTGATCGGACTCGCGCCGACATCCCCATTGATGATACCACCGCCGGTCGTGGTGATGCCGGCTCCCGACAGAATCGTAAAATGGGCGGTGGACCGCAAATCCAGGGTCGCGGGACCGGCCGCAGATAAGATTTGCGCACCGAGTGCGGCGACCAACAGGGCGATCCGCAGTAGGGGTGGGCCCGTGCCATGGAGAACGAGACGCGGCGGAACTGCGAGAGGCGCCGGTTCGTTACCGAAGCCGCCGACGTGCGCCGCAATAAAGGGATTCATGGTAAACCTTCGCCACTGCGACGCACGTTGCGTGTAGTTTCGCGAATTTTTTCAGGCGGAAGATTCTGAAAATGAGGGGGATGCCGCGTCCCATGCTGCGCGGATTCGGCCGCGAAGAAAGCGGTGCAGTAAGTCCCGGCTCGTAAAAGTTACGAGGGACGCGCCGGGGTTCGAGTGCAGGCGAGCGGCTTATCGAGGACGACGCTCGCCGCGCGAATCCCTCGATCTGTGCAACACGAAGTATCACTGCACGCGGCCGCGTTGCGGCCGGCCGCTACTTTTCCCAGGCCTCGAACACCGCCCGCGCGGCCGACGCGAGGATCGCATCGCGCCGCGCGCCATCCTGCTTCGAGCCGGTCAGGAAGCACGCGAGCAAGACCGGCGGGCGGCCGGCGGGCCAGACGATGGCGACGTCATTGGTCGTATCGTTACCGCTGCCGGTCTTGTCGCCGGCTCCGGCGCCGGCGGGAAGGCCCGCGCGCAGGCGCCGATCGCCGGTCCGATTTGCCATGAGCCACGTGATGAGCCGCTTCTTCGAGCCGTCCCGCAGCGCCTCCCCCAGCAACAACGTCTGCATGGTGGCCACCATCGCCGCGGGGGACGTGGTATCGCGGGGATCGCCCGGGATCGCGCTGTTCAGCGCCGGTTCCACGCGATCGAGCCGGGTGGTGGGATCGCCGAGCTCGCGGAGAAATTTCGTCAGACCGGCAGGACCGCCGACCAGCGGGAGGAGCAGATTCGCGGCCGGATTGTCGCTCAGTGTGATGATCGCTTCACACAGCTCCGCGATGCTGGCGCTGGAGCCGATGCGTTTCTCCGTGAAGGGAGCGTGCGGCACGAGATCCGCCTTCGCGATCGGCAACCGGCGGGTCAACTCGACGCGTCCGGCATCGACTTCGCGCAGGATCGCCGCGGCCAGCAGCAGCTTAAAGGTGCTGCACATCGGGAAACGCTCGTCTGCGCGCCAGGCCGCGTGTCGGCCATCACGCGTGTCGAGCGCGGCGACTCCGAGGCGCCCGCCGCTTTCCGCCTCCAAGGCGCGAAGTCGTTCCGAGAGGTTGGGTACGGGCGCAGTGGCCGCTGCCCCGGCGAGTCCGCCAAAGGAAGCGGTCAGCAGCACTGCGCCGGTAGTCCGCAGGAAACCGCGTCGATTCAGCATGGGCGGAAGCACCCGCGAATTTCAATTTTAGGCAAGGCCGGAATTGTGTCCGCCAAACCGCGCAGGCGCGTGAACCATGGGTCCGCGCCGCTGCGATACGAATCTCGGGGTCCGCGAGACGAACCCCCAAATTTCCGAGATTTCGGTCACACCGGGCCGGCTTTGGCGTGGAGGATGGAGCAATGTCTTGCGAGTCCAACCACGGCGCGGAAGCAGAAGGAGAGGGAGTCGCCCGAAAGGAATATCGGGTGCAGCGCATCACGGCGCTGCTCCGCGCCGCGGTGGCGGCAGATGCGAAACTGAGTGCGCGCGAGCGTGAGGTGCTCGCGCTGGTGACCCGGGGTTTGTCCACCAATTGCATGGCGGAACGTTTGGCGATTTCACCCGCCGTGGTGCAGCAGCAGGTGGAGCGCCTGTTCCGCAAGCTCGAGGTCGATAACGGCGCGGCCGCCGGCGCGAAGTGGTCGCTCATTTGCGCGGCGGCCTCGGCGGCGAGACGCGTCCCGGGAACACTCCGGCCCGGCGGATCCGGGGCAGGCGCAGCAGCGCTGATACCGGAAGCACTGCGGGGACATGACAAGGCGCGAGGGGATGCTTCGTCGGCTTCGTGCTCCGCTGGCGGAGAGAAATCCAGATCGGCTATCGAGTCCGGCTAAATTGCGATCTCTTCCGGGCTGCGCCTGGCTCGTAATTCGGCATTCGCGCTGGATTCCCCGCGGGATCGGCGTATCCGCACGCCCTCAATGCCGGACTTCCTCGATAATACCCTCCTTTGGATCCCCCTTTGTTTTGGCGGATTCTGGGTGCTGCGCCTGGGGCTGCTCGCGCGGGTCTTGCGCTCCCTGACGTGGCTGCCGATCCGCCCGCAGGCGGAAGCCGAGGCGGAGGCGCCGATTTTTCTTCGCGAGCGCGCGGCCGGGGAGGCGTCGCGTCTGGAGGAATCGGGTTTTGAGTCGGACGGGCCACTTTGCTTTTCCGCCCGGGAGGGCTTCCCGCTGGAACATGTCTGGCAATGGCGCCACGAGGAGGCCGGCACGCTGGTTTGGCTTTCGCTCGACGCCAGCTGGGTGGAACCGGGCGTGGCGCGCTGGGAGTGTTTCACGTTTCTGGCCGACGGCAACGTGCTGGAGACGAACAACCGGCTTCGGGAATTGGAACTGCCCCTCTATCCCGGGCGATCCGTGGAATTTCTCGGGCACGTTCCGCTCTCGGTCCTGTGGAAACGGCATGTGGAACGGGTGCAGGCGCACGCCGATGCAGGGCACACCCTGCCGCTGAGTTTGGGCGCAGCGGACGTGGAGCAGCGCATGGCGGAACTGGGCGAGCAGTCCTGGAAATTCTGGCAGGCGGATCGCGGGACTTTTGTGGAATCGGCGCCGCGCATTTTGCGGCTGACTTGGTCGTGGATTTTGCGCCAGGGCGTCCGCCAACTGCAGGGTGCGACGCGAGCCCTGAAAGCGCGCGCCAAGGCGGGCGCTGCCCTCGCCGGAAATCCGGTCGAGCCGCCGTTTGCGTATTCGGAGGAGGCGCGGGTGGAACTCGACTTGCACGCGTTTCGCAGCGCAGATGCCATCACTCGCGCCCGCCGTCTGGGCGGTCGTCCGCGGGCGCTCATTTCTCTCCTCAGCCTCCTTGTCTTTGGGGCCGTGATGACCTGGCGCGACGATTGGAAATTCGCGATCGTGCTCACCCTCGCCCTGCTTTTCCATGAGCTGGGGCATCTCGTGATGATGCGGGTTTTCGGGTCGCGCGACACCTCCCTGCTCTTCATTCCCTTCTTTGGCGGGGCGGCCGTGCTGAACGACCGGCCTGCCATCAAGCCCTGGCAGGAAGTGATCATGCTGCTGGCGGGACCGATCCCGGGTATCGTCATCGGCCTGGGTCTTGCGGCCTATGCGTTCTCCATCCCCGGCTCTCCTCCGATCTTCGGCCTGGCTGCGGGGATTGTGCTCGTTTTCAACCTCTTCAATCTGGTGCCGGTCATGCCGCTCGATGGCGGGCAGTTGCTGAACGTCGCCTTCCTCGGGCGGTTCCCGCGCCTGGGTGCGCTCTTCAAAGGGGCCAGCGGAATCCTGCTCATGGTGGCCGGGTGGTACAGCGGACTGGGGATATTGCTGGGCATCCTGGGATTCTTCGTGCTGCTGCGTCTCCCGCTGGAATGGAAACTGGCGCAGGCGCATCGGGATCTGCGGCACGCGGCGAAGGCGGAAGGAGTCACCTCGCTGGAAGAGGAATTCTGGCTGCGTCGCATCTTCCGGCGCCTTCGCACGGTGGAATTCAAGGGCATCGCGGCGGCCAAGAAGCAGGGCGAAGCGATGCGCCTCGTGCAGGTTCTCCGCCATCCGCCCGCGCGATTGGGCACGATGCTGCTCGCGCTCCTCGGTTGGTCGAGCCCCGTCTGGCTGGTGCTGGCCGCCTTGCCCACGGTGAAATGGTTCGGTGAACGCACGCTCCAGCGCGTGGAAGGCGAAGCGCGGGCGGGCGGATTGCCGCGCCCGGAGCAAGCGGCAGAACGCCTCGCGAAATTGCGGGCCTCGATTCCGGCGGAACAGGATGCGGGTCCGATTTATGCCGTGGTGGCGGAGGCGGCGACCCTTGCGGAAAAAGCCGAGCGCGCGAAGGGAAGCGCGGCCCGGGCGGCCGCGCCGTCGAAGGCGGAGACACCGGCTGGGGACGTGGGGGACACCGAGGAAGATACCCGGGAAGGGGATGACAACGCCAGGACGGGAGCATCGGAGGCGGGCCTTCTTTTCTCCGCCGAGATCCAGGCCACGCTCTTCAACCGAATTCGCGAGGCGGCGCAGCGCTCACACTGGCTGGCGATCGCTTCCGAAGGAGAGGCGGCGAGCCCCGCGCGGCTCGTGACCGACACCTTCTGGGTCACAAACGTGGTGGCGCAGGAACTGGCGCAGGCGCTGGCCAGCCGGGATGCGGCCCGGGTGGTTCGGGCCTTATGGATTTGCCGCCGGATTCTGGAGCAGGCGGCCGCCTCGCGAGGCTCCGGTGGCGACATCGTGAGCAGTCAACTGGTCACGTCACTGACGTCCGCGCTCGAGACGGGATTGGCGCGGTGGGGCGCCTCGGACCGGCCGCCCAGCGTGGCGGAGACCACTCTCATCGCCGGCGCCTTGCCGACGCGCGAATGGCTGGAAAGCCAGGTGTTGCCGAGCTACTTCGAGAGTCTGCCGCAACTGGAAGCGATGTCGTTTGGCTGGCGGGAGCGCCTCAAAAACCCGGCGCGACGCTCCCGCGCCTTTGCGATGCCGTGGTACTACAGTTTGCTGCAGCGCTTTTGGGAATACGGGCCCCTGGAACCCAAGCGTCATGCGGCGGTGCTCGCGCACGCACTCAAACTGCAAAAAGATCCGGCCGTGCGCTCCGACCCCTGGCAGCGCCTTGCGGCGGCCCAGGCCGCGCCCGATGACGTGAGGGATGAATCCACCAGCCTTTGGACCCAACATTGCTGGCCTTGGGCGAATGCGGTCACGCGGCTCGAACTCGCCCGGGCTGCGCTCGCCTGGCATTTTGTGCGCGCGAGCGGCCGCGAAGTGAAGGGTGCGGAGGATCTGCGGGCGCCTTGGCTGGTCGCACTGCCGACTCATCCCCTGAGCGGCAGAGCGCTCGAGTTTGAGACCACCGGACGCGGCGGCCCGCGCGTGATCTTATCCGCCCGGGCTAACCCCAGCCCGCAGGTGAACGGCACGACGACGCCGAGCGCCCGCGAAGTGTCTGCGCAGGTCTTTGACGAATCGTGGCGGCTCACGCCGGGAGTGACGCCAGCAGGTCCATAGCCGATGGTTGATAGCCGATTGCCCGATTGGCTGAGGATCCCGGCGAGAAATGTCTGGCTGTGTCGCTCCGCTGCCGATGGCCGATAGCCGATGTTTGACCGTTTGTTTACATGGGTGACGTCCTTGAAGGGTGTTGCGCCCTCGACGTGGCCTTCGCGCAGACGAGAGTTCCGCATGATCATTTCCCTCAAAGGTCAAAACGCCCTCGTCACGGGCGGGAGCAGCGGCATTGGCGAGGCTTGTGTCCGCGCCCTGGCGGCCGCGGGCGCGAATGTCGTGGTAAACTACAACGCCAAGGGGGCCGACGCCGAGCGCATCGCTGCCGAAGTCAACGCGCTGGGTGCGGGCCGTGCCCTTGCGGTGCAGGCCGATGTCAGCAGCGAGGAACAGGTCGAGGCGATGTTTACGCGGGCGATCGGGGAGTTCGGAACGCTCGATATTCTCGTGAGCAACTCCGGGTTGCAGAAGGACGCGGCCTTCCCGGAGATGACCCTGGCGAAGTGGAATGCGGTCATCGGGGTGAACCTGACCGGTCAATTCCTCTGCGCCCGCGCCATCGTGCGGGAGTTTCTCCGTCGGGGTCCGCGTCCGGAGGTCAGCCGCGCCTTGGGCAAGATCATCTGCATGAGTAGCGTGCACGAGACGATCCCCTGGGGAGGGCACGTGAACTACGCGGCGAGCAAGGGTGGCCTGATGCAGTTGATGAAGAGCCTGGCGCAGGAACTCGCCCCGCGAAAAATCCGCGTGAACAGCATCGGACCCGGCGCAACGAAAACGCCCATCAACACGTCCGCCTGGTCGACACCGGAAGCCGCCAAGGAACTGCTGAAGCTGATCCCGTATGATCGCATCGCGGATCCGGACGACATCGCGAAGGTGGCCGTCTGGCTGGCGAGCGATGAAAGCGATTACATTGTGGGCCAGACGATCTTCGTGGATGGCGGCATGACGCTCTATCCGGGCTTCGCCACGGGCGGTTAAAATTCAAGGGCGAGACTTCGCGCGCCTCGAACCCAAACGGGCCTCGATCGCGGATACACCGGTAAATACTCGCACGTCGAACCCAAACCGGCTCGACCCAAGCGCGAAGCTTCGCCCTTGGAGTGCGAACGCGACCCGAAAAAGCGCGAAGCTTCGCCCCTGGAGTGCGAACGCGACCCGAAAAAGTGTCAAGCTTCGCCCTTGGAGTGCGAAGGCGTCTCAAGAAAGCGTCAAGCTTGGCCCTTGGAGCGCGAAGGCGACCCGAAAAAGCGCGAAGCTTCGCCCCTGAAGTGCGAACGCGTCTCGAAAAAGCGCGAAGCTTGGCCCTTGGAGTGCGAAGGGGTCTCAAAAAAAGCGTCAAGCTTCGCCCTTGGAGTGCGAACGCGTCTCAAAAAAGCGCGAAGCTTCGCCCTTGGAGTGCGAACGCTTCCCGAAAAAGTGTGAAGCTTAGGGTCGCTGGTAAATGACGAGGGTCCGCGGGGGCGAATAGGTCCAGGTGTCGCCGAAGGGGAAGGTGCTCCCGGAGCCGCCGAAAATGATCATCTCGTTGCCAGTCCAGACCGCGCTGGGCTGATAACGGGCCGGCGGCGGGCTGCTGATGTTCATGGGCGCCCACGTCTGATTTGCCACGTTGAGACGCCCGCCATCGTTCGCGAGGACGGGACTCGCGGGAATTGCGAAGCCCGCCCACACGATCATTTCCGTCCCGGTCCAGACGGCGATGTGGCCCGCGCGACCCGTGGGCGCATTCGGAGCCGGGAGCGCCGTCCAGGCGGGAGAGCCGCCGGGATTGAAGGATGATCCATCCCCGAACATGCCGGAGGAAACGTTGCCGGTGGAACCACCCCAAACGATCATGGCGGTGCCCGTCCAGATGGCGGTATGGAAGGAGCGGGCGCTGGGCGGCGCCCCGGTTATCGCCAGGGTGGTCCAGCTATCGCTCGAAGCAGTATAGCGGCTGCCCGTATTCGTGACGGAGCCGCCCGTGTTTCCGCCCCAGATCAACATCTCGGACCCCGTCCAGACCGCGGTGTGCGAGTAGCGCGCGCTGGGCGGTGCGCCCGTGCTGGCGATCGCGGTCCACGCGTTTGTCGTTGGATTGTAGCGCGCCCCGTCGTTTCGCAGGGCGCCCGCCCCGGCGTTGCCACCCCAAACCAGCATCTCGGTGCCGGACCACACCGCGGTCGCGAGCGTGCGCGTGGTGGGCGGAGTGCCGGTCGGCGAAGCCGGATTCCACGTGTTCGTGGCCGGGGCGTACTTTCCGAGATCGTTCAAGTAGGTCGAGGGGGAAGAGGCTCCCGCGCAGACGATCATCTCCGTCCCGGTCCAGACGGTGACATGATCGCGCCGAATGCTGGGCGCCCCGCTGGTTTGCAACTGGGCCCACGTGTTCACGGCGGGATTGAAGCGTCCGCCGTCGTTGAGGTAGGTGCTATTGGCGGCACCGCCCCAGATGAGCATTTCGGTTCCGGTCCAAACGGCCGAATGGCCGGTCCGCGCCACCGGCGCGGCGGTGGCGGTTTGGGTCCAGGAATCCGTCACGGGATTGTAGCGACCACCGGTGGTGGGATAAACGGAAACGCTCGTGATGCCGCTCCACAACATCATCTCGCTGCCGCTCCAAGTAAACGCACTTCCATAGCGGGGACTGGGCGCCCCCACGGCGCTCAACGTGTTCCAAGTGTCGCTGGCCGGATCGTACTTCCCGCCATTTCCGAGCGCGGTGGAGTTGATCAAGCCGCCCCAAATCACCATGACGTTACCACTCCACACCGCGAGTTGCTGTCCCCTGGGGCTGGGCGCGCCCGCGGAGTTCAGCGCAATCCAGGAGTCGCTGACCGGGCTGTAGCGCGCGCCGTCGTTGAAGAACGCGCTGGCATTCGTGGTGCCGCCCCAGATGATCATCTGGCTGCCGGTCCAGACGGCGCTATGATAGTAGCGGGCGCTGGGCGCGTTCAAACCGGGCAAGGCGGTCCAGAGGCCGGCATTGCCATTCGCAGTTGGATTGAACCGGGCGCCGTCGCCGAGTTGAAGCGCATCCGCTCCGCCCCAGACGATCATGTCGCTTCCCGTCCAGACGGCCGTGTGGTTGGAACGGGCTGCCGGCGCGTTCGTCCCGGGCAAGGCGGTCCAGAGGCCGGCATTGCCATTCGCGGTCGGATTGAACCGGGCGCCATCGGCGAGATTTGCCGATGTGCCGGATCCTCCCCAGATGATCATCTCGGCCCCGGTCCAGACCGCCGTGTGAAAGGCCCTTGCCGCGGGCGCCCCGGTCGGGATGAGCGTGGACCAGGCATTCGAGACGGGGTTGTAGCGGGCGCCGTCCCCGAAGAGGGAGGCCGAACTTCCTCCCCACACGAGCATCTCCGTGCCAGTCCACACCGCGGTGTGTCCGCGCCGGGCCGCGGGCGCGCCCGCGCCCGGGAGCGCGGTCCAGGTATTCGAGACCGGATTGTAGCGGGAACCGTCGTTGAAATAGACTTGGCCGGCGAGCGTCCAGCCGCCCCACACGATCATTTCGCTGCCGGTCCAGACTCCGGTGACCTGAAAGCGGCCGCTCGCGGGCGGGGCGGTGGTGACGCGCTGCTGCCAGCCATCCACCGACGTCATTGACCCCATGTTCACGTAGCCGGCAGCGACGAGAGCGGCATCCTGCGTGGCGGAAAAAATGATGCCGCCACTCGCCACGCCGCTTTGGCCGCTCGCGGCGAGGTTGGCCACGGCCGCGCCATTCGCGAGCTGGCTGCCGCCGACCGCTCCGCTCGCAATTTGGACGCTTCCCACGGCGCCGGTGGCGATCTGCGTGCTCGTCACGGCTCCTGAAGCGATTTTCGCCGTCGTGATGGCGCCGTCCGGGACATTCCCCGCCATGACCGCATAGCCGACCGCGGCGATGCGTTGGTCCGGCGTGAGTTGCTGGACGCCATTCGTGCCGTCGTTGAACCAGACGCGCAGGCGGACGTCGGCGTTGTTGAAGACCGCGGGCGGGATGACGGTCATGTTCGCGAGGGACGTATCACCCAGCAAAACCGAATAGAGCCCGTTGGCCACGGTCACGCTGACCGCCTGGGTGGGGACCGAACCCGCCGTGGAAGTGCCGTCATTGCTCCAATACGTGGTGGTTCCAGCCGCGTTCACGAGGGCAAATTTGAAGGCACCGGGCCCGCTGAAATTGACGCCGCCCACGGCGACGCGTCCCTGGTAGTTGACGATTTGGGGGACCTGCGCGCGGGCGGTGGTCACGGCGATGACCAGAACGGCGGCGGGGAGGAGGAAACGTAAATTCATGGGTCGGGAAGATTCTGCGGGGAAAGCGACAACCTCCGGAAAAAGCGATGAATCGGATTTGCGGCGAAGTGTCGCTACTCGGATCTAACGCATCCAGGCGGTCGCGATTTCGCATTTTCATCCGCTCTCTGAGAAACGCGGGCACGTGGCATACCTCTCGCGCACCCCGGCTGACGACCTCGGTATGTCCAGGCACGTAACGCACTACCTCGGCACCTCAGAAGAAGAGGAACGCACGGGAAGAGGGGAACCGCGAGCAGGGTTTGCACCCGCAGGAAACGCGTTTTGGCGCGGGGATGCAGCCAGCCGTAGCGGCGGATACGTTGGGCGGGCGCGCTGGAAAGCGCCGCTAACGCGATGGAGCGGGCGAGATAGCCGAGGTCCGCCTCGCCGGCGCTCGCGGATACTCCCGTGGCTGAGCTTGGGTTCGATGGCGACTCACGCGCGCTTGCTCCAGAACGATGCGGAGAATACCTTCAGGCCGTGACACAGCTTCTTGAACGCGCATTTGCGGCCGCTTCCAAGCTTTCAAACCCGGAGCAGGACGCCTTCGCTTCGCTTCTCCTCGCCGAACTGGATTCAGAGCGCCGTTGGACAGAGGCGTTCGCGGCCACCCAAGTCCAGCTTTCGTCCATGGCCGACGAGGCGCTTTGCGAGTTCGAGGCGGGACAAACTCAACCGATGGACTTGGAGCGTGATTTCCCGAACCACTAAACGGTTCCGAAAGCTCCTTTCTGACCTTCCGCCCCACGTCCAGAAACAGGCTTTCGAGGCATACCGCACTTGGATGCGCGATCCTTGGCACGGGAGTCTCCAATTCAAGCAGATTCACGCGACGAAGCCGATTTTCTCGGCACGTATCGGCCTCGACTGGCGCGCAGTCTGTATTCGGACAGGCGATACGGCTCTTTGGTATTTCATCGGCTCACACGCAGACTACGACCGACTTATCAAGACTCTCTGAAAGGTCGCCTACCGTTGAGAGTTGCTTTGCCGAGAAGCTGGTAAGTAGCTGAGGTTGAACAAGTCCGAGAAGCGGGAGGTGCCGGCGGAAGGGCCTAAGTTGATGCGCATGCGCTCTGCGGGACCAGCCGCAATTTCGCTTTGTCGGACCACTAAAAATTCGGTTCTGTCTGCGTTCTTGCGAGGACCGGTCGAATCTGCGCATCCTGCGGGAATGAAGGCCCTTGCCGTCGGCGGCTGGTTCCTCGCGTTTGGCGGGGCCACCCTCGCATCCGCTCAAACCACCTGGACCGCACGCGCGAGTCAGTCTCCCAGCTCGCTCTTTGGCGTGGCCTACGGCGGCGGGCTTTTCGTCGCGGTCGGCAGCAGCGGCAGCATTGTGACCTCGCCGGACGGCGTCGCGTGGACCGTGCGCACGAGCAATACCGGCAACGATCTCCGCGGGATCGCGTACGGACCGGGCGGATTCGCTGCCACGAAAATCAACATCAACACCCCCTACGTCACCTCGCCCGACGGCATCACGTGGACCCCGCGCGGTGCCGTGTATCCGGACAACTCCGCCGCGATCACCGCGACTTACGATTGCATCGCCTCCAGCGGATCGCGTTTCGTCGCCTGCGGGGCCAATGCGAACAACGTCACCTTCTCGACCGACGGCACCACTTTTCGCATTCCGGTAGCCTCGAACATTCTGCAGGTTCCCGGTTATCCGGGAAACATTATCGGGCTGACCTACGGCGCATCGAAGTTCATCGGCTGTGGCGCCAGCGGCCGCATCGCCACCAGCTCGGACGGCACTTCGTGGACGGTCGTGGTCAACACGGGCGACTTTAATGACAACCTGCGCGGCGTGGCCGCGGACACCGCCAGCACGGTCGTCGCGGTGGGCGACTCGCGGGTCTTCCGCTCGACCAACGGCGGCGCTTCCTTCACCCCCGCCACCAATCCGACTTCGCCCACCGGGAACTTCGCCGCGTTTACCGCGGTCTGCTTCGGCGCGGGGTTCTTCGTTGCGGTCGAGACGCTGGGAGACATCTACTCGTCTCCCGACGGCCTGACGTGGACGCACCGCGGAAACTACGCGCGCGGCAACGACGGATTCCAGGGCGTGGTCCTCGGTGGGACCACGCAAGCACCTCGCTATGCCGCCGTCGGCCGCGCGCTGCCGGCATCCTCTTTGAATGCGTTACTCTACACCTCGGACGGCGCGCCGCCGCCGACGCCCACGCCAACTGCGACTCCGAGCGCCACGCCTACCCCAACGCCGACTGCCACCCCGACCTCGACGCCAAGCCCGACGCCGACAAACACGCCGCTACCATCTCCCACCCCGCCGCCCACTTTCACTCCAACGTTCACACCGACGCCGACGACCGGACCCACCCCCGCACCGACCCGAACGCCCACGCCGACGCCGACCGGCACACCCGTTCCCACCAGCACTCCGACGCCCACCGCCACCCAGGGGCCTACGCCGACTCCCACCGCCACGCCGACGCCTCCCGCTTACACCATCCAAGCCAGCTTCGTCGGGCGGCCTTACGCCATCAATGCCTCGGGCCAGGTGGCCGGCGACGGCTCTTTCAACGGGCAGCAACACGCCTTCCTCTTCAGCAATGGATCGCTCATCGATCTCGGACCCAACACCGCCGGCGTGGCGGGCACCGCCTATGCGCTGAATGCGAGCGCGCGCGTCGGCGGCATCACGATCCGCGCGAATCCAAACCCGCAGTTTTTCGCCGCCATCTTTAACGGGGACGGCACCTTCTTCGATCCCACGGCCGGCGTGCCGAACGTATCGAACAGTTTCGTGCAGGGGATCAGCGATTCCGGCATCGCCACCGGCTACTATCTGCAAAGCGCCGGGGGCGCCTTTTTAGCGCATCCCTTCCGCTACTCCGGCACCACGCTCACGGATCTCAGCTCGCAGATCCCGCTGGCCAACGCCTACGCCTTCGGCATCAACAACGCCGGCACCATCGTCGGGTCCGGATTCTCCAGCACGGCGAGCACCACGGTCGGGTTCACGCTGACGGCGGGCGGGGTCGCCACCATCCTTCCCACGCTGGGAGGCAGCATTACGAATGCGCTGGCCATCAGCCCCGGCGGCGTGGTCACCGGAAACTCATTCTACACCCCGGCCGGATTCAACGGCCCGGTTTATCGCGCCTTCGTTTCCAACGGCGCGACGGTGAGGGACATCGACACCTTCAACTCCGTGCAGAGCGCCGGACGCGCGATCAACTTACGGGGCGATATCGTGGGCGATTACTCGCCGCAGTTCGGCAACCTCAAGGCCTTCCTCTACACCGGCGGCCGCATGCAGGACCTGAAGTCCCTGCTCGACAACACCGGCAATGGCTGGGAACTGCTCTCGGCGGTCGGCCTTAATGACAACGGCCAGATCGCCGGCTACGGCAATTTCAACGGCGCCGCGCGCGGCTTCATCGCCGGCCCGGTCTCGACTGCGCCGAAGCTCATCAACGTGTCCACCCGCCTCGTCACCGGCACGGGCGACAATGTGCTCATCGCCGGATTCGCCATCCGCGGCGGGAGCAAAAAAGTGGCGATTCGGGCCCTCGGACCGTCCCTCTCCGCCTTCGGGGTGCCGAGTGTGCTGGCCGATCCGATGCTGGAGTTGAAGGATTCGAACGGTGCTACGATCGTGTTGAACAACGACTGGCAGGAGGTCGCGCTCCAGGCGCAGGCGCTGCAGACGGCGAATCTTGCGCCCGGCGATCCGCGCGAGAGCGGCCTGGTAGTCACGCTGAACGAGGGCAACTACACCGCCATCGTGCGAGGGAATGGCGGCGGCACGGGCAACTGCCTGGTCGAGGTGTACGATCTTGAGACCACCGCGGTGCCGCGCCTGGTAAACATCTCCACCCGCGGCCCGGTGGGCACCGGCGACAGCGTGATGATCGCCGGCTTCGTGGTGAACGGCACCGGCTCCAAGCGCGTGCTGGTGCGCGCCGCGGGTCCGTCGCTTGCTGCCTTCGGCGTCCCGAATGTGTTGACTGACACCACGCTCGATGTGTTCACCGGACCGACCGTGCTGGGGTCAAACGACGACTGGCAGAGCACGCAGGCGGCGGAGATTGCCGCGAGCGGATTCGCGCCGTCCGACTCCCGCGAGGCCGCCATCATTCTCACGCTGCCGCCGGGCAGCTACACCGCCATCGTGCGCGGCAAAAACAGCACGAGCGGCAACGCGATCGTGGAGGTGTACGAGTTGCCCTGAGGCGGCACCGGCCTCGAGGGCCTCGTTTTTCTTGAATAGGAGGAAACGGAGGGAAGGGAGGCGTCTGGCCTCACACGTCTTGTCACGCACCGCCCCGGCCGGCAGCGCGACGTTCGACCCTCCGCGCGCCATGGGCATCCAAGTTGCTCTGGGAGAGAGTTGGTCGGTCCCCTTTGCCGCATATGCCTGTCTTTTCCCTGCCCGCTTGTCGCTTTCTCCCCGTTCGGCGACTTGCCCTCTTTCTACTCCTGAGCATGCAGGGAAATTTTCTGCCGACCGCGTCGGCCGTCCCGGCGCACTACCAGATCGCCTATCAGTCCGGGCTCCAGGCGGATTGGGTGCGCTCGTGCTGGGAAGGCACGCCGGCTCTTTTTACGGATTTTGCCGGGGCGGCGCCCGGCCGGAGCGGCACGGCGGTGGAAGTGCGATTTGTCGCGGGGAACTCCTACAACGCGTTCGGTCTCGCGGATCGGAAGCCGGGCTACGTCAATCTGTACAAATACTTCAACGAATATCGGACAATCGAGTTCGACCTCTATTTCGAGCCCGATACGACGGGGGAGGGGAACCTGCTTTTCATCCTGGAAGATGCGGGCTTCTCCGACCAACCCACGCTGACCAGTTTCATCCCGGGCTGGGCCACGCTGACGCCAGCCCAGCGTTACGGGCAATGGTTTCACGTGACCGTGGATCTCCCGGCGATCCATCCCAATATCCTGCGCTTCGCGCAGTTCCTTCTTTTCAATAATGGCACGGGCTCGCCGCACTTTCGGGTCGCCAATGTCAAGCTGGGCTGGGACGACGATACCACGCCGCCCGTCATCACGCCCGGCCCGGCGAGCCTGAATCCGACCTACGATCAGCTCGCGCTCACGTTTACCACGAATGAGGCAACGCTTTTCCGGGCCGAATACGGGGTCGGGAATTACAACACGGTCATCCAAGGACCCCCGGATGGCTGGAGCAAGACGCAGAGCACCGTGCTTACGGGCCTGACGCGCGGCACCACGGTTCAGTATCGGCTCGTCGCGCTGGATCATCGCACCGACCCCCTGGCGACGCCGAATCAGGGTGTCTATCTCGGTTCCTACGTAGTGCCGGCCGCGCCCACCGTGCCGCCGGTGATCAGCGGACTCGCGGCCAGCAACCTGGCGGGTTCGCGGGCGACTTTGAGTTGGAACACGGATCGCGCCACCACCGCCGTGGTGACTTATCACAAGGACGGCGGCGCAAACCTCACGCGGAGCTTTACCGATCTTGTGGGCAGCCGCGCGGTGGTAATCGATCTGCTCGAGCCGCTGACCGCTTACACCGCGAGCGTGGCCGTGACGGATGGCTTCCAGAATGCGGCGACGCAGGTGGCCAGTTTCACGACGACGACGGCCAGTGTCCCGACTGTGAGCATCACGGCCAATCCCGCGGGCGCGCATCCCATTTCGCCGTGGATTTATGGCATCAATTTTCTCAACAACCTGGCGACCCCGCCGCGCAACTTGACGCTGAATCGCAGCGGGGGGAATCGCTGGACCGCGTACAATTGGGAGAACAACGCCTCAAACGCCGGCAGCGACTACGGGCCGTACAGCAACGATTCGTATCTCGGCGGTGGCAATACGCCCGCCGAGGCCGTGCGCAGTATCGTCGCCGGAGACCGGACACGTGGAACCGCCAGCCTCGTCACCCTTCAGCTCCAGGGTTACGTCTCGGCGGACAAAAGCGGGAACGTCGATCCGAACGATCCGAACCACTTGGCAAACCGTTTCAAGACGCTGGTTTTCAAAAAAGGCTCGGCTTTCACGGCCACGCCGGTGACGTCGGATGCTAACGTCTACATGGACGAATTCCTTTGGGCACTCCGCGGCAAATTCGCCGGCGACATCTATACGGATCCCGCCACGCCGACGTTTGTGAATCTGGACAACGAGCCGGAACTCTGGCCATCAACGCATCTCGAAGTTCAGGGTCCGAATGAGATGACGCCGGCGACGTACATCCAACGCACGGTCAGTCTCGCGAAGGCGCTGAAGGACGTGGATCCGGGCGTCATGCTCTTCGGTCCCGTGCACTACGGCTTCGGCGGCATCGTGAACTGGCAGGGCGCCTCTGGATTTACGAGTTCGTTCTGGTTCACGGACAAATACCTGCAGGACTTGAAGACGGCTTCTGTGGCAGATAACAACCGCCGTCTGCTCGACGTCTACGACCTGCATTGGTACTCGGAAGCCACGGGCGACGGCACGCGCATCACCAATCTGACGGGCACAACCCTCACCGCGAACCAGATCCAGGCGATCGTGCAGAGTCCGCGCAGCTTGTGGGATACGACTTACTCGGAGTCCTCCTGGATCGCCAACTATCTGGGCGGTCCCATCTATTTGCTGGGTCGGATGCAGTCCAAGATCAACGCGAACTGGGCGGGCACGAAGCTCTCGATTTCGGAATACGCGAATGGAGGCGACAACCACATCGCCGGCGCCATCGCCCAGGCCGATAACTTGGGGATCTTCGGGAGCCAGGGACTTTTCGCGGCGACCTACTGGCCTCTTTCCAACAGTTTCCCGTTTGTGGCGGCGGGCTTCCAGATGTTCCGCGATTACGACGGCAACCTCGGCAGCTTCGGTGATACCTCGATTCCCGCGGTCTCGACCGATACCTCGAAGGTCGCGACGTATTTGAGCCAGGATTCCACCCGCTCCGGCCGGTATGTCATTGTGGCGATCAATCGCTCGACGACGTCGCAGGACGTCGGCTTCAGCGGGTTGAATGTGGCCGGAAAGGCGCGGGTCTACCGGCTGGAAAGAACGCAGCCCGTGCCGGTTTTCGTGGGCGAGGTTCCGATGAGTTTGTCGTCGTGGGTGGTCACGCTGCCGGCCCTGAGCGTCTCGACCATCGAGATCACGCGGCAACAGACGTATGCAGATTGGGAGAGCAGTTCGTTCTCGGTGACCGAGCAGGGAAATCCCGCCATCAGCGGCGCC
This sequence comes from Chthoniobacterales bacterium, assembly GCA_038226705.1. GTDB lineage: Bacteria > Verrucomicrobiota > Verrucomicrobiia > Chthoniobacterales > SZAS-18 > SZAS-18. The sequence continues at coordinate 47,055 of JBBRQH010000004.1, read as the reverse complement.
ACCGCGGATCCGGACGGGAGCGGATATCCGAACCTGCTGCGTTATGCCTTCAACCTGCCGGCGCGTGGCGCAGTGGCGAACCGACCGGTGACGCAGGGGACGGCCACCAATGCGGGCCAGACCTACCTGACGGTGCAATTCAATCGCAATGCCTTCTCGACGGATATCCGTTATCTCGTGGAGGGCACTTCCGATCTGACAGGCGCGTGGACGACGATCGGCACCGTGCTGCCGGGGCAGCCGCAGGCGGTAACGGTGACGGATACCTTGCCGCTGGGAACGGGGCGGCGCTTCCTGCGGGTCCGGGTGAGTTCGCCGTAGCCGGCAGCAAGCGGAAGAAATCGCCCGCGAAGGCGCGAAGGAAGAAAAAGGCGACGCTTCTTCGAAAATCATTTTCGCTTTTCTTCAGTTCCCGGTCCGCCACACTCCGGCGCATGGGTGGTCATCCTTACTATTATTTCGTCCCGTATCAGGCGGATCTGCCGGGCGCTCTGGATGCATTGCGGAAGCGGGAATTTGAGGCGGGTCGGTATCATCCGGTGACCATGTTTCCGGAGATGGCTGGTTCCGGCGATTCGCCCGGGAAGGGCCATCGCTCGATCGATGAAGCACGAAATGCGGCCGCAGAAGAAGGCACGCGCTCAATTCTCGATCTCGATCACATTGCGGAGGAGCCGGAATTTTGCGCAGCCAGTCCGGTGCCGCCGGAGCAGTTGGAGGAATTGTTTGGGACGCGAAAACCGACGCGCGAGGAATTCAATTTGGAAATTCTCGGCGAGGTGGAACGGGGCCATGGGATCTATGTGGTGCTCTATCGAGATGGTGCGCCCGACGAAATTTTCTTTGGCGGCTACTCGTTCGATTGAGGGCGTGCGCTCAACCGCGACGAATACGCAAGCCGGATGGATCTTCGCCGGCGTCTCGATTGGATTTGTCACCCTAAGCGAAGTCGAAGGGCTTCAAGATATTGCCGTGCCTGCCCGCCCGCCGCTTCCTGCCGTTCTCCTCAAACTTTCACACTCGTGCGCTCCGCGCCCGCCTCCGCCGCGACGGCGAGTTCCTTGATCGCGGCACGCAGCCATTGGTTTGCCGGATCGCGGTGGGTGTGATCGGTCCAGAACTGGCACGAGCTGAAGCCCCCCATCGGGACGGGCGGTTCGCTGATCTGGAGCGGCAGATGCGCGGCGCTCCCGAAGGCATGCCGGCGGGGCGCAACCACGATGAGATTCGTGGTGGCGGCGAGCGGCGGACCGAGGGCGCAATGCGGCAGCGTGACGACGTTGCGCCGGCGAATGCCCTTCCGCCGCAGAATTCGCTCCGCCAAGCTGGGTTCGGAGCCGTATTGCGCAGTGGCATGCGGCAACGCGAGGAACTGCGCCTTCGTGATGCGACCGCGCAGTTGCGGGTGCCCGCGACGAAAAAGACAAACGAACGTGTCGTCGAAGAGGCGTTGCCGATAGAGTCCGGCCCGCTTGAGGGGGTGGCAGTCCACCGCCAGATCCACTTCGCCCTGAACCAGTGCCAGCTCGGTCGCGCTGGGTGCGAGGTCGCTGAGCTGGAGGGAGACAAAGGGCGCGTGCGCTCCCAGCCACGCCATCAGCCCGGGCAGAATCACTGCCTGGTTGTAGTCGTTCAGATTGACGCGAAAGACGCGCTGCGAGGTCGGCGGCGAGAAAGGCGGCGCCGGGTCGAGGGAAGCCTCCAGCACGGAAAGTGCCCGCCGCACGTCCCCGGCGAGTTCCTTCGCCCGCGGCGTGGGACGCATCCCGTTGCCCTGGCGCAGAAAAAGAGGATCGCCGAGGAGAACCCGCAGGCGTCCCAAGGCGGCGCTGAGCGCCGGCTGGCTCTTGCCGAGACGGCGCGCGGCGAGACTGATGTTCCCTTCTGCGTGGATCGCATCGAACGCCACCAGCAGGTTCAGGTCGAAGCCGCCAATATTCATGGGGTGAATAACTTGTATATCGTCATTCGATTTCAGTCTTTCCCGGGAAGAGCTAATCCTGCAACGCGCCGCCGTCCAATCAGGCCGGCCGCGATCTTTCGCACTCTCTGTCTCCCTCCCTATGAATATCGGCATTCTCGGTTCCGGCATGGTCGGCAAGGCCATCGGCAGCAAACTCGTTTCCCTCGGGCATTCCGTCACGCTGGGCTCGCGCAGCGCTGCGAATCCCGACGGCCTGGCGTGGGCCCAGTCGGCGGGCGAACGCGGAAGTTGCGCCACCTTCGCGGAGGCGGCGAAATTCGGCGAGATCCTCTTCAACTGCACGAACGGCGCGCGTTCGCTGGACGCGCTCGCCCTCGTCGGAGCGGAAGCGCTGAGCGGCAAGGTGCTGGTGGACGTTTCCAACCCGCTCGATCTTTCTCCTGGTTCGCCCGGCCCCATGGCCTTTTGCAACACGGACTCCCTCGGCGAACGAATCCAGCGTGAGTATCCGGACAGCCGGGTGGTCAAGGCGCTGAACACGATGAACTGCCAGTTGATGGTCAACGCGGCGCTCGTGCCGGGCGATCACCATTTGTTCCTGTGTGGCAATGACGCGGCGGCCAAGGCGCAGATGACCGCCCTGTTTGGCGAGTGGTTTGGGTGGAGGAAGGCGCAATTCCTGGATCTCGGCGATATCACCGCGGCGCGCGGCACGGAGATGGTGCTGCCCCTTTGGCTGCGGCTTTGGGGCACGCTCGGGCACCCACGCTTCAATTTTCAAATCGTGAGCGGGCAGTAGGGCGCTCCGATCGCTTATGGCCGCGCTTTGGAGTCATCGAGGACGATGCGGAAACCAATCGTGGCGCTCCGCAGGTCGGCCATATTCCCGGGAGTCATGCCCTGCTGCGCTCCGCCCCGAATGATGTGAATGCCCCCTCCGCGGGGCGCTTCGCACCAATCGGAGATCGGCCCGTGTCCATCGAAAACGCCCACCCGATTCGGCTTGTTGCCCCGCGGATTCCTCTTTTCCCCCGCCGCCAGCGCCCACTCCAGATTCGTGGGCAGTCGAAAAACCTGATCTTTCTGCAACCGCCCCGCCGAGTGCTCGCGCTGGGTGAGCCAGGTGCAAAAGCCGCGGGCTTCGCCAAAGGTGAGATTCACGATGGGCTGCGCATCCGGCTGATCGAGAATGCTCTTGCGCCAATTCGGATCGACCGAGGTACCGCGCGGCGTATATCCAGTTTCCTTCAGGAAGGCGGCGAAATCGCTGCGCTGAATCTGCCGGCTGGAGCAAAGCACGCGGGTCCCCGGGATCTGGACGAAGGTAAGGCCCAGGGGATTCGCGGGTGGGGGAGTTGGAGCGGGCAGAACGGACCGGGGAATGTCCGCCGAATCTTCCGAAGCGCTTGCCACCGCCGCGGGCAGGGGAGCCAGATCGGTCACGTTCGCCTCCCGTTCAGCTCCGCCTGGATTGACGTTTCCGGCGGCCGGCGTGGAAGGGGTGACGACGGGCTTGGCGTGAGCCCCGCGCTTCCGACCCGCCAGCCGGAGCGAGCCCAATCCGAAGACCAGGATTACCGCGACGAGGGCGCTGACGGCCAGAAGCTTTGATCCGCGTGAACGCGCGGGCTGCTCCATCGGTTTGGACATCGCCGCGGGGACAAATCCCGGCTCGAGCTGGGTGGGAACGCGTTGAAAGCTCGAGACCGGGGTCGCTGGGAGCGGGCTCTCCTGGAATAAATCGCCCCAGAAATCCGCGGCGCTGGCAAACGCGAACTGCCCACCGCCGGGCGCCAGCGCGCGCCGCAGGACGGCATTCGCGTGCTCGGAGCAGGTGGACAAACTGCTAATACCGCCGGCCCGCCCGCCCAAGAGTTCGCGGATCAGGCGGGCCAGCCTCACCACCGGATCCCGGTTCGGCAACTCCGCCTCCCCGCCCAGACGCGTCACGTCATTGATGGGGCCTTCGGCAGGAGAGTGAAAAGTCAGCGGATTCCAGCGCAGGTGGAAGGGGCGCCATTCGGACACGGGACGGGTGAGCACCGTCGACGTGTCGGAGGGCGCCCAATTTCCGCTGCTGGCCGTCACGAAGAGCTTATGCAGCAAAGGTTCCGGGAAATGAAGTTCAGCTCCGGCCGCCTCGTCGAGCGCCCCGGGCAACGGCGCCAGCAGGCGCTGGATTTCGGGCGGCGTGAGGGTTCGCCGCGCCCGTAAAAGTTCCAGCAGTGAAACGCCCGTGGCCCATTCACGCACGACGATCCAGCCCGACTCCGCCAATTCGAGTTCGAGGGGCGACGCCAGGAAGATGGGCTGCGCCGTTTCCTTGATCAGGCCGATTTCGCGCTGGAGTTGGGCCAAAAACTTTTCGTCGTCGGCGCACCACGCCGACAGGATCTTGATTCCCACCGCGGCGTGGTTGTCCTCCAGGTCGATCCCCCGATAAAGTTTTCCGCCGTCTCCTTCGGGAAAGCTCTCCACCAGCCGATAGCGAGATCCCAGGGCAATGTCGGTGACAATCGACGCCTCGAGCAGCCGGGTCTCGGGCGAGAAAGTCGCGGGGGCGTTGCGTCGATCCGGAGGAGTTGCGGCCGGACTTTCGAACCGACAGCCGGAAATGGCGTCGCGCAGTTCGCGCGGAGACTGAAAGCGTGCGTCCGGTTTTTTCTCGAGGAGCCGCCGCAAGATTTCCACCACCTCGAACGGCAAATGGCCCGCCTGCTCCCAAGGCGGCGCTTTGAATTGATGCATGGCCAGCACCTCTCCAAACGTGCCGTTGAAAGGAAGCGTGCCGAGCAGCATCTGCCAGAGGATGACTCCGACCGAGTAGAGGTCGGAACGGGTGTCGATTTCCGGTTGGGTGGCGCACTGCTCCGGGCTCGCATAGAAGGGCGTTCCGCTAAAAATCCCGGGTTGGGAGAGCTCGCCGCTGAGATGCGAATCTGCGCCGCCGGCCTCGTCCGTAAAGCCTTTGGCCAGGCCAAAGTCGATGACCTTGACGGTGAACCCGAAGGGCCGCTCGGGATCGTCCACCAACATCAAGTTTGAAGGTTTCAGGTCCCGATGCACAATGCGTTCCCGGGCCAGGGCGCCGAGGGCGGCGGCGGTTTGGTCGGCGTAATCGAGGGCCTCGGCGACCGGCAGACGTTCCCGCGCCTTGAGCACCGCGCTGAGCGGCTGCCCCGCCACGAACTCCATTGTGTAGTAAAAGGGTGGCTCATCGTGGAGATTCACCACCGCCGCGATATTCGGATGACGCACCTTGGCGGCCGCGCGGGCCTCGCGGAGGAAGAGGCGCTGGATCCGCTCGTTCTTTAAGAAATGGGAGTGGATCAGCTTTACGACGACATCGACCTTCAGCTTCGTATCGAAGGCCCGATACGTGACGCCCATCGCGCCGCGTCCGAGTTCGCAGAGCGTCCCGTCGGCCAGGCGAGGAACTTCGTATTGGCCGAAGCGGTTGGTCTCGGATTCAACAGACATGGGAACGCGCCTTCGGAAGTGATAACGAGATCAACGCTTGAGGCGAGCGCCACCTTAAACCGACAGGTCGCAAGGAGGTTGCGACTCTTTCGCCGGGAAATCCACCCCCACCTGCCATCCGGCGCCATTTCGAGCCTCGTCGCCGGGCCTGAGCAGATCGTTCGGGAAGGCCGTTTCCTGCGAAGGGGCGTTCGGGCCTCCGTGAATAAATTTCAGCACGATCGTGATGTCTCGCGGCGCGGGTTGCTAACGCTGCTATGCTCGACGCTGCCATGAGTTCTTCCCGCGCTGTCATCGTCTTCGTTACCGACCCTGTTCCCGGCACCGTCATGAAGGGGCTCGGGCGGAAGATCGGGATGAAAGCCGCGTCCGATGCCTACACCCGGCTGGCGGCCGCGGTCTTGCGCAAATTGCCGCGCGGTCTCGATGTGCGGGTGCATTTTGTCCCGGTGAAAGCGGAGCAAAGCATTCGGGATTGGCTCACGCCGCTGCTGCCGAAGGGCACTCCGTTCTTTCCGCAGGGCGAGGGCGATGTGGGCACCCGGCTCGCGAACGCTTTCTCGAAGGCGTTCGCCGATGGGATTGAGCGCGTGGCGTTGATCGGCACGGATTGCGTCGATCTCACGCCCCGGCTTTTCGAGACCGCTTTCGACATGCTCGACGACGTCGATGCTGTGGTGGGGCCTTGTGAAGATGGCGGGTGCTATCTCATCGCGCTGAAAAAGGACGAGCCCAAATTCTTCAGCGGCATCTCCTGGGGCAGCGAGGAAAGTGCGGTGCAGGTCGTGGAACGCTGCAAGAAGCTCGGCTGGAAGCACCATTCCCTGCCGGTGAAGACGGATGTGAATACCGCGGCCGAATGGGCCATGGTCGAAGATCTGGTCTAACCGCTCGGCGGTTCCAGGGAGGGCGCGAAAATGAGGCTGACGGGGCGCTGGCCGCATGCCAGCATTTCGGCCCTATGCCGATTCGTCCGGAACTCGCCACGCTCTCGCAAGCCGCCATAAAGGAAGCCCAAGAGGCGCTGGCCCGGCAGGATCCCATCCAGGCGGCGGCGGCATTTTCCCGCTGCGCCGAGATCTTCGCGGGGAGCACGGACCCGGAGGAACTCGACCAGCGTCACACCGCCCTTTTGGAAGCCGGCAACGTTCTTCGGCGGGCCGGTAAACACGCCGAGTCGGAGGTCGTCTATGAAGATTTAAGCCGGAAGGCGATGCAGGAGGCGGGCGCCGAGTCGCGGCCGTTTTTGCTCGCCCGCTATTACCTCGGGCTGGCGCGCTCGGAGCGCGACGACTACGCCGGTGCGGCGGAAGCCCTGGGCGACTCGTACGAAGGGTTTTCCCTCCAGCCTGCGGCTGTGACCGAAAAGCGCCTGATTGGCGCCGCGCTCGGTCTCGCCCTCCTGCGGGACCGGCGTTGGGACGATGCCGTCAATGTTCTCCGCCGCCTGGCGGGTTCCCCGCTCGAGGACGAAACCGCCGCGTCGATCTTACACAATCTCGCTCTCGCGCTCGTGCGCCGCGGCGATGCGGCCCTGGGACTGACCTTTGCGCGCTCGGCGCGGGCCTTGCGGGAAAAGTTGAATGGCACGCAGCATCCACTCTACATCGACACCCTCCTCGTTCTGGCGCTGGCGCTGGTGGATTCGGGTGAATCGGCTGAGGCCGCCCAACTGACTCGCACCGCCGCCCAGGCAGTTCTGGCCGGCGCCGGTGAGGCGCACGCTTTCTTCGCCGATGCCCTGCTCGTCGAAGCCCGACGGATCGCGCGCGAAAACGATGGGGGCGCCGCGGAAGCGCTCGCGCGCCGGGCGTTGTTCTTGCTTGGCGAGGCCGGACTCCGCCCGGCGGTGATCGCGGATCGCCGCCTCGATGCGAAGGCGCTCGGACTCCTTTGGCGGACGGCACCAAAAGCGAACGGGCCGGGCGACGTGCGGCTTTGGAAAGTCAATCTCCAGCACACGCTCCGCCGTTACCAGGTCGCGACGATCGATTTTGTCGGATCGGGCGATGCTCCCAGGCTCTGGTATTACTTCGTGCCGGCGAGCGCGAGCCTCACTGACTCGGACACCGCACTCCGGTTGGTGCGACTGGCCCTGGCCGATGCCAGCGCCATGTTGAATGCGCGGGAGCCGGCCGATCCGCATTTTCTCGACGTCACCTCTTTCGTGGCGAGTGAGCCCACGATCCCCGAATTGCTCGCGACGCGGATGGACGAGGCTTTCAAGGCGAGGACATGGGAAAACTCCATCGCCTACAGCGTCGTCGAGGGCGATCGCAGTTTGACGCTTCCGCCCGCGGAATTTGCGTTCGCGCTTAGTGCTTACATCACGCTGCGGGGTGGTCGCGCGGATCTGCGCACGTGGGTCGATCTCGGCGTCGATGCGAGTCAACTCGAACGGGCGGTCCTGGCCCCGGAGGCGGTCCTTTTCGAAACGCTCTGGCAAGCTTGAGCAAGCGCGGAAGTCGAACGGGCAGTGACATTCGCCAGCCAGTGGGCGGATCGGACGGCGGGCGCGGCCGGGTCTTCGGCGGATTCAACTTTGGCGTGTCCGGCGGCCGGCACTGTCTCACGCAGAGTCAGAAGCAGGCTCCGTCCCCAGTAGACATGAAGACCCGTCGGGAGGGCTGAGATCGTTTGGTCGCCCTGCGACAGAATTCCGGTGCAGCCGGCTGGCACAATGACTTCATGGCGGAGTGCGAGCACGAGCTGGAGGGCAAGCACCCCGGCGAGAGCGAGAGCGAGGAGGAGGAGGGCGGCGTATTCAGGAGTCATGGGATGGAATGGCGGCGGGTTTAAGCAGGGCCGGGCCGCAGAGCTTGCGGTCGGAAATGGGCTTCATTCCAGCGTTCGAGCGGACGAAGCGTGACGCGGCGGACGGCGCCGGCGCGCGGGAGAGCAGCCACGCGGCGACCAGGCACAGGCCGCCGCCGACGAGTGAGGCGGTGGCGATCGACTCGTGCCGGAGCAGCACGCCGAGCAGCGCCGCGACGGCCGGGATCACGAAGTTCGTGGAAGAGGCGGCGCCAGCGCCAAATTTTCCAGCCACGGTCGCCATGAGGACATTTGCGAGCGAAGTGCCGAGGACGCCGAGGGCGAGCAGGCAAAGGACGGGGATCGTCGACCAGCGAAATTCGAGCAGGGCCGGGCCGCCGAAGGGCGCGGTCAGAAGGAGGGCCACGCCGAGCGCCCGCCAGATGACGGGCAGGGCGCCGTGGCGTCGTTGCAGCGGCGCGGCGAGATTGATGGCAAAGCCGTAGCTGACCAGCGCGGCCAGGATCAGCAGGACGCTGCCGAAGGCGTTCTCGCCCTGGCCGAGCGTCGGCGCCGCGATCAACGCGAGGCCGCCGAGTCCGACCGACAGCGCTCCGAGAACGGTCCGACTCGGCGGACGCCGCGCGATGATCGCAGCCACGATCACAGCGAAGAGTGGAGTTGCTCCGTTGAGCAGTCCGGTGAGGGCGGAACTCACGTAACGCTCGGCCAAAGGGAAAATCGCCAGCGGAAAGGCGAACCAGGTGAGGCCGAGCATGGCGATCTCGGGCCATTCGTCCCGTCCGAGCGGGCGGCGCGCGGCGGGGAACAAGCCGAGGGTGGCGAAGCCGAGGGCGATCCGCACGAACGTCACGCCCATGGGCGGCAGGATTTCGAGACCTTCGGCGATGAAGAGGAAGGAAGCGCCCCAGATGATCCCGGGCACGAAAGCGACCGCCGCCGCGGCCGCTGCTCTCACCTTTTCGATTTGCATGCGAGAAGAACGCCGCTTGCGCCTGATGAAAAAGTGAATTGTTATTTAGGGAACCGTTAAGCGTCCCTAAATGCTAAATCTCGTCGATCTCAGCCGGCTGCGCTGCTTCCATGCGGTCGCGGTGCATGGTTCCGTCACGCTCGCGGCGCGCGAATTGCATCTCAGCCCTTCCGCCGTTTCGCAGCAACTCAGCAAGCTCGAGGTCGAACTCGGGCACCCGTTGCTCGAGCGCAATGGGCGCGGCATTCGCCTCACCGAGGCGGCGAACGTGCTCGCACCGTACGCGATCGAAGTGCTCTCCCGGCTGGAGCGGGCCCATGCCGAGATCGAGGCATTGGGCGGCGCCATCGCGGGCGAATTACAGCTCGGCGCCTTTCCCACTGCCGCGCGCGGGCTTGTTCCGTCCGCTCTGGCCGCGGTGCAGCGCGCCCATCCGCGCTTGAGTGTGCGCCTGCAGGAACTCGAGCCCCGGGATTCCATGGCGGCCCTTTTGGGCGGCGATCTCGACGCGATCATCGTGCAGGATTGGTTTAACGCCCCGCTCGTAGTGCCCGATTCGCTGAGTCGCCGTCCATTGCTCGACGATGAAGCCGACCTGGCCGTTCCGGTCGACCATCCGCTGGCCCGGCGGCGCAGCGTGCGACTTGAGGAAGTGGTGAACGAGCGCTGGATCAGCTGGCAGGCTGGCTCCATCTGCGGCGACTGGCTCGTGCTCACGTTGCGGCTCAGCGGCATTGAGCCGACGATCGTCCACACCGCGGCGGAGCATCCCACGCAACTCGCCTTGGTGGCGGCAGGGTTGGGCGTCGCCGTGGTGCCCCGGCTTGGACGCGGGCCCACGCCCGAGGGACTTCGCATGGTCCAGGTTCGCCCTTCCCTGACGCGTCACGTCTATGCGCTGTGGCGTTCCGACGCGGCCCGCCGGCCGGCGGTCCTGGCGCTGGTCGATGCGCTGGCGGCGGCTGCGCGTCCGAAGCGCGCACGGGCGCCGCGCAAGGTGGCGTAGCGCGCCCTACCAGATGCGCACGCGATCCTTCGGATCGACGAAGAGCTTGTCACCCGGCTTCACGCCGAAGCATTCGTACCAGGTATCGATGTTACGCACGACGCCGTTGACGCGGTACTGGCGCGGGGAGTGAGGGTCGCTCACGACTTGTTTGCGAATGGCCGCATCGCGCAACTTGCCGCGCCAGGCCTGGGCCCAGCCGAGAAAGACCCGCTGGTCTCCCGTCAGTCCGTCGATGACGGGTGCGGGCTTGCCTTTGAGGGAGGCGCGATAGGCATCGAGAGCGATCGTGAGACCGCCGAGATCCGCAATGTTTTCACCCATCGTCAGCGCGCCGTCGACCTTGGCACCGGGCAGCGGCTCGAACTGGGTATACTGCGCGCCGAGGACAGAGGTCCGCGCCTCAAAAGTCTTCGCGTCTGCGGCCGTCCACCAGTCGTGGAGCTTGCCCTCCGCATCGAATTTCCGGCCTTGGTCATCGAAGCCGTGCGTCAGTTCATGACCGATGACTCCGCCGATGGCACCGTAGTTGATCGCCGCATCCGCATTGGGATCGAACATGGGCGGCTGTAGAATCCCTGCCGGGAAGACGATATCCCGCAGCGAGCCGTTGTAGGCGTCGTTGGTCTGGGGCGTCATTTGCCATTCCGCGCGGTCCACCGGCCCGGCTAAGCGCCGCACATAGAAAGCCCAATCCGCGGCGGCCGCGCGGCGCGCGTTCCCGCTGAGATCGTCCGCGCGAATTTCGACTCCGGAATAGTCCCGCTTGTCGTCGGGGTAGCCGACCTTGATCTTGTAAGTATCGAGCTTCCGCAACGCTTCCGCCTTGGTCGCGGCTTCCATCCAATCCAGCGCTTCGATGCGAACATGCATCGCGACCTTCAGGTTCGCCACCAGGTCCTCGATCTTCGTCTTGGCTTCCGCCGGGAAGTATTTCGCCGCGTAGATCTCACCCACCGCCCAGCCAAGGTTGCCGAACCGGTCGATCCGCTCGCCCGTGAGATAATCCCCTCCGCTGACCGCGTGGACCGCGCGCTTCCAGCGCACGCGCTGCTCGGTCTGCCCGAGGAGCGTCCGGTTGTGCAGCTCGAAATGCGCGTCGGTGAACGCCTTTGAAAGGTAGGGCGCAGCGTGATCGGCGACATTGAAAGCCTGCCAAGCGCGCAGCGTCTCCATTTCGGTCTCCGCATAGACGGAGGCGATCTTGGGGAAGGCCGACTTCTCGGCCACGATCACGCGGTCAATTTTGCCGAGACCAGCCTCGCCCAGGAAGGCGCGCCAGGCGAAACCCGGCGCGAGCGTTTCCAACTCGGGGATCGTCAGCGGATTGTAGGTGGCGATGGGATCGCGCCCCTGCGCCCGGGTCCAGCTCGCCTGCGCGATCCGGGCCTCGAAATTTACAACCTCCCCGGCGCGGAGTTCCGCCTCGGGCCATTCCAGTAGGCGCAATAACTCCGTGACGTAGGCCTGGTAGCGCCCCTTCGCGACCGCAAAGGCCGGCTTGAGATAGTAATCGCGATCCGGCAGGCCCAATCCCTGTTGATTGAGATGGACGGCGTAGAGATTGGGATCGCCTTCATCGACATCGATGAAAATGCCGAAGATCGAACCCTCGAAATCGGCGTTCTGACGCCCCATCAGTGCCGCCAGCGCGTCGCGGGTCGAGGCGGCCTCGATCTCCGCGAGCTTGTCCTTGAGCGGCGCTGCGCCTTCCTTCTCGATGCGGACCTCGTCCAGAAACGACCGATAGAACGCGCCGACCTTGCCGGCCGTGGTCGACGGCGTGGATTCGGGCTGGCGGGCCGCTTCGTCGAGCAGCTCGTGGAGCCGTTCCTCCACTTTGTCCGTCATGGCGAGGCGCAGACTGTAGGCCGCCTTGTCCGCCGGAATCTGGACCCGATCCAGCCAGGCGCCGTTGGCGAAGCGGAAGAAATCGTCGCCGGGCTTTGCCTTGAAGTCGGCTCCCGCGCTATCGAAGCCCCACCTGCCGTATTGCGGCGCTGTCGCCGCGCTCACCTTCGCGGGCGCCGCGCTCACCTTCGCGGAGGCCGCGTTCGGCTTCCTTTGCGTCACTCTGATTGCCTTTCGGACGACAATCGGCTTTTCATTGTCGGTCTGGCCGCACGCGAATCCGACGCTGCCGCCGAATAACGCAGCCAACCAGACCAATCGAAAAAGACGGGATCGCATGGGGCAGGCTAACGCCGGTAAAAATGAACCTGCAAACGGTTTCCGCGGCGTGGCGCGCGACCTGCACCCCAACCCGCAAGTCTAACGGAGTCGGGCAGATTCCAGCGGAGCGTTTCCGGCCACCTGTTGTACCGTCGCATGTTGAGACACTCCCCCCTTCCGCTGGCGCTTTCTGGCGATGAATCAGCTGCGTCACTTGCGTTCTCCCGCGGCTCCCGCGGCGGCAAACTCACACCCCAACGAATCCCCGAGAAATGCACGGTCAGGCATTGGTCACGCGGCTTTGGCCGCTTCTAGCCTCCGTCGGGGACGAATTCGCGACTTTCCCGCGGTTATTGCGTTTGGTAATTCGCATCCATGCATGCTTCTCGTTTTCGCCTCTGGGTCGTCCTTGCGACGGCGCTCTCTGCCTCGTCCGCGCTCCTCGCGCAGCAACCGCCTGTGCCCCCCGCCGGCGCGGTGACGCCCGCGGTCAAAGCCGAGATCGTCGCCCTCGCCACGACTCTCCGCGGCAATAAGGATGCGCTCATGAAGTTGAAGCCGACCCCGGCGCAGATCGCCGAGATCGCTGCGAGCGAAGAAGACGCCAAAAAACTGACCACTTACATGGAGTCCGTCTTCGCCGCGCTCCCGCCCAATGGGCTCGCGGCGAAACCGACGCAGACAGAAGTCTTCGTCGAAGATGGCGGCATCGCGGGCGGCTACACCAAGCACGCTGCCCATTTCAAGACGGGAGTCGGAATCTATGGATTTAAATACGTTGAGCCGGGCAAGACCAGCGGCATGGCGGTGGATGGGCTCGTCAAAGTCAACGGAAGCTGGATCATGATTCCCAAGATGTGGCGCGCCTTCGAAGGCTGAATCCCGCGGAATCGCTCCGGGCGGGAGGCCGAAATCCCGGACCTTGCGAAGGCGATCGGGCGGGCGCATGTCGGGGGATGTCCACTCTCGCCGAGTTTGTCGCCGGTCTGCGTGAATCCGGTCTGGCCGCGCTCGAGGCCGAAGTTGAATTGGCGCCAGGCGAGCTGGCGGACGAATTGCGCGCGCTCGACCTCGCCATGCGCGAGGAATTTCCCGGAGACGCACCTGCCTTCGATCCGGCCGCCGCCGGGTGGGCGGCGGAGATCGTGCACCGGACGTGCGTCGCGATCGGCAATCGCGCGGTTCCCGCCGAGGAAGCGCTGCGCTGGCTCGGTCGCCCCAGCCCCGACCCGCGCAATCCGGCCGTGATCTATTCGGTGGATTTGCTCCTTCGGCATCTGCCGGAATTGCACGCGCTCGCGCGGCGGATGTCGGCGGGCGATCCAGTCGTGCCAGCGTTGCTCCAACTCGGCGCGAACTGGCCTCTCTCCTCCGTCGGACTTCCGGGCGTGGTCCTCTCGAATCCGTCCGCTGCGCTCGAGCCGATCGCCGTCCATCGCGGCCTGCGGCTGCACTACGCGGATCGCGTTCTCGCGCGCGGCGATGCGTCGCGCCTCGGGCAGGACGTGCGGATCGACGATACGCTCCGGGCTGCGCTGGGACATTACCCGGGTCTCGCGCCGAGCCTGGCCAAGGCGCTGGAGTTGCCGTCGTCCGGGGAAATCGAGGAGCGCAAATCCGCGAATTGCGCATCTTCCTCGCCATGATCGCCGATCTCTCCATCCGGGCGCGCCGGCTTTCCGAGGAAGTATTGACTCCCATGAAACGGGAGTTCGTGGGCAAGGACGAGATCATCGATCTTTTCGGGGTCTGTCTGCTCGCGGCCGAAAATCTCTTCATTCTTGGACCGCCCGGGACCGCCAAGAGTGCGCTCGTCCATGCGCTGGCGCGCCGCCTGCGCGGGCAAACGTTCGACTATCTGCTGACGCGTTTTACGGAGCCGAGCGAACTCTTCGGTCCCTTCGATATCCGCCGCCTGCGCGAGGGCGAACTGGTCACCAACACCGAAGGCATGCTCCCGGAGGCCTCGCTGGTTTTTCTGGACGAGTTGCTGAACGCAAACAGCGCGATCTTGAACAGCCTCCTCATGGCCTTGAATGAGCGGGTGTTTCGGCGCGGACGCGAAACCCGTCCGCTGGCGGCCATGATGTTCGTCGCCGCGAGCAACCACCTGCCGGAGGACGACGCCCTGCGGGCGCTCTTCGATCGCTTTCTGCTCCGCGTGCCGTGCGATTCGGTGGCTGCGGAGGAACTCGGTGCCGTGCTCGAGGCCGGCTGGAAACTGGAGACCGGCCAGGCGGAGGCGCCGGCGGGAGCGACTTTTGAGGATGTGCGGGCTTTGCAGCAATTCGTCCGCGAGGTGGACCTTTCGCCTGTGCGCGAGGCCTATCTCGGACTCATCGCGAGACTCCGCAGTGCGGGGATCAGCGTGTCTGACCGCCGGGCCGTGAAGCTGCAGCGGGTGATTGCGGCCAGCGCCTTGCTTTGCGGACGCACGGAAGCGCGCATCTCGGATCTCTGGGTCCTCCGCTATGTCTGGGATCGGGAGGAGCAACGGGAGCCGATTGCCGCGCTCGTGGCGAATGCACTCGCACCCGTCGAGCCGAAGGTGGGGGACCATCCGCGCGCCCGGCCGGAGGCCGCCCCGGATGCCGAGGAATTGGCTCGCGATCTCACGGCGCTGGGCGGGCAGTTTACGGATCCTACTTTGTCGATGGGCGCGCGCAGTGCCTGTCGGGACCGGCTCGCGCTCCTGGAGAGCCGGTGCCAGTGGGTGATGGATCCGGCGCAACGCAGTTTTCTGGAGAGCCGGGCGCAGGAGTTGTGGGCCACGGTCGACGGTCAGGCAGAATGAAAACCGAGGGCACGAGTTCGGGCGCGCTCGAAACCTGGGTGGTGCGCCTCGCGTCATCCGATCGCATGGCGGTGGCGGCGCTTCGCCTCACGCCGGGCTTGGAGGTGCGGGAAGCGGCCGACGGCATCTGGCTCCGGCTTCGCGTGGACTTGGACGCCGGCGCCCAGCTCTTCGGGGCGGTGCCGGCACTCGAACGTTTTCTTTTGGGGCCGGATGGAACGCTGCGGCATCCGAGGGGAGAAGTGCCGCGCGGCCGGCTGCCGGACGCAGGCTGGTCTTCCGTCGCGGACTGGTGTCCGGTTGAAGTGTCGGCGATCGCCCCGCCGGTGCCACAGTCGCCCGTGCGCGCGGCGCTGCGCCTGCGGCGAGGAGGTACGCCGCAGGCGGCCGTCGCACTCCTGACGGGCCTGGCTGGCTGGGGCAAGTACGCGGAGGCAGCGCCGCTCCTCCGGCTGCAGCCGCTGCGCTTTGCGGCCTCGGCGGCGGAAGGCCAGGTCTTGCTGCTCGGGGAAATGCTTCCGCCCTTACCCGGCACTCGCTTTGTCGCGCCCGCCACCGATGTCCTGGTGCCAGCCGGGTTTGAGTGGACTCCCGCGATCGATGCCGCCGCGTTGCGCCAGATTGCGGGCGCCCGGCCGGGCGACATTGTCTGGTGGCGCGAGAAGGAAGGCGTCGCCGTGCTCGATGAAGCGCTTTTCGTACCGGCCACGCGAGCGGGGGTGCGGCTGACTATGGCGGGAAACTCATGACGGAAGCCGACGCCATTCATTACCTGGCCGCACCAACGGGAGCGCCCTGGAGTTGGGACCGGGAAGGCGGAGCGATTGTCTGGTGGAATGGCGAGACGGTGGCACTGCGCGAGGAAGTGCTCGTGCTTTTGGAGACCCAGAGTTTGCGCGGCTGGCCGCCGTTCGAAGCTTTCGTGCTCCTGCTCGCGGCCTGTCGCGGGCGATCCTGCCAGGAAGTGGAGTTGGCGCGGGGTAGTCGCGAAAGTCCCGCGGGCGCGCTTGTGGCGCTTTTCTCAGTGGGCACGACCAATGCCTTTGCGCGCGGTTGCGCGGCGCTCGGGCGCATCGCGGCATTGCCCGCGCCGCTGCGCCAGGGCGTGGGCGCGAAGCGGGTGCTGGGTGGGTTGCTCTGCGAGCACTGTCCGTCCGCCACTCCGCAAACGCGCGAAGAACAGCGGGAAGTTTCACGCGTGCTCCAGAATTGGGGATCGGCTGTCTTGACCTTGCGCACGGGTGTGTACGACCCGCTGCCCGCGCTGGCTGCAATTGCGGAAGCCTTTGGTAACGTCACCGACGACGAACTGATCCGTCGCTTGCAGACCGGGCTCGACGCACCGGTGCCGCCGGCGAGCATCCCCGTGCGTCCGGCCGCGCAAGTGCGCGAACTGATCCGGCAAATGGCAGCGCAGCCAGAGACGGCTGGACTGGCGCGCGCGGTACGGGACGTTCTCGCGGCCCTGCGCCTGCCGAGGCGGGTCGAACGCTCGGAGGAACTGTCGTCCAGCGGAGCGGCCGACATCGCCAACCAAGGTCCCCTCGACCGGCTGCTGCTCAGCGAACTCGCCCAGGATAACGATATCCTGGCGGCGCGGGTGGCTTTGCGCGAGGCGCTCTATTTGCGCCGGGATCCGCCCGCGACGCCGCCCGCCGGTTCGTTCTCGCTGCTGCTCGATGCGGGCGTGCGGTCCTGGGGTTTACCGCGGGTTTTTAGCACGGCGGTGGCGCTGGCAATTGCGGCCCTGGATGAGCGGCGGGCCACTTTCCACGCCTGGCGGGCCCTGGATCCGCCGCAGGGCGGCCTCGTGCCGTTGCATCTCACCTCCGCCGTGGGTGTCCAGACGGAGCTGAGCGCACTCGCGTGCGGCGCGCATCCGGGCGATTCGCTCAGCGCGTTTTTCGCGCGTCCGGAATTCGAATCGCGCCCGGGCGAAGCCCAAGCCGAAGCCGTGATTATTCTCACGCCGGAAGCGGCCGCCGATCCCGACTTCCAACGTCTGCTGGCAGAGGCACCGCGTCGCCCCCCCACGCTCTATTTTGCCACGGTGACGCGCACGGGCGCTTTCGCGCTCACGCTGCATCCGATCGAGGGCCGCGCGCCGGCCTGCGCGGCGCAGATCGATCTCTCCGCCATCGTGGACGCTCCGGAGGCTCTGCGCGACGAGCGGGCTGCGATAGACTTGCCGGCCTTCTTCCAGGTTGAGCCCGCGCCTCTGCTCCTGCCGGTGCCGTCGGCGGTGCGGCTGGCCATCAAGCTGCGTGATGGCCGCATGTGCGCCGTGACGGAGAAGCGCGAACTCTACACCTGGCTGCCGGGTCTCGCGCACGGTGCGCAACGCCACGCGCATGGTTTGCCGGGCAACCGCGTGTTGTTCCTGCGGGAGGAAACGGACGAGCGGATCCTGTACATTTCCTCGGCGAGGGACGATGGCACCGTGCCACTCGTTTTTTATTCGCTCCAAGGCGGAGCAAGTGAGCGGATCGGCGTAAAGCTGCGCAGTGCGCCCATCGCGGTGACCGCGTCCAATCGCGAGGAAATTCTGTTCTTCCACTTTCCGACCCGACTCGATGCCGTCGATGCGCGCACGGGCGAAGTGCGCGAAAGCCGAAACCTTAAGGAACCAGGCCGAATCATCGCTCAATTTGGCGTCGATTTCCTGGGCGGGACGACGCCAACCTTCCCGCCGGACGTCGTGCCTGGAGCGGTGCTGGAACGCTGCGGGCCGCGTTATTTTCGGAGTTCCGAGCTGGTGGCGGCGGGCTGGAATGGCGTGCGCTTGCGGTGGCCCCTGATTCGCGATCCCCATGGCTGCATCGCCGTCTTCGAGCGTCCGAATCACGGTCTGACCGGCATCACGGAAGACGGGCGGATGGGAAGCCTCGCGTTGGGTGAGTTTGAGCCGATCGCGCACTGGACGGGAGGGAGCGGCCTGCGGTTTGTCGAACTCTCGGCGGATGGGCGTTTGCTGTGGCTGCGGCGGCCCTTTGGGGCGGGCACGGATGTGCTGATCAACGTCGAGACCCGCAGCCAGATTCCCCTGGTCCCACGGACCAGCAACAACCGGCCGATGGGTTTTGACGGTGATGCTGCGACCGTGCCGACCCGCTCGATGCGACGGCGCTTTCGCGCGATCGGACTGAGTGCGAAATTCGAACTGGTGCTGGAAGCGAAAAAGGGCGGCTTTCTGGTCTTGGAGCCTTGGAGCGACGCCCGCATTGCCTTTACGCCGCGACCCGAAGTGAAATTGATCAGAGGCGGTGAGTGGCGGGAATTCCATCCGCTTCCCCTGCCCAAAGGCTTTCCCGATCCACTCCAGGTGGCGGAGTTTCCCGATGGCTCGAAGGCCTTCCTCGATCCGCGCGGTCTGCTGCATTTGCGCAGCCGCAACCCGGACCTACCGGAAATGACGCTCACGCTCGGGGAGGGCGCGTGCGCCATCTGGACGAGCCAGGGCGCGCGGCACGGGCCGGCTTTCTACCTTGGGGAGCAGCGGAGCTCCGCCCGGAATGACCGCCTGATCGAACTCGAGCGTTTCGTCTCGTGCATCATCCAATGACTGCGCTCTCGCTCACGCTGACGCGGTCTGGTCGACAGCAGCGACAGCCCGCCGCCACGCTGCTTCCGGGGCAGGATCCGTCCGGGTGGGTGGCGCAATTGACTGCACATTCCGGTATGCTCGGAACGCTCGAACTATTTCGACTTCCAAAGGCGTCCGGTCTCTTTGTCGTCTGGCTGGCGGAGTCGGCCGATCACCCGGGGCGCGGACTGCGTTTTGGGCGCCTGGGCCAGCATCTCTTCCTGCCAGTGGATGCCGTGGTCCAGCCGCCTATTTCCAGCGAGGAGGCCGATCGTCTTTTCGGGCGCTGGAAATTCGTCGTGTGGCACCCGGCGCTCGGTCCCCTTGGATTCGATCGCGAGGATGCCGTCCCGCTGGTCGACTTACTCGCGCTACCGCGCTCTCGACCGTCTGCCACCTGGAACGACGCGCAAGCGGGTCCGGCGCCACTGCCGCCGATGCGGGGAATTCAGTTCGTCCTGCCCGTGCAACGAGACGATCTTTTTGGGGACGCGCCCCGCGAAATCGGGCATGAGCCGGCGTTGCCCGATGCGTCGAATCTGGCGCCACGGCAAGGCGAGCCGCGGGAGGGCGCGGCCGGCGAGATGATGCGCCGCGCGAAGCTCGCCACTCTGCGCGCCCTGGGCGGCCTCATGCGGGGGATTCAACAAACCGGGTCGCAGCGCACCTGGGTCAACGATTTCGAGGACTGGCTCGGGCAGCGCTTCGAACGCGTGCGAGGTGAACTCGACGACCTGCGGCATCGCGCCATCGACCGACTCTTGCAGGAGCTGAAGGAGAATCCCGACCTGGGGCTGCGGCATGCCATTCCCTTGGGCAGCTTGCCGGGCGACGCCCCCCGCGGCATCGCTCCGCCGGGTTCGCAGCTCGGGCTGCGGAACCCGGACTTCAACCTCGGCGGTCTCTTTGCCGGCCGGCCGGCCGATGGGTGGGCGCTCGATGCGATGCGCCAGCAGCATCTTCGCCAGCTTTATCACGAACTCGCGAACCGCGAGCTGCAACTGGGGCGCTTCCGGCGGGCCGCGTACATCTTTGCGGAATTGCTGCGCGATCTCCACAGCGCGGCGAATGCCCTGGTGCAGGGCCGCTTCTACCGCGAGGCCGCGGCCTTGTACCTGGATCATCTGCAAAATCCGGTGCTGGCCGCACGCACGCTCGAGAAGGGCGGGCATCTCGAGGAGGCGCTTCCCATCTATGAGTCCAGGCAGGACTGGCGCCCCGTGGCACGGATTCACCGCGCGCTGGGAAACGAAGAAAGCGCGCGCTCGGCGCTGCGCCGCGAGGTCGACCGACTCCTCGGACTGGAGGATCGCATCGGAGCCGCCACCACGCTCGAACTCGAACTCAACGCACCCCGGGAAGCGGCCGAAATTCTCGCGGCGGGCTGGCCGGATTCGGCGGCGGCGGCGTCCTGCCTGCGCGAATTGTTTGCCCTGCACGGGCGGCAAATCTGGCCGGAAGCGACCCACAAATTGCTCGCGCAGTTGCGCGATTGCCGGTTACCGGCACCGCAAGCCGTTCTTCTCGGGCAGACCCTTGTGGCGGTGCAGGGGTTGCAGCCGACTCCCGCGTTGGGCGCGCTCGTGGCCGATGCGGCGCGCGTCTGCGTCGGACGGCACTTGCCGGGAGCCGAGCCGGAGATCCGCCGGGCGTTGGCCGAAACTCTCGCGCGCCTCGCCCCGGAGGATCGCCTCCTGGGGCGCGACGTGCATCGATTCCTGGCGACAGCTCCCGCAGTGCCCCCTCCCGTGTTCGTGCCCGCTTCGCCGCCGAGCGGAAAGCGGCGGGGAAGAATCGAATTCCTGGGTTCTATTCAAAGCGAGCCGCGTCTGAAACATGCCGCCGCCACGGGATCGACCCGGGGGTACGCGGTGGCGGGTCGTGGTCCGAATGGCGGCCTGTGGATGCGGATTTCAGATTGGGCAGGCGTAGTCCAATCCGCGAAATGGCCCGCCGGCCCCTCCGCGGAAGGGGAACTCATTCTCGTAGCCGAGTGGGAGAAAACGATCCGGGTCGTGGTGGCTCGGGCCGGTGGCGACCGGCCGGACGAATGGCGACTGCGGGAAGGCGCGTTCAAGAATGCGTTTGGCCAGCCGGGCGTGTCGGCCGGAACTCCGGAATGGTGGCCGCGCGACGCCGTGGCCGCCACGTATCAAGAAAGCTCGCTGCTTGTCTTGCGTTGCGAGATTCAGCCCGAACGAAATGAGGTAATCATCGCTCAGTATGCCGGGCGGGAATTGGTTGGCACTGTGCCTGTGCCCGTTGTCGCTCCTCTGCATGACGGACACTACGCGCTCGCGGCGCACGCCAAGGGAGCCATTGCGATCGGAGTGGGACATGTCCTTCTGCTCATGAGCAGTCTGGATGCGTCGGAACCGACCGCGCTCCAACTCGATCATCCGGTGGTTTCCATTCTTGCCACGGCAAAGCATGCCCGGGCCGGATTTGTGGTGACCACCACGTGCGACGTGGATTTGTACTGGTTCGACGAACTCGAGGCAGTGCCGGTTGCGGAGTCCCGGCGCGGTGGCATCCGCGCCGGGCTCACCGCCGGAGGGAATGTCGTGGTCGTCGATGACGAAGGCGGTCGCGTTTACGAGATCGGCCGGACGCGCGCCCCGGAAATAGTGGCCGATTTCTGGGCACTGGCGGCGAGTGGGATCACCCCGGCCGGCACGCGCGACGAGTTCGCCGTTTTCTACCGCGATGGGAGCGTCGCGCGCTACCGGGTGTCTCCGTAGTCCGCCGTCGCCGAACAATTTCCGGTGGCGGCCCGAAAGGATTCCGGAATCGTATCGAGGCAGGTGTGACCTTTCACCCGCAGGCGAACCGAGCATGAATCGAAGTTTTCCCAATCGCCATGCGGCTGGTCTGCTGCTCGCCATGCGGCTACGTGCTTTCGCCCATCGCGCCGAGGTCCTGGTGCTCGGACTTCCCCGCGGCGGCGTGCCGGTGGCGGCGGCCATCGCGCAGGAACTGGAGGTCGAACTCGATCTCATTGTGGTGCGAAAACTCGGGGTCCCCGGCCATGAGGAACTGGCCTTTGGCGCGGTGGCCTCCGGGGGCGTGCGCGTGCTCAACGAGGATATCATCAAGGTTGCGGGCGTTTCGGATTCCGTGATCGAGGAAGTCACGGTCCGGGAACGTAAGGAACTCGACCGGCGCGAGCGCAGCTATCGGGGCACCCGTCCCTCCCCGGCGGTGCGCGGGCGCATTGTTCTCCTCGTGGATGATGGCCTGGCCACCGGCGCTTCCATGCGCGCCGCTGTGGCTGCGCTGCGGAAACTGCAGGCCGCGCGAATCGTCGTCGCGGTTCCCGTGGGTGCGGCGGAATCCTGCCGGGACCTCTCGGGCTTGGCCGATGAAGTTGTCTGCCTCTTCGCCCCCGAGGGGTTTCACTCCGTCGGTCAATCCTACGATGATTTCTCGCAGACCAGCGACGCCGAGGTCCAGCGCCTGCTCGCGGCGGCCGCGAGGTAGGAAGAAGCTGCCGCCGGGGACGGCCAGATCACTTTTCCACCCGCAACAAGATCTTCCCCACGTGCTGGCTGCTCTCCATCAAGCGATGCGCTTCGGCCGCCTCGGGGAGTGGGAAAACGGCATGGATGACGGTCTTGACCGATCCGTCTTCCAGCCAGGGCCAGACCGTTTCGCGCAGCGCGTGGGCAATCGACGCCTTTTCCGCCACCGAGCGTGGCCGAAGGGTCGAACCTGTCAGCGTGAGCCGGCGCGACATGATCGGAACAAGATCGAAATCCGTCGGCTTTCCGCCCTGCAGCAGCGCGATCTGCACGATCCGGCCTTCGAGTCCGAGCAGCCGCACATTCCGAGCGAGATACGGGGCGCCCACGAGGTCGAGCACCACGTCCACTTTCTCCCGGCCGAAGGCCGACTCCACGGCGTCGGCAAAGTCTTCCTCGCGGTAGTTGACCACGAGATCGGCCCCGAGACCGCGGCAGAAATCCATTTTGACCGCGCTGCCCACGGTCGTCGCTACGCGCGCCCCGGTCTTCTTCGCGAACTGAATGGCGGTGTAACCAATACCGCTGCTGCCGCCGTGGATCAGCGCGGTTTCCCCCGGACGAAGCCGGCCGCGGTCGAGCAGGTTGGTCCAGACGGTGAAATAATTTTCCGGCAGGGCCGCTGCCTGCTCCAGGCTCAGTCCGCGCGGCACCGGCAGGGCGTGTGCGGCCTCGGCCAGGCAATATTCCGCGTAGCCGCCCCCGGGCGTGAGGGCGCAGACGGCGTCGCCCACCTTCCACTGTGTGACTGCGCTCCCGCAGAGCGCCACGTGGCCCGAGACCTCAAGCCCGAGGAACGGCGAGGCGCCGGGTGGGGGCGGATATTTGCCCGCGCGTTGTGCGAGATCGGGCCGATTCACGCCCGCGAAAGCGACTTCGATGAGGATCTCCGAGGGCGCTGGCTCAGGCCGCGCCCGCTTGGCGAGATGCAGCACGTCGGCAGCGCCGCCCTGGCCGTGAGCGATGAATTGAATTGCGGCGGGCAAAGGCGACATCCCGAAAACTAGCCCGTCGTATTCAGCGAATACACCAGGAACTCATCGTCACGCTTCCAGCCCGTCGAGGAATAGAGCGCCTGCGCGGTCAGGTTCGCCCGCGCGGTGGAGAGCGTGAGATGGTGCGCGCCCAGGTTTCGCGCGAACTCGGCCGCGGCGGCGAGGAGCCACTCGCCCACGCCTTTTCGCCGCGCCTGCTCGTGCACAAAGAGATCGTTGAGCAGAAAGATGCGCGCGAGCGAGAGGGACGAAAAACCCGGATAAAGCTGAGTGAACCCGACCGGTTCGTTGTCCTCGTGCGCGATGAACAAAACCGATTCGCCATGCTCGAAGCGCGCCGCCAGAAACCGGCGCGCCGCCGCCACGTCGCTCGTCTTCCGATAAAACTGCCGATACTGGTCGAAGAGATGGGCCAACGCCTCGAGATCGGCGAGAACCGCCTGGCGGACGGTGATGTTTTTGCTCATGGCAGCACCAGCATCGTAGTGAGTCACGTCCTGCTTGGAAAGAACGGACGTCGGATTGAACACCGCGCTGGAGAGCGGAGATGTCGGACGCGGAATTGATCTTGTTCTCCGGGGGACGACCGGCGGGTCATCGATCCTGTCCGAGTCTCTCCAACGCCGTCTTGATCTGGCGCGCGAGTTCGAATTTGTGCGCCTCTTCCTCGATCATCGCGTGACCGCCCGGCAGTGGGACGATTTCGAGTCCGCGCGTAAAGAGATCGCGCCAGCCGAGCGATTCATCGAGGGCGTGCAAATCGTGGAGGGGTCCGGCTTCGGCCCGAAAGAGGCAGCCGCGCGCCTGGAGCGGACGAGGGAGGAAGCTCTCGCGCGCCCGGGTGTAAAGGTGATTGGCGCTCCGCCAGGTAATGGGCTCGCCGGTCTCATCGAAGAACCCGGTAAATCCCGGGTCCGGGCGGTCCCGAAAGGAGCGGACACGCCGCCTTTCGATGGCGGCGATCTCGCGAAGGAACCGCAGCGTGGAGCGGATTCCGGCGCCCGCGCGGTTGCGCCCCTCGCGTCGCCAGCGATGCCACGCGATCGCCCTGGGCGAAGGCTGCTTGGCCCACGCATCGATGAGGAAGACCGCCTCGATCTCCGTGCCGAGGCTGCGGAGCTGGTGGGCGACCTCGAACGCGATGAGTCCCGCGAACGAAAATCCCCCCAGGACCAGGCGCGAGCCGTTCAAGCGCGGCTTTAGCGCAGCAGCATAGTCCTGCGCGAGTCGCGGGATTGTTGGGAGTCCGGCCGTGCGTCCGGCCGCAGCCGCCTGGTGCCAGGAGGCCAGCCAAGGCTGCTCCACCTCCAGCACCGTCCGTCCTGGGCCCAGCAAGTGCGCGAGACGAACGGCCCAGGAACCGGCGGAAACCAGCACCAGGGAGACGTCCGCCGCGCCCTTTTGAATTTGCACCACCTCCACTCCCCGTTTTTGCGTCGGGGCGATACTCGCAATCTCACGCGCCAGGGTTTCGACCGTCGGATGGGTGAACATCGTGCGCAGCGGCAGGTCGACGCTGAATTCCCGGCGGACCCGCGCAATGATCCGCGCGGCCAGCAGCGAATGTCCGCCCAAGGCAAAGAAATCGTCCTGCACGCCCACCTGCTCGAGCTGCAGCTCGGTGGCCCAGGCGCGCGCGAGCCATTCCTCCGTGGCGGTGCGCGGGCTCATTCGCCCGGTCTCGCTTGGGACGAGCGAGGGCGCGGGCAGCGCGAGACGGTTCACCTTTCCGTTCGGGCTCAGCGGGAGAGCTTCCAAAAAAACGAAGGCGGTGGGGACCAGGTAATCCGGGAGCGACGCCCGCAGGAATTCGCGGAGTTCCGGCACCGTCACGGCGGAACCCGGCCGGGCGACCAGATAACCCGCGAGGAATCGTTCGGTGCCGTCCGGAAGCGGGCGCGCGACGACAACCGCATCGGTAACCCCGGGATGACTGCGCAGCAGAACTTCCGTCTCGCCCGGCTCGACGCGGTACCCGCGGATCTTCACCTGGTGGTCGAAGCGTCCGAGGTACTCCAGCGCGCCGTCCGCGCGATACCGGACGCGATCCCCGGTTCGATAAAGCCGCGCGTCCGGGTCGGAGCTGAACGGATCGGCTACGAAGCGTTCGGCAGTGAGTTCGGGACGCCGGTGATAGCCCCGCGCCACGCCTTCGCCCCCGATGTACAACTCACCCACGACGCCGATGGGGACGGGCTGACCGAAGCCATCGAGGACATACGTGCGGGTGTGGTCGATGGGCCGGCCGATCGTATTGGGACCTCCTGCCGTGCGGAGAGCCCAGATCGAGTAGGTGCTGGTTTCGGTTGGCCCGAACAAATCGTAGACGCGCTCGATTTGCGGGCAGCGGTAAAGGGCGTCGACCAGATCCGGGAGCAAGGCCTCACCCCCAATGCCGATGCTGCGCACCGAGGCAGGCACGGCGTTCTGCCGCAGCAGCTCGTGCATGGCGGACGGAACGGTATTGATAAAGGTAACGCTGTTCGCCGCCGGGAGGGATGGAAGCTGGAGAAGATTCTCCGCGACAATGAGCGTGCCGCCTTGCTGCAGCGGCAGAAAAATCTCGAAGATTGAGAGATCGAAACAAATCGAGGTGGAAAAAAGCATCCTGGCGGTTTCCTCCGGGGAGAAAGCGTGGCAGGCCCAGTCGATCAGCGTCGCCGACCCATGGTGCCGAATCTCGACGCCTTTCGGTCGTCCCGTCGAACCCGAGGTGTACGTGACATAACAGAGATCCTGAGGCGTGGCACGGCTGCCCGGGTTTTCGCTCCGTGGGTCGGCGAGCGGCTCCCAGTCGGCGTCGCGCGGGAGCGAGACCCGGGTGCAGGCCTCCGGTGCCACGTCTACGGCCAGGCCATCCTGGGTGACGATTAGCGGCGCGGCCGTATCGGAGAGAATGAAGCTTAAGCGTTCGGCGGGATAGCGCGGATCGAGCGGCACGAACGCGCCCCCGGATTTGAGGATGCCGAGGACACCCACGAGCAGGGTGGCGGATCGCTCGACACAGAGTCCCACCAAAACCCCCGGTCCGGCGCCGCGCTCGCGCAAGCTGCGGGCCAGCGTATTGGCCCGTGCATTCAGTTCCCCGTATGTGACCTGCCTTGGGCCGGCCACGATGGCGATCGAATCCGGAGCGCGCGCGGCCTGTTCCTCGAAGGCCGAATGCAGGCAACGACGCACCGGCCGGGTGGGCGAAGTCCGATTCCATTCCGACAGGATTCGGGCGCGCTCCGCCGGCGGCAGGATCTCGAGCCGGCCCACGGGCTTCGCCGCATCCAAGGCTACGCCGCGCAGCAGGGTGAGAAACGATGCCGCCAGCCTTTCGATGTCCGCGCGCTCGTAGACTTCCGCATCGTAGAGCAGGTAACCGTCGATGCGGCCGGCTTCCTCGCGCAGATGCAGGGAGAAATCGAAAAGCGCCGGGGGCGGTTCGGCGTCCCAGACCTTCGCCCGGAGTCCGCCCTGGTTGAGTGGCCAGGAGGGAAGGTTGTGGAAGTTGAAGAGTGTTTGAAAAATCGGCCGCGTCTCCGGCCGGCGGCTCAAGGGAAGCGTCTCGAGCAGCCGCTCGAAGGGCAGGGCCTCATGCCGCAACGCCGCAAAGACTTTCTCGCGCACGCGCCCAAGCAGGGTGGCAAACGCGGCGTCGGGCGAAACTTGCACCCGGATCGGGAGCTGATTCACAAAACAACCGATGAGCGGCTCAAGATCGGGATGCGACCTTCCCGCAGTGAGACTGCCCACGATGAAATCCGTCTCGCCGGTGTAGCGCTGGAGAAGGGCAAGATACGTGGCGAAGAGAACCAGGAACATCGTGGCGCCTTCGCGCTGGCAGAGCTCACCGAGTGCGTCCCGCAACTCGGCGGGCACCGCGATGGGAACGCTGGCGCTGCGGGCCTCGCCCTGGCCGCGTGGCTCACGCGCGAACGGAAGCGCGAGCATGGGGAGATCGCCGCCCAACTCTTCGCGCCAGTACTTGAGGTGCTCGGCTTCGTCGGATCCCGCCACGGATCGGCGCTGCCATGCTGCGTAATCGCCATATTGCAGCGCGAGCGGTGGGACTTCCGCCCTGCGGCCAATTACCGCGCCCGCGTACCCGGTGAAAAGTTCACGGCAAAATACCCGCGCCGACCAGGCGTCGAACGCGAGGTGATGCGGACAAAGCAGCAGCACGTGCGCTTCACCGGCCATTTGCAGGAGGAGGCAGTGCAGCATCTCGCCGTCGCCGAGCTGGAAGGGCTCGCGGGCGAACTCC
Organism: Chthoniobacterales bacterium; assembly: GCA_038226705.1. Lineage (GTDB taxonomy): Bacteria > Verrucomicrobiota > Verrucomicrobiia > Chthoniobacterales > SZAS-18 > SZAS-18. Next base: position 19,580 of record JBBRQH010000004.1, on the reverse strand, counting down.
TTCGCCCGGCACGCCAATTTCGCCTCGGCTGCGCTGACGTCGGGTCCGCGGAAATCTTCGATCACGAGGGACAGCGGATGAAACTTGCCCACCGTCGCCCGCGGCATCCCGTCTTGCGCGCGGATCGCGGTGCGGAGCACTTCGTGCCGCTCGACGATCGAATTCAGCGAGTGTTCCAAGGCTTTGACGTCGAGCGGACCGTCGAGGCGGAGAAAAAGCGGACGATGAAACGTCGCAAGCGGTGCCCCAAGCTGCTCGGCAATCCAGATGCCTTCCTGCGCGAAGGAGAGGTGCTGCGGGCTGGCGGAGTTGGACCTCGCAAAGGGGGGCAGCGCTTCGCGCGGCGCCCGGTCTTGCGCGCGCCGGAACTGCGCCAGCCAGTCCGCCTGGACGCGGAGGACGGGATGGCGCAGCAATTCTTCGAGCGGCGGCTCCAGGCCGAAGGCCAGGCGCAATCGGCCGGCCACGCGCGCAAGATCCAGGGAGTTGCCGCCGAGATCGCGGAAATGGTCGTCGACGCCCACGTCGTTCCGTTCAAGAACCTCGCCCCAGGATTTGGCCAGCAACTTCTCCTCTGCCGTCTGCGGCGGAACGAAGAGCGGTCGAGTCGCCCCGCGGATGCCGTCGGCGAGCCCGAGCAGGGACGCAAGCAGCCGCCGTTGCACTTTTCCCGTGGGGCCTTTCGGAATCTCCGACACCATCCGGATTGCGGCTGGGACCTTGAACGATGCGAGCCGCGCGGCGACAAAATCCCGCAGTTCCGCCGGAGAGACATCCGAGCGCGCTACGACCGCCGCGGCGACCTCTTCCCCCAGCTGTGGATCTGGGACGCCGAAGGCAACGGCTTGCGCGACCGCCGGATGGTCCAGCAGGACTTCATCGATCTCGCGCGGGGAAATTTTTTCGCCACCGCGGTTGATGATTTCCTTGCTCCGCCCGTTCAGGAATACGTAGCCCTCCGCATCGATCCTGCCCTCATCGCCGGTGCGAAACCAGCCGTCGGCGAACGCCGCCCGATTGATCTCCGGCGCCGCCGCATAACCGTGCAACAGCGTGGCCCCACGCAGCACGATCTCCCCGTTCCGACCGGGCTCGAGAAAATTCCCCGCCGCGCTCAGTACCGCGATTTCGACTCCCGTTCCCCGTCCGACGGAACCCGGTTTTCGGCGCCCGGGAGGAAGGGGATTGGTGGCGACCTGGTGGGCGCCTTCCGTCATGCCATACGCCTCGATCACGGGAGAACCGAAGGCGTCCTCGAGTTCCTGCTGCAGGCGCGGCGGCAATGCGGCTGAGCACGAGCGAATGAAGCGAAAGGAAGACTGGGGCTGGCTGGCGGTCCGACCCCATTCCGCGAGCAGCGCCTGGTGCATGGCAGGCACGGCCGTGTACCACGTCGGGTGGAATTCGGCGGCCCACCCGAAGAATTCCGCCGCGGAAAAGCGCGGCGCGCAGATGACGCTCGCGCCGGCCGCGAAAGAGCTCAGCAGCGCTCCCACGAGTCCGTGCACGTGGAAGAGCGGCATGATGTTCAGGCAGCGGTCGGTCGGCGCGAGCTCGAGCGAGGCCGCGATATTCCGCGCGTTCCGCACCAACTGGCCATGGCGGAGCGGGACGATTTTCGGGCGTGCGGTCGTCCCGGAGGTATGAAGCAGGAGCGCGATCTCTTCTCCGGTGGCAGGTGGCCAACCGGTCGGACCCGCGGGACCCTCCCGCTCCAGCGCTGCGCTCGACCAGACGGGGAGGCCGAGCTTTTGGGCCGCCCGTTCGGCCGCCCCGGCGAGTCCGGGCGAGGTCAGCAGCGCCTTGGCCTGAAGGTCCTCCAGGAAGAAGCGGAATTCATCCTCGGTATAAGCGGGATTCAGCGGCGCCGCGATCGCGACCGCCGCCACCCCGAGAAATGCGGCCGCCATCTCCGGCCCGTTGCCGAGCACGATTGCGATGCGGTCACCGCGGGTGCAGCCCCGCGCGGTGAGTTGTCCCGCGAGTTCACGAACCTCTGCGTGAAGCGCATCATATGAGAGGGCACGACCGTGCGGTGTCAGCAACGCAACGGCGGCGCCGTGCGCTGGCTGACTCAGGAGTTCGAGGAGCTGAACTTCTGGACCGGCCATTTCATTTCAACCGCACATTTCGCTAACGGTTTCGGCAATACTCAGTTTCCCTCGTTGTGCGAGCGACTCGTACCACTCCTCGCCAGACCCGGGAGGGCCGGGCGTGGTTACGCGGAAATGCGTTGCAACTTGGCGGCGCGCCCGCTGCCGGGCGGCGCCGTTCGCGGCGGGGCTGGTTCAGCCCCAAGACCATGCGAAAGGAATCCCTTGGGCTTGGGGAGGTTGGGCGGCCAAACCCGGTGGAGCGAGACGAATCGCCCGGCAGGGAGCTCCCGCTACCGCTCGCTGACCAGCACGGTGGGACCTTCCATTTTCTGCCCGCCGCCTTTGCGTTCGAGGGTGACGCGAAATTCACTTCCGCGGCCCACATTTTGGGTGAGACGCACCTGCAGAGTCTGCGGCCCCGCGCGCGTGGGGTGAATCACTCCAAGTGGAGTCGCCTGGTTGCCCGCCGGATTGACCAACCAGAGTTGGTAGTCCTCCTGGGCCGGTATCTGCGGTAGGTTTTCGACCGAGAGCAGCCCAAGTTGTTTCAGCGGATCCCACATGAACAGGCCTCGCAACGGGGCGGAAGGCTCATCGTCGCCCACCACGGCCGGACGCAGAACGCGCACCTGGAGCCGGGCCAATTCGGCGTCGCTCGAGAGCGCCTGGATCTCCCGGGCCATCCGCTCGGATTGCGTGCGTGACTCCCGGGTGGTGCGCTCCACCTCCTGTCGCAGCACCGCATTCTCGCGGAAAAAGTTTTCGTTCCGCTCCTTCAGGTCCGACATGACTTGGGCGCTGGTCTGCTGGGCGGAACTCAAGGAGGCGATCTGCACCCCGGCGGCATCGCGCTGGACGCGGAGTTCCCGGCTTTCCTCCGCGGCCGCATCACGCGCCTGCCAAAGATGAATCGAGAGCCAGGCGGCGCCAATGAGGGCGAGGGTCGCATTCAAGGCGAGGGCAGCGGTCCAGCGCGCCTGGCGGTCGGAGCGGAGTGCGAGCGCGTCTTCGGTGCGCGGCTCCGGACCGGGAATTGCCGCCACCTCGGGCAACGGCGACAGACCACCTTCCGGCGTCTTCTCCGCCATCAAGGTGAGGAAACTCTTTCGCACGGCGGGCGCAGCCCGAGGCTCGCCGGGCGGCAGCGCGAGCATCACCTGCTCCATCGCCGAAGTGCCCTCGCGGACGAAGGCGCGCAAGCCGGCGTCCGCTTCCTGCCGGCTTTCAAATGCGGCGCGGGCTTCCGGATCGAGCTCACCCAGCAGATAGAGCGTGGCCTGCTGCTGGAGCGGACGGTCAATTGTCGGGGTGGCTCCAGGTTGGACGGATTTTCGCGGACTGGACGAAACCGTGTTCTGTCGGCGCCGCGCTTTCGCCGCGCGAGGAAGGGGAGTTTCAGTCCGGATCATCTTGGCAAAATGGGGGGCGTTTCTTTTCGCAGGAGTTTGCATGGGAGCGAGCACAAAATTCTGACCCACGTTTGAGCGGGCCTCCGACCTAAGCACGATCCGGACCCAACTCAGGATTGCCGATCGATCGAAGGGAGGAGGAGAGGGCAAAGCTTGTCGATTTGCCCCGATGCCTTTGGATGCATTTTCGCGGGGCGATCTCCGCTTTGCTTCGGTTGTCTCACTCCCTCGGCTGCGGATTGGCCGTGGCATTGATGAAGCGTATTTGATTCGTGACGCCGGAGTTTGGAGTCTCCAGAGTTCAGATTCCCGATCTTGCCGTCGGACGCATTCGAACTTCAGAATCAGCGCTCAAATGAGTCCCGACTTCGCCGCGGCCAGTCCGCAGCCGAAGCAGTGAGACAGCTCGACAAACATTGCCTTCCCCTCCTCCCTTCGATCAATCCGCAATCCGACGTTCCGCGACCAAGATGGCCTCTTCGACTTACGGTGTACTGGGTGAGATTCCAATTCCTTTGGGACTCGGCCTCTTGAAGTTGTCGACCGAAGGAAGGCCACCGGAGGAGGAGGCGATTGCGCTCATCCACTTCGCGCTCGACCAGGGCATTCGCGTGCTCGATACGGCGGATAGCTACGCGCTGGGAGACAACGATCTGCACTACGGCGAGGCCTTGGTGCGAAAGGCGCTCGAGAGCTGGGGCGGACCGCGTGAGGCCGTGAAAGTGGTGACGAAAGTGGGGCTGACGCGTCCGAAGGGAAAATGGCTGCCCAACGGCCGTCCGGAACATCTCCGGAAAGCGGTCGAAGGGAGCTTGCAGGCGCTGGGAGTGGACCGGATTTTTCTCCTCCTGCTCCATGCGCACGATCCCAAGACTCCCTTCGAGGACACCCTGGGCGCCCTGGCGCAAATGCAAAAGGAAGAGAAGATCGTGCACCTGGGATTGAGCAACGTCTCGATCCCGGAAGTACGACAGGCCGAGCGGCATTTCGCGGTTGCCGCCATCCAGAATGAATTGAGTGTGCAGGATCGCTCCGGCGCCACCGAGGGCCTCGTGGCGCTGGCCCGGCAGCTCGGCATTCCGTTCCTGGCGCATCGGCCGCTGGGCGGTCACGCGAACGCGGCCAAGCTGGCCAAAAATCGCGCCATGAAACCGCTCTCCGCGCGGCTTGGGGTGACGCCGTTCGAGGCGGCACTCGCCGTGCTGCTGGACCTCGGACCTCCGGTGCTTCCGCTCCTCGGCACGACCCGCCGGGAGACGCTGGAGTCGTGCCTGCGGGCCCAGCACGTGCGTCTCGACGAGGCCGCGCGCACGGAGCTCCAAACCCGGATCACGTTTCAGCCCACTCCCGAAGTCTTGGCTTCGACGGCACCTCCGGTCACGCCGCCGGGGCTGCGCAAGCTGGTGGCCGGGGAGGAGCCCGGTGAGGAACCGGAAGTCGTGATGTTGATGGGCATCCAGGGGGCCGGGAAGTCCGCGCAAGTCGCCCGCTATGTCGAGCGCGGCTACGCGCGCCTGAATCGCGATCAACTCGGCGGCGGTCTCGACGATCTGGTGCCGAAACTCGCGGAAATGCTCGCCGCCGGGCAGACCCGCGTGGTGCTCGACAACACCTATGCCACGCGCGTCTCACGCTATGGCGTGATCCGCGCGGCGCACGCCCACGGCGTACCGGTCCGTTGCCGCTTTCTCGCTACGCCGATTGCGGAAGCTTTCGAAAACGTGGTGCTCCGCATTCTCGAGCGCTACGGCCGGTTGCTGGGCCCCGAGGAACTCAAGGAGCTGGCCAAGACCGATCCCAACCTGCCGCCGCCCGCGGCCATGCAGCGCTGGGCGGCCAGCTTCGAGCCGCCGCACGTGGACGAAGGCTTTGGCGCGGTGGAAGAGATTCCCTTTGTGCGCCGTCCCGGTCCCGTTCACACGGGAAAGGGACTGCTGCTCGATGTGGATGGAACCCTGCGCCGCACGCGGAGTGGCGAGATGTATCCGCGCGACGCGAGTGACGTGGAATTGATCCCAGGCCGGCGGGAAACGCTCCAGCGCTGGCTCGCCGATGGCTATCAGCTCTTCTTTCTTTCGAATCAGAGCGGAGTGGCATCCGGCCACGTGAGCGTGGAAGCAGTCGAAGCGGCCTTCGCGCGCACGGTGGAATTGCTCGATCTGCCCGTGGCCGAGATTGCGTTCTGTCCGCACCCGGCATTTCCGGTCGGCTGCTTCTGCCGCAAGCCGCTACCTGGCCACGGCATCCGACTCATCCAAAAATATGGCCTGGCCCGCGAGCATCTGGTGATGGTGGGCGACATGGAAAGCGACGCGCGATTCGCGGAAGCGATCGGGGCGAAGTATTTTCACGCGGACGATTTTTTTCGGCCCAAGGAAGTTTAAGCGGCATGGCACTGCCGCATCCCTCCGGTTAGCGGTGCGTGGAAATGGTCACATCCTGCGCCCCGAGTCCGCGGAAGATCTCTTCCGCTTGGCGGATCTTTTCCGGGTCGGACGTGTGGACGGCAATCACGTGCGCGCCCTGCGCGACACGCTGGCGATAGTGCTCCGCCTCTTCGTCCGTGAACCCGACCCCAACCAACCCGCCGACGACGGTACCAGCCGCCGTGCCGATGAAGCCTCCCAGCGCCATGGCTGCGATCCCGACCGGAACGGCGGCGCCTGTGACGGCCAGGGCGGTGACCCCGAGTCCTACTGCCGCACCGATTCCCGCGGCCTTGAGGCCATGCTTCTTGATGGGCTCGGAGAACGAGCCGTCACTTGTGACGTCCTCCGCTTCGGCATAGTCGGGATCATGCCGGTGGGTGGGGTCGGGCGTGAGGAGCGAAATTTCTTCGTCGTGCAGGCCCGCATTTCGGAGGGCTAGCACGATGCGGTCTGAATGTTCCGAGGAGTTTGCGACGGCGACGAGGTTGTTCATGGCAGTGGTGGTACAAATAAAGTTCGTGCGCGAGCGTGCGGTCGCGTGTGTGGATGTCAGACCCTCGCGCAGGCGTCGAAGTGCCGCCGGGCACCCGGCTTGGTTCCGGGCCGCGTTGGCGCCGGTTTCGCCGCGTTCCGGCCCGCACGTCAAGACGATGGAGGACGCCCGAACAATTTGGCCGCTTCCTGGCCCATTACTTTGCGTGTTGAAGCAAATGCGCGACGCCACCGGGCCATCGGGATCGCCCCGCCTGCGCCGGCCGCCCCGGGGCAACTGCCACTCTGATCTGCGTCAGCCTGCCGGGTTTTTCGTCCCGAGCTGCTGCTGGTAACGGCAGCGTTCCACCAGGGGGCAATCGGGGCAGAGCGGTTTCGCTCGACGGCAGATTTCCTGGCCGTGCTGACGCAGAAGCCGATGCGCCTCAATCAAGGTGGGAAAGTCCGCGGGGAGCTCCGTTTGGGCGAGTTCACGCGCGGCGGAGTAGCTGGCCGCGTAGTTGGATAGTTTCGGCAAGAGCCCGAGTCGCTCCAATACCCGCAGAGCGTTCGACTCGGGTGCGAGAAGCGGCTGCCGCTGGCAGAGGAGGAGAATCTTTTCGGCGCCGGGCTCGCCGATGCCGGGAAACTTCCGCAGGGCGCGTTTGGCTTTTGCCAGGGGAAGACTCACCGCGGCGCTGAGACTGCCGTCGAACTTCTCCCGCACGAGACGCGACGCTTCCCGCAGTTTCCCGGCAAAGCGTTCGGCGACGATGCCGTGCGCCGTCACGGCGAGGAGCGTTTCCGGTTTGGCGGCGAGGATGCGCTCCGGGTCGAGTCCAGTCGTTTTGCGCAGGAGTTCGAACGCCTTGCTTCGTTTTTCGTCGTCCGCCAGGTAGGCGACATTCTCCCACAAAACGAGATGGAACGGATCGGACAGAACGGGTCCACGCGGCGGGCCGTAGTGGGCGCGCAGAGCCGCGACGGCTTCCGGCAGGGATGGTGGAGGCTGCCGAGCGGGGTGCTTGCTCATGGAAAAACGATTTCATACCCATTGGGATGAGTTCCGACCAGCCGGCGCGCGGGTCTTTTTTCGATTGCCTGTCGGCGTCTTTCCCCTTTGATCATCGCCCACGCATGCCGCCACCGCTTCGCTTCGCCCAGTTCGAGGTCGAACTCACGCCCGAGGGCAAGCCGGTCGAGTTGGGTCGCGGCGGAATGGGGGTGACGTACAAGGCTTTCGATACGCGGCTGCGCCGGCCGGTGGTGGTAAAGGTGATCCACGATGGCCTGCTGGCCGACGAGACCGTGCGGCACCGCTTCCAGCGCGAAGCGCGATCCGCCGCCCGCGTGAATCATCCCGGGATCGCCATGGTGTATGACCAGGGCGAGGAAGGCGGGACGTTTTACTACGCGATGGAGTTCATTCGCGGAGAGACGCTGCAATCGCACATCGAGAAGAGCGGTCCGGTCCCGGTTGAGATGGCGCTTGAGATCGCGCTGCAGGTGACCAAGGCGTTGCAGCGTACTTGGGCGGAAAAGGTCATCCACCGCGACATCAAGCCTTCGAATGTCATGCTGGTGCGCGACGCCGCGGATTCCGGCGACCTTTTCATCAAGCTGATCGACTTCGGACTCGCCAAGGCGATTTCCTCGGGAGCGGCCGGCGAAGGCTCGATGGCGGTCAGCGCAGCCGGAATGCAGACGATGGGATTCATCGGCACGCCGATGTATGCGAGCCCGGAACAGATCAATCCGGAAGCGTTTGGACTCACCTTCGACGACGTTGATATCCGCACGGATATCTACGCGCTCGGGGTCACGTTGTGGTTCGCCTTGCAGGGGAAGCCGCCGTTTCGCGGTTCGTCGTTCATGCATCTCGCGCTGCAAGTCATCCAGCGGCAGCCGCCCTACGACGAATTGAGCCATGTCTCCGAGAGCGTGCGCGCGTTGCTCCGGCGCATGCTGGCGAAGGACCGCGACGAACGTCCGGCCGATCCCACCGCGCTGCGGCGACTGCTCGAGGAATGCCTGCGCGAAGTCCGCCAGCCTGGATCGAGCCCCCACCCGGGCGCGAATCCCGCTGACAGCGGTGCCCGGATCAGCACGCCAGTTTCGCCCCTCTCCTTCGCGGCGACGGTTCCCGTCAGCCCACCTTCGGGAGTGCCTCCGCCGCTGCCGCCACCCCTGCCGCCACCGCGCCCGCTCACCGTCCCGCCGCCGTTGCCGCAGTCGAATCCCGGCACGCGCGATTTGTCCAAGCCACCGCCCCTGCCGCAGATGTCCCCGCGTCCCGCGCCTCGGCTTCCGCCGATCCCGCCGGGTCTCGAGCCGCCGGGGACCAAGCCTTAGGCGGTGCGCGATTCCAGCCGTCTTCGAGCGGTCCTGCGCGCATGAATTGATTAGCGTGCCGCATGGGTCCGGGCGTGGGGCACCGGAAGGCCGGCTCTTCCCGGAGTTGGATCCGCCCGCTTGCCCAAAGGTGCCGGATAGCGCATGAAACCTGTCTTTCGCGCCATGGAAATCTCCGACCGCCTTGCGCGGCACTTTGCTTGTACGCCGGATGTCGCCTCCGCCGCTTTTGTGGCGCCGAATGCGACGGTGCTGGGCGACGTGAAACTCGGGGCCCGCAGCAGCGTCTGGTACGGGTGCGTGCTCCGCGGCGACATCAATTCGATCGAAATCGGGGAGGGAAGCAACGTGCAGGATCTCACGCTCGTGCATCTTGCCGATGACTTCGGCGTGAAGGTGGGACGCAACACCACGATCGGCCATGCCGCGATCGTGCATGCCTGCGAGATCGGGGACGAATGCCTGATCGGGATGGGGGCCACGATCCTCGATGGCGCCGTCATCGCAGACCGCTGCATCGTGGGGGCGAGAGCGCTGGTCACGAAGGGATTTGTCGCCCCCGCGGGTTCGATGGTGCTGGGCTCGCCCGCCCGCGTGATCCGCCCGTTGACCGCCGCTGAACAGGCCGGCATCCGGCGCCTCGCGGAGAAATACGTGCAGGTCGCCCACGCGCACGCGGCGCGGCAAGCAGGCGCCGGCGCGGCGTAATCAGACCTGGATCGATTCGACGGTGGAATTCGTTTTGGGCCCGGCGCTGTGGCAGGCTAAGCACCATGAAGAAACGCGTTCTGATTCTCTCGACCAGCGCCGGCACCGGCCACGTGCGCGCGGGGCAGGCCCTGGAAAAAGCCTTCGCGGCGGATCCGCGCGTTGGCGAAGTGATCCACGAGGACGCGCTGAAATTCACCAACAAGCTCTTCCGCGATTTCTATTCGACGCTTTACATGCGGCTGGTTCGCTCCGCGCCGGAATTACTCGGCTGGGTCTACAAGGCGAGCGACGAACCCTGGAAGGGTGAAGCGACGCGCTCCCAACTCGACCGGCTGAACATGTCGAAGCTGATCAAGTTCATCCGCGGGTTCGACCCGGATATCACCGTCTGCACCCATTTTATGCCGGCGGGCATCATCTCGCATCTCCTCGAGAAGAAGAAGCTGCGCACCCACCATTCGATCGTGGTGACAGATTTCGACTGCCACGCCATGTGGCTGTGCCGCCAGTTTCATCGCTACTTTGTCGCGTTGGATGAAACGAAGGCGCATCTCGAGGCACTGGGATTGCCGGCGGAACGCGTCACGGTTTCGGGCATTCCCATCGATTCGGTTTTCGCGACCCCCGGCGACCGCGCGGCGCTGCGGGCCAGCTTCGGGCTGGATCCGAGGAAGACCACGCTGCTGCTCTCCGCCGGCGCGCTGGGGGTTGGCCCGACCGAGCTGATCGTGGAACGCCTCAAGCTTTTGCGCACCGAGGTTCAAACCGTCGTCATCTGCGGCCGTAGCGAAGAAGTGCAGACGCGCGTTCGCCGGGCGGCGGGCGAAGACAATGCACGCTTCCTCATCATGGGCTACACCGACCGCATGCACGAACTGATGCATCTTAGCGATCTCTTCATCGGCAAGCCCGGGGGACTGACGACCTCCGAGGCACTGGCCTGCGGCCTGCCGATGGCGGTATTTTCGCCGATACCGGGGCAGGAGGAGCGCAATGCGGATCATCTGCTCGAAGAAGGAGCCGGCATCCGCTGCAACGAGTTGACGACGCTGCCTTTCAAACTCGATCGCCTGCTCTCGGATCCGGCGCGGCTCGCAGAGATGCGGCGTCGAGCCACCGGAATGGGACGCCCGCACGCGGCGCGCACGATCGTGAACGCCTTGCTCGAGGATCGCCTGCCGCCCCTGGTGCTGGACGCAGAAGACCGCGAGGCCATCGCGCTTGCCGCAGCCGGAGAGAAAGCGGAATGAAGGAGGAGTTTTTCTGGGGCGTATCGACCTCCGCCTACCAGGCGGAGGGCGGCTACAACGGACCGGGCGAACCGCAAACCAACTGGGCGGCGGCGGAAGCGCGCGGGTACGTGGCCGTGACCGGACTTTCGGCGGATTTCTGGCACCGTTACGAAGAGGATTTCGCGCGTTGCCGCGAACTCGGCCTCAACTGCTTCCGGCTCGGACTCGAGTGGAGCCGCATCCAACCGACCGCGGAGGAGGGAATCTCGGATCCACCTCCCTTCGACACCGCGGCGCTCGACCACTACGTGGCGATTTTCGCGGCCTGCCGGAGGCATGGGCTCGAGCCGGTTGTCACCTTGCATCACTTCGTGCATCCGGCCTGGCTGGGAACCGATCCCTGGCTCGATCCCGCCACCCCGGCACGGTTCGCGGAGTTTGTCCGCACGGCGGTGGCCTATGTAAACGAGCGCCTGGAGCGGCCGCTGCGCTGGTTCATCACCATCAACGAGCCAAATATGCTCGTGCTCAGTTCGTATTTGGGCCGGCAGTTTCCCGCCGGACCGGCGCGGGGCCCTCGCGCCATGGTCACCGCCTTCAGCCAGCTCCTGCGCGGACACGTCCTCGCCTATAATGCGCTCCACGATCTCGCCGCGGCGCGGGGAGAGACCGCGCCGCAGGTCACCTTCAACAACTATTGCAGCGATTTGTATTGGGGCGACAAATTCCTCCTCGATCTCGTCTGTGCCCGCGAGCGCGGCATCGCGCGCGCCGACATCGGTTCCTATATCGTCGAGCGTTCCCGCGCTTTCGCGCGGGAGTTCCGGACGGCGCGTCTCCCGCTGCCGCGGAACGCATCGTTTTCGCTCGGGTCCGCTTTGAAGTGGCTGATCGATTGGCTGTGCCGCCGCCGCTTCGACGCCGACGGTTTCGGATCGTTCCTCGATGCGCTTTACGCGTCCCCGCGTCCTCGGGTCCTAGATTACATCGGGCTCGACTACTACGATCCCTTCGCCGCCCATCTGTTTCGCTGGCCCGTCCTTTGGGATCACGAATTCAAGAATCGTTCCTGGCGGGACTGGGTTCTCGCCTCCATCACCACCAAATGGTGGGACTGGCGGGTGTTGCCGCGCGGTCTCCATTTCTTCTGCCGGTACTACGCGGAAGACTTCGGCCGTGCGGTCCTGATTGCCGAAAATGGCATGGCGAAACGACGACGCCTGGAAGTGGACCGGCGCCCCCGGCATGCCCGGCGCGATGGCATGACGCGCAGCCAGTTTCTGCGGCTGCATGTGCACGAGGTGCAAAAGATTCTCGCGGATGGCGTGCCCCTGCTGGGCTATCTCCACTGGTCGCTTTTCGACAATTACGAATGGGGCACGTTCACGCCGCGCTTCGGCCTCTACTCCATCGAATTTCCGCATTCCCTCGAGCGCATTGCCACCGATCCCACCGGGGACCGGCCCGCCGAAACCTATGCCGAACTCGTGCGCGCCGCCCGGGCGGCCGAACGCCCCGAGGCCGTCGGGTCCGAGGCGCTGGCGGGTTCAGCCTAATTTCTGGCGCCCGGCCAAAAGATTCGCAGTGTGACCGGGCCATCCGCGGAACCTCGGACGAACCAGTGTTTCCCCCTCCATGCAAAATCATTCGCACACCCGCGCCGATCTCGCCGGCATCGCTCGCAGAGTCATGACCGAACGCGGCATGGAGCCGGAGTTTTCCGACTCCGTCCGCCAGCAACTCGAGGCGATCACGACGCCCGCCGTCGAGTCCGCCGGCATTCGCGATCTCACCAGCTTACTCTGGTGCTCGATCGACAACGACGACTCCCGCGATCTCGACCAGTTGACGGTGTCCGAGGAACTCGCGGGTGGTTCGGTGAAGATCCTCGTCGCAATTGCCGACGTGGATGCACTCGTGAAAAAAGGAACGCCGATCGATGACCACGCACGCGCCAACACGACGTCGGTCTATACCGCTGCGCGCATTTTCCCGATGCTGCCGGAGCGGCTCTCGACCGACCTCACGTCGTTGAACGCGGATCAGGATCGCCTGGCGGTCGTGACGGAGATGGTCTTCGACGCGGCAGGCGGACTGGTCTCGAGCGATGTCTGCCGGGCAAAAGTTCGCAACAAGGCGAAGCTGGCGTACAACTCCGTGGCGGCCTGGCTGGACCGCCAGGCCGAAGAGCCGGCTGCGGCGAAGTCGGTGGCGGGGATGGATGGACAGTTACGAACGCAGGATGCACTTGCGCAAAAGCTTCGGGACCATCGCCTCGCGCAAGGTGCGCTCGAATTGGAGACGCTGCAGCCGAGCGCGGTTTTCAAGGGCGAGAGCATGGTGGACCTGCGGCAGGAGCCGCGGAATCGGGCGCGCCAGTTGATCGAGGAATTCATGATCGCGACCAACGGGGTGACGGCCCGCTTTCTCGCGGCCAAACGGATCACTTCGCTGCGCCGGGTGGTGCGATCCCCCGAGCGCTGGCAGCGGATTGTCGATCTGGCCAAAGGCTACGGCGAGGCGTTGCCGCCGGAGCCGGACTCCAAAGCGCTGGAAGAGTTTCTGGTGAAGCGCCGTCAGGCCGATCCACTCCGCTTCACCGATCTTTCTCTCGTCGTGGTGAAGCTGATGGGTGCGGGCGAATATGTCGTGGAGAAACCCGGTGGCGCGCCCGTCGGGCACTTCGGCCTGGCCGTGCGCGATTACGCGCATTCCACCGCGCCGAATCGGCGTTTTCCCGACTTGATCACGGAGCGATTGCTCAAGGCCGTCCTCGCCGACGCGCCATCGCCGTATTCCGATGCGGAGATCGGCGACCTGGCGAAACGCTGCACGGATCAGGAGAACGCGGCCACCAAGGTGGAGCGCCAAATCCGTAAGTCGGCGGCAGCCCTCGTGCTCGAGTCACGCGTCGGCGAAACCTTTCCCGCCCTCGTCACAGGTGTTTCCGACAAGGGCGTCTACGTCCGGCTGCTCGCTCCGCCCGTTGAGGGCCGGCTGGTCCACGGCGAAATCGGCCTGAAGGTCGGCGACAAACTTCAGGTCAAGCTCACCGGCACCAACGTGGAACGCGGCTTCATCGACTTTGTGCGCGTCGGGGCGCGGTAGCGCGGGCGCAGTGCCATCCGACGGAAAGGCAGTGGAACCACGAATTAACGCGAATTAACGCGAATTTTCAGAGGAGACTGTACTGATGCCGCCTCAGCGCGCGCCAATTCAGTGGTGCGCCGTTTGCTCGTGCGCGTTTCGAACTTCCCGGCCATGCCTCACTGCTCGCCGACCTTTCGTGTTAATTCGCGTTAATTCGTGGTTCCATTGCCTTTTGCCTGCCTCATCCCCCGGCAAACACCGGCCGAAATCCGGCTTCCGTCAGGATGCGCGCGATTTCCGTGCGCTTGTCGCCGTGAATTTCGATTCTGCCTTCCTTGACGGTTCCGCCCACTCCGCAGGATTTCTGCATGGCTTTGGCGAGGCGTTCCTTCTCCGGCAGTCCGATTCCGGTGAAGCCTCTGACAACCGTGACCGTCTTGCCTCCGCGATGCGCGGTTTCGCGCCGGATGTCCACGCGGCCCCGATCTTTTCCCGGGGCCGGGCAGGCGGTGGGAGCAGGAGGGTTCGGCGCGGTTGCGGGACCGGCGGGAAGTCCCGCGCTGCTTAAGGCCGCAAACGGACTCTGGCTCAAGCTTTGCCCTCCATCGGTCGGGATGCGTTTGCCTGGGCTCATCGGGGAGCATCCGCGGGACGAGACCGGATTCCACCGGTGTTTAGGCGAAGCGGCCCGCGCAAGGCACGTCGATGGGATTGGGAGAGCGGCTTTCTACTTCTCCGGCAGGGCGTAGTCGAAGGTATAGAAGTGTTTTCCGGCTTCGATGCGGATGGTGCATTTTCCGGCGATTCCCTCGAGTTCTCCCGTGCCTGAGTCTGGCACCACGTTGATCGTCAGGTCTCCGTTCCCGCGGGTCATGATCCCCGTGTGATGCAATGCAAAAGTACCTTTTCGGCCGGCCAATGTTCCGGTCACGCGCTCGATGGCGACGTACGCTCCCGATTTTTCGGTACTGATGCCGGTTGTCAGCATCTGGCCCTTGCTGGTCGCGACCAGGTCGCCTTGGAACTGTTTGTCGATCGACATGCGAGTGAGGGCAAGCCCGTCATCCTGGTCTTCGGGCGTTGGCGCAATGGGTTGCATTTTGACGTCGAAGGTGCCGGAGGCGTGCAGGTTCATGGTGGTGGTTTTGGTGATGGGAGGGGGAGGGGTGGTTGATCCCGTCTGAGCGCAGAGTTGCGGACTGAGCGCCGCAGTGAAAGCGATCGCGACCCAGAAGGGAGCGAATTGTGAGATTTGCATGTGTTGATACGAACACATTTACGAAAAGCAAGTCAAGTGATTTCCGCCCATAGCATCTGGCGGTTGCCGAATGGCGGATCAGACGGACGAGACTGCGCTCACAGGCTGTGAAGTGGACGACAGGAGGCCCGACGCCGAAAATTCTTCCAGTTTGCGGCTTTTCCGGTGATTTTCGCTTGATGTGTTCTAATGAACACGCAACACTCAGCTCGTTGCCCATCCTGGGTAACGCTCACCGCTGCGGGTCTCCCGTTGGAGGGCCACAGCAGCAAGTCAGTCAACAAAGTAAGAAACGAACGCAAATGGAAACAAACAAGACGCAATTCACGCCGGAGCAGCTGGATGCTCTCACCACCGCCATTCGTGGCTTGGTCAGCGCCAGCGGCTTCCTGCCCAACATCGAAACCCCCATCCGTCGCCGCCTCAAGCGCATCGGAGCCAAGACCGAACCGTTTGCCACCCGCTCCCTCGCGGTCGGCAAGCAGGTCCCGGCTTTGCTCGCCAGCAAGGTGGCCGGCGGACGGGGCGACGAGATCATCGCCCAACGGGACGCCCTGCGTTCCGCCAGTGCGGTGCTCAGTCAACTCCTCCGTAGCGTGGATGATGCCATCATCCTGCTCAGCAAGGAGTTTCACAACGCCGCGTTCTCGATCTACGAGAACGTCAAGCGCTTCGGTCCGGCCCTCGGACTGGACGAGCAGCTCAAGGAGCTGACCGCGCTGCGCAAGCAGGCGCGTAAGAAGCAGTCCCCGCCTGCGAGCGGCACCCCGGCTCCGGCCGGTGCGCCCGAGCCGTCGAAGGTCTAGGAAACCAGAGAAAAGAAAGGTCTCGCATGAGATCCGTCAGTGCCCCAGAGCGGGCGCTCGCAAGAGCGCCCGCTCTTTTTTTGTGCCATCCGGCCGAATGGGGGAATTCCCGGCGCAGGGCGGCAGCCTCCGCCCGCGCGTGGTCGCGCGAAGCGCGAAGTCGCCACCGCTCCAGGGAGAAAGAATCTCCAGGTGGCCTGTCACCGCTGAAATGACGGATCCGCGAAGTGCAA
This sequence comes from Chthoniobacterales bacterium, assembly GCA_038226705.1. GTDB lineage: Bacteria > Verrucomicrobiota > Verrucomicrobiia > Chthoniobacterales > SZAS-18 > SZAS-18. The sequence continues at coordinate 3,493 of JBBRQH010000004.1, read as the reverse complement.
AACCGCCCGGCGTCCCGGTCTGCGCGCTCTGCGGGATCGTGGGGCTGCCTGGAACCCACTTCGTTGCCGTCGCTCCGCTCCACTGGCGGCCTTGGGTCCCATCTCCGCTCAACTTTGTGCGTTGCCAGATTGGCTGAGGGATTCAAGCAGTTCTCGTCTGGCTATTTGCCTCGGCCTAGAAAGGAGAAGTTTGCGAGGCGATCTCCGCGCTCCGGTTCTCTGCGTTCGGTTGTGGCTTCGTGTGAGACCCTTCCATTCCACGCGGACCTTTGCCGAAAATCCCTGCTCGAGGAGACTTCCCCGTTGCCCACCCACCTTCCGCGTGAAAACGGCCACGCTTTTGGCGGGCGGCTTTCCCCGGCGGGTCTGAATATCCGCGCTTTTCTGGAGGAATTTCCCGCCTCACCCGTGAACTTCTGCGCTGCGCGCGTGATCGTTCGCGCCACCGGTCAGAAGTTTCACGAATTTTGCGAGATCGCCCTGCCTTCAAGCGTGAACGCCCACGCTTTTTGTGTGAACGGGGTTGGCGCGGACAAATGCCTACTTTGTCCAAGCGAGGCGATTCAACCGCTGGCGCAAACGACCACGCCACGAACGCGCCAAGGCACGCGGCGGGCGAAAACGTGCACGCTTCCTGCCCAGTCGTCCGGAGCGCGCGTGAGAACGTTCTCACAGTCCGTGAGAACGGTTTCGCTTTTGGTGAGAACGCCCTCAGCTTCGGTGAGAAAGTTCTCGCCGCCGGCGTGAACGCTCACACTTGCCGCCAGGCGCTGTGACTGCGGCCGCGAGCCGCCATCCTTCTGCGCTGAGGATTCTTGCCCTGGGCGCAAACGTCCACGCGGCGGGCGCGAATGGTCCAGCCGTCGGCGTGACGGTCCACGCTTTTCGCGCGGACGCTTACGGTGGCGGCGTACTCATCCACGCTTTTCGCGCGGACGATGACGCGGGCGATGTCCACATTCAGGCTTTTTGCGTGGATAACGACGCAGGCGACGTCCACTTCCAGACTTTTTGCATGGACGATTCGACTTCGGGCGTCGATTCCGGGGCTTTCGGAGCAAACGCCTTCAGCCTCAGGCATGTCGCGTCAGCATTTAGACTAAATTCGCGACGCCATGGCTGGCTACCCTTCGATTGCCGAGCAGGACAGCAGAGAAATAGGGGTCAAGAAATAGGGTATCAGGCGGTGAATCTTGACAAATCCCTCTGCGACACGCGAATGGGATGCCATGGCGCGCCGCTGAGGCAGCCCTCCCCGTCATTCAAAACTAGATCGATTCGAGGCCGACCGCTTTCCGTATAAAGCCTTTCCCCCGCCGGAAACGAAGCGCAGGTTCGCGGCGCTCTCGGGGCGCCCTCGCCACTCGCAGGTACGAAGAATTTTATGGGCCTGCAAAAGGGGCTTCCCGGCGACCGAATGTTGCTTACCCCGGTGCTCGATTGCCTGCATCCCTGCGGAATAATCCTCCGTCTCAGGGCTCTTCGGTACCGTGAAAAGCTTGAAACGTGGTTCGTCCGGGTCCCTTGCGGCGCATGCTCTTTTCTTACTGACCGTTGTGTCCGTCTCGACCGTTCCATTCCAACGACTGCGTGCCGCGGCTGAGGTGACGTTTCGCAGTGGCGAGAATGCCGTGACGCTGCTTGAACTGTACACTTCGGAAGGGTGCAGCAGTTGCCCGCCAGCAGAGGCTTGGCTCAATCAACTCCGCAAAAGCCCGCAATTGTGGCGCTCCGTAATTCCTTTGGCATTCCACGTTGACTATTGGAACCGCCTTGGCTGGCCGGACCGCTTCTCGTCCGCCGAATTCACAAAGCGACAGCGCGAATATGCCGCCACTTGGGGCGGCAATTCCATCTATACGCCAGGATTTGTGGTCAATGGTGCAGAGTCACGTGGCGGGAAGCCGACCATTCCAGCGCCCGGAGTCGGGCCCAGAGTGGGTGCGCTCGAAGTCACCGTGCGCGGGGAGTCGGTAACTGTCTCGTTTTCGCCGGTTTCCCCCCTCAAAGGCTATCGGATCAGCTTAGCGCTGCTTGGGACGGATCTCGTTTCCGAGGTGAAACGCGGCGAAAACAGCGGACGCAAACTCACCCACGAATTTGTCGTTCTTCACTTCGGCACGGCACCCTTGGAGGCGGGGGGACGAAGAAGTACGGGAGTTTTTACACTTCCCCCTCCAGGTGCAGAACGCCCAACAGCAATCGCTGTCTGGGTGACGGCGAGCGATTCGCTGGTGCCAATTCAAGCGACGGGTGGGTGGCTCGTGGGAGAGTAGTTTGCGAGCATTTGCGCGAACTTGGGCTGAGGCAAAATAACGACGAGGTCGAATTTTCACTAAGATCGGGAATCTCACACGACGCGTGAGTGTCTTTGGCGATAGTCACGACACTTCGGGAAAAACCGGCGCGCCGCGGGTGGACGCAAGAGGCGGCGGTTGGCCACCGGTGCATCTGAAAAGTGCGCGAACCTAAAGGGCCGCGCAGGACGCCAAGGCATACCCTTGGAATGCATTGGGTGGGCCCATCGCCGAAGGAACGAATACTTGGAGGCGGAAATCGCCGAGCAGCCGCCTCGCCGAGTCCCGGCTTGCGGATCCCTTGATCCCGGCGAGCCGCGCCCGCTTCAGCGGTCCGTCGCCAGGCAACTTTTCCAACGACAAAGCGCCGCGCCCCTTCGATAAAAGGGGCCGATGCTGAATTACATCTGGCTCGCCCTGATTGCCCTCGCGGTCCTGCTCGGCGGTTTCACGGGCAAGGTGCGCGAGATCAGTGACGCGGCGATCGCAAGTGCGGAGACGGCCGTGAAGCTGGCGCTGGGCCTCATCGCGGTGATGACGCTCTGGCTGGGGCTCATGCGCCTGGCGGACAAAGCCGGCCTTGTCCACCGCTTGGGCCAGTGGCTGAAGCCGGTCATGGGGTGGCTTTTCCCCGATGTGCCAGCCAAGCATCCCGCGCTCGGCGCCATCGTCATGAATATGGCCGCGAACATCCTGGGATTGAACAATGCCGCCACTCCGCTCGGCCTGCGCGCGATGAGTGAGCTCGAAAAGCTCAACCGTCATCCCGGCACCGCGACGAACGCGATGTGCATGCTCCTCGCGGTCAATACGAGCTCGATCACGCTCATCCCGGTCACGGTCATCGCGTTGCTCGCGGCGGCGAAAGGCAAGAATCCCACCAGCATCATCAGCACTTCGTTCTCCGCCACTCTCGTCGCCCACGCCGCCGCTATCGTCACCTGCAAGTTGCTCGAGAACAGTCGCTGGTATCGGCTTCCGGTTTCGTCCGCCGAGGCGGCTTCCGCGCCGCTCCCCGCGCCGTCGTCTGAGGAATCCGCGTCCGCGGAGCCGGACGCAGCGGCAACGACGCCCGCCGCCGAAGCGGCGCCCCACGCTGACGAGCAGGCCAAGCAGGTCGATGCCGCGCTGCCTTGGACGCCTTTCGCAGGGCCCATCCTCGTTCTCACCGGACTCGTGTTTGCCGCCATGTTCTG
>JBBRQH010000003.1:0-132667 GCA_038226705.1 Chthoniobacterales bacterium | reverse complement strand
GCAGAGCGAACTCTTGAACCGCCCGCGAAGTCGCAGTCGAAGTGCGCCGCAGCGAAGTTTGGGCCGAGGTGGACCTCAGCCGTACCGGGGTTGCGGAGCGGTGTCCTGGCTCTGCCTCATCCCCGGAATTCCCGCCCCTGCACCATGATCGCCGCGCAGTCGTCGTAGCGGCGGGCGCGGAGCTCGGGGGGTTCGATTACTTCGACTTCCTTGGACCAGCCGAAGATCCAGGCCTCGGTCTCCTTGTTGAGCGAGACATTCAGGGTCATTTCGATGCGGCCGTCCGCCAGCTCGGTGGAGACGACGCTCTCGTGCGGACGTTGCTCGGTGGCGATGCGGCCGGCGGCCAGGTTGAAACGTAGGCGGACCCGCGTGGGGTCGCCGCCGCCGAAGATGCCGATGCTGTGCGCGAAGTGCGCCTGCACATCGACTGGCACCGGCACGAAACGCTCGCCGGTGAGACGGGCGCGTTTGATGCGCGAGAGGGCGAAGTTGATGAGCTTGCCGGGACTCTTCCGGTCGTCGATGAGCAGGTACCAGCCATTCACGGCGCCAACCAGGGCGCGGGGCTGGACGAAGTGTCGGCGGCGCTCTTTGTCCTGCGGGCGGCCGTAATCGATCTCGATTTTCGCGAAATCCAGGCAGCAATCGAGTAGGAGCTGGAAGAGCTCGTAGTCCATGGGCGCGATGGGGCGCAAGCCGCGCAAATGGATGATGTCGCCGACGCGGCGCGCGCGTTCGCGCACGTTGCCGCCCGCCCGGGAAATGACTTTATCGAGGGAGCGTGCCGCGGATTCGCCCACCCGGGTGCCGGAGAGCACGCCGAGCACGGTGCGGACGAGCACGAGGCTGCCGGCATCGGTCTCGCCGAAGCGGCTGAGCGGCATGGGCACTTCGGCCTCGGTGAAGTGGTAGCCACCCTTGGCCTTGCAGTTGCCGATGGGCATCTGCCAGCTCTTCATGACGTAGAGATCGTGCTCGATGGTGCGTTTCGGCGTTTCCAGGAGCCGGGCGATCTCGGCCGCGGTGTAGTAGAAGGGGCGCTGGTTGAGCAGCTCGTGGATGAGCGCCATCCGCTGGTAGGGGAGATGGCGGGATATCCAGGGGCCGGCGGTGGCGGGGGCCGGGGCGCCGGAGACCGGAGCGCCGGAGGCAGAGGGCAGAGATGATGGAACCACAGCCGAGAGAATCGAGACAGCCTTTCAAATCTTACCACGGATTCAAAAAGGCAAATTTCACACAAATTTTACACGAATCTCTCAGAATAAGCAGGACGAGGACAATGGAGGCGCTGGGGTCGCCGACATAGCCGGGGCACCGCGAGGGTAGCGAGGAAGGAGATGGGAATCGACTGAAGGCAACTGATACCGAATCGCTGGGAGCGATGAGATGGCCGGGATTCGATCAGAGAAATCGTGGGATGCGTGGCGATAAATCGCGAGGGATTCGATCAGAGAAGTCGTGGGATGCGTGGCGACAACCGTTGAGCGATACGGCCGTTGAGCGAGGGCAATGGACGCAGACAACCGAGCCGCGCAGCAGCGCCTAATCGCGGGGTGCCGTCCACATGGGCAGGCCGGTAAGCACAAACCGTGGATGTCCTTGTCCGACGCGAGTCTCCATGAGTTGAACGGTGGTTGTCTCATAGAGGTGCCGATTGATGGCAGCAGGGTCTGTGACGCCGGGGCCGAACTTTCCACCGATGATCTCGCCAGTTCCGGCCACCTTGAACTCGAACGTGCGTCGTTGCGGGAGAGCCCCCTCAAACTGCCCGCTCAGGGTTCTTGGCACTTCATGGAGGTTATCCCGATCAAGTCGGGCCCAACTCCGACGGACTGCCCCCACGTCGGAAAACCCAAATGCCTTTTCGCCAAGCGACACGGCGCACACGGCTTCGCTATCGATCAGAATCTTTAAGAAGGCGCGAATAGCGGTAACCACGCGCGGGTCTTGGCCCGTGGCTGCATCCGTCAGCTCGTCATCGGTGCCGGACGCGGCACTTTGCAGCAGGTCGCGCGTCAAGACCAGTGCCTGCGCGAGCGAACTCTCCTCCTCCAACGGCAAAACGTCTTCACGATGCTCCTCAAGTTCAAATCCAAACGAACCAGTCGCCGTGCTGGTGATGAGGAATTGGTTCTTCGCGCGATTCGGGATTGGCCCGGTCGCGGCCAGCGGTCCGTCGAGCGAGGCGGCGGACATCGAAACGGCATCGGTGAAGGCTTTCGTCGCGGTCATGCCAAACTCCGCAAAAATCCCGTGGCTCCCAATCACCGGGCGGCCGCGGAAGGTCAGGCGGGTTTTCAGCGGGAGACGGGACGTTTCCACGGGATGATCTGCGATTTCGGCCCCAACCTCTTCAAGTCGAGCGCTCAAGCCCCCGCGGTCGATCGCGTCCTCCTCAGGGATGTCCGCGATCATTCTCTCGAGCGCGGCGCGCTCGGCGTGGAGTTGCTGAAATTCCTGGCGATTCATGGAGTCGCTCCAGGCAGGGGCGCAGCAAGCAGCGCAAGAGCTGAGGCATCTTCGCCTGGAGAAAGGTCAATTTGCAGAAAACCCTTCCACTTGAAAGTGTCACGTTGATGCGACCAAAGGCTGTACCAGTAGGCGCTTTGGCCCACCAATCTCTCGCCTCGTGAGGCAAGGTCAGCCATGTAACCGTCTACATGGAAGCGTCCTTTGAATGTCGCTCGTTCGATCGCAGTCGAGGGAAACAGGTCGGGTGCTCGAGCCAACAACGCGCGCTGCGTAATGCCCGCGGGCAGTCGATAAAACGTCACAACGTCAATATCAGCGGGTGGGCGATTCCGCGCACTTACCTCGATATGTTCCAGAAAGCTGCCATCGAGCCACTGCATGCCAACAGTGAGTCCCACGGCGTGGAGTGCCGCGCGGTAGTTGAGGAATCCTTGCAGGATCGTCCGACGGTCGGGGCTCGTATTAAAACGCATCACCACGTCTTGGAGGGCAACCGAATATGGTGCTCGGTTAGGTGAGGCGGGATCAGCCAGATCCATTGGCGGTATCACGCCTTCCGCGTTCCACGATGGGATTGTGACTGGCGTTGGCATGCGTCGAGTTCAACCAGACAATATCGATGGGCGCAAGACCAGTGCTCCGAGACCTGATTTAGCAGGCGATCAGTCGTCAGAGCGGCAGAACGCCAGCCGAGTCGTGCTGGCAGCGCCAGACGGCCGGGGCATTGCGCGGGCAGCGATGAGTCGATACGGAAATCGAACCGCAAAGAACGCAGGGGTGGAGTCGATAGTGACAAGATCAGACTGCGTAGCGTTTGTAGCGATTAGTGGATTGATCTGTCGGCAACGCCGATCCACTGTGGAGGCACATTATGATTACGACCCGTCAAAATCGCCTCGATCCGTCGCTCATGACGGAAGGCGAAATTGCTGAACTGGCCAGTGCTTTCGCCCAACCTGGGCATGTCGCGTTGCTGGATAGCACGGGAAATCGCATTGAACTCCCTGAAGCGGTGTTCCAGCACTTTGCGCGCATCGTTCGCCTGATGGCGGAGCGGAAGGCGGTGGTCCTGATCCCGGAAGAAGAAACGTTTACCACCCAGGCGGCTGCCAACTACCTGGGCGTCTCACGGCAACACCTCGTGGGTCTGTTGGATCGGGGGGAAATCCCTCATCACAAGGTCGGTACGCATCGACGGGTCACTTTCAAGGATCTCCTGGAATTTGAGAGAACGCGCGATCGTGCGCGCCGCGAGGCGCTCGACCGGCTCGCCGGAGAAGTGGATAAAGCGGGACTGTACGATTCGGATTACACCGGCGAGGAACTCAGCCGCGCTCGGGCTTGCGGATGAAGTGGAACCACGAATTTTACACGAACCGAGCAACACGAGATGGCCAGACGCTTTTCGCTTGGACCTCAGCCGATCTGGCAATTAACACGAATTTTGGGAGGCGAGTGGAGTTGCCATTGAGGTGACGATCCCACGATGGCGCAGTCGAACGACCGGGAGCCGGAGGGGAGTGAACCGCAAAGGACACAAAGAACGCAGAGGACGGCGGCGATTCATGGGCGGTGCGCGCTGATTCTGACCTTCAACACCCGCCACTTTCACCACTCGGCACTTGCACCTTGGGCAATCCAGGCAAGCCATCCGCAAGAATACCTGAGCGTGCTCTACGAGACGGAACCGAAACAGGTTATCGCCTGCCTGGGCGAAATCGCCGGGCACCGGCGACTGGAGATCCAGGACGTGCTGATTCGTCTTGGCAAAGTCCTGCCCAGCTTTGCAACGCGGGTCCTCGATGACCTTGGGTGAGATCCGAACCTTTGATTCTTCAACTCACTGACCGAAGACTTCGAAATGCTTCGGGTTCGTGGCAAGGTCACTGACGCCGACGAACCGCGCCGCTTTGTCCTTTGCCAGCGCGTGTAACGACGGGCCGGTTTTCGCGGGGATGTTGCCGACACGACGTCTTTGGGCCTTGATTTCCCAGACCTCGGATGCCGGGAGCACGCCCGCAAAGGGCGAGTTTTGGCGCAGGCGCTGGCCTTCCTCGGTTTCTGCGCTCAGCAGCGCGCAAATTTGGTCCAGCGGTCGGGTCAGGATTTCGCGCCATTCGTCATAGCAGCGCAGAAGGGAGGGCGAATTGGCATTTAGGCGTGACCAACGGGCTAAGTTCTGACGGGCAACTTCCAGAAGCTCAGGAGAATGGCGCAGACGTCCCGCCACTCGCGTGCCGAGTTCAAGGCTGATTCGGTCCTGCAGTTCGTGGCCCACTAAAAGACTGTACGCGCTCGGTGCCAGTCAATCCAGTCTTTGTGGGAAAGAGAACGGAGACGGGATGGAACCACGAATTAACGCGAATTTCACACGAAAAAGATCTGGGATGAACGGATCCATTGTCCGTGCAACCTGGAGGGTTCGAAGCGTGTAGCCGGGCCGGTCGAGCTCGCTTTGGAGCGAACACCCCCGGAAAAGGAGGAATTAACCGCAAAGAACGCAAAGAATGCAGAGCTTGGAGCGCTGAAGCAGACACTCTGACCCCTGAGAGATTCGTGTGGAATTCGCGTTAATTCGTGGTTCCACCTTCCCCTTCAGATCCGTCCTCGAATTTCGGCGCGAACGGCGCGGAATCGGCCAAAAAAACTGCAGAAATCGTGATTACTCAAGGATGACCGCAGGATGGCTGCGGTGTGGGTGGGTAAAAGTGATCACGTGGGGGCAATACCGCTTCCCGCCGCTCCGGGTGCCGCCAACGCGACGGAGTGAATCGCAGCAGTTGGCATTTAAGTAAATAAAACAGTGAGCAATGAAAATGAACATCAACATGCGGCGTCCGACGCCGCCTCCGCTTCGGCGGATGCAAGTCGCCCTGGGTCCCAGCCCAGAAACGTGAAAGCCCAGGTCGTGAGCACGACCCCCTCCAGCGCGTCTTCGGTCGCGTTGGGCGGAATCAACCCGGGGGCTTTGGATACCCTCGAGGCGCTCCTGGTCCAGGTGGAGTCGCTGGTGGCGGGGTTTCCGACCGTTTCGGCGGTCGAACGCCGTCGGTTCCGGATTAACGCGGTCGGCGACGCCGACTTCGGAAGCCGGATCGGAGAGCTGTCCACCCAGGACAGTGGAGCCGACACCGCCCTGGCGGTGGACCCCTCGCTGCTCGCCCAACGGGCGCAGTTGCGGGACCGGTGCCATGCGCAACTGCTTCGCCTCACGGCGGTGCAGGGGCGGTTGAAAACCGCGGATGCGCTCCTGGCGCGTCAGCACAATGCGACGCTGTCGGCAGCGTATGCGTCGTTGAAGGTGATTGCCCGCACGGCGACTCCGGAGTTCCGGGCGCAGGTGGAGCGCGCAGGTCGGCGTTTCCAGCGGGTGAAGAAGAAGAAGAAAGACGGGACGGGCAACGGCACGGGCAGCGGGCCCGGGGCTGGAAATGGGGCGGGTGGTTCGACCATGGGGTCGGGCAGCACGCCGGGTGCGGGGGTAGTGGTGGTTGGTGCGGGGAATGGGGGCAGTGGCAGTGGCAGTGCGGTGAACAATCCGGCCCACGGATAGAAAGCGATGACCAAACCCTTTTCTAGGAGGGGCGAGGAAGCGCAGAGTGGGAGAGAGCGGGCGTCTGAAAAGGCGTCCGCTCTTTTTTTCGGAGGTTGGAACCACCGCCGAGAGAAGCGAGACAGCCTTTCAAATCAGGCGAGGACAGGGAGGCTACAAAGGCGGAATGCCGGAGGCTCTTGGACTGCGGCAGCCTGCTGCCGCTTTCGCCGGGCGCAGCCTGCTGCGCTTCAATCCGCAGAACCGCAAAGGAGAAGATTCTTATCCGCAGATGGCGCAGATGGCGCAGATGATGCAGATGTTCTGAGGGAGGGATGACGAAATGAACCCCTGAAGGACTGAGGACTGAGGACTGAGGACTGAGGACTGAGCTGAGGACTGAGCTGAGGACTGAGGAACGCGGATCTGCCGGAGATGAAGACCGGAGATAAACCATAAAGAGCGCACAGGTGCCGGCGCTCTGGTCTCCGATCCGTTATTCCGCTTTCCCGGCCCAGCCCTCGGCGCGGGCGGGGCCGATGCGGACGGGGCGAATCGGCTCCAAGGGCGCCGACAGGCGATTCAGCACGGCGGCGCCGATCTCGCTGCGGTCGACGAGTTCCCGGTGAAAACGCGCGGGCGCTTCCACCACGAAGGAGGCCAGGTTCTCGAAGACATTCGAATGCAGCGGGGCGTGGCCACTCGCGGCCGCGGCTTCCTTGAGCAATCGCTTCGCGATCTTGCGCGTCTCGACGGCCCCAGTGGTGGCGTCCTTCAGGTGATAGACGACGCCCAGGGTCTCCGAAGAATCGTCTGCGGTGAGCTGCTTCTTCAGGCTCTCGTTGGGGGCGGCTTCCGGCATGGACAAGCGGATTTTACCCCTAAATTCCCAGCGCCGCCAAAGGCGCGAAGGCGCGCTGGAGACGGCGCGGCATTTCAGCCCAGCGAAAACCCAAATCCCGCCAGGGCCTGCGCGAGGGTGGCGGAGGGCGTGCGGCCGGAGGTGAAGAGCAGGCGCGCGGGGGCGGCCAGTTTTTCCTCCGGGGGCGGCCCGAGCAGATCGACCAGCCGGCGGGCGATGCCCGGTGCGGGATCGATCCAAGCCACGGGCCAGGGCGCCAGGGTGCGGAGGCGCGCGAGCAGGAGCGGATAGTGCGTGCAGGCGAGCACGACGGTATCGGTGCGCGCGCCCTTCGACGTGACAAAGCACGAGGCGAGTTCGGCCGCGAGGGCGGCATCCGCGACGGGCATGCCCTGGAGTTCGGATTCCGCGTAGCCCGCCAGGCGCGGGGAGCCGACCAGCGTCACCTCGCAGCCATGCGCGAATTCGCGGATGAGCGCGCGGGTGTACTCGCGGCTGACGGTGGCCTGCGTCCCGAGAACGGAGACGCGCCGGCTCCGGGATTGCGCGCACGCGGGCTTGATGGCCGGGACGGTGCCGATGAACGGCACGGTGAAATGCGCGCGCAACGGCGCCAGCGCGAGCGTGGAGGCGGTGTTGCAGGCGATCACCACGAGATCCGGCTGGTGGGCGGCGAGGGCCTCGCCGACGACTTCGAGGACGCGCGGGACGAGGACGTCTTCGGCGAGATCGCCGTAAGGAAAGCGCGCGTCATCGGCGAGATAGACGTAGCGCGCATCCGGGCGGGCCTTTATCAGCTCGCGGAAGACGGTGAGGCCGCCGAGGCCGGAATCGAAAACCAGGATGGCAGGGGGATGCGGCACCTCAACCCAGCTCCGATTCGCCGAGCGCGGAGGCGAGATAGTCGTATTGCGGCAGCGCGTTGTAGGCTTGGGCCGAAATGCGCAGCCAGCGGCGTTCGGGCGAGCCCCAGCGCATGACCGGCACTTCGATCTGCCGCTCCTTCCAGAGCCATTCCTGCTGGGGATCGTGCCGCTCCTTGCCCACGCGCCAGCGGGTATCCGGGCGGAGCGGAATCGCAGCCATCGAGCCGAGCATTTCCTCGGGGCAGGGCGGCTCCACTCCGAGCGCCTGGACGAGGAGGGTGCGCGCGGCCAGCACGAGGGCGTGATTCGCCGCGCGCAGAGCCGCGGCGCCACCCGGCAGGAGTCCGTCGCACCAACGGATCGCATCGCCCGCGCAGAGCCACGGCGTGGGATCGAGGGTGCCGCACCAGTCGAAGCGATCGTGGAAGAGGCTGCGTCCGGCCCGGCGCCGATTTTCCCCGTGGCTGGTGACGAGGGGATGAATGCGATCCCGCCAATCCTCGCGCACATAGAGGAAGGCGCAGCCCTTGGGCGCGCAGACCCATTTGTGGAGATTGCCGGTGTAAAAAGCGGGGCGGAGCGCGGCGAGATTCAGCTCGACCTGGCCGGGCGCATGGGCGCCATCGACGAGCACCGGGATGCCCCGGGCCTCGATCTCCACGACGAGGCGCTCGATCGGAAAGATCAGGGCGGTGGGACTGGTGATGTGATCGAGGACAACGAGTTTTGTCTTGTCCGTCACCGTGGCCAGCACCGCGGCGAGAACCTGGTCGGCCGAGCGCAGTGGAAAAGGCACGCGTGCGATCCGGATATTCGCGCCGGTGCGATAGGAAATTTCGTTCAAGGCATTCCGGCAGGCGTTGTAATCGTGATCGGTCGTGATGATCTCGTCACCGGGATAGAGCGGGAACGATTGCAGCACGGTATTCACGCCGGTGGTCGCGTTGGGGACAAAGGCGAGGTCCTCCGCGCTGCAGCCCAGAAACTCGCCGAGCTCGACCCGGGCTTCATCGAGGCGATCGAAGAATTGCCGCGCGAGAAAACGCACCGGCTGCGCTTCCATCTCGGCGGAAATTTCGCCCTGGCGTTCGAGCAACGCGATGGGGCAGGCGCCGAACGAACCGTGATTTAGGAAAGTTGTGCCGGACTCGAGGAGCCAGCAGCGCGAATGGGCCGAGCCGGGAGGGGCGCTCACGAGTTATCGGAGGAAGTGGCTTCGGACACCCAGGCCGGCGCATCGGCGCTATCGCTGGCGTACTCCTCTCCCTTCATCGTGGCGTGATTCTCGATAGCGTCGGTCAGGCGGGCAATGTCGGCATCGGACAGGGCGCTGAGATCCGTGCCGGGTGCAATGCCGGCATCGCGCAGCACGTCCTGGCCACGGGGTGAGCCGGAGGGAGAGTCGAGAAAGGAGTTTTCCACCAGGTCATCGACGCGGGTGCTTCCCCCCACGCCAGAGCCTTCGCGGCGCCGCATTCTTTCCTGCAAGGCGCGGCGGCCGGCTTCCTGATCGGGGAACATGGCGATGCCGCCATCGTTGCCCACGGCGCCCATCTGCACGGCGTAATCGTCGTAGGGAATCAGCCCCGGATTGTTGTTGCGCCACGCCTGGGAACCGCCGCTGCGGACCGAGCCGCCGAGCAGGGAATACGCCGCGCCGCCCGCGAGTCCGGTGCGAAACGGCGAGGAGCCCCAATTCAAGCCGCTGCCTGGAGCGGTGGGTGCGCTGCCGCCGCGGAAAAGAAAGGGGAACATGCTGGCGAGGCAGCCTTGAGGCGCGACGGCGCCGCTGCCGGTGCCGGTCCCTTCGAATTCCGAGGCAATGCGTTCCGCCTCTTTCACATCGGTGCAACGGCGAACCTGGTTGGCGATGGTTTTCGCGAGCAGTTCGCCCGCCTTGTCATTCGTCGCCGCACAGCGGTCGGCGCGACGCTCGAGACGCGCGGCGATTTCTTCGATGGAGCTCATGGTCTCCATGCTGAGCGAAACCAGCGGGGGAACGCAACCCCGGAGTGTCGGGGGAGAGGACAGCGGAGTGGGATATAATTGCGCCGGCGGCGTTTGTAAACGGAGAGGGTGGAACCAAGAGTTTCACCCGAATTGACCCGAATCTTGGCTCGCTATGCGGCGGCCGCCACGCCGTCCTCCCGGCGGTAGCCGAAATAGGCGCGGGCCCAATCGCGCATGCGCTCGCCGGCGGCGCTCCATTCCCAGACGCCGTTGGCCGCGGGCACGAGATCGGACGCGGGGTCGAAGGCGAAGTCGGCCAGCTCCCGATTGCGCACGACGTAACGGCGGTCGGCCATCTCGCCGTGCCAGAGATGGTGCACCGCGCCAGGAGTAAAGCCAAGCTGGGCACGGAGATGCGGGTAGACGTGTCCGCACCAGGCGGCGAACCAGGCGCGATGCGCATTGGCCGACCCGAGGATTCGCTGGATGCACTTCGAATCCCAATCGCCGGCGAACGCGTGCGCCATCATATGGTCGCCGCTGCCGGCGATGCAGGCATCGTAGAGTCCGTGCCGCTCCACCCATTCGCGGCGCGCCGCCCAGGCGAAGCCGGTATGACCATGGGCATCGAAGTTTCCGCCCAGCAATTCATGGGGCTGGTCCCGATAGACCGAGGCAAAGCTGCGCCAAGCCTGGCCTTGGCCGCGAAATTCTTCGTGCCCCTGCGGCAGCCGGATCACGACTTCGAAGGGTTGGAGGATGGGAAACTCGTCCAGCCGGGCGCTCGTCTCTGCGGCCCAGGTGTCGCTGGCGAAGAGGAGATCGGCATCGAGCCAGGCGATTTTGTCGACGCTGGCGGGAAGAGCGCGAATGGCGAGGTTCAGCAGGCGCTCCTTCTGCCACATGACGTCGCGGGCGCGGAGTTGCAGGACATCGGCACCGGGGTCCAGCGCGAAATCGGAGTCCCCAAAGGCGCATTCAACCGTAAACAATGGGACGCCCTGTGCCGCCAGCCGCGCGCGAAAGCGCCGGTAGTTCTCCAATTTAGTGCGGTAGCCGCTGGGATTGAAAAGGCAGGTGAGGGCGTGCATGCGGAGCGGGAGACTCGAAACGCGAACCACGGGTTTGGTCAAAAGAAAGAAAGACCTCCGGAGGTAAGGCGAGGCCTGACACAGCGCATGCCACTTTGAAAACTGGACGGAGCGCGCAGATCGTTTTACCGCCAGTCCTGCGGAAACGCAGAGGGAGCGAGCATTTTGCTATGGACGCTGTCCAATCCGCGGATACTGCGCGCCCCTACTCTTCGTCACACCATGTCCACGCAGGAAATTACACGAGCCGTCACCGAATCCGGGCAATGGATTGCCCCCCTTCAACAAGAACTCGCCCGCGTGATCGTGGGGCAGAAATACCTGCTCGACCGGCTTCTGCTCGGTCTTCTCGCGAATGGCCATACGCTGCTCGAGGGCGTGCCCGGCCTGGCCAAGACGCTGGCGGTGAAGACGCTCGCGGGCGCGATCAGCACCGGGTTCTCGCGCGTGCAATTCACGCCGGACCTGCTGCCGGCCGATCTGATCGGCACGCTCGTCTTCAATCCGAAGACCGCGGACTTCCAAACCAAGCTCGGCCCGCTCTTCAGCAACCTCATTCTGGCGGACGAAATCAACCGGGCGCCCGCCAAAGTACAGAGCGCCCTGCTCGAGGCCATGCAGGAGCGGCAGGTCACGATCGGCGAACAAACGTTTGCGCTGCCCGATCCATTCCTGGTGCTGGCGACGCAGAATCCCCTCGACCAGGAAGGCACCTATCAGCTCCCGGAAGCGCAGCTCGATCGCTTCATGTTCAAGCTCAAGATCACGTACCCTTCGCGGGAGGAGGAGCGTTCGATTCTCGACCTGATGGCAACCTCGGCCAAGCTGCCGGCGGTGGAGCACGTCGTCACGGCGGCGCAAATCATTGCGGCGCGCGAGGTGGTGAATTCCATCTACGTGGATGCCCGGGTGAAGGACTACATTGTCGACATCGTTTTTGCGACCCGCGAACCGGCGGCTTACAAGCTGAAGCTCGACGGCTTGATTCGGTGCGGGGCCAGCCCGCGGGCGACGATTAACCTGACCCTCGCGGCCCGGGCCCACGCCTTCCTCCAGGGCCGGGGCTACGTGACGCCGCAGGACGTCAAAACCATCGGCCCGGACGTGCTGCGCCACCGCATTCTGGTGAGTTACGAGGCGGAAGCCGAGGAGATCACGAGCGAAGGAATCGTGGGTAAGATCTTCAGCGGACTGCCGGTGCCGTAGGCAGCAGTGCGCGGTCAGATTTAGTTCACATTCAGCCGTCACGCCCTTGGCCGATACCCGGGAAATCCTCAAAAAGATCCGCAAGCTCGAGCTGCGTACGCGCCGCTCAGTCGAGACGGCTTTCGGCGGGCAGTACCACTCCGTTTTCAAGGGACGGGGGATGAATTTCGAGGATGTGCGCCCGTATTCCGACAACGACGAAGTGCGCTTTATCGATCGGAATGTGACTGCCCGCACCGGCGAGCTGCATGTGAAGCGCTTCGTGGAAGAGCGGGAGCTCACGGTCATGGTGATCGTCGATGTGAGTGCCAGCGGGGCTTTTGGAAGCGCCGAGCAAAGCAAACGCGAACTCGCGGCCGAGGTGGCGGCGGTGCTGGCTTTCAGCGCGGTGCGCAACAACGACAAGGTGGGCCTGCTCCTTTTCAGCGATGGAATCGAGCTTTTTGTGCCGCCTCGCAAAGGGCGGCCGCACGCACTGCGTCTCCTGCGGGAGGTGCTCTACTTCGAGCCGCGCGGCACGGGCACGGATCTCTCCGGGGCGCTCGAGTACTTGAATCGCATCGTCACGCGGCGGGCGGTCGTCTTCCTGCTCTCGGATTTCCAGGCGCCCGATTTTTCGCGCGCGCTCGCGGTCACGGCGCGGAGGCATGATCTCGTCGCGCTCCCGATCACCGATCCCCTGGAGGAAGCGCTGCCCGCCATTGGGCGGGTGGTGCTAGAGGATGCGGAGACCGGGGAGGAATTGGAGATGGACACCTCCTCGCCACGGGCGCGCCGGCTGCACCAGGAGGCGGTGCAGAAACGGCGCGAAACGCTCGACGCCCTGCTGAGGCGCGCGCGGGTGGACCGGGTTCCACTCCGCACGGATGAGGATTATTTGCCGGCGCTGGCGGAGTTTTTCCGCCGACGGGAGCACCGGATCGCGGCGCATTGAAGATGAGCCCGATTCTCGCCCAGGCAGCCAGCCCCGCGCCCGCGCCGATCCCGGCGTTGCGCGACATCGCGCCGCCGGTGGCTCCGACTTTTTGGGAAACGATGGATGTCATCGATTGGGGACTCCTCGGGGCCGCGATCCTGCTGGTGGCGGTGGCTGCCTGGATCGCCTGGAGGCTGTTTTTTCGGAGCACGCCGAAACCCGGACCGCCGCCGCCCGATCCGCGGGAAGTGGCGCGCGAGCGCCTGGCGCGTCTGCGCGAGCGGATCGAGGAACTGTCGCCGCGCGATTTCGGGGCGGAGGCGGCGAATGTTTTGCGGCAGTTCGTTCGGGCGCGTTACGGGATCTCGACGATGCGGCGCACTTCGGAGGAGTTTCTCGCGGAGATGGCGCGCGACCGGACGTTTTCGGCGCACGAGAACGGCTTGCTCCAGCGGTTCCTCACCCAGTGCGATCTGTTGAAATTCGCCGCGGTGGAATCGTCGCACGCCGAGGCCGGGCGGCTGATTGAAGACGCCCTCGCCTTTGTGGAAGGCGCGGCGCCCCGGGTGATCCGTCCCGAAGCGGTGCCGCCGGCACTCCCGCGCGCATGAATTTCTCCAACTTTTCCTTCGCCCACCCGCTGGTGCTCCTGCTCCTGCTCGGGCTGCCTCCGCTTGCGCTCCTGGCTGGGCGCCGGGGCGGGGCGCCCAGTGTGCGGTTTTCCAGCACCGAACCGTTGCGGTCGGCCGGGGTGGCGACGCGCTCCCGCCGCGGCGGCCTGGCGCTGATCGTGCTCCTGGGCGCGCTGGCCGCGAGCATTCTCGGGCTGGCGCGTCCGCAGTTCGCCAACAGTTTCACGCAAACGGAGACGAGCGGCATCGACATCATGCTCGTCATCGACGTCTCGCGCTCGATGCTGGCGGAGGATTACCTCGCCGAGGATGGGCGGAGGGCGAACCGGATCGATACGGTGAAGCGGATTACGCGGCAGTTCATCCAACAGCGTCCCGGAGACCGGATCGGCATCACCGCTTTTGCAGGACGGCCGTATCTGGTCAGCCCGCTCACGCTCGATCACGGCTGGCTGCTGCAGAACCTGGAGCGTTTGCGTATCGGGCTGGTCGAGGATGGCACCGCGATCGGCTCCGCTCTCGCCTCCTCGGCGAGCCGCCTGAAGGATTCCGAGGCGAAATCCCGCTTGATCGTGCTTCTGAGCGATGGCGGGAACAATGCCGGGCGCGTGGCGCCCGCGACGGCGGCCGAGGCGGCGGCGGCGTTGGGGATGAAGATTTACACGATTGGAGCGGGGAGCCAGGGACCGGCACCGTATCCGGTACAGGATGCGTTGGGCCGGACCGTTTACACCACGCTCCAGGCCGATCTCGATGAGAAGGCGCTGACGCAGATCGCGGAGATCGGCAGCGGCAAATATTTCGCGGCGAAGAACACGCGGGCACTGGCGGAGATCTTTACCCAGATCGACACGCTCGAGAAATCGAAGATCGAGGTGACGCAGTATCGCGAATATCGGGATTTCTTCTTTTGGTTTGCCGGCGCGGCGGCCGCGTTGTTGGCCCTGCAGATGGTGCTGGCGCAGACGGTTTGGAGAAGAGTGCCGTAGGGGGAATTGCGGATTGCGGATTGGCCGTGGCGGGATGGAGGGCGATTCGAAAGGGGAGTTGATTCGGAAGCTCTAAGCCGGGCCGATTCAATTGAGCGGCATGTGGCTGCGAAGCAGATTCTTGCGAAGGTCGCGGAGTTTGGAGGGCGCAGCTTGCAAACCACGCTGTAACCGACGAACGACAAAGAGCTTCGGAAGAAGCTCGAGCAGATGCGTGTCGCCCAATTGCATCGTCCCGGCTAAGTAGAAACAATCGGCAATCGGCAATCGGCCAGCCACGGTGACACGCGGGCAGCCGTTATTCGCCACGCGACTCCGCGGCGGGGTTGGGGAATGATCGGCGCGTGAACTGGCTTGCCCACATCTGGCTTGCGGGGACGGAAGACCCGCGGGAACGCGTGGGGAATCTCCTGCCGGATTTGCTTCGGCCGCGGGAGCAGGGTGGGTTGGGCGCGGCGTTTCAGCGGGGAATGGCGCGGCACCGCGAGATCGATGCGCGGACGGATGCGCATCCGGCGACGCGCGCCACGGCCCAACGTTTTTGGGGGTTCAACCGGCGCGCCTCGATGATCCTCGCGGACATGTTTTACGATCACGTGCTGGCCTCGCACTGGGAAGAGTATTCGCCGGTGCCGCTTTCGGTCTTTTGCCAGGGTTTCTACCGCGACTTTGGGTCGGTGCGCGACGAAGTGCCGGAGCCGGCGCGCGCCCTCCTCGCTCGCATTGCGCGGGAAGACTGGTTTGGATCGTACGCAACCCCGGACGGGATTCACCTCGCACTCTGCCGATTGGAGGCGCGGCTGCGCTTTCGCGTGCCACTGGCCGGGGCCATCGAGGTGTTCGCGGAGGTCGAAGCGGAAATCGCGAAGGATTTTCGTCAGCTCTCGCTTACGCTTCGAGAATGACGCGTCCTTTTCTTAGCCAGGGCGGAAAGCACTCCGCTCCAACGAAGCCTTCGCTCAAGGCTGGTTGCGATACGGCGATTTATTGTACTCTTCGACGGCCTGGGGCATCTCGTCGGTGAGCCGGCGAATGCGGGATTGATCGCTGGGATGGGTGGAAGCGAACTCCGGGGGTTTTTGCCCGCCGGCGCGCGCCATGGATTTCCAGAGGTTGATCGCCTCATGCGGATCGTAACCGGCGCGGGCCATGTACAGGAGACCCATGCCATCGGCTTCGGTCTCGTGCTCGCGGCTGAAAGGAAGAATCAAGCCGTACTGGGCACCGGCGCCGAGCGCGCCCATCACGGCCCGCTGCTGATTGGGATCCATGCCGGACAAAGAGACCTGGGCGCCGGTCAAGGCGGCGTTCGCAAGTTCGTTGCGGAGCAGGCGCTGGGAGCCGTGACGGGCGATGGCATGGGCCATTTCGTGGCCCATCACCGCGGCCAGTTGGGCATCGTTGGAGGCGACGGAGAGGATCCCGGTGTAAACGACGATCTTCCCGCCCGGCAGACAAAACGCATTCACCTGATTGCTGCGCACGACGCTGACCGCCCACTGAAACTTGCGACCGGCCTCGCCCGTGGCGGACGCGAGGCGCTTGGCGATGGCCACGACGCGGTCATGTTCGGGACCGCTGGTGAGCACCTGCGACTCGGACAGGACTTGTTTGTAGCTCTGGAGTCCGAGCGCCGCTTCCTGGCTCTCGGACATGGCGACGCGCGCCTTACGCCCGGTCTCGGGATTGACGAAGGATTCCGAATTGAAATACTTGAAGGCGACAAAGACGACCGCAAGGACAATTCCGATGAGGATGCGATTGCGCGCGTCGGGATTCATGAGTTCGAAATATACAGCAGGCTGGGGACTGCTGACAATACGCACGCGCCCTGCGCGCCGCGTGCATCAATTCGCCATGCCGGCGCCTTCGGGAGCTGCTTCCTTCTCGCTTTCCTGAACCTCATCCAACGCCCCGGAAAGAACGGCCGTGAGCATTCGCCTCTGGGCGACGGAAAGGGTGCGACCGCGCCGGGAGACCAGGAGAAATTCGGCACCAAGAGCGGAGACACCCCAGCGTTCGCCTTCCATGGGGAGTAAATCCGACGGCGAAAGCGCGGCTCCACCACCGTCCTGGCTGGCGCCCGCGAGCAACCGGAGTTCAACGCGCTCGAGGGCGCGGAGTTCCTCCGTGGTGCGCCCGGCGATGCGCTGCTGGATCTGTTCCAGCGGCAGACCGCGGGCCTGGAGCAAGCGGATGGCCTTGAGCTGGAGGAGATGCTTCTCCGTGAAACCGCGTTTGCGGCCGATTTCATCGCCCCCGGGGGCATCGAGCAGACCGCGGGACCGATAATAGCGAATATTGCGCTCGGTGATGCGCTCCCCGGCCTGGCCATTTGCCGGCGCGACCTGATGTTCCTCACACCACCGGTTTACGAGGTCGGACAGTTCGCCAATCGAAATGGTTGGAGAAAGGGGCGCGACCATCAAGCGCGGTAGTAATAAAATGCAGTAGCAGTGTCAAAAATATAATTCCGGTGCGGCCAAATCCCCCTCCCGGAGGGAAAACCGCATGATTGCTTGATCCGGCGCGAGGATCGCACGCGACCCTCCCCCGTTGCTGGTAGCGGGGCGGCACTTTCATCCACACCCAACTGGCAGTGTCTGAAGGTGTACCCGAAGCCGGCATTTGCGCTCCGCGAAACCTGCCTTCACTCTCGGGGCATGCGCCTGCTCTCTCTGCTCGCCGTCGCCACTTGCTTCGCTCTCGCCGCCCACGCCGCGCCGCCCGCCACCCGGACCCAACCCGTCACGGACAGCTATCACGGGGTGCGCGTCTCGGAGGACTATCGCTGGCTGGAGGATTCGTCCGCCCCGGAGGTGAAGGCGTGGAGCGCCGCGCAGAATGCGGAGGTGCGCAAGCAGATCGATGCCCTGCCCGTCCGGAAGGCGATCGCGCAGAGGCTCGAGGCGCTCTTTGGCAAGGTCTCCGCCAACTACGGCGCCTTGGTGACCCGGCCCGACAAGCTCTTTGCGCTGAAATTTGCGCCGCCTAAGCAGCAACCCTTTCTCGTGGTGCTCAATTCCGGCGCGGACCCGAAAAGCGAGCGAATCGTCTTCGACCCAAATGCACAAGGCACGAAGGGGAGCGTCGTGATCGATTGGTTTGTGCCGTCGCCGGATGGCCAGACCGTCGCGATCTGCCTTTCCGAGGGAGGCAGCGAGGCGGGTACGCTCTATTTCCACGACGTCGCGACGGGACGCCCCGTGGCCGAACGCCTGGAGCGCGTGCAGTTTCCCACCGGCGGAGGATCGGTGGCGTGGAACGCGCGGGGAACCGGAGTCTTCTACACCCGCTACCCGGCGGCGGGAGAGCGCCCGGCCGAGGATGAGCGCTTCTTTCAGCAGGTTTATTTCCATTCGCTCGGCCGCCCCCAGCGGGACGACGCGCGTATTTTGGGGGAGGGGCTGCCGCGCATCGCCGAAATCGCCCTGGAAGGCAGCGAAGTGGGCAGCCGGGTCATCGCCACCGTGCAAAATGGCGATGGCGGCGAATTTGAACACTACCTCCTCAAGGAGGATGGCACGGCGTCGCGAATTACCGACTACGCGGACAAAGTACGCGCGGTAAAGGCGGGTCGGGACGGGCGCTTTTACCTGCTCTCCCGCCTGGGCGCGCCGCAAGGACGAATTCTGCGCATCGAACCGGAGGCGCTGGCGACGGGCAAGCCGGATCTCTCGAACGCGCGCGTGGTCGTGCCGGAAAGTGAAGGCGCGATCGAGGATTTCCTGCCGCTCGCGACCTGTGTCTTCGTGAGCGACATGGTCGGGGGCCCGTCGCAATTGCGTGTCTTCGAGCTCGACGGCCAGGCGCGCCCGGCGCCTCCGGCGCCGGAGATCGCCACGCTGAGCGATCTCGTCAGCATCGACGGGCAGGCCGATGCCATTTTCTTCCGCCAGGCCACCTACACCGAACCTTCCGCCTGGTTTCGTTACGATGCGAACGCGGACGAAGCCAAGCGACTGACGGCGACGGCGCTCAAGGTCGTGTCGCCGGTTTCTTTTGCGGGGATCGAGGTCACGCGGGAGTACGCGGTCTCGAAGGACGGCACGAAGGTTCCGATCAACATCCTCAAGAAGAAAGGCATTCCGCTGGACGGCACGAATCCGACGATCCTTTCTGGGTACGGCGGCTACGGCATCAGCATGACGCCCGGTTTCGTTTTCAACCGGCACATCTGGCTCGATAACGGCGGCGTCTACGCGATTGCGAATCTCCGCGGCGGCGGCGAATACGGCGAGGATTGGCATCTCGCGGGCAATCTCACGAAGAAGCAGGCGGTCTTCGACGATTTTCTCGCGGCGGCGCGGCACCTCATCGAGCGCAAATACACCGCGCCCTCGCGCCTGGCGATCGAAGGCGGCAGCAATGGCGGTCTGCTCATGGGCGCGGCGCTCACCCAGGCCCCGGAACTCTTTCGCGCCGTCGTGAGCCATGTGGGCATTTATGATATGCTGCGGGTGGAGCTGGATTCCAACGGGGCCTTCAACGTCACGGAGTTCGGCAGCGTAAAGGATAAGGCGCAGTTCGAGGCGCTGTCTGCCTACAGCCCGTATCATCGCGTGAAAGACGGGGTGAAGTATCCAGCCGTATTTCTGCTCACCGGCGAGAATGACGGGCGGGTCGCGCCTTACCACTCGCGGAAAATGGCGGCGCGGCTCCAGGCGGCAACGGCGTCCGGACTGCCGGTCCTGCTGCGCATCGATTCCGCCAGCGGGCACGGCATCGGAACCGCCCTGAGCGCGCGGATTGCCGAGCAGGCGGGCGTGTTCGCTTTTCTGTTCGATCAGTTGGGGCTGAAATATCGGGCGCCGGAACAACCGGCCGGGCCAACTCCCTCGAAGAAAAAGTGAGAGCCTTTCGCCTGACCGCATGTCATAATCGGTCCTGAACCACCCACCTCACCCGTCTCATGTCGCCCTTCAATCGCGGTATCATCATCACCTGTCTGATCGGCCTGCTGGCCGGCGCCATTGCCAAACTCCTGACACCCGGCCGTGATCCGGGCGGTTGTATCATCACCATGCTGATCGGGATTGCAGGCGCCTGGCTGGCCACGGGAATTGGCCGTGCGCTGGGTTGGTATGGCGTGGGGGACTATCCCGGCTTCATCGGCGCAGTGCTCGGCTCGATTCTTCTGCTGATCGTCTACCGGATGTTTGCCTCCAAGGCGTAGGCGAGAGAGACGGACATCACGGTTTGCCGAGCATTTCCCGGGCAAGGGCGAGGGAGGTGGCATTCTCGCCGCCGAGCATGCGGGCGATTTCGCGCGCCCGGGCGGCCCCGCTCACCTCGCGCAACCGGCTGAAGGTGCGCTCTCCGTCGAATTCCTTCTCCACCACAAACTGACTCGCCGCCTGCGCCGCGACCTGGGGTAGGTGGGTGATGCACAGGACTTGGTGGCTGCGGCCGAGTTCCTTCATGCGGCCACCGACCTTGCCGGCGATCTCGCCGCCGACATTGGCATCGATCTCGTCAAAAACGAGCAGCGGGACGGCGTCGTGTTCGGCCAGGGCGCTCTTCACCGCGAGCATCACGCGGCTGATTTCCCCACTCGAGGCAATGCTGCGCAGGGGCTTGGCGGGTTCGCCGGGATTGGGGGCAAAGAGGAATTCCACGCTCTCGAGGCCCGCGGCGCGCGGCGCGAAGGCGAACTCGATCGCATCCAGACCGCTGGCCGCTGGGACCTCGAGCGGCGCGAGCCGGATCTCGAACTCCGATTTCTTGAAGCCGAGGTCGCGCAGCTGCGCGGCGACGGACTTCGTCAGGAGGGGTGCTGCCTTGGTGCGCAGGTCGCTAAGCTTGTGCCCGCGACTCATCATTTCGGTCTCGGCGGCGCGCTGTTCCCGGCCCAGCCGCTCCAACTCCGCGCCACGGTTCTCGATCTTGGCGAGGCGCGCTTCGGCCTCGTCCGCGAGGGCGAGAACTGACTCGAGGGCGCCGCCGTATTTGCGCTTGAGGGTCGTCAGCCGCGTGTGCCGCTCCTCCAGCGCGGCGAGTTGGGCGGGATCGAGATCGAGCCCGTCTGCGTAACCCGCGAGACTGCGCGCCAGCTCTTCCAATTCCACCACGGCCGAGTCGTGGGCCCGCTGGAAGCCTTCCGCCCCGGCCGGATCGAGCCGCGCGAGCTCCCGCAGCATCCGGCCCGTCTCGGCCAGGCGCGAAAGGATCGAGGGCTCGTTTTCGCTTAATTCGGCTGCCACGCCCGCCGACAATTCGATGAGGCGCTGCGCATTCGCCGCGACGGTGTAGCGCGCCGCGATATCGGCGTCTTCCCCGGGCTTCGGATCCGCGTCGCGGATCTCCGCGAGCTGATGCCGCAGCAGATCGAGTTCCCGCTCCAGCGAGCCTTCCGCGGTATTGAGCGCCTCGATTTCCCGGCGCAAGGCTTGCACCCGCGCGAATTGCTCCTCGTATGACGCACGCGCCCCGCCCGCGTGGGCAAAGGCGTCGAGCAGGGAAAGCTGCTTGTCGGGCGAGAGCAAAGACTGGTGATCGTGCGGCCCGTGCAGGTCGACGAGGCCCCCGACCACCGATTTCAAAACGGCGAGCGTCGTGGGGGAACCGTTGACGAACTGCTTGTTGGCGCCGGCTTGGGTGAAGGTGCGCTTCACGAGCAGCTGGCCTTCCTCGCATGGCTCCAACCCTTGCTCGGCGAGCCGCGCGTCCAGCGCCGTGCTCTCGCCGACCGCGAAGACCCCTTCGACGGCACACGTTTCCGCACCACTGCGAATCAGGGCTTTGTCCGCCCGCTCGCCCAG
Source organism: Chthoniobacterales bacterium (assembly GCA_038226705.1). Classification (GTDB taxonomy): domain Bacteria; phylum Verrucomicrobiota; class Verrucomicrobiia; order Chthoniobacterales; family SZAS-18; genus SZAS-18. The sequence goes on along the minus strand of JBBRQH010000003.1, from coordinate 111,387 downwards.
CAGCAGCTTGAGGGCACCGAGAATGACGGATTTTCCCGCGCCGGTTTCGCCCGTGACCGCGACGAAGCCGGGCTCGAGATCCCAGGCGAGGTCATCCACCAGCGCGAGATTGCGGATGCGCAGGGAGGCGAGCGTTGCGGGCATTTTAGCACTATGGTAACGCGCAGCGTCCGTTTCAATCTCCACCATTTTCCACCTGTCCAAGATGCCCGGCCTCGATGTCCTGTTCCTCGGCACGGGCACTTCGCTGGGGGTGCCGGTAATCGGGTGCGAGTGCGCGGTGTGCACTTCGGCCGATCCGCGCGACAACCGCTCGCGTTCTTCGCTCTACGTTAGCACGCCGGAAGGCGCGTTTGTCATCGACACCGGGCCGGACTTCCGGGCGCAGTGCCTGCGGGAAAAGATTCGGTTGCTGGATGCGGTGATCTACACGCATCCGCACACGGATCACATCATGGGCTTCGACGATTTGCGCCCATTTTGTTTCATTCGCCCGAGCGGCACCGTGCCGGTCTATGCGCCGGTGGAGACGATGCGCGCGTTTGAGCGTGTCTTCAAATTCGCCTTCGATGGGATGCACCGCTATCCAGGATACTTGATCCCGGAACCCCATGTCGTGGACGGACCGTTCGAGCTGGGCGGGACCACCTTGACGCCGCTCGCGGTGCCGCACGGCAAGATGAGCGTGACCGGATACCTGCTCGCGCGCGAAGGCCGGCCGCTGCTGGCCTATCTGCCCGATTGCAACGCGGTGCCCGAACCGGTGCGCCAGCTCGTGCGGGGAGTGGATACGCTGGTGATCGACGCGTTGCGCCGGGCGCCGCATCCGACGCATTTGAGCGTGGAAGAGGCGCTGGAAGTCGTGGCGGATATCGCACCCCGGGCCGCATGGCTCACGCATTTGTCGCACGATTTGTCCCATGCCGAGACCGAAGCGGCCCTGCCGCTGGGCGTAAAAATTGCCTATGACGGCCTGCGCCTCGCCTTGTGAAATTTTTCGCCGCTTTCGTTTTCTGCCTCGTGCTCTGCGTCCGGCTGGGAGCGGAGGAATTGCGGCTGTCGCAGCCGACTCCCGGCAAAGATCCAAACAACCCGGCGAATTTTGCCGTGGTGGTTTACAACGCAAACGATCCGCTCGCCGAGAAGCTGGCGCAGTATTACGCCGAGCGGCGCAACATTCCGTTCGACCGGGTCGTCGCGCTTCGCTGTGCGCTCGTGGAGGAGATCAACCGCGACGAGTTCGACCGCGACATCGTTGAACCGCTCCGCAAGGTTTTCGACGAGCGCCATTGGTGGGAGCGTTCGAAGGATCATCCGGGGGCGAATCCCTCGAGCATCGTGATGTCGACCCGCGTGCGCTTCCTCGTCTTGATGCGGGGGATTCCGCTGAAGATCGCGCATCGAACCGTGCCATATGAGGGCGACAATCCCGGAAATCAGCCGGATGCGCTCAAGAATACGAATGCCGCGAGCGTCGATTCGGAACTTGCCGTGCTGGGCGCCTTCACCCGGACGATTTCAGGCGTGATCGTCAATCCGTATTTCCGCAGCTTTGCCCGCATCCACGAAACGAACTATCCGTGGTTGATGGTGGTCGGCCGCCTGGACGGCCCGAGCGATGCGGTCGTGCGCCGGATGATCGACGATGCCGTGGAAGTCGAGAAGACGGGTTTGTGGGGACGCGCGTACTTCGATGCCCGGGGCCTGGCACCGGAATCGGGGGCGCTTTACCAGGGCGATGCGTGGTTGGTGGCGGCCTCCAAGGAAAGCAACCTCCCCGCGGTGCTGGATCTGCGCGAGGCGCTCTTCGAGCACGGCTACCCGATGAACGAATGTGCGCTCTATCTCGGCTGGTACGCACCCGGGGTGAATGGCCCGTTCAGCCGCCCCGACTGGAGGTTTCAACGGGGCGCGCTGGCCATCCATCTCCATTCCTTCAGCGCCTCCACAATTCGCGAGGCGGGGAACGGTTGGGTGGCTCCGTTGCTCGCCGCGGGCGCCGCGGCTTCGTGCGGAAACGTGTACGAGCCTTATCTCAATTTCACCGTTCACTTCGATGTCATGCTCCCGCGGCTGCAGGCGGGATTTACCTTTGGCGAATCCGCCTACATGGCCACGCCGGCGGTCTCCTGGATGGGGACGGTGGTGGGCGATCCGCTCTACCGGCCGTTCAAGGCGATGCAGGAACTTTGCACGCGCGCGGAGTTGAGCCTGGTGCGGCCGGAGACCGATTTCGCCTCGGATTCCCCCAACGAGGCGGAGACGAAGGCGTTTGTGGCGACCTGGCACCTCCGCCGCTCGAAGCCGGTCAACGCGATCGAACTCGAGGTCTCCAAGCTCGCGCGCAAATTCAAGAGCGGTCGCATCTACGAAGGCCTCGGATTGGCCCAGCTCGCCGGGGGTGATGTCTCGACGGCGATCCGCACGCTCGAAACGGCCCGCGATTCGTACGCGAGCCCCGACGATGTGCAGCGCGTGATCCTCCACCTCGCGCGGGCGCAGATTCGGGCCGGGCGAAAACCGCAGGCACTGGTCCTGGCCCGGCAGGCGATCACGAAATTTCCCACGTCACCCGCGGTGGAATGTTTTCGCGCGCTCGAGCGTGAGTTGGAACCGCCGCCGACGCCGGCGCCCACCGGGACGGCCGGGGCGCGGTAGGACAGGCCGAGCCGAGGCTCCCGCGCGCGCGGATCGGGTCTTGGAGGCGTTTCATCCGTTGGGACTTCAGCATTGAGTTTTCCTCAGGGAGCACCTTACGATGGTCCCATGCCGACGCGCCTCCTTGCTGCTATTTTCTGTGCGCTGGGTGCGCTGCCAGCGTCGTCCGCCACGCTTAGCTTCGACAACCTGCCCGTTCCGCCAGCGTTGAGCGCGAGCGTCGATTTCGTCTCGGCCAATGGCGGTAGTTTGTCGTATGGCGGGGTCACCTGGGATCCGGGATTATCCGTGGTGGGAAATGCCTACCGGGTCGATGCCGTCACGCCCGGCCCGCTGTTTGGCGTGCCCCACAGCGGCAGCTATTTCATCACCAACAACACCTCCGATGCGAGCAACGGCGATCGCGTGACGCTGACCACGAACCTCATCCTGACGGGCGCATGGTTCGGCCAGAATGAGTACTACGGTTTTGGGGGTGGGGCGGATCAAATCACGATCTTCGCCTTGAGCGGTACGACGGTCCTCGGATCCGTCGTTTTTCCATTGCCGGACAACAACCCTGGCCAGCCCGAGCCGCTTTCGTTTGTCGACACGAGCGCGTTCCTCGCGCTTAGCGGGATCACTGGCTATCGCATCGACCGGCACAGCCTCGCGGCGGACCCAACCACGTCGAACTGGGTGGCGGATGATTTTCAGTTTCAGGCGGTGCCGGAACCGGCGGTGCCTGTGCTCGTGGCCGTCCTGGGCTCTGTGCTTCTTGAGGCGCGCCGGCGGCGGCGGGGAGCGCGCTCGTGAGCATACTGGTGCTGACCTTCGTTACGTTCGCGAGCATTCCCCAGCGGTGGTGGGCCGGGGTGCTGGGGCTGGCCGCGATCCCCGCGGGAGCGCTGCTGGCCCTTTGTTTGCGCGGATGAATGCTCTTTCCGAGAGATATTGTGCCCTGTTCGACAAACGGGCGCGCGAGACCGAGCCGCGCGAAACGCCGGGGGAACTCGAGCTGCAGGCCCGCTGGTTTGCCGGCGAATTCGGCACGCGGCTGCACGCCACGGACGGACGCCGGGTCGAGATCGTGCAATTTGGCGTGTGGAACCGCGGGCCGGGGCCAGATTTTCTGGAAGCGGCGGTCCGACTCGAGGGTGGGGAGACGCGGCGCGGCGACATCGAACTCGATCTCGATCCGGCCGATTGGGAAAGACACGGGCATGCCGGGAATCCGGACTTCGAGAATGTGGTGCTGCATCTCTTCGTGCACGAGGAGAGCGGCCGCGAAAGTTTCACGCGCACGCCCATGCATCGGCAGATCCCCCGCGCGCGCCTGGACCTCAATTCGCTGCTCGACACGCCGGTCGCGACGCTGCCGCTGGCCAAGCCCGGCCGTTGCACCGCACCGTTGCGCGCCATGGGAGCCGCGCGCGCCACGGCACTCCTGCACGCGGCGGCGCGGTATCGGCTGGAGCGCAAGTCCGCCCGCTATCAGCGGCTCGCGAGCGCCCACGGGCCCGACGAGGCGCTCTGGCAGATGCTCGCCATCGCACTTGGATACCGGGAGAACTCGCTGGTCATGCAATTGCTCGCGCAGCGTCTGCCGCTCCGCCTGCTCCGGGCGAAGCGGGAAGAGGCGGAGGCGTTGCTCTTCGGACTGGCGGGCTTCGCACATGGGCGTGAATTCGGCGACGATGCCGGGCCGACGCGCGAGTATTTGCGCTCCTTGTGGGAGAAATGGTGGCCACGCCGCGGAGAATGGGCCCGCCTTGTTCTCACTCGCGGCGCCTGGAAGATGCGCGCCACGCGCCCCGCCAATCATCCGCACCGCCGCGTGGCTGCGCTCGCTGCGCTGGCGCGAAACTGGCCCAAGGTGAGCGCTCTGCTGGAGAATGCCGATCCGGCGAAATCCGCACGCGCCGTGTTCGGTGCCCTGGCGGATCGTTTTTGGGATCATCATTTCACGCTCGGGAGCGAGGCGCGGCCGGAGCGGATCGCCCTGCTGGGTGAGAGCCGCATCGCGGAGATCCTGGCCAACGTGATCTTCCCGGCAGTCGTGCCGGAACGACCAGAAATGTGGGAGCGTTACCTCGCGCTTCCCGCGGTGCTGACGAATCGCCGGGTGGAAACGGCGGCGGCCCGGCTGCTGGGCGGACCCGCAGCCTTGCGCCGGGAAATGCCGCAGACCACCGCAATTCAACAGGGCCTCCTGCAGGTCTATGAGGATTTCTGCCTGCGCGATGCAACCGATTGCGCGCGGTGCACTTTTCCGGAACGCGCCAGCGCTTTCGATCCATCTGCGGGGGTGGTGTGAAGACCGGCCGGCGGTGCCGCGCGCAAAGCACCGGAAGCGCGGTGAATGCGCCCGGCTTTTGGCACTTGCCAAAGTAACGCTTGCGCTCCAGAACAGCGAGCGCGGGCGTGCTGGAGACGTTCCGCCCTCCCTCCGCGACCCGATGACTGAGCTCGAGCTGAAAGTCTTTCTCGACGTCACCCGCAACTTCTTCGAGAAGCTCGGCTCGGCGCCCGTGGAAATGGGATCTCCCCGGGTTATTTTCGGTCAACCTCCTTTGCAGGAATTCAGCGGCCTGATCGAAATCGACGGCTCGAGTGCGGGCTATGTCTGCATAACGATGCCGCGCGGGATGCTGACCGCGCTGCTGCTCGCCGTGGGCGAACGGGCGAGCGGCGATGTCGCGCTCGCTGACATGGTGGTCGAGGTTGCGAACATCGTGTCCGGCAACGCGCGTCAATCCCTCGGCAGTTCCATCCAAATTTCCAACCCCACTCCGATCATGGGCGCGCAAAACGGCCCATCCCTCCCCACCCCGGTCTTCGTGGCGCCCATGCGCTGGAGTGACCACGAGGGGCACCTCATTATCGCCCTCGAGAGAGTATGAACACCGACAATCCCAGCCAGTCCGTCCTTCTCGCCGGCGCCAGTGCGCTCACGAAGCCCAGTGATGTTTTCCAGATCAACCCCGGCTTCGAGACGATTGCACACAGCATCAAATTACGCGCGATCGAGTGGCGCGTGCTCTTCGCCGTCGATGGCTATCGCTCGGTGCGCGAGATTTGCGGGCAACTCCACCTCGATGAGCCGCAGGCGCGGGACATCTTCGGAAAATTGATGCTGCTCGGTCTCGTACGGGAGGAAGAGATCTCGCTCACCGATTTTCTGCAGCGCGCCCCGCGGGGCGGAGCCGGTCACCTGCCGACCGGCTTGGCGCTGGATGCACCGACAGCCCGGGCGCAACTCTCCGGACCCGCCGCTTCCATTTTGGTCGTGGGCGCGAAACCGGCCAGTGAGGCGTCGCCGCCGGCCGACGAGCCTGCGCCCCGCGCCCACCCCGAAGCGGTGGCGGAAGCAATGCCGCCCATCGAAGCAACGGCCGAGGCGGGCGCACCTGCCGCTTCCTTGGTGGCGCCGGCGGCCGAAGTCGAACCTGAGGCCAAGACCGAACCTGAGGCCAAGACCGAACCTGAGGCCAAGACCGAACCTGAGGCCAAGACCGAACCTGAGGCCAAGACCGAGCCTGAGACCAAGACCGAGCCTGAGACCAAGACCGAGCCTGAAGCCAAGACCGAACCTGAAGCCAAGACCGAGGCCACGTCTTCGGAGAGGGCTTCGCGTGCGTCTGAGACTTCAAGCGCTGTCGATTTCGTCAGCAAGCCTCCGGTCGAGGAGGTGGAAGCAGTGACGGCAGATACGGGACCCGATCTGGTCGTCGTTGCGAGGGCCACGCCCGTTGCGCCTCCCACGCCGGAGCCGACGGGGGAGCGAGTCATCGCAGAGCGCGGCCCTTTCATGGAAACTCCCGCGGAGTCTGCCTCGACCGCGGTAGCCGTTGAAACGAAAATCAGCGAGCCGTCCGCCGAATCTGCTGTGGTCAGCGAGAAGATTGTTTCATCGCGCGTCGATACTTTCCCGCCGTTCGCGCTTCGCGCTGAATCAAGTGTCGAAGGGGTTGAGCCGGTCGCGCCGTCGTCGTCGATCCAGCCCGAAACCGAAGCACCCCAGCCGGCGGCGCCGACGCCTCCTTCTGCCCACGATGAAAAGATTGCGGAGCCGGCAGCGGCAACGGCAGCGATTCCAGACGTCCCCTCGACCATTCTTGCGGAGCCCAAGCCCGAGCTTGAGCCGGACGCTACCACGGCGCCCGGGACCTTGGTTGCGGCAGAGATCTCGGTCGCGCCTAAGCCGGTTGAAGGGCCCGAGCCCGCGGTCGATCCTGCGGTGGTAGCGCCCGAGCCTGTGGTCGTCGCGCATGAGCCTGTGGTCGTTGCGCATGAGCCTGTGGTCGTTGCGCATGAGCCTGTGGTCCTTCCGCCCGAACTGGTGGTCTTGGACGAGCGCGAAGTTTCGCCGGCTCAGGTCGCTCCCGCGCCGTCGGATGCCGCACTCGCCGCCGCGGAACACTCCGCAATGCCTGATGTCGCGTACCGCGAGCCTCACTCCAGTTCCGCGCCGCCGGAGCCGATTGCGGCTGCAACTACACCCGAGCCGGTGATTCGATCCGAAGCGTTCGTCGAAGCGGCCCCGGTCCCGAATTTGGCGGAGCCTTCGCAGTTCGCGCCATCTGCCCCTGCGGCAGCGCAGGCGACTCCCACCCCGCCCGTTTCGCCGGCCGCCCCGGTCGCGGCAGCGCTAGTTCCGGAGCAACTGACGCGCACCTATTATAGACCCGCGCCGATTACCGCAGCGCCGCCTCCACCTCCCGCTCCCCCGGCGGCTCCCGCGATCATTCCGCCTCCGGCCCCACCGGTTTCCTTTGCCCCGCCAGTGCGGGTGGCGCTTGCGCAAACCCCGCCGCCACTTCCTCCCCTCACTCCCGCGCGGACGCCGATCCCGTCCATGCCCCCGCCGGCGGGTGAAATGCCGCCGCGATTTTCGATCCTTCCTTCGACACCCGTTGCGCCAGCTTCACCTGTTGCGCGCTCGACACCCGGGATGCCAGCGTCTCCGCACTCACCCCCCGGGGCAGCCGCGCCGATCCGGATGTCGCCCGCTTCCATCCCGGCGGCGCCGATTCTAAAGCCCGCCGAACCGGGCACCACCACACCGTTCCGCTCCATCTTTGCCGATGCTGCAGTAACTCCAGCCGCGCCGGTGCTCCCCACGACCCCTACGCCCGCATCTCCCGCTCCGCCGCGGGTCCTGCCGATTCCGACTGCCCCAGTTCCGCCGATCCCGATCATCGAGCGTCAGCCTTCGGTGCCACTCACGGATCCCACCAGCTGGCGCCTGCCCGCGCTCACACCTTCCACGGCAAGTCCGTTCCCGGTCAATCCCGCGCGAACCACATCGCCCATTACCCCACCAAGTGGGATGCCGACAGGAGTTCCATCCGCGAGTGCCTCGCCGATGTTTCCAGGCGGCAGCGGCACTCCGGTGCCTCGCACGGGGCGAGTTACGCCCGTGTTGCCGGTCATGCCCGTGGTGCCTGTGGCGACTCCGCCTCCGGTGCCAAAACCTGTGCCGGTGCATGCGGCCGAGGCGACCACGCCACCGCCGCTTCCATCGGCCGCGTCGGCCCGGCACTTCCGGCTGGCTGCCGTGCTCGACTTCATCATGAAGCAATCGGGCGGAGGGACGCTGGGACAACTCGCGACCTACCGTATCCTCCTGCAATTGCCGCCCGAACTCCTACGCGAAGCCGGGATTCGATCCCTCGAATTCGATGGCACGACCGACGCGGAGATCAAGAATGTGGAATTGCAGCGCGCGCTCACAATAGCCGTGGGCAAGGTACTCGAAGTTGAAGTGCCGCCCGATGCCTTTTTGCGCTGAGTGAATTCAGTTGCACGAAGGGGTGGAGCGCGGTTGAATCCCACGTTGGATTTTGCGGGTGTAGTTCAATGGTAGAACGGCAGCTTCCCAAGCTGCATACGAGGGTTCGATTCCCTTCACCCGCTCCACATTTAACTTGTTGCAAAGTAGTCACCTGCATTGTTGCAGTGCTCCGGGGGTTCAAATGCATGACGGGAATGCATAACAAATACGCCGCCGTTCAAGACCGTTCGTTATCGCTCGTTGCCGGCCTCCCGGTACCTTCCCCGCATTGAAGCCGCAATCTCAGCGTCTGCGCGGCCGCCTGACCCCCCGTTGCGCAGGGGTAGGCGCTTGAGATTCGAGATTGACTGGAGCAACCGAAAAATCATAGGAACTTGCTGGCACAATCGCCGAAAAGCACCGTGCGCAGCTCTTTCGCTCCAGTGTCCTTTCCGATGAATGCCGATGTTCCACCCGAAGATTCCGATCGGATCGAGAGTGTGCGCTCCGGACAGAAACGGCTCATTCTCGGAGTGACGCTCTTTTGTCTCGGGCTGATCCTTTCTTTCTTCGGTACCGCCATGGCGACTTTTACGGGCCTCTCCTTCCTCATCGGTTTAGTCGCCTCGATCTTCGGCATTCTGCGCGTTTCGAAGGGACTGCACCACAGCGTGGGCGTCCAATTGGGATTAGGCCTTCTGATGATTCTGCCCCTTTTCGGACCCATCGCGCTGCCGCTGATATTACGGAATTTTCAGCCACTTCCCCCGCTCATGCTGGAGATCGCGTTTTGGGTCTTGGCGCTGCTCCCGCTCATCGCCGTACTCGTCCTGCTCTTCCTGAATTCGAGGGCGTCAGCGTTCCTGAAGGCCGCGGGCTTCGAAGTCGGTCTGCTGGGCACGAAGGGCGCGCGCGGGTGATCGCAGTTGGTCGGACGAAGTGGCGGCGTGCGGTTTGCGTTGAGCCAGCATCTCCCCAGATGCGGAACCAAGGAATGAGTCTCCTGCCGTCGTTCACCCAGCCAATGCTGCCTTTCGTTCGAGCACTGCCGGTAGAGCATCTCGTAGCGAGGCACGGTTCGTCCGGCACTAAATTCACTCTGCGCTCGATTTCGCGCTTTCCCGCCGAGTTCCCGGGCCAACTCCGGCGAGCCCAGCAGGGAATCGACCGCCGCGAAGGCAGGAACGTCGGCAAAAGGCCAAAGCATCGCAAACTCGCCGACCGCCTCGGGAATTCCTCCGACGCGAAACGCAACGACCGGCTTCCCGTGGAACATCGTTTCCAGAATGCTCAGGCCAAATCTTTCCAGTTCCGAGGTGTTCAGCGCGGCATCGGCCGCGCCGGCGTAGTCCTCGATCGCGCCATCGGGAATCGCTCCGGCCCCAGTCCGTGCTGGCAATTCTGCTTCTCATGGCGGGGCCGGAAACGCTCACTGCAGCGGACCGCCGTAGACCTGCCAGACGTAGACGCGCCCGCCGACAAAGGTCTCATCGGCAGGATACCAGAATGTGCTGTCGCGGGCGGACCAGTACAGCGTGCGCGGGCCCTCGGCGTGATTGGGATCGTAAACGGTGTAGCTCGTGTTGGCGCCATCCTCGTCCTGGCGGGCCAGCACCAGAACCGCGTGGTTGATGTTGAGGTTGTCAGGCATCGTCGTGAGGTAGGCGACGAAGAGTTCACTTTGGGCGAGCATCTGGTCGAGGCGCGACTTGGTGGTCGCCTGCTGGCCGGGAAACTTCGGGAGCAACACGCGCCAGTTCCCGGGGCGAAAATAAGTCGGCCAGCCGAGTCCGAGATTCTGCTGCACCACGCGCGTGCGCGTCCGGCTCAGCGTGCGGAGGTCGGCCACGCCGGGAATGACGATGCGATCGGCATTTTCCAGCGTTTCGCGCCAGGGGGCGCGTCTCGTGACGGCGCGGATCCGTTCCGCCAGGCTGGCATCGCCGAGCGGTGGCAGCGAGGGATCGAAACGCGCGAACTTTCGGAACTGGATCACGGCACGGCTCATGACGAAGCAACGCCGCGCATAGAGTTCCGTTGAACCGCTGCGGAGACTGGGATGCCCGTCGCGATAGGCGAAAACAGTCTCATTCGCGAAGGCGAAGGTGTTGCGTTCGAATTCGAGTGATGACCGTGCCTGGGCCACGCCGGTTGCGGCCAGGGCGCCGGCGAGGAGAGCCAGGCGGGTGGCACCTTGGAAAAACTTCAGCATGCGAGGAGCTTGCAGGGAGGATACAGGACAATGCGAATTTGGCGTTACCTGCACATTGAGTTGCCAGCGCTTCGTTTGCGGTGCGCCGGTCGGATGCGCGCCCAGGAAAAAATTCCCGCGTTCGGCGGACTCCGATGTGGCGCGGATTGCTTCATGCCGCGCTTGCCGTTACTTGATTCCCCCAAGCCATGCTCAAAGTCCGCGATCTTTGCACCTGGTTTCCCTTGCGGGTCGGCTTGCTGGGCCGGGTGGGAGGCCATATCAAGGCGGCCGACGAAGTTTCGTTCCAGATCGAAAAAGGCAGCGCGGTCGGGCTGGTAGGGGAAAGCGGCAGTGGCAAGTCCACCATCGGCCGCACGCTGCTCAAACTCTTCGCGCGCAAGGAGGCGCTGATCCGCGGGCAGGCATTTTTCCTGGGCAAGGAGATCCTGGGAATGTCGCAGGCGGAGTTTCGCCCGCTACGCCGCCAGATGCAGATGGTCTTCCAGGATCCGTTCGGTTCGCTCAATCCCCGGCAATCGGTGGCCTCGATTCTCGGCGAACCCCTCGAGATCCATTGTCCCGCGATGACCCGGAGCGACCGGCGTGATCGCGCGGTGGAACTGCTGCAAAAGGTGGATCTGCCCGCGGATTCGATCGACCGTTTTCCCCACGAGTTCAGTGGCGGTCAGCGCCAGCGCATCGGCGTGGCGCGCGCACTGGCCGTGCAACCCCAATTTCTGATCCTCGACGAGCCCGTGAGTGCGCTGGATGTCAGTGTCCAGGCGCAGATCGTGAATCTGCTTCAGGACCTCCAGGAGCAACTGGGACTGACCTACTTGTTCATCGGGCACGACCTGGCGGTGGTGGAACACCTCTGCTCGCACGTGCTGGTCATGTTTCGGGGAAAACTGGTGGAAAGCGGAACGCGCGAGCAAATTTACGGCAATCCCCGGCACGAATACACGAAAACCCTGCTCCGGGCGGCTACGGCGGCGTAGTTTTGGATTTCGAAATGCGGATTTTCGATTCTGTTGGAGGGACGTGCCCGTCGCACCGAAATGCTGCCGTATCTCCGCAAACTCTTCCGCTTCAACCTCCCCTTGCTGCTCCTCATGCTGGGGCTGGCGGTTTTTGGCGTGTTCATGGTCTACGCGGCCAGCTACATGCGGGAGAACGCGATTCTGGCGGCGTCCTGGCACAAGCAGATGACGTGGTGCCTCGTGGGGCTGGGGGTCTTTTCCGTGGTGAGCATGGTCGATTACTCAAAGTGGATGCGCTGGAGCGCGATTCCGATGTACGCCTTGGGGATTCTCGCGCTCATCGCGTTGAAGTTGTTTGGTACGACGGTCTACGGGGCGAAGAGCTGGATCCGGGTCGGCGGCTTCAGTTTTCAACCCTCGCAGATTGCCATCCTGGGCGGGATTCTGCTCGTGGCATTTCTCCTCTCGGAGTTGCGGCCCAAGCTGCACCCTCTGCTGTTGCTGGGTCTCGTGGGCGCGGCCTGCGCTCCCCCCATGGCCATGATCATCGCGGGCCGCGAACTTGGCGGAGCGCTCGTCTGGCTGCCGACCATCGTTTTCATGCTTTTCGCCGGGCGCATGCCGATCCGCTATCTTCTCTCGCTCACGATCCTCGCCGTGGCGCTGATGCCGGTCGCGTTCAATTTCCTGCTCAAGCCCTACCAGCGCGATCGCATCCTCGTCTTCCTCGATAACAACATCGATCCGCTCGGCGCCGGCTGGCAGGTCAATCAATCGCTCATTGCGATCGGCTCCGGCGGCTGGGCGGGCAAGGGCTATCTCGCCCAAGGCACGCAAACGGAACTCGGCATTCTGCCGGCCACCGCGGCGCACAACGATTTCATCTTTGCGGTCATTGGCGAGGAACTTGGCTTTCTCGGCGGGGCCGCAGTGCTCGTGGCCTTTGTGCTGCTGCTCGCCTCGATTCTGCTCGTGGCGTACCACTCCAAGGACGACATCGGCACGCTCTTTTGCTGCGGCTGCGCGGGGCTGATCTTCATGCACATGCTGTTGAACATCGGCATGACGATCTCGGTCATGCCCGTCACCGGCCTGCCGCTTCCGCTCGTCAGCTACGGCGGGACCTTTGCCGTGCTCATCATGTTCATGCTCGGCGTCGTGCAAAGCGTCTGGATTCACCGCAAGCCCCTTCTCCCGGCCCCGCGGCAGGCACGATAGGCGGGCGGGCGGGCTCCGTGGCGATTCGGGCCCATCGGCAGGAACGGATTTACCGGCCCTCGTCCGCGTCGATGTATTGAAACATCGTCAGAAGATCTTCCCGGTGCGCGAGGCCGCTGGTCTCTTTGCGCCATTTCAGGCGGTCGGTCGCCTCGTCGTTCCAGCCGTACTTTCGGACAAATTCGTTGTAGTTGAAAATGTCTTCGTCATCGGGGCGATGGCCGCGCCCAAAGGCCCAGTCGAGCAGTTCGTCATCGGTCGTCTGCGGATTATTGGCGATGTGATCGCTGAGATCCTGATAGGAGATGCGCAGGAAGTGGCACATCCGCCCGTCAAAGCCCTTGCCGAGAAATGGGGCGTAGTCTTCCCCGAGGGGGGTGCGGGCGTGCGCGCGGATTTTATCGATCATGCGACCGAAATAATAGAGGCCGCCGACTTTCTCATTGGGCGAGCGGAAGGGTGGAGTCATGGTCGAAAATCTTCGCGTGGCGGGAACCCCGTGGCAATTTCGGATTGCACGCTGCGCCGGGATTCCGCATTCATCAGGAGCGCACCCGGTATGAAGCTCACAATTCAAGAGGTCAACAAGCTCGCGAAGAAGGATTTCGTCCTTTTTTTTGGCGGCATCTTTGAGGCGTCGCCGTGGCTCGCGGAGAAGGTGGTGGGCAAGCGTCCCTTCCGCGACTGCGAACATATTTTTCAAGCGCTGAGCGATGCCGTGCGCCGGGTGGGACGCGACAAGCAATTGCAGTTGATCCGGGCCCATCCCGACCTGGTGGGGGAGGCGGCGCGGGCGGGGAAGCTCGGGGTCGCGAGTGCGAGCGAACAAAGCGGGGCCGGGCTGCTCGAGCTTTCGCTGGAGGAGGTAAAGTGGTTCGATCGCTACAACCGTGCTTACCGCGAGAAGTACGCTTTTCCCTTCATCCTTTGTCTGCGGGCGGTGAAGGGCGACAAAAAGCGGGCGATCCTCGATTCCTTTGAAATGCGCCTGCACAACGACGAGGAGCAGGAACGCGCGGCCGCGCTGCAGGAGATCCACAAGATCGCGCGTTTCAGGCTCGATGACGCGGTGGAGTAACCGCACCGCCATGGGCCGACTCACCACCCACGTCCTGGATCTGACGCGCGGCCGACCTGCGGCCGGGATGAACGTGGAACTGTGGCGCGTGCGCGGCGACACGCACGAGTGGGTGAAGGCGGTGGTGACGAATGCCGATGGCCGGCTGGATGCGCCTTTGCTCGCCGAGGCAGAATGCACGCCGGGAACCTACGAACTCGTGTTCGACGTGGGCGGCTATTTTGGCCAGGGCGCCCCGGACGAACGCTTTCTCGAGGCCGTGCCGATTCGTTTCAGTGTCGTGGATCCGTCGCAGCACTATCATGTGCCGCTGCTCTGCACCCCGTGGTCGTATTCCACCTACCGCGGATCGTGAACAGCGAAGCGATCACTTTGCGCGCCAAGCGCGTGGCCGCCCGGCTCGAGGAACTCGCGCTGGTCTCCGAAGAGGAGGCGCGCCTGACCCGCACGTACGGCTCTCCGGCGATGCGCGCGGCCAACGATCTCGTCTCCAGTTGGGCTCGCGAGGCCGGACTCGGAACTTCGATCGATGCCATCGGCAACTTGCGCTGCCGCACCATGGGTGAATCTGCGACGCTCCTGCTGCTTGGCTCGCATCTCGACACGGTGCGCGACGCCGGGCGATTCGACGGCGCGCTGGGAGTGGTGGCAGCCCTCGATTGCATCGCGCATCGCACGCCGAGGAAGTTCGAAATCGAGCTCATCGGATTTTGCGACGAGGAAGGGGTTCGGTTTCAAAGCACGTATCTCGGCAGCCGGGCGGTGGCGGGAACCTTCGATCGCGCGACCCTGGCGCTGCGCGACGATCGCGGGATCGCGCTGGGCGAGGCCATCCGCATTTTTGGCGGGGATCCTTCCCGCCTCGATTCCTGCACGGTCGCGCGGGAGGCGTTGCTTGGGTATGTCGAATTGCATCTGGAGCAGGGGCCGGTCCTGGAAGTAGCCGATGAGCCCCTTGGAGTGGTGACCGCAATCGCCGGGCAGTCGCGCCTCGCCGTGGAATTCCGCGGCCAGGCTGGGCACGCCGGCACCACGCCCATGACCATGCGGCGCGACGCCCTGACCGCAGCGGCGGAATTTACGCTCGCAGTCGAAAGCTCCGCGCGCCTGCAGGGTGGCCTCGTCGCGACGGTGGGGCGCTTGGAGATTGGGCAGGCGGCGAGCAACGTCATTCCCGGCCAGGTCGCGCTGACCGTCGATGTACGTTCGGCCAGCGATACGACGCGACGCGTCGCCGTGGCGACCCTGGAGAGCATAGCCCGCTCAACGGCAGCCCGACGCGGGCTTCAACTCGAATGGCGAATCGTGCAGGAGACGGCGGCGGCGGCGTGCGATCTGGATCTTCGGCAGAGCTTGAAACAGGCCGTCACGGCGTCGGGCCACGTTCCCATCGAATTGCCGAGTGGCGCGGGCCATGATGCCGCCGCCCTCACGGAAGCAGGCATCCACAGCGCGCTGCTTTTCGTGCGCTGCCGCGGTGGCTTGAGCCATCATCCGGAGGAATTTGTCAGCGAGGCCGATCTCGGCGCAGCGCTCGCGGCCATGGATGCATTTCTCGCTTCGCTCTGACCTCGCCTGCCCCCGGCGGGATCCGCTGGACAAATTCTTGGGAGCGACCGCAGATTCGAGGAAGCCATGCCCGACTTCGATCTCATCCTGCGGCAGGGCAACGTGGTCACCGGCGGTGGGGTAACGAAGGGCGACGTCGGCGTCACGGAAGGAATCATTGCGGCGATCGCCCCCGCGCTGGCGGGATCGGCGGGCGAGGAACTGGATCTCACGGATCTCTTCGTGCTGCCGGGCGCGATCGACGTGCATGTCCATCTGAATGAGCCGGGCCGGACGGATTGGGAGGGATTGGAAACGGGCACGCGCGCGCTCGTGGCGGGCGGTGTGACCGCCTTTTTCGACATGCCCCTGAACAGCGCGCCCCCCGTGCTCGATGTCGCTTCGTTCCGGGCCAAGCGGGAGCTGGCGGAGCAGAAATCGCGCTGTGATTTCGCGCTTTGGGCGGGACTGACTCCGGTGAATCTCGCGCACCTGCCGGAGCTCGCGGAGCAAGGTGCCATCGGCTTCAAGGCGTTTCTGAGCAACAGCGGGATGGAGGACTTTCCGCGCGCCGATACCGCCACGCTCTACGAGGGTATGAAGATCGCTGCGGAGCTGGGGCGCGTCGTCGCCGTACATGCGGAAAACGAGTCACTCACGGGCCAACGCGCCCGCGGCGCGATCGCGGAGGGGCGGGTTTCGATGCGCGATTACCTCGATTCCCGTCCGGTGATCGCCGAGCTCGAGGCGGTTCAGCGCGTTATTCTGCTGGCTTGGGAAACGGGCTGCGCCGTGCACTTTGTGCATGTGAGCACAGGTCGCGCGGTGCAGATGATTGCCGATGCGCGCGCCCAAGGCGCCGATCTGACCTGCGAGACGTGCCCGCACTATCTTTTGCTCACGGACGAGGATGCCGAGCGCATCGGAGCCCAGGCGAAGTGCGCCCCGCCGCTGCGCAGCGCCTGGGAGCAGGCCGCGCTGTGGGACCGCCTGCTCGGGGGCGAGATCGATCTGATCGCCTCAGACCATTCGCCCGCCCCACCCGAGTTGAAGCAGGGAGACGATTTTTTCCGGATTTGGGGCGGAATCTCCGGTGCGCAGCACACCCTTCCGCTGGTGCTCAGCGCGACGGTGGAGGACGCGCGCTCCATCCCGCTCGAGCGGCTGGTCGAACTCCTGGCGGGAAATCCCGCGCAACGCTTTGGGCTCGCCCCGCAAAAGGGTTCGCTGGTCGTAGGCGCTGATGCCGACTTTGCCATCGTGGCGCGAAGCGAGGGACGCATCGTCACGCGCGCCGGGCTGCACTATCGGCATCCCCAGACCGTGTGGCTCGCGCACGAACTCCGCGCCGAGGTGGTGCGCACGGTCCTGCGGGGCCGAACGGTCTATTTGCACGGGGAATTTCCCGGGGCTCCGGCGGGACGCATGCTGCGTCCGCGCGGCGGATGACAGCGTGGGGCCGTCGCGGCGCATTGAGCCACGGACATTCGACGGCTAGTCTCCGAAATGACCGCCGCGCCTCCGCTGCTGAACTTGCTCTCGCTCTCCCGCGAGGAGCTGGCGACTGAATTGGAGGCGCTGGGCCAGCCCGCGTATCGGGCAAAACAAGTGCTGCAATGGCGCTTTCACAAGCGCGTGACGTCCTGGGAGGGAATGAGCGACCTGCCGGCGCCCCTGCGCGCGGATCTTGCCGGCCGCTTCACCCTCACTGCCCTCGAGCCGATGCGAAAGCTGGGCTCCACGGACACGACGCAGAAGCTTCTTTTCCGCCTGGTTGACGGGCAATTGATCGAAAGCGTGCTGATCCCGGCTTCACCCGGCCTTTACGGAGAACGGGCGGATCGCCGCACGCTGTGCGTTTCGACGCAGGTCGGCTGTGCCTACGGCTGCAAGTTTTGCGCGAGTGGACTCGACGGTTTCCTGCGCAACCTCGAGCCTGGGGAGATTGTCGAGCAGGTTTTGCAGGCTGAGGCGATGAGTGGCGATCGGGTCGATAATCTCGTTTTCATGGGAATGGGCGAACCACTCGCGAACTACGAGAATCTCGTGCGCGCGGTCCGCATCCTGAATGACCAGGCCTGGGGCGTGGGCATCGGCGCCCGGCACATCACGATTTCGACGAGCGGGCTCGTTCCGCGCATTCGCGAGCTCGCGGATCAGCCGATCCAGGTGCGCCTCGCCATTTCGTTGCACGGGGCGACCGACGAGGTGCGGAGCCGGATCATGCCGGTGAACCGGCGCTACAACGTCGCCGCGCTGATGGAGGCGTGTGCGTATTGGCACGCCCACAAGAAGCAGCGGCTGACATTCGAATACATCCTGATCGAGGGGGTAAATGAGGCCGAAAGCGAGGCGTACGCGCTGGCAAAACTCGCCTTGCCCCTCGAGGCAAAGGTGAACTTGATCCCTTACAACACCGTCCAAGGGCTGGAATGGAAGCGCCCCAGCGAACCGAGCCAGGAGGCCTTCCGCGCCATTTTACGCCGGGCCGGGGTGGACGTGACGCTGCGCCGCGAAAAGGGCCACGACATCGATGCGGCCTGCGGACAGCTGCGGCGGCAAACGCTGCAGTCCCAAGAGGTGCAGCCCGTGGCAGGGAAGCTCTCGCGGGCGGATTCCCCCGGGTTTCCCAGCCCGGAGTGAAGGCAGCTGGTCCCGCTCGATTTGTACTTTTGACCCCGTGTTTCCTTCGCGTTTGCGCCGCCTGAAACTTGCTCATACTTGGGACGCAGCGTCTCCTTTGAGTTTCGTATTTCGCGTTTCCTTCCATCCCTGTGTCTTCGCCTGACGATTCCTCCGAGACGCCCGCCCCGCTTTGGGACGAACACCGCTGGGAGCAGCTTCTCCGCGAGTCGGATGCCCGCACCGATAAGTATCTCGCATTGTTTGAAAAGTATCAGGATCACCCCGACTGTGATGCGATCATCGATCGCGAAATGGGCTGGGTCGACGACAAAGAGGACAGCGAAACTTCCGCTGGGGAGGACGGAATGCCCCCGATCGAACTCAACGAAGATGAAATGGCCGACGCGGCCGCGGAACTCGCGCGGCGGCGGGTCCATCCCCTGGCGGAATCCGCGCGCGAGTTCGTCTCCAGGCTCTTTGCGGTTTTTGTGCACGGCGAACGCCCGGCGGAGGAGCATCCCGCCGTGGGCGCCCTGATCAGCGGCGCGAGCATCTGCGCGGCAAAGGTGCGCGCAGCCCTCGGGATCTTTGGCGAGGAAATGCGCGAGCCTGGCATGACCATCGCTTATCTGAAGCGGGGCCTCAAAGCGCTCATGGACGGGCTCGTTTCGCTCGATGCCTGCGAGCGCGCCGGCCTCGTGCGGGGAGGACAGGCAGCCGAGCTGCGCGCCCAGGGATTTGCGGTGCGCGGGGGGATCATTGCCAAAATGGGCGAATTGCGGGCCGAACTCCGCCGACGCCAGGGTGGGACGTGATTCGCCCGGACGTTATGATCGTTGCGCAGGGATGCAGTCCGATTGAATAAGGAGCACATGGGCGCGTCTGAAAATTCAACGATGCCAAGCGGGCAACCCTCCGGCGCGGAGAATGAGGATCATGACCTCGTTCGCCGCAGTCAGTCGGGTGACACGCGCGCCTTTGACGAGCTCGTCACAAAATACCGAACCCGGATCCATGCGATGACTTACCAGATGGTCAGAAATGAACAGGACGCTTGGGACCTGGCGCAGGACGGGTTCTTCAAGGCCTGGAAATCTCTTTCCAAGTTTCGGTTTCAGAGCGCATTCTACACTTGGCTATACCGGATCGTTACAAATGTCGCCATTGACTGGCTGCGCAAAAAGCAGGTGCGGTCCGAAGGGGAGTTCGACGAAACCATCGGCAACCTCAGCATCGAGCCCACTGCGGACGTCACCCCGAAAGGGGAAGTCTCCCCCGAGCGCCAGATGGAGCGGGGCGAACTCCGGGAACGCCTCGATGCGGCCATTGCCAAGCTTTCGCCGGACCATCGGCAGGTCATCCTGCTCAAGGAAATCGAGGGCCTGCAGTACCACGAGATTGCCGACGTCGTGGGTTGCTCGATCGGCACCGTCATGTCGCGCCTGTTTTACGCGCGCAAAAAACTTCAATCCATGCTTCGGGACCTCCATGAAAACGTTTGAATCGTCCTACAACGAGTGGCTGGACGGCCACATGAACGAAGCGGAAAGCAGCGCGTTCGAGCGTGAACTGACGGACACGCACGGGCTCGACCCCGCCGCGGAGCGCCGTCGGCACGGAATCGCGCGGACAGCCCTGCTCGATCTGGTGGAGAATACGCCGCTCCCCCATCCCGATTTCTTCAACAGCCGGCTGCTCGAGCGAATCCACGCGGATCTCGCGGCAAGCGCACCCGCCCCCCAGGGGGCCGAGCCGGTCACAGCGTCATGGTTTCAATCAATCCTGGTGAGGCTCGCCCTGGGTGGCGCGATGGCGATGTTCCTCGGAGTCATGAGTTATCGCGCGTTGATCGCGCCTGCGCTTGCGCCTCGACCTGAGACCGAATATCTCGCGCAGGTGCTCGACGCGAGTTCGCCGGAGTCCTCGGTCTCCGCGGTGCCTATTTATTACAAAGACGAAAAGTCCACGGTTTTGTGGCTTGATGGGATGGAGCACCTGCCGGACTCATACGCGACGAACGAGCAGCGCGACGACGGCGATGCCGGGCAATGACCACCCGCGACCTCCCCTCTCACCTTTGGCGCTGGAAAGTGAGACGCCTGCTCGGCGCGCTCGCGATCCTTTTGGCGGGCGGTCTGCTCTTCGCCCGGCCGGTCCGGGCGGAGGATGTGATTTGGGTCGGGCTCGTCCTGGCGGACAACAGCAACACGGAAGATTCGGTCCGCGTGGCGCCGCGCTGGCCGGCCGCCTTGGCGGGGCGTGAGGCAAATCTTTCCAAGATTTTCGGCTACAACCATTTCACCCTGATCGGGCAGTCCATGCAACGGCTCAAGACCGGTGAAGAGGACTGGCTGGTGCCCAGTTCGAAGTTCTGTCTCAAGGTCAATGCCAAGCATCCTCTCCCTGGGGGCGGCTACCTGCTGAATCTCCAGCTCTGGCAGGAGGTCAGCCTGCTGGTGGAAACGAACGTGAAGCTGGGCAAAGGCGGACCCCTTTACATTCGCGGTCCGCTCGTCGGTCATGGCCAACTCATCATCGCGCTCGTGTGCAGTGGGAAGGAAGCGGCCTGGACCAAGCCAAAACCGAAGGCGGCCGCGGTCGCTCCAGCATCCACGGCCGTCGGAGTTGCGCCCTCCGCGTCACCGGCGCCCTCACCGTAGCTGCCGGATTCCGGGTTAGCTCATCCTGATCTCAAAACGAGCGTGAGAATCCGACCCTGCCGCCCAAGCCGTTGAAGCTGTCATTGCGCTGGTAGATGTGCGCGTTCGAGAGGTGCTCGTAGCCGCCTTCGACGAGAAAGGAAAAACCGTTTCGAATCCGGAAGCGGACTCCGGCCTCCGTGTTGGCCGCGAAACCGAACGCGCCGCCAATCTGCGTCTGTTGCCGGTCGAGATAAATGTCGTTGGAAAAGACTCCCCCGCCGAATTGGAAATACGGAACGATCCGCTCGGAGCCGAAGAGAAAATTGCGCCGGATGTAAAGGCGCGCTCCGCCAAGGTGATTCCCTGGCCCCTGCACAACGCCGTCGCCGAACGCGCCGATCAGAAACTCATGATTGCCGCGCCAAAAGCTCCGTCCGTTCCGTCCGCTGAGCATGATGCCGAGTCGCAATTCCGCCCCCACGTGCGCGATCTTTGGATCCGGGGTGCGTGGAATCGCGGACGTGGTGTATCCCCCCGCCAACACTTCCACTTCCATCGCCCCCTTCGCGAAGGGATCCGACGCGGAGACGACCGACTGGACGGCGGCCGGGGTCGTTTCACCGGCGCGCAAAGCCGTTCCAAGGCTGCAAAGACTCAAAGAGAGACAGGCGACACGCGCCCACCTCGAGCTGAAAACAACAGATAAGGACATCGCCCTGCTACTCGTGCACGGGAGCCGCCTGTCAAAACCTCGTTACTCCGCCTTGCTCGTGGCTCCATCGGTCCGGGCACAGATTTTTCGCAAAAACGTTTCCCGGTTTTGCAGCCGTTGCTCAAGCTGCCTCCATGGACGCAGACGCGATCGTGATTGGGGCGGGACTAGCCGGGCTGGCCGCGGCCGCGGAACTCGCCGAAGCCGGCAAGCGTGTCATCCTCCTCGACCAGGAGCCCGCCGCCTCGCTGGGCGGCCAGGCCTTCTGGTCCTTTGGCGGCTTGTTCCTCGTCGATTCGCCGGAGCAGCGTCGCATGGGTATCCGCGACTCACGCGCCCTGGCGTGGGAGGATTGGCTGGGCTCGGCCGGATTCGACCGGGCAGAGGATCATTGGCCACGGCGTTGGGCGGAAGCGTACGTGGATTTTGCGGCGGGTGAAAAACGTTCGTGGCTGCATGCCATGGGCGTTCGATTTTTTCCCGTGGTCGGCTGGGCCGAGCGCGGCGGCTATCTCGCGACCGAGCACGGCAACACCGTCCCGCGGTTTCACATCACGTGGGGCACCGGTCCGGGCATCATCGCGCCGTTTATCCGCCGGGTGCTGGAGGGCGAAAAACGCGGGCTCGTCTCACTGCGTTTCCGCCACCGCGTGAACGAACTCACCACGACGGCCGGAGTCGTGGATGGCGTGCGCGGCGAAATCCTCGAGGAGACCGCGGTCGAGCGCGGCCAGGCCAGTTCTCGGACCGTGGCGGGCGAATTCGCCCTGCGGGCGCAAGCCATCATCGTGACCGCCGGGGGCATCGGCGGAAACCACGACCTCGTCCGCCAGAACTGGCCCGCGCGCCTCGGCCAGCCCCCCAGGCGGATGCTCTCGGGCGTGCCCGCGCACGTGGATGGCCGCATGCTCGGGATCGCCGAGGCGGCGGGGGCAAATCTGATCAATCGCGACCGCATGTGGCACTACACGGAGGGGGTCGAGAATTGGAACCCCATCTGGAGCCAGCACGGCATTCGCATTCTGCCGGGACCTTCTTCGCTTTGGTTCGACGCGCGCGGTCGCCGGCTCCCTCCGCCGCTCTTCCCCGGCTTCGATACTCTCGGCACGCTCGATCACCTCAGGCGCACTGGGCACGACTATTCGTGGTTCGTGCTCACGAAGAAGATTATCGACCGCGAGTTCGGTCTCTCGGGCTCCGAGCAGAATCCCGACCTCACGGGAAAGAGCATTCGGCTCGTCCTGCGCCGCGCGCTGCGCGGCCAGCCGCCCGTCGATGCCTTCATGAAAAAGGGGGCGGACTTCGTGGTGCGCAAGACGCTGCCGGAACTCGTGGCCGGGATGAATGCGCTTACGGGTGAGGCACTGGTCGATCCCGCCGAGATCGAGCGTCAAATCGTGGCGCGTGACCGGCAAATCGAGAACCCGTTTGGCAAGGATGCCCAGGTAACCGCCTTGCGCGGCGCGCGGGCCTATCGCGGGGATAGACTCATCCGGGTGGCGAAGCCGCACCGCATTCTCGATCCCGCCGCCGGCCCGCTCATCGCGGTGCGCTTATGGATCCTGACGCGCAAGACGCTCGGGGGCTTGCAGACTGATCTCTCGAGTCGCGTGCTCAAAAGCGATGGCGAACCGCTCCCCGGAGTCTACGCCGCCGGCGAGGTGGCCGGTTTCGGCGGAGGCGGCATGCACGGCTACCGCGCGCTCGAAGGCACGTTTCTCGGCGGCTGCCTTTTTTCCGGGCGCACCGCCGGGCGTGCGGCGGCCGCGGCGGTTGCGTGAGGTTCGTCACCGCACCAGGCACGGTCGCTTCGGATGAAAGGTCCAATTCGGAACCAAAAACTGCATGGCCTGCGCATCGTCGCGCGCGCCCAACCCCATCTTTCGGTAGAGCTCGTGGGCCTGCGCAATCTGCTTCAGGTCCGGCTCGATTCCGAGTCCGGGACGGGTAGGTACGGTGATCTTGCCCCCGACGATCTGGAGCGGTTCTTGCGTGAGGCGCTGGCCATCCTGCCAGATCCAGTGCGTGTCGATCGATGTGATTCGGCCCGGCGCCGCCGCCGCCACGTGCGTGAACATGGCGAGGGAGATGTCGAAATGATTGTTCGAATGCGAGCCCCAGGTCAGGCCCCAGGAATCGCACAACTGCGCCACCCGGACAGATCCCTGCATGGTCCAGAAATGCGGGTCCGCGAGCGGGATGTCGATGGCGTGTGACTGGAGGGCATGGCCCAGTTCGCGCCAGTCTGTGGCAATCATGTTGGTGGCGGTCGGCAAGCGGGTCGCGCGCCGAAACTCCGCCAGCACTTCCCGGGCGGAAAAGCCGTTTTCCGCGCCACAGGGATCCTCGGCGTAGGCGAGCACATCGCTCCGGTCGCGGCAGAGCGCGATGGCTTCGGCCAGAGACCAGGCGCCATTTGGATCCAGCGTGATGCGAGCTTGGGGAAAATGGGTGGCCAGGGCAATGACTGCCTCCATTTCTTCGGCGCCGGCGAGCACGCCGCCCTTCAGCTTGAAGTCGTTGAAGCCGTAACGGGCGTGCGCCGCCTCGGCCAGCCGCACGATCGAGAGCGGCGTGAGCGCCTCTTCGTCGCGCAAGCGCAGCCAGTCATCGGCTTCCGCCGCGGCGCCGCGGTAAGGCAAATTCGTCTTCCGCCGGTCCCCGAGGTAAAAGAGATACCCCAGCATTTCGACTTCCGCGCGTTGCTGCCCTTCGCCGAGCAACGCTGCCACCGGGACGCCCAAATGTTTCCCCAGGAGATCGAGTAGAGCCGCTTCGAGTGCGGTCACGGCGTGAATGGTGATGCGCTGGTCGAACGTCTGCTGGCCGCGCCCGCCTGCGTCGCGCTCAGCGAAGCCGCGGCGCACGGAATTGAGGATGGCCTGATGGCCGCCGATCGATTGGCCCACGACCAAAGAGCGCGCGTCTTCGAGCGTCTGGCGAATGCGCTCGCCCCCCGGCACCTCTCCCACGCCGGTCTGCCCGGCGCTGTCTTCCAAAAGCACTAAATTGCGGGTGAAGAACGGTCCGTGCGCCCCGCTGAGGTTGAGCAGCATGCTGTCCCGCCCGGCCACCGGAATCACGCGCATGGCGGCGATCACGGGCGCGCCGGCCGTGGGGAGATCGGCGGGCTTCGAGTTCATGGACTGCACCCATCGTCCGCCTTCGGAGCGGCGAAGCAAACTTCGGATTGACGCGGGCAATTGGCGTGACGCAGATCGTTCAGCACCGTCTCTCCATGGAACTCCCGAAGAACACTTTCAAACGCGCGCTCCGTGCCGGCGAGCATCAGCTCGGAATCTGGTCGATTCTCTCCAGCCATGTGACCGTCGAGGTCATCGCGGGCGCGGGCTTCGACTGGGTGGTGCTCGATACCGAACACGCGCCCAACGAGCTGCCAATGGTGCTGAGCCAGCTGCAGGCCATGACGGGCGGCACGGCCCATCCCATCGTGCGGATCCCCTGGAACGACGCGGTCGACTTCAAGCGCTACCTCGATATCGGCGCCCAAACGATCCTCGTGCCGTATGTGGAGACCGGGGAGCAGGCGCAGAGCGCTGTGGCCGCCATGCGTTATCCGCCGCGCGGGATGCGCGGCTACTCCGGCGCGCCGCGCGCGGCCGGGTTCGGCCGGATCCAGAATTACCCGCAGCACTGCGAAGAGGAGCTTTGCCTGCTCGTCCAGGTCGAGACCAGGCTCGGCCTCGAAAATCTTGAGAGCATCGCCGGAGTCGAGGGCGTGGACGGCGTGTTCATTGGCCCCGGCGATCTCTCGGCCGCACTCGGCCATGTCGGAAACCAAAAGCACCCCGAGGTTCTCGTGGTCATCGAGGAAACGATTCAGCGCATCCTCGCCTGCGGAAAACCGGCCGGAATCCTCATGGGCGACGAGGAACTCGCGCGCCGCTACATCGACCTCGGCTGTCTCTTCACTGCGGTCGGCTCGGACGTCGGCATTCTCGCGCGCGGCTCGGAGCAGCTCGCGGCGCGGTTCAAGGGCACGGGCGCGGGCTGATGGTCTCGATGCGATCGCTCTTCTCGACGCGCATGGAGCCCTATTTCTTGCGGTCGGAGCGGCTCGGATTCCGCTGGTGGACGGCAGATGATCTCGATCTGGCGCAGGCGCTCTGGGGCGATGCGCGTGTCACCCGGTTCATTGGGGGGCCTTTCAGCGACGAACAGGTCCGTCAGCGGCTCGACCGGGAAATCGCCCAGGGTCAGTCCGATGGAGTCCAATACTGGTCGATCTTTCAACTCGCGGACGGGGCGCACGTGGGCTGCTGCGGCTTGCGCCCCTACCGCCCGCAGGACGCAATCCTCGAATTGGGTTTTCATCTCCGTGTCGAGCACTGGGGACTGGAATTCGCGACCGAATCGGCGCGCGCGGTCATCGATTATGCCTTTCGCGCCCGGGGTGCGCGTGGCCTCTTCGCCGGCTGTCATCCCGAGAACGTCGAGTCGCGCGAGTTGCTCGCGAAGTTTGGCTTCCACGACTCGCATGACGAGTTCTATCCGCCGACCGGGCTGAATCATCCGTCATTCGTGCTCCCGCATCCAAGCTTGAAGCCATAGTCCGCCCGCGGTCTGCAAATCCGGTGCACTGCCCAGTGCTGCCTCTGTGCGACATCTCTGTCTTTCTTCGTTCTGTATTTTCCAAATTGGGGCTATCAGTCCGAAATGGAGAACATCGTCATCGTCGGCACGGGATGTGCCGGACTTACCGCGGCCATCTATGCGGCGCGCGGTGGGCACAAGCCACTCGTGCTGGAAGGCAGCCATCCGGGTGGACAGCTTACGACCACGACGCTCGTCGAGAATTTCCCCGGCTTTCCCGAGGGGATCGATGGCCCGGACCTCGTGATGAAAATGAAAGCGCAGGCCGAGAGATTCGGGGCGCGTTTCGCCTATTCAACCCTGACCGAATTCGAGCCCCGCGCCGGGCACGTCGCGATCAAGGCGGACGACGCCTGGATCGAAACCAAGGCGCTCATTATCGCGAGCGGCGCTTCCGCGCGTTATCTCGGCCTGCCGCGCGAGGACGAACTGACGGGCCATGGCCTGACTTCTTGCGCGACCTGCGACGGCGCGTTTTACCGCAATGTGCCGGTCGCCGTCGTGGGCGGCGGAGATTCGGCCTGCGAGGAGGCAAGCTTCCTCACGCGCTTTGCCTCCAAGGTCCACCTCATCCATCGCCGCGATACGCTCCGCGCCTCCAAGATCATGGCGGACCGCGTGCTCGCGAATCCCAAGATCGAGCCAGTTTGGAATTCAGCCCCGACCGCGTACCTCACGGCCGAGGATGGCGAGGTACGCGCCCTCCGCCTGAAGGACACCGTCAGCGGAGCCGAGCGCGAATTGGAAGTAAAATGCGTTTTCGTCGCGATTGGCCACGTGCCAAACACGCAGCCCTTTCGCGGCAAACTCGAGATGGACGAGAACGGCTATCTGATTCCGCGCACGGGCACCACCACGAGCGTTCCGGGCGTTTTTATCGCCGGCGATGTCGCTGATCACGTCTACCGTCAGGCCATCACGGCCGCAGGCACGGGCTGCGCCGCCGCCCTGGACGCCGAGCGCTGGCTCGCCGAGCACAGCGGATAGTTCGCGCCCCGCTAACGTTTCTTCGGAGGCGGACCACTAGTGGTCCTGCACGCATGAATTGATGGATCCGCCGCGAGGATTTTTGGCGGCTGGCAAGACGCGAGCGAAGGGGCATATCCGCGATGGATACGCTCCGAGCGAGCAACGCCGCCAGCCGCCAAAAGGACCGCGGCCCTTGGGCGAGGCGGAAAACCGCCCGGCGCCTGCGTTGCTCGTCAGTCATGGGGCTGCTTGGAACCCACTCCTTCCTCGCGTCTTGGCGGCGGGCGGTTTTGCGCTTCGCGGATCCATCAATTCATGCGTGCAGGACCACTAGCCGACCACTAGCCCTTGTCCGCCGCGATCACCTCAATGAATGCGGCGAGATACTTCTCGGCTTTCACTTCGCCCACGCCGCGGATTTTCCGCCCAGCCCCGACATTCCGGGGCTTAAGTCGCGCAAAGGCGCGCAGCGTTTCGTCGGGGAAAATGAGATAGCGCGGAATGTCACCGGCGGCGCGGGCAAGTTCCTCCCGCTTGTCGCGCAGGGCGGCGAAAAGCCGGGTGTCGTAGTCGGCGGATCCCTCTGTCGCGCGGACTCCCTTCGCCGCGCGCTTCCCCCGCTCGGTTTTGGTCTCACGCGGCGCGGTGAGTTCCGGCCAGAGGAGAATGGGATTCGTCGTGCCGCGCATCACCGCTTCCCCTCCGGAGGTCAACGTAACCAGCGGATACTGGCCCGCACTCGTCGCGAGCAGACCGTGCTCCAGCATTTCGCGGAAGAGCTCGTTCACGTAACTCGCGCCGACTTCGCGCAAAATACCGTGGGTGCTGAGCTGATCGAGGCGCGCCGCCAGGATCTCCTGGGAGCGGCTGCCGAGCAGACATTGCACGATCCTCCCCCGCCCGAAGCGGCCGCGCCATTCCCCGTCGCTGCGTTCCGAGAGTCGGGCCACGCCACTCAGCGCTTTGCGTGCAATGGTCCATTCCGCCGTCGTCCCCGCGCGCCGCTCCCCGTGCCGGGCATCGGCACAGCGGTCACACGTACCGCACCGCGGGGCGTCCATCTCGCCGAAATAGCGCAGGATGACGCGTTGGCGGCAATCCCGTGCGTAAACCCAGTCGAGCATGCCCTTAAGCTTGGCCCGGTCGCGCCGCTCCTTCTCCGCCAGCGTGGCGCGGTCCAGTTTCAACTCGCGCGGCCCGATCTCGCGATTCACGATGCGTGTGCCCCGGATGCGTTGTCCCGGGATGTCGAAGCGGTCGATGTAATCGGCCCGGTGCAAAATGCCGAGCGCGGCGCTCACCGCCATGTCGTTCACCTTCCCCGCGCCGCTCATGCGATCGGAGATGTCCTTGATCGAAAGCAGCACCTCGCCCTTCTCGTCTGCCAGCGAGCGCAGTTCCTCGTAGGTGTCGATGATGAGATCGGGCGGTGGGTTGCTTCCCTCGATGAAAAACTCCTGCACCCGCGTATCGGCGTAGTTGAAGAGCAACTCGCACACCCCGGGCTCCCCATCGCGGCCGGCGCGTCCCGCCTCCTGGTAATACGCCTCGAGGCTGCCGGGGATTTCGTAGTGGACGACGAAGCGGATGTCCGAGCGGTCGATGCCCATGCCAAACGCGTTTGTCGCCACCGCCACGTCGCACTCCTTCCCGATGAACCGGTTCTGCGTCCGCTCCCGCTCCTCCTCGTTCATGCCTCCGTGATACTGAATGCAGCGCACGCCCCAGGAGGTGAGTTCCTCCGTCACCGCCTCGACCCGCTTGCGCGTGGCGCAGTAGACGATGCCGGTGCGGTGCTCGGTCACGATGGCCCGGAGACGCTCCAGCTTGTTGGCTTCGCCGCCGACTTCCGTGACGCCGAGTCGCAGATTGGGCCGGGCAAAGCCGGAGACGAATTCCCGCGGTGAATCGAGCGCGAGTTTCTCGACGATATCGCGCCGCACTTCCGGCGTCGCCGTGGCGGTAAAGGCGGCGACCTGCGGATGCCCGAGACGCTCGAGCGTTTCATGGAGTCGAAAGTAATCCGGGCGAAAATCGTGGCCCCATTGCGAGATGCAGTGGGCTTCATCGACGGCAAAAAGCGAAATGGTCGCGCGCCCCAGGGCCTCGAGGAACGGGCGGCTGCGAAAGCGTTCCGGCGCGATGTAGACGAGTTTGAATTCGCCGTCGGCCAGCCGGCGAATGCGGTTCTTCTGTTCCTCGAAGCTGAGTGTGCTGTTGATCAGCGTGGCGTCGATCCCCCGGCGTGCCAGCGCGTCGACCTGATCTTTCATCAGCGCGATGAGGGGCGAAACCACGACCGTGACACCCTCCAGGATGAGGGCCGGCAGTTGGTAGCAGAGCGACTTCCCACCGCCCGTGGGCATGACGCACAGCACATCCTCCCCCTCGAGAATGGCCGAGATCACTTCCTCCTGGGCATCGAGAAAGCGCCGAAATCCGAAATGCTTCTCGAGGGCGTCGAGGGCGGTGCGGGGTGCTTCGGCAGTCGCGGGCATGCGCCGGAGGATGGCGCGAAACGGATGACTACGCTGCCAAAAAAGGCGCCATCAGGAACGAAAGCTCGTGAACTCGGCGAGTGGCTTTCGGACGATCGCCGGTACGCGAGCGTCTTCGGCTGGATACCCCACGACAAGGAGGAGAAACGGTTTCTCGTGCGCCGGACGCCCGAGAATCGCATTGAGAAAATTCATCGGGCTGGGCGTGTGCGTGAGCGAAACGAGACCGGCGTGATGCAGCGCGGCGAGGAGGAAACCTGTCGCGATTCCCACGGACTCCTTGGGGTAGTAGGTGGGCTGCCTCGTTCCATCGGGTGCCAGGTAAGACTGGGCGGCAAAAATCGCGATGAGCCAGGGCGCGACGGTGAGAAAGGGCTTTTCCGGCCCCGTGCCGAGCGGCGCCAGGGCCGCGAGCCACGGCTCGGGCGCGCGTCCGCCATAGAAAGCGCGTTCCTCGGCCTCGGCTCCGTCTTGAATGCGCTGCTTTAAATCCGGTGCGGAGATGGCGACGAAATGCCACGGCTGCAAATTTGCCCCGCTTGGCGCGCTTCCCGCCGCCCGGAGGCAGTCCTCGATGACTTCGCGCGGCACCGGGGTCGCCGCAAAATCCCGCACCGTCCGGCGGCTCTGCATCCGCTCGCGAAACGCGCGGGCGTTCGCCTTCATCTCCTGGGCGGGCAAAGGCGCAAAGGGAAGAGGTTGATCGACCATGTCCCATCCTCACCCTGGAAATGGGGAAGGCGACAAGGAGAATTTACCGGCTGCGTTCCGGCATTCCGGTTCAATTGGGTCGAACTGGAAGAAAACGCGGTTTGAGCCCTCTCACTCAAGGAGTTGTCCAGTGGCGGAATCGCCGAGGCGCTCGAGATTTCCTTCGGAACCCCCCCCGTCGCGGCTTCCGCGCGGACGCTCTCATCTGCGCAAACTCTTACTTTCCGGCACCGCACGAACGAATCAGCCAGTTACCCCTCCCGATGTCTGAACCGCTCCATCATGCCTCGCGCCAGGAATTGGATGCGGGTGATCGCGCCATCGCGGTGGCTTTGCGCTCGGTGGCAGTGCCCATCCACTTGAAGGGACAGCTGCTCGCCCTCAAAACCACGCCTTCGGCCGTCCGGCACGGGCCTTGGTTGGGGAAGGCGGCCTCTTGGTGGGCCGTCGCGGCCGTAGTGATTGCGGCTCTGGCCTTCTTCCGCAGCGGGTTTCGCGGCCAATCGTTTGAGCAGTTTCGCGAGCGCGTGGCCGCGCGGGACGCGGCCAACGCCATCGCAGGCCGACCCGACCTGGACATGCAGGACACGCGACTCGTTCTGCTCGAAGAGTACTTGCGGGGCGTAAGTGCGCCGACGATCTCGGGCGGGTTCCGCGCTCCCGCGGACTTCGTTCCGCAGGGCTGCCGGACGTTTCGCTGGCGCGGCCTTATTTACAGCCAGGTCTGTTTCCGCGATCCCAATGGCAAAGGAATCCACCTCTTCGTGGCCAAGGAAGCGGTATTCCAGGATTGTCCGGGCGCGGTGCCGCTTTATGCCCGCGTGGGGGGACTGGAAACGGCCAGTTGGTCGAAAGGGGGCACTAGTTTCGTGCTTGTCGCCGCGCCCGGCGTGGAGATGGCGCGGGTTCTTGCGGGGGTGCAGGGTTGAATGAGGGATCTGCGCGAACCAGTGGAGTTGGGCGAAGTTTGACTTGACCGGCAGCGTCATTTCGCGAGCGAATTTCATCCGCGTGGGAATGCAGAAGTCCCGAACCACCTCGCATTCGCGCTGCCTCACCCTTGCCTCCTCATGAAACTCTGCCTAACGCTTGCGCTGGCCCTTCTCACTCTGCCTTTTGCTTCGAGCCCGGCCGTCGCCGGCGAAAGCGGACTGATCTCCACTCCCAGCAAACATTCGGTGGCGGAAACTGTCGCGCGGCTGGAAGCGGCGATCGGCGAGAGCGGCGATTTTACGGTTCTATTCAAGCTCGATCACGCTGCCGCCGCCGCAAAAGTGGGCAGCCCGATCAAGCCGATGCAACTTGTGCTCTTTGGTAACCCAAAAGCCGGCTCCATGCTTCAAGCCGCCGCTCCCACCATCGGGCTGGATTTGCCGATGCGCGCCCTCGTCTGGGAAGATGCGGCCGGAAAGGTCGTGGTAACGGTAAATTCCGCGGTCTGGCTGCTCGGGAGGCATGGTCTGGCCGCCAAAGCCGATATCAGCGCGAAGATCGACGCGCGTTTGGCCGCATTTGTGCAAAAGGCGACGGAGTAAGGCCCGGCCAGGGATTGGATGGCGGCGCCGTCGCCGCGAATCGCAGAGGCGCCAAACGATCCATCGCGGTGCTGGAACGCACAGAACTCACGCAGCGCGCCGTCGCGTTTTCGGACCGCGTGAGTTCGTCGACGCAGCAGGATTCATCGATCTCCCAGCAGAATTCAGCGATTTGGGATGTCGACACTACGACGTCGCAGCAAAATTCGTCGACGTCGCAGAACAATTTTGCTGAGGCGATTGGATGTTGAGGTCTCAAATCGAAGCGGCGCTCTGGACGTACGACCAATTTTGCTGGGCGTGCGCCATATTTTTGGTCGTCGAGTCAGGCAGACCCCGCGACTTCGGGCGTTTGCGCAGCGCTGGCGGCGGATGCTGACGCGCGCGTGCATCGGCGCGATGCATGAGTGGGCAATTCTTCTGCGTCGATTAGATCTCGAGATCTCGAATCGAGCGAATCTTCGAGGCGCATTTCCAATTTTTCTGCGTCGATTGGACCTTGAGATCTCACGGCGAGATCACAATCTGGGGCGCGCGAGTGATTTTACTCTGGAGAAGCGGAAATATGGAGCACGTGTTGAGACTGGCGCTGGCGAAGCGGTTCCAAATGTCTCTGGCGAGGTGGGAACGGCCTGCCTCGGTCCCGCTCTTGCTCTCTCGCTTTCAAACCCCGCCGAGCCCTGCGCCGGAGTAAGAGTGGAGCGGGCGATGGGATTCGAACCCACGACATCTTCCTTGGCAAGGAAGTGCTCTACCACTGAGCTACGCCCGCGTGACTGCGGCCGTATACGTAGGCGAAGAGGGCCTCCTCGCAAGGGAAATCTGTGGCGGAACCGTCCCGCTCGAACGAAGCATCCGCGCCCATGCACGACCGACTCCGCGAGATTCTCGATTCCAAGCGCCTCGAAATCGAAGCGCTCCTGCCGAAGCAGGAAACCCTGCGCCAGCAAGCGCTGCTCCGGGATGACTTCCGCGGCTTTGCGCGCGCCCTCGCGCGCCGCGAAGACGGCTCGCTCGGGCTCATTGCCGAGATCAAGAAAGCGTCACCCTCCGTGGGGGTCATCGCCGACGAATTTTCCCCGGCCGAAATCGCCCGACGATATGAGGCTGCGGGAGCCGATTGTATCTCGGTCCTGACCGACGCCCCCTACTTTCAAGGGCGGCTGGAGTATCTTCAGGTCGTGCGGGACGCCTGCGAGCTGCCGCTGCTGCGCAAGGATTTCATCCTGCACGAGGTGCAAATCTACGAGGCCGTTTGCGCCGGTGCCGATGCCATTCTCCTGATCGTCGCCGCGCTGCCTGTGGGCGAACTTGACCGCCTGATGCGCGTGGCCCACAACTTTCAGCTCGATGTGCTCGTCGAGGTGCACACGCTGCCGGAGATGGAGCGCGCGCTCGCTGCCGGGGCGGAACTCATCGGGATCAACAATCGCAACCTGACCACTTTCGAAGTGGACCTCGCCACCACGGACCGACTCGCCGAGGAAGTTCCCTCCGAGGTGACCCTCGTGAGCGAGAGCGGGCTAAAGACCGCTGAGGATGCGCGGCTCGTGGCGGAAGCTGGGGCCGACGCGATCCTGGTGGGCGAAACGTTGATGCGCTGTCCCGCGGATGCGCTGCCGGAGCGGGTGCGCGAACTGACCCTGCGCGAGTAATCGGCTCCTACCGAGAGCGCTCGCGTTTCTCCGCCTGCCGCATCGGCATGGCATCGATCGCCGCAAAGATGGCGGCGGGATCGAGGTGACCCCGCCAGACCTGCGCGATTTCGCCGTCCTTGCCGACGAGCACCGTCGCGCCGTCACCTTCGCCTAAAGCGAAGGCGGTCCGCGTCGCCGGGATGGCTTCCGCGGGGACGCGCGCCGACTTCACGCCGGCCGCCAGGGAAATCTCTTCCCGGGCCGCGACGATCACCACCACGTCCCGCTCAGCCAATCCGCGGCCGAACTCCGGCTCGGCGAGCTTTGCGCGGGCCGCGTTCCACTTCATCCCGGCGATGCCGAGGTTACGGCCCTCGGGCGCAAAGACGATGAGCTTGCGCCAGTTCGAGCCGAGCGCGCGGAAGGTCTTTGCTCCCCCTGCGTCGGCGGACAGGAGGGGAAAGTCAGGAGCAGGGGAGGCCTCGGCGCACATGGAGAGAAGGGAAAGCGCGAAAAGTGCCGCACCGAAAACCGTTTGCTGCATACCCCTCACCTA
Source organism: Chthoniobacterales bacterium (assembly GCA_038226705.1). Taxonomy (GTDB): domain Bacteria; phylum Verrucomicrobiota; class Verrucomicrobiia; order Chthoniobacterales; family SZAS-18; genus SZAS-18. Next base: position 77,457 of record JBBRQH010000003.1, on the reverse strand, counting down.
AATCTGGAACGCGAGGCGCGCAAAGTCCGCCGACCCGAAAAAGGCGCGGGCGTTTCGGGGCAATCTCGGTTGTCCTCGCGGGGACAAAATATCTGAAATATCGACATTTTTCCGGAGTCTTCATCCCGAGGATCGATCGGCCACCAGAGAATCCATTGGCCAGAAAATTTCGACCGCCCCGAACCCATCCACCCCCGCAACTTTCCCCCACCACCGCCAGTCTGTTCGCCCCACCAGGCATCTCCGCCGCCTCGTCCCCGACTGACCCCAAGCCATCGGACGACAACTGGCCGACATGAGAGCCTTGGTCTCAAGGTGCTGGCTCATACGCCCTTTTGCGGCGACAGCCGGCGGTGGCTGGAGGCGAATGCTGGAGCGGCCAGGCGCCATCGGTGTGACATCCTGGAAATCTGAAATTGCCCGAGTCCGCGGGCGCGGCACATTCCGCGCCCGGTATGAAACTCTCGCTTGAATGGCTCCGCGCTTACGTGGATTACGCCGGCTCCCCGTCGGAACTCTCGGACTTGCTTACTTTTGCCGGCATCGAAGTCGAGGCGATCGCGACGCGCGGAGCCGATTTTCCCAAGGTGGTGGTGGCGCAGATTCTGACTTCGCGGCAACACCCGAACGCCGACCGCCTGAGTGTCTGCGAAGTGGACGATGGGCTGGGCCAAGGACCGCGGCAGATCGTTTGCGGGGCGAAGAATTACAAAGTGGGTGACAAAGTGCCACTCGCGTTGCCCGGTGCCGTGCTGCCCGGCGATTTCAAAATCAAGGAAGGCAAGCTGCGGGGCGAATTGAGTGCGGGCATGCTCTGCAGCGGGAAGGAACTGGGCATCGGCGAAGACCAAAGCGGCCTGCTCATCCTGCCGGCCGATACGCGCGTTGGCGCGCCCATCGGCGAGGTCTTTCCGCCGGAGACCGTGCTCGAGATCGAGATCACGCCGAACCGCCCGGATTGGCTTTCGCACGTGGGAGTGGCGCGGGAAATCAGCGCGCTCACCGGCGCCGCGCTGCGGCCGCCCGTGGTCGCTGAAGTTCACGCGCAGGAGGAGGCCGGCATCCGTGTGACGATCGACGAGGACGCGCGAATCGGGTGCCCGTTCTATACCGCCACCCGACTCGACGGCGTGAAAGTCGGCCCCAGCCCGGACTGGCTGCGCGCTCGTCTCGAGGCCGTGGGGCTGCGCCCGATCAACAACATCGTTGACGTGACGAATTACGTCATGATGGAACTTGGTCAGCCGCTGCATGCCTTCGATCTTGCGAAGCTGGAGGGGGGCGGCATCCGTGTGCGTCTCGCGGAACCAGGCGAAACCCTGCATGCGCTCGACGGACGCACCTATGCGTTGAAGCCGCACCACCTGGTCATCGGCGACGCGGCTGGGCATGGCTCCGGGCTCGCTGGGGTCATGGGCGGCGAAGGCACCGGCGTAACCGAGACGACGAGTTCGGTGGTGCTCGAATGCGCCTACTTCCAGCCGGCGCTGGTCCGTCGAACCGCGCGCGAAACCGGTTTGAGTTCCGATGCCTCGTATCGTTACGAGCGCGGCGTGAATGCCGGTGGCGTGAGCGCGGCCGCGCACCGGGCCGTGGCCCTCATCCTCGAAATCGCGGGCGGCACCGCGCACCGGATGGTGACATGCGGCGAGGTCGACGCGCTTGTCGCCCCACGAATTGTCCCGCTGTGCCACGAGCGGCTGGAGGCCCTCGTCGGCATTCCGATCGAGCCTGCACGCGTGCAGGCCATCCTCGCCGCGCTTGGTTTGACGCAGTCACCCGAGGGCTGGAGCGTGCCAAGCTGGCGGCGCGATCTCGAGCGGGAAGTCGACCTGATCGAGGAAGTCACGCGGGTGGTGGGTCTTGAGGCCGTGCCCGGGCGCGCCCTGGGTCGTATGGCGCCCAGTTCGCCGGTCGACCGCAGCTACGATTTCCGGATGGAGCTTCGCCGGAGTCTGGCGGCTCTCGGCTTCCACGAAGCCATCACGCTCTCACTCGTGCCGGCCCGCGATGTCGCCGGGGTGGAAGAGGCCGCGGCTCTCAAGAATCCGCTCAGCGAGGATCAGGTTGCCCTCCGTTCCGATTTACTGCCCGGGCTGCTGCAATGTGCCGCGCGCAACGCCCGCTCCGGACGGAGCGATCTGCGGCTCTTCGAGCTTGGGCGCATCTTCGCGAAGTCGACGCCACTCGGGGAACCTGAAGCCCTGCGCCTGACGCTGCTCATGACAGGGGCTGCCACCGCGCCGAGTTGGCGCGGAGACGGAACCCATCAGCTCGACTTGCACGATCTGCGCGGCATCCTCGAGCGGCTGTTGCCGGTGGGACGCGAACTGGAGTTTGTGCGCACGAAGCGGACGGGACTGCTGCTTGCGGTGGAGGTTCGGGCCGGCGGAAAACCGCTGGGCAACGCCGGGCAACTCGATCCGGCACGCACGCGCGAACTCGATCTCCGCGCGCCGGTGTTTGCGGCCGATTTGGATGCCGTCGCCTTCGAGGCGCTGGCGTCGGGGGACCGCCGTTTCGCTGCGCTCCCGCGCTTCCCGGCCGTGACCCGCGACATCGCGCTGCTCGTGGACCTCGCGGTCCCGCACGCCGGATTGGCGGCCGCCATGCGTGCGGCGCAGGAGCCGCTCCTGAGCAGTTTGCTGCCGTTCGATATTTTCACGGATCCCAAAGGGGAACGCGTGCCCGCGGGGAAAAAGTCCGTGGCATATTCATTGACTTATCGGGCCGAGGAAAAGACTCTCACGAACGACGAAGTGAACGCCGCCCATGCCCGGGTGAAAAAAGCTCTTGGGGACGCGGTGGCGGTTCAGTTTCGCGAGTAGTTCTTTTACATTTTGGAAGCTTTGCCCTGCGGTGTTCGAGTTCACCGGCGGTAACATCCCGAACCGTTATATCGAAGACCAGGGGGCTGGGATGATGTCGCAGAATGACAGGCCTTCATTGGAAGTCAGCGGCTTCGTCATCGGTCACCCGCCGTTTCCACCAGGGAACGGGAAGGCCGCCACTACGGCACCTGCGGGGCAATTTCCAAATGTGGACGCAGATTTCAGATTTCAGATTTGGGAGATCACGCGATCTGGGGAAATGTTCCGCCCGCCCACGGGCGGTCCATCCCAAAGTTGAATTCTGTATCTGAAATCTGACATGGCACTCCTGGTACTCGAAGACGGCAGATCATTCGAAGGCGAGGCCTTCGGCGCGACCGGCACCAAGGTCGGCGAAATCTGCTTCAACACTTCCATGTCCGGTTACCAGGAGGTCCTTACCGATCCCTCCTACTTTGGGCAGATCGTCGCCATGACGTATCCGCTCATCGGCAACTACGGGATCATCCCGGGCGACGACGAAAGCGAGCGCCCGTGGGTCAGCGGATTCGTGGTGGAGGAAGTCAGCCCGGTGCCGAGCAACTGGCAGTCGCAAAGCAGCCTGGCGGCCTATCTCTCCCGCCACGGGATCATCGGGCTGCAGGGAATCGATACCCGGGCCCTCACGAAGCATTTGCGCGACAAGGGCGCCATGAAGGCCTGTCTCACGACCGAGCGCATGCTTCCCGAGCAGGCGCGGGCGCTCGCCGTGGAAGGCGCCGGGGTGGTAGGCATGGACTTCGTCCGGGAAGTGACCGCACGCGCCGCGTTCGATTGGGACCCGGAAGATACGCGCAGTCTGCCGTGGACGCCGAAGGGCATGCCCGCGGACTTCACCCCGGTGACCCTGCCGCCTGTGCGCCATCGCATCGTCGCTTATGACTTCGGCTTGAAAGTGAACCAGCTTCGCCTCCTGCGGCAGCATGGCTTCGCCATCCGCGTCGTGCCGGCAACGACGAGTGCAGAGGAAGTCCTCGCGCTCAATCCGGATGGCATTTTCCTTTCCAACGGCCCCGGCGATCCGGCCGCGCTCGACTACGCGCACCGCGCCGTGAACGGACTGATTGGGCGGAAGCCGATTTTTGGCATCTGCCTTGGGCATCAAATTCTCGGCCACGCCTTCGGCGGCAAGACCTTCAAGTTGAAGTTCGGCCATCGGGGCGGGAATCAACCCGTGCAGGATCTGGCGACGGGCCGGGTGGAAATTACCTCGCAAAACCACGGCTTCGCGGTCGATCCCGCTTCGCTCCCGCCGGAGATCGAAGTGAGTCACATCAATCTCAACGACGGCACCGTGGAAGGCCTGCGCCACCGGGAGTTGCCCGTCTTCTGCGTGCAGTATCATCCCGAGGCCGCGCCGGGTCCGCACGATTCCGCGCCGCTCTTCGAGCGCTTTGCGCAAATGATTGATCGCCATCGCTAAAGAGCGAGGATCGGCTGCCATGCCCGCGCTCCGCATCCAGCTTCCGGGGGCTGCCCCCGTCGAATTCGAACTGAAGCTCGACGTGGTAGCCATCGGCCGGCGGGACAGCAACACGATTCAAATCGACGATGCCTCCGTCTCCGGTTCGCATGCGGTGCTCACCCGGCGCGAGGATGGCGACTACACCGTCGAAGATCTCGGCTCGACCAACGGCACGCGGTTGAACGGGCGGGATCTCACGGTCGCGCAGAGCCTGCGCAACGGCGACAAACTGCGCCTCGGCAAGATTGAAGCGTTGTACGCGTCTGAGGTGCCTCCCCCGGCCGCATCGCCCGACGACGAGACGATGGAAATGCCCATCGAGGCGCTCCCCCCGGCGCAGCCGCCGAGTGCGGCCGTGCGGGCGGCGAAAGGCAAACCCGAGGATTTCGTCAATGCGGCGCCGTTCGAGATGAAGACCAAGACGCGTGATCCCGTCGCCACCGCGCTCTACGCGCTGGCCGCCCTGGCCATGGTGGCCTTCGTCGTCGCGATCATCATGGTGTTCTTGCTCGAGGCGCCGAAGCTGGCGCTGTAGGCTCGGCTATGCGTGCGACGGCCATCCTCGACCGCATGGGCACGTGCGCCGTGGACTGCGCCGCAAGCACTCTCTGGCACAATCTCTCCGGAAATAATCATCGATTTCACTTACCCGGCAGCAAGCTGCCTGGCCGACAGCGGCAGCAAGTTGCACGCAGTCCTCGGCGTCAGGATCGCTCAGCCAGCCTTTGTCTTAAAAGGAGCGGCTGCCAATACGCTCGAGCGCACGCTGCGCCTCGGTGCCGCCTACGTCCCGGGGGTGACAATAGCCGACCCTATAGTCGCAGGAAAGCCCGCGGCGGCCTGTTCCCCGGACGCGTTCTTCGAACGGAAGCTCAGCGCTTCCCATTGCGAAGTTCGTTCACGAGGGCAGTCGCGCCGTACACCTTTTCCAGCGCCTCGAGGATGCCGCTGCTGTGGACGCTGACGGCGCGGCCGACGCGTTCGTCATGGGCAAAATCGCCGCCGAGGCTCTGAATGTTGCCATCGAAGATCAGGCCGACGAATTCGCCCGCGCGATTCACGACGGGACTGCCGGAGTTGCCGCCGATGATGTCGTGCGTCGTGACAAAATTGAAAGGTACCTTGGGGTTCACGCGGTCCTTCGCCTTCACAAAGGACGGCGGGAGGTCGAACGGATCCCGATTGCCGTGCTCCTCGCTCCGAACGTACAACCCCGCGAAATCCGTCATGGCGGGAACCTTGACACCGTTCTCCTCGTAGCCTTTCACGACGCCGAAGTGGAGGCGGAGGGTGGAGGTTGCGTCCGGGTACTTGCCGGTTCCTTCGAGCGCAAAGCGGGCCTTCGCGATCGCGTTCTGGGCTTGCGTCTTCGTTTCCTCCGCGGCCTCCACCTCGCGCCGCACCTCGCGCGCATCGGGATCGATGGCACGGGCGAGTTCAATCAATGGATCGGCCGCGGCCTGCACCGCCGCCTTGCCGCCTTCGTAGAGCTTTTTCCGAAACGCGACATCGGCGACCTTTGAGCTCTTGATCAACTCCGCCGCCCGCACCCGGGGCGGCTTGCCCGCGAGGACGCGGACCACGGTCGCATCGGCCGCGCCGAGCGTTTCCGCCAGACCTTGCAGGGCATCGCCGAGGCGCAGAATTTCCAAGTCCGGGTAGATCGGCTTCGGTGAAAAGAGCTGGAGCTCGCGCGAAGCCCGGCTCGAATCGCCATATTCGCGCAGGCGCTCGCCATTGGGTTTGTCCTTTTCGTCAGCCGCGCGCAGCAGCGTGCGCGCGATCGTGAACATATCGGAACTGAACCCCACGCCCTGCTCGAGCATGCGATAGCGTTTGGCCACACCTCCGATGCTGCTTTGCGCTTCGTCGATGCGTTCATAGGCGTTCAGGGCCTCCCCGAATTGCTCGGGCTTGGCGCTGAGGCGGGTTTTGAATTCGTCCTCGGCCTTGACCTTCGCCTCCCAGAAAACGGGATCGTAGAGGGCGGCCAGGTTGCCATCGCGCGCTTTGCGGCCGTTTTGCACGCCCGGGAGCACGTTGTTGGCGCGCCGCGCATTCTCGGCACTCCGCGCCGCCCACGAGAGCAGGAGCACTTCGTGGCGTTTTTGGCGTTCGCTCTGATCGGGATACTGCGCGTCGCGCAGGTATTGCAGCTCCGCGATGGACAGTAACCGGTTGGTGCGTCCGGGATGCCCCGCCACAAAGGTCAATTCCCCGTCGGCCGCCCCGTCCTTCGACCACTTGAGAAAATGCGGCGTCGGCGCCGGAGCGTCATTTTCGTAGACGCGAAACACCGACATATCCAGGCAATAGCGGGGATACTCGAAGTTGTCCGGATCGCCGCCAAAGTGGGCGATCGCGCCCTCAGGCGCGAAGACGAGCCGCACATCCGCATAGCGCTTGTAGCGGTAGAGATGGAACTGCGCGCCCTGATAGAGGGTCACGACGTCGGAGCGGAAACCGGTCTTCTCGAGCGATTCCTTCTCGATCTCGGCAATCACGGCCCGGCGCGCCGCAAAGGCGGCCGCAGGATCGGTCTTGGCCCCGACGGCCGTATTCACCCGCGCGGTTACATCCTCGATCGACTGCAGCACATTGAGTTCGAGGTCTGGGCACTTCAATTCCTCGGCCGGCATCTTTGCGAGAAAGCCGTCCTGCAACAGGTTGCGCTCCTTCGTGCTCAACTTTTGAATGGAGGACCGGCCGACGTGGTGATTGGTGAGGACGAGTCCATCCGCGCTGACCAACGAGGCCGAGGCACCGCTCCCAAAGCGCACGCAGGAAAGGCGGAGATGTTCCAGCCAGGCATCCGTCGCGTCGAACTGATACTTCTCCTTCAGCGCCGCGCGGGGCGGCGCCGTGAAGAGCCACATCCCTTCATCGGCGGGGAGGGAGGAGGAAAGCGCGACGGAGGCGAGCGCAACGAAAGCAAGGCGGCGAAGGACGTGCATCGCCAGAGCATGACGAATCCGCCCACGGTCTCAACCAGCTCGCGCATGAAAAGAGGGCAAGATCCTGCTGGGAGGACTTCGGGAGGCGAGAGAATGCGATCGACCGTGAGATCGATCCCGTCCTTGAAAGTCATTTCGACCCAACGCTCGACAGCGATCCTGGATGGGATAAATAGCGGCAGCGCATGAATTTACCACCGACTCGGCTCGCCTCCTTGCTGACTCGGGTAAATCTGGATGGCGCAGCCGGCGCCGTATTTCTCTTGCTCGCCTTGGGCGCGTCGACGGCGGTGTTTCTTTTGTCGTCGATTTCAGTCATGCAGACCGGCTCGGCGCTCGCCTTGGTGGGGCTCATTTTCTCGGCGGCAGCGGGCGTAGCGGTCGTACGGACGATGGCCAGTTCTTCCGGAGGGGCTCCCGCCTCCACCACCAGCTTCATGTGCGTGGCCCTTTCGGCGATGGGGGTGCTGTATGGATTCGGTTGCCGGATCGGCTGGGTGCGTGTCACCCTGTGGGGCTGCGCAGGACTCACCCTTCTGGGTCTTGCGGGGTACTTGCTTCGCACCAAACGCGCCCGTAGCCGCGAGTTGCTGGCCAGCAAAGGATTGTAGGCGAAGACTCTTCGGCGTTCCGACGGCTTGGCCCGGTCACTCACTCAGGCGTCGTCGTCACGCTCCATGGCACGGTCGAACGCCCCAGTGGCCGAACCGACGAACGCCTGGTTTCGGACGGCGTCCTGGCAGGCCCCGCGCCGCGTCCAGCGGGTGTCACGCCCCCGATCCCCCGAGGGCTGCACCCAGCCATACTCGCACCACTTGTAGCGTCGAATCGTGTAGCCCGGCGGCGGCTCGGAGGGGCCGAGCAACCGGTCGAAGAAATTTGTGACGAACGACACTGCAGATTAGTCGTGCCTGCGCCGGGCGAAGCAAGGGGCCGCTGAAACGAAAAGAGCGCGGAGGAACTTCCTCCGCGCTCCTGCCAATCAAGCCGTTCGGCGATCTTTACCGCTTGCCGTTGCGCAGTTCGGCCACGATCGCCGTCGCCCCGTAGACTTTGTCGAGCGCCTCGATGATGCCGCTGCTGTGCACGCTGAGCGCACGGCCCTGGCGGTCGTCATAGGCGTAGTCGCCCGAGAGGCTCTGCAGGTTGCCGTCGAAGATGATCCCGACAAACTCGCCCGCGCGATTGACGAGCGGGCTGCCCGAATTGCCGCCTATGATGTCGTGCGTGGTCACGAGGTTGAAGGGCGTCTTCATGTTCACCTTTGTCTTCGCCTTTTGCCAGATAGTGGGCAGGTCGAAAGGCTCGCGGTTGTTTTGCTTCGTGTTCCGCTCGTAGAGCCCCGCATAGGTGCTGAAAGGCGGGATTTGCTGGCCATTTTCCTCGTAGCCCTTCACGGCGCCGTAGGAGAGGCGGAGCGTAAAGGTCGCGTCGGGGTAGTTCGATGCGCCTTCGAGCGCGAAACGTGCGCGCGCCAAGGCTCCCTGGGCCTGCTTCTTGGTTTCGCTGAGCGATTCCCATTCCTTGCGCACGGACCGGGCTTCGGGGTCGAGGATGCGGGCGACTTCAATCAGCGGATCCTTGGCTGCGTCCACGGCGGCCTGCCCGCCTTCATAGAGCTGCTTGCGGACCGCGAGATCGCGTACCTTCGTCGTATTGATCAATTCGGCGGCGCGATTGCGCGGGGATTTGCCGTCAAGCACCTTGAGCACGAGCGCGTCATCGGGTCCAAATTGCTCCGCGAAATACTGCAACGAATCCGACAGCAGTACGATTTCCAGGTCTTCGTGGATCGGCTGTTCCGAGAAAAGACGCTGCTCGAAGGAGGCCTTGCCGGCGTCGCCGTATTCCCGCAGCCGCTCGCCATTCGGTTTGGCCCGTTCCTCGGCGGCGCGCAGAAGCAGGCGCGCGTAGCCGAAGCTGTCGCTCGCGAAGCCCACGCCCTGCTCGATCATCCGGAAGCGCGGGAAGATCTCGTTCACACGCTTTTGGGCTTCGGCGATTTTGTCGAAGGCCGCGAGGGCATCGCCGAATTTCTCCGGACTTTGGGCGAGGCGACTGCGGAAGTCAGACTCCCCCTTGACCTTCGCCTGCCAGAAAACCGGATCATAAAGCGCCGCGGCATTGCCATCGCGCACCTTGCGGCCGTTCTGGATGCCGAGCAGGACGTCCTTCGCACGGCGGGCGTTTTCAGCGCTCCGCGCGCTCCACGAAATGAGGAGCGACTCCCGGGCTTTCAGCGTCGCCTTCTGCATCGGCACGCTGAGGCGGCGCACGAAATCCAATTCCGGAAGCGTGAGGAGCCGGCTCGTGTTGCCCGGATTGCCGAAGACAAACGTGAGTTCGCCGTCCGCCGCACCATCCTTCGACCACTTCAGGAAATGCTGCGGCTTGTACGGCTTGCCGTCCTCGTAGACGCGGAAGAGCGAGAAATCGAGGCAGTAGCGCGGGTATTCGAAGTTGTCCGGGTCGCCGCCGAAAGCCGCGATGGTCTGCTCCGGCGCAAAAACGAGGCGCACATCCGTGAAGCGCTTGTAGCGGTAAAGGTGGTAGGCCCCGCCCTGATAGAGAGTGACGACATCCGAGCGGAAGCCGGTCTTTTCGAGCGACTCCTTTTCGATCTCGGCCATGACCTTTCGCCGGGCGAGATTGGAGGCATCGGCTTCGGCCTTCTCCGGCACGGCGGCATTTACGCGGGCCGTAACGTCCTCGATCGACACCAACATGTTCAGCTCGAGATCGACGCACTTCATTTCGTCGCCGGCCGCCTTGGCGTGGAAGCCGTCGCGAACGAGATTGCGCTGCTCCGTGCTCAGCTTCTGGATCGCGTCGAATCCGACATGGTGATTCGTGATGACGAGCCCATCGGCGCTCACAAACGAGCCCGATCCACCCACGTTGAACCGCATGGAGGAAAGACGAATGTGCTCGAGCCAGGGGTCGGTCACTTCGAAGCCATAGCGCTCTTTGATCTGCGCGCGCGGCGGGGCGGTCAGGAGCCACATGCCTTCATCCGCAGGCAGGGCGGAAGTCAGGGTGGCGGCGAGCACAGCAGGGAGAAGCAGGCGGGGGAATCGAAGCATCCCGCATATTCCCCAAGCCATGTCGGGAGACAAACCGCAAGAGTTGCTTGGTTGCGTGGGCATTCGCCTGAGTCCGGATTTCTTTAAGCCCCCCGGTGCCGGGCGCGGAAAGCTGAAACGGTCGCCGATCGAGCGCGCTCCGTCGTCCACCGACTGAACTGGCTCGCGCGCGGCCGGGCGGGGGCGGACTTCACCGCTCGTGGATCAGCGGTTCCGAATGCGCTTCACGGTCATCTGGATCGGGGTCGTTCACCCCGAGCGGAACCGTCAGAACCGAGCGCTCGCGGCGCGACCAGACGTAACGGCGCAGCAGGACCTTGAGCGTGGCCGAAAGGGGCACGGCGAGCAGCGCACCCAGCAAGCCGCCGAGCAGGAGCGACCAGCCGAGAGCCCCGAGGATGACGGTCAGCGGATGCAGGCCGACCGTCTCGCCGACCACGCGGGGAGCGATAACGAAGCCCTCGAACTGCTGCACCGAAATGAAAATGATGGTTACCCAGATCGGATGGAACCAGTCGCCGTATTGCAGGATGGCGATAAGCACCGCGGGGATGAAGCAGATCACGATACCCAGGTAGGGGATGAGACTGAGGAACACCACCATGACCCCAATCAGCACCGCGAAATCGAGCCCAAGGATCAGGAGGGCAATGCCCACGAGCGAACCATCGATGAGGCTGACCAGAAGCTGGCCGCGGAAAAACGCGACGAGGTAGCCGTTGATCTCCCCCAGCACGCTCACGGCTTCATCCTTGAACGGCGACGGCGCCAGCGGGAGGTAATCCCCCCAGTTGCGTTTGATCAGGTCGCCCTCCTTTAGAAAATACCACAGGCAAAAGGGGACAATCACGGCGCTGAGGGCGAATCCCAGCACGCCGAGGAAGCCACCGATGCTCCGCCCAATGAGCGTGCCCACGCCTCCCAGGATTGCCGGAATCTGCGTATCGAGTTTTTCCAACTGCTTGTCGAAGTACTCGCGGATGCTCTCGGAATCGAGCGGGTTCTTTTTTCCGGGCAACACGGGCGTCGGCTCGGGCGAAGCCCCGCCCGCAGTGTCGCCGGGCGAGGTGAAGGGCAGCGGATTGCGCGGCGGGGGCTCCGTCTTGTTCACCCCCGGCAACATTTCGCCCACCTCACGCAACTTGTCCTGCGAGGCTTCGATCCATTCCGGGACCTTTTTTTGCAGCTTCGCGGTGTATTCCGGCACTTTCTTCACCACCGCCACGGTCTGCCGGTAGAGCGCGGGAATGACAGCGATGGAAAAGAGAGCCAGTGCGACCACGATCGCCGAGAAGATGGAAATCACCGCGCCGGTGCGCGACATGCGCGCGCGTCGGCAGAGAAAGGAAACCACCGGCTCCAGGAGGTAGGCGAGCACGCCGGAAATCGCGAAGGGGATGAGCAGGGGCTGAAGAAAGGCGAGGATATTCACCGTCAGCCAGACACCCCCGGTGCAGATCCCCAGGAAGACGGCGAGCGAAAGAGCCGCGATCGCGCTCCACATGATCCGGCGTTGCCAGGGCGTGGGGAAACTGCGCTCGATCACGCCGCATTGAACCCGGAGGCCCTCTGCTTGTCGAGCGGACTGCCGTCCCGGAGGTGCAGATTGAACAAAAAAAAGTTTTGCTCGTCGGATTCCCGCTCCAATCTACCCCCCATGATCCTCCCGACCCTTTTTCGCTCAGTCCTCGCGCCCGCCGCGCTGGTGCTCTGCGCCGCTTCGCTGCTGGCGCAGGATTATCCCAAAGCGGCGGTGGAAGCCCTCAACGCCGGCAGCGCCCTCCAGAAGGCGGGCAAACTGGAGGAGGCCGTGGCCAAGTATGATGCCGCGATCAAGGCGGCGCCCAAGATGTACCAGGCCTTTGGCAACCGGGCATCGGCCCGCTTGTCGGAAGCCATCAAAGCGCGCGATGCCGCACAGGAGCTGCGGGACGCCATCGTGCCGGGCGCTTCCGCCGAAGTGACGGCGGGACTCAACGCGCAGATCGAGCCCCTGGCGGCGAAAGCAGCGGAAGCCTTCAAGCTTGCGATCGCCGACTACGATGAAGCCATCAAGCATTCGCCCAAGACCAACACGCTCATCTTCGACCGCGGCAACGCCTGGGCCCTCTCCGGCGAATCCGACAAAGCCATTGCGGATTTCGAGGAGCTCCTGAAGCGTGAACCCAAGAGCACGAAGGCGCTCTACGGCCGCGGCCTGGCGTTTTTCGACCGTGCAAAAGCGGCGCGCGACCGATTGGTGAAGGTCGAGAAGCGCACCATCGACTCGGCGATTCTCATCGTGAAAGACGACTTCGACAAAGCGATCGCCGATTTCACGGCGTGTATCGAGATCGAGAAGGATTTTGGCGGCGCCTATCAGAATCGCGCCGCCTGCAACGCCTTAATCCTCGAGTTTGAGCTGGCCATTACCGATTACAACAAAGCGATCGAACTCGAACCAAAGAACAAGCGCGCCTTCAGAGGTCGGAGCGAGATCTACCGGGCTCTCGCGGAGAACTACAAGGCCACGGGCGAGACGGCCAAAGCCGCGGAAAACAAGGCGTTGTATGAAAAGGATTTGGCGAAGTTTGAAGAACTGGATAAGGCCGAGCGTGCCGCGCAGGAAGCTGCTGCCGCTGCGGCTGCGACCGCCACGGCCACCGCAACTCCGGCGTCTTCCGCTCCGCCGGCCCCCGCTCCGAAGGGCGCTCCTTCCGCCGCGCCCAAGCCGACTGCTCCGCCCAAGAAGTAGCGGAGTCGGGTTCCTTCGTCGCGACAACAGTTGTCGCGACGAATGCTACAATTCAACGCAGACCGGGAGTTGGTCTGTCGCGGGAAATCACATGTGCGCGATGATGTTCTCGCCGAATTCGCTGCATTTGACCTGCGTCGCGCCTTCCATCTGGCGGGCGAAATCGTAGGTCACGCGCTTGCTCCTGATGGCGCCGTTCAAGCCCTTGATGATCAGATCGGCCGCTTCGTTCCAACCGAGATAGCGGAACATCATTTCGCCGCTGAGCACGACTGAGCCGGGATTGACCATGTCCTTGTCGGCGTATTTCGGAGCGGTGCCGTGGGTTGCTTCGAAGATGGCATGGCCGGTGATGTAATTGATATTGCCGCCGGGGGCGATGCCGATACCGCCCACTTGGGCGGCCAGCGCGTCGGAGAGGTAGTCGCCGTTGAGATTCAGTGTGGCGATCACGTCGAAATCTTCCGGCCGCGTCAGCACCTGCTGGAGCGTGATGTCGGCGATGGCGTCTTTGATGACGATGCCGCCCGGCAGCTTGCACCAGGGGCCGCCATCGATCTCGACCGCGCCAAATTCACTCTTGGCCAGCTCGTAACCCCAGTCGCGGAACGCGCCCTCGGTATACTTCATGATATTGCCCTTGTGGACGATGGTGACGCTCTTGCGCTTCTGGTCGATCGCATACTTGATCGCGGCGCGCACCAGTCGCTCGGTCCCGAGCTTGGAGACGGGCTTGAAGCCGATGCCAATCTGATCCGGCGTCTCAGCCCCGAACCGGATCTTCTTGAACTCCTTGGGGAAGGAGACCTTCAGAAATTCCACCGCCTTGAGCGCCGCTTCGCTGCCGGCTTGGAAGTCGATGCCGGCATAGATGTCCTCGGTGTTTTCGCGGAAGATGACCATTTCCACTTTTTCCGGCGCCTTTACGGGGCTGGGCACGCCCGTAAAATATTGGACGGGCCGCAGGCAAACGTAGAGATCGAGGAGCTGGCGCAGCGCCACGTTGAGCGAGCGGATGCCACCACCCACGGGGGTGGTCAGCGGACCCTTGATGCCGACGAGGTACTGGTTGAACGCGGCGATCGTTTCGTCCGGGAGCCAGTTATCGAACTTGTTCTTGGCCGCTTCGCCGGCGAAGACCTCGAACCAGGAGATCTTTTTCGTGCCGCCGTAGGCTTTTTCCACGGCCGCGTCCATCACCCGCACACTGGAAGCCCAGATGTCGCGGCCCGTGCCGTCGCCGCGGATGAACGGAAGAATAGGATGGTTGGGGACGGTCAATTTGCCGTTCGAGATGGTGATCGTATCACCGGCGGGGGGAGTGAGGGGATTGCTCATGGCAGCGTTTTTTTCTTGAGATGAATGGGAGGGCGAAGAAACACCGGAAGCGGGTGAATGCAATTTGGCGGAAGGCGCCCCTCCGCCTGCGGCAACTCAGACAATTCGCAGCGTCGTCTCCGGATCGAAAACATGCGCCCGGGCATTCGGGAACTGGAAGCGCATGCGGTGACCGCTCTCCCGTCCGGGCGGCGAACCGGGCGCCCGGCAGACCAGCGTATGCGCGCCGGTCTGGAGGTAAAAATTCGTCTCGGCGCCCATCGGCTCGACGAGATCCACCACACTGGGCAAAACTTCGAATCCCGCTGGGGCGTCCTTGGGACCGGTCGCCGCGGAGGGCGCCAGATCCTCAGGTCGCAGCCCGAGGATAACTTCTTTCCCGGCATAGTTTGCCAGGGCGGGACGATCGGCGGAACGGAATCGCGCCGTGCCGACTCCGCCTTCGATTTCCTTGAAGACAATCTGTTCGCCAGCCGCTCCCAGCGTGCCCCGGATAAAGTTCATCGGGGGCGACCCGAGGAAGCCGGCTACGAAGAGGTTCACCGGCTCGTGGTAGATGAGCAGGGGCGGACCCTGCTGTTGCACTTCGCCGTCTTTCATGACGACGATGCGGTCTCCCATCGTCATCGCCTCGACCTGGTCGTGCGTGACGTAGATCATCGTCGCCTGCAGCCGCTGATGCAGCTTCGTAATCTCCGTGCGCATTTGCACGCGCAGCTTGGCGTCGAGGTTCGAGAGGGGCTCGTCGAAAAGGAAAACCTTGGGCTGCCGCACGATGGCCCGGCCCACGGCGACGCGCTGGCGCTGTCCGCCGCTCAGCGCCTTGGGCTTGCGCTCGAGCAGGGACTCGATGCCGAGGATCGAGGCCGCTTCCTTGACGCGCTTGTCGATCTCCGCCTTGGGGCGCCCGCGCACGATCAGGCCGAAGGCCATGTTTTCGTAGACGCTCTTGTTCGGGTAGAGCGCGTAGTTCTGGAAGACCATGGCGATGTCCCGGTCCTTCGGCGGCACGTCGTTCACCCGCTTGTTGCCGATGCGGATCTCCCCCTTCGAAATCTCCTCGAGCCCGGCGACCATGCGCAAGGTGGTGGATTTGCCGCAGCCGCTCGGGCCGACCAGCACGACGAATTCCCGGTCCGGGATGTCGATGCTCACATCCTTCACCACCGTGATCTCGCGGCCTTTTTCGGTCGGAAACGTTTTCCAAACTTGATCGATGCGAACGGTAGCCATCTCGGAGAACGAAAGCGGAGTAAGGGTTGCCGGCGGTGCGCAGACAGCCCGGAGGAAATCACGGATTGCGCGGATGGCACGGATGAATTTGCCTGCATCCGCGTAGCCGCCGGCCTACCCACCGGGGCAGCAGCGCCCAGATCGCCGCAAAAACTTATGCCCGAAAAAACTTCCTCCTCCGAACTCTCTGCCTTGTGGGCGCCCTGGCGCGTCGAGTACTTTGAGCGTGGGGCGCGCGAGGAGGATTTCCTGCTCGCGGCGGCAAACGCGACCGATGACGCCGCCCACCTCGTGCTGCGCCGGGGACGATCCTCCTTCCTGCTGATGAACAAGTACCCGTATGCGGCCGGCCATCTGATGGCGGTGCCGTATCGGAAAGTTGCCGAGATGCAGGATCTGGCGGAGCCGGAGAAACTCGAGCTCTGGCACCTGGCGGAGGATGCGCAGTCCGTCCTGCGCACGGTCGTGGGCGCGCAGGGCTTTAACATTGGCATGAATCTGGGTGTCTGCGCCGGGGCCGGAGTCGCCGATCATCTGCACCTCCATATTGTGCCCCGCTGGTCCGGGGATCAGAATTTCATGGTCGTGCTGGGACAGACCCGCGTTATCCCGGAAGCTCTGGAACCGCTCTATGCCCGGCTCCGGGCCGCGTGCGAGGCCCTGCCACCCGTCCGATCGTAAGCGGGCCCTGCGCAACTCCGGGAGGCGGCGACGCGAACCCCATGCGGCATTTTGGCGGAGTTGTGCTATCGGTCCGCCCTCATGTTTCCGGGTGCCGATGAATTGTTGAGCCGCTATTTCGGCGTGCGCGACCATGCCTCGGTCCAGTGGGAGAAAATCGAGCGCGGCGGCTCCGACCGCGATTTCTGGCGCATGCGCGGCCCCGGGCAACCCGCCTCCGCGATTCTCGCGCACTATGGCACGCTGCGCGCCGAGAACGCGCACTACGCGCGGGTTGCTGCCTTTCTTACGGAGCACGGGGTCCGCGTGCCCCGCGTTTATTTTCATGACGCCGATGCGCGGGTCATTGCCCTGGAGGATTTGGGCAAGCAGGATTTGTGGGGGTTTCGCGACAAGCCCTGGGCGGTGCGGCGCCCGCTTTACGAGGCGACGCTGCGCGAGGTGCATCACCTCCACACGATCGGCATCGGCACGGCCCAAGCCGCCGGCGTCGAACTGGAGATTCCGTTCGATGCCGCGCTCTATCGCTGGGAGCAGAAATATTGCTTCGAACATTGTTTTGCCGGGGCGATGGCCGATCGCGTGGACGCGACGGAACTGGAAACGGTGCGCGCCCTGCCGGTTTGGGAGGAGGTGGCCGGGGAATTGGCGGCGCAGCCGCGCGTGCTCGTGCACCGCGACTTCCAATCGCAAAACGTTTTGATCATCGGCGGGAGAGCCGGCCTGATCGATTTCCAGGGCATGCGCGAAGGTCTGGCCGCCTACGACCTTGCCTCTTTGCTCTTCGATCCCTACGTCGTACTGACCGACTCCGAGCGGGCGCAGTTGCTTGCGTTCTACCGAACGCTGACGCCGCGGGTGGAAGTGACCGACCGGACCTTCCAACTGTGCGCCGTGCAGCGCCTGATGCAGGCGCTGGGGGCGTACGGCAATCTCGGTCTGCGGCTCGGCAAGCCCGCTTTTCTCGAGCACATTCCACGTGCCCTCGCGTCCTTGAGCGACGTGGTGGATGGCGTGCCGGAACTAGGCGCCTTTGCCGATATTCTCCACGCCTGCCCGGCGCTTGCGTAGCAGCGTCTACAGATCTGCCGGCACGTTCCGCCTCGCCTCTGACGTGTAGGCCGCAACTGCCTGGCGGAGGCCGACGCCCTTGTCCATCGTCTCCACGAACTCGCGCGCCGGATCGGAATCGGCCGTGATGCCGGCTCCGACGTGGTAATGCAACTCGCCCTGTTCCCGCACCAGCGTGCGGATTGCGATGTTGAAGGCGGCGTCCCCATCAAAGGTAAAATATCCGATTGCCCCGCAGTAGATCCCGCGCGGCACCGGTTCGAGTCGCGCGATGATCTCGCGCGCCGTTTTCTTCGGCGCCCCCGTGATCGAGCCGCCCGGGAAACAAGCGGCGACTGCTTCTACCGGAGAGACATTGGCCCGCAGCCGCCCGGAGACAGTTGAAACCAGATGCTGCACCTGGGCGAAACGCTCCAGTCGCAGCAGGTCGGGAGTCGTGACGGAACCGTACTCGCAGACCCGCCCAAGATCGTTGCGCTCGAGATCGGTGATCATCACGAGTTCTGCGATCTCCTTTGGATCGGTCTGAAGCTCGTAGGCGAGCCGCGCATCCTGCTGCGGATCGCGATGGCGCGGACGCGTGCCTTTGATTGGCTTCGTGGTGATCTCGCGTCCGTCGATCCGCAGAAAAAGTTCGGGGGATGCGCTCAGCACGGTAGACGCCCCGGTGTCGAGAAAAGCGGCTCCCGGAGCCGGGCTGCGCGCACACAACTCTTCAAACAGCGCGTACGCGTTGCCCGAGAAATCGCAGGCGAAGCGTTGCGTAAGGTTCACTTGGTAGACATCGCCTGCCGCGATGGCTTCCTGGATCTCGCGCACCCCGTGCTCATAGGCAGCGCGCGACATGCCCGCCTGCCATTCGCCGACCCGGATGTTCGTGTCGTCCGCCGCGGCCCGCCTCCGCCGCCAGCGTTCGGTTGGCTGGCCGGCGGGCAGCGCGTGCAGCTCCCGGAAGAACGCGAACCAAAAATCGCCCTCGTACGTGAAGTATCCGACGGCGGCGCCGCGGGGATGAGGGGAGGCATCGGCGCGCGATTGTTGCGCCCGCGCGAGCGCGCTGACCAGCCGGCCCCATTCGCCTGGTCTGCCCGAGACGACGTCGAACGGTTCTTCTCCCTGGTAAATCCAGCCGGGGGCGACCCAGGAGTTGAGCGAGACGAACGGCGGGGACATTCCGGGAATGGAACCCGGATCGAAGCGCCTGACAAAGGGCGGCGCGACGGCGGCCGGGATGACCGATGGCCGATGGGCTATCGGCTATTGGTAATTCACTCATTGCCGTTCCCGCTGCGTCCCGGCAGCCTCCCGAAGCTTATGAAGTAAATTCTCACGGTCTTGGACCGCCAAATGAAGCCCACTTTCTTCCGCACGCCCGCCGACTTTCGGAAGTGGCTGGCAAAGCACCACGCCACCGCGGCGGAACTTCTCGTGGGCTACTACAAGATCGACTCCGGCAAACCCAGCCTGACCTGGCCCGAGTCTGTCGACGAAGCGCTCTGCTTCGGCTGGATCGACGGAGTTCGCCGAAGGGTGGACGATCTCAGCTACACCATCCGATTTACTCCGCGCCGGCCGAAAAGCATTTGGAGCGCGGTGAACGTCGAGCGGGTTCGCGTCCTGACGGAGCAGGGCTTGATGCAAGAGGCGGGGCTGAAGTCCGCGCAGGCGCGGATCGACCACAAGTCGCGCGTGTATTCCTACGAGCAACTGGCCGCCGAACTCGACGCCGCCGCGGAAACCCGCTTCCGAGAAAACGTGGCGGCGTGGAAGTTCTTCCAGGCGCAGCCGCCCTGGTATCGGAAAAAGGCAGGCTGGTGGGTGACGAGCGCAAAGCAGGAGGCCACGCGGGCGCGGCGATTGGAAAAACTCATCGAGCTCTCCGCGCAGGAAAAGCAGGGCTGAACGTGGCGGACGCAGAGATCAAGGCGCAGGCGCAAACACGCTGTCCACGATCGCAATCGCGAGTTGCCAGGCACCGGACTTTGCCTCGCGCTCCCAGACCTGTACACTCCAGCGGGCGGTGGTTTTCTCTCCCGCTTTCTCATAGATCGCGCGCCCGTAAGTCACCGCCATGTCTCCACTGAGAGCGAGCTCTGCACCGGTGGGTTCGTAGCGCGTCGCCGCCGTGAATTTCTCCAGAGCTTTGGCGGCCGCTTCATGGCCGGTTGCGACAGGCGCTTCGTCCAGGTTGACCCTGATGGCAGGAGTGAAGCGCGCGAGGGGTCCGCTCACACCCTTGGTCGTGACCGCGTGCGCGATCTCCGCCTGCAAGCTTGCGATCTCTGCCGGAGTGCCGCGGTCTGTATCTGCACCGACGACCCGGCCCAATGTCGCTGGTCCCTGCTGGGCGGCGCTTCCGAGCGGACATTCCGCCCCGAGATCGAGGGCGACCCGCCACTTTCCATCGCTCTGCTTCTTCCAGACCGAGAAATAGTAGCCGTCGTGGGGTTCCGGCCCGCTCGAGACCCCGGCATCGCGCGTTCGATGCGTGGGACCCGTGGAAAAACCAAAATCGCCTGAGCGCGCGACGCGAACGAGTTCCGGCCACCAATTAAGAGTGTAGGGAGGTTTCTGCGCAGGGGCGGGCTGGCCGAGGAAGAACTGGTGGGCATTCGTCGGTCCGGGAACAAAAATCAGTCCATCCGTCGCGAAAAATTCGAGGAAGGAGGCGCGCACACCGACTTCGCCGCACCGGCGGGCGAAAGCCAGTTCCGTCGCCGCGAGCGTGGCCGCATCGGGGTCATCCGCTGCGCGCAAAAGCGGGGCGATCCAAGGGCAAAGAATCAGGGCGAAGAAGATAACGGGGGGACGTGGCATGGGCGAATCGTGGGGAAACCCCGATCGTGTGCTCCTTCGTTTATGCTCGCAACCTGCGGGCATCTGCCCGCGCAAATTAACCCGCTCGGAATTCGCCCCGAAAGATAGCATCCGCGCTGTGGCTGGCCGACGCTACTTCCGGAGCAACTCCACCGCCCTTTCGAGGAGGAGGTCCCGCTTCGCGAAATCGTCTGACGTCGCTTTTATCTCGAGATCCGGGGCGATGCCTCGCCCTTCGAATTCCGCGCCATCCGGGAGCATCGCTTTCCAGGAGGGTAGATAGACCGTCACCCCATTCGCGAGAAGGTGCGGTTGCGGATTTCCCGAGGCGCCGAAGGATCGCTCGCCGATGAGTTGGGTCTTCGCTCCCTGTCGCATCATCAAAAGAAACGCCTCCGCCGAACTCATGTTGACACTCCCCATCAACACCACGACGCGCCCGGCGTATGCCGGGCGATTCGGAGTGGGCTCGAGCCAGCGTTCAAACGGTGCGGAGAATCCGCCCGGTCTTACGCCGTCGAGATTCACATGGCGCGCATACAGAGCTCGCACCCGGACGAAGCAGCCGGCGAACTCCCGCGCCTGGATCTCATCGCCCCCGCTGTTGCCGCGCACATCGACAATGAGCGCGGGGAGCTCTTGCAGTTCGGTTAACGCGGAGAACGCGGCCTCGAGGAGTTGCGGCGCATATTTTTTCTCCCAGGAGTGGATCGCCACGTAGCCGATGCCGGGCGCGGCCCGGCCGGATGCCACCATCGGATGCTTCTGCGTCCAGCCTCCGATCAGGCGCGGCAGCAGGCTTACATTGACGTTGGGGGCCAACGTTCGCCGGAAGGCGGGAATGACTTCCCCGGCTTCCAGCAGCCAGATGTGTGCATCATTCGTGCTGGCAAGCATCTCCCCGGCCACGACGGCAAACTCGCGCGCGGTTTGGGCGGCGAGCAAGCGGGGCTCGAACTGCCGCCACGCCGCCGGCCAATCCACCGCATGCACCTCGCGATACGAGTAGCGATGCTCGATGGCCTCGCGCAACTGGCGGACGGATTCGGCCTGGGCCCTGGCGGGAATCGTCGCGGCGGCTGCGATCCCGCTGGCCGCTCGCGTCTTGAACTCGAGCCTGCTCGGAGTCGCCGCGATTCCGCGCGCGCTCTTGAAACCGGTTTGGGTCGCGCCGTTGATTCCCAAGGAATATGCCTGTCCGGCCTCGAGCTTGACGGGTAACACGCACTCGCGCGGACCGCGCCAGGAGGGCTTGCCGGCGACCTTCGGAAAGCTGGGTCCGCCGCCAATGAACGAGTACCCCGAAGGATCCATGTCCTGATCGAAGGAGATCGCGATCTCTTTCAGATCCACCGGCACATTCTGTTCACCATGGCGTGGCTGCGTCGCGGTGACGTTTGGGGCCGACGCCTGCGCCTCGGCCTGTCCGGTGGGAATTAGAAATGGAATGAAGCCCAAAACGAAACTCCAGGAAGGTTGAATCCATTTCATGCGCGGATGTTGCAGCCGCAGCGCGCGGAAGTGAAGCAAACCGAGCGCCGAAGGTGTCGGGAATCCGCGCCGATTCATTCGCGTCCGCGTGACCGGTCCGTAATCGCTGCCCGGGCTCCGCGGCTTTTCATCCCAGTCCAAAGAAGTGCCGGATTCCACCGGCGCTCGTCAGCAGTCGGTCGCGATTCAAGGAACGCCAGCGCAGCAGGAGCAATGCGACAACGGCGAGCAGCAGAGTCGGCCCCCAGGCCGCCCAGAAGGGGGGGATGCGGCTGCCCTGCCCCAAGGCGAGAAAGAGCCGATCGATGAAATATTGGGTGAGGAAGATCACCAGGGCCACGGCCACGCCCGCGATGACGCCGCGCCGGGCGTGGTTCATCCCGAGCGGCACCGCCACGAGGACGAGCAGCAGGCAGCTCAGCGGAAGCGCGAAGCGATAGTACAAATGCGTCCGAAATGGCGCCAGTTGCGAGTCGGGTCCATCGGAGTTGAGCGTAAGATACTCGCGCAGTTCCGGCACGCCGAGAGACTGCGCCTGCTGGGTAGCCGCAGCGATGCGAGACGGCGTCTCGGGCCAGTCGCGCACGATCTCGACCGGCGGAAATCGCTCGGCAATCAGTTCGCCGTTCGCGTCGAATTGCACCACGCGCGGACGCTCCAGCCGCCATTCACCCGTGGCGCCATCGTAACTCGCCGAAGGCGAATCGAACTTCGCCACGATGTTTCCGTTCGCATCCTGCTGCGTGACCTGCACCCCGCGAAAGGGCTCATTCCCCCGGCGGGCCAGGCGCTGCACGAACCAGAGCCGGCCCGCCTGCCGATTCGCGTAGAGATAGCCGACCGCGTAGTCGTAGCGCTCGACCTTGAGCTTGCCGTCGCCGTCGCGCGCGTTGGTGAGTTCGGCGATGAGACGGGCTTTGGCGCCGTCGGCCTCGGGCGCGAGGCGGTAGTTGAGTGCGCCCATGATGGCCGTGAGCAAGAATCCCACGAGGGCGAAGGTGGTGACAATGCGCGCCTGGCTGACGCCGGTGGAAGCCATGGCCAGCAGTTCGTTTGCCTGGGCCAGGCGAATGATGGCGTACAGGAGCGCGAGGAGAAGACAGACAGGAAGAATCAGGACGAGGACAGACGGCAACTGGCTGACGTAAAGGTTCACCAGCGCCTGGGTCGAAACCTTCGCATCCAGGAAATCGTTGAAGTAGTTCGCGAGATCCGCCACGAGCCAGATCGCGATCAAGCCGAAGAGCAGGAGCGCGAAAGGCACCAGAAAACTCTTGAGAAGATGGCGGTCGAGGAGGCGCAAAGAATTGCGGACTGGTCGTTGTCGGGAGAGAACAGCGGGATAGTTCGTCAAGCTTCGCCCTCCCGACAACGGCCAATCCGCATTTAGATGATCGCCTTGCGCTCCACCCTCGAAACCGACTTCAGGCGCGAGGTCGGTGAATTCTTTGGGCCGGACGGCGCGATGTCGAAGACGCGGAACTTCGAGTACCGCGGCGGCCAGCGCGCCATGGCCGAGGCGGTGGCGGAGGCGCTGGCCGCACAGCGCCATTTGATCTGCGAGGCTGCGACGGGGGTGGGGAAGTCGCTCGCGTATCTGGCCCCGGCCATTCTCCACGCCTTGCGGGCCGGAAAGAAAGCCATCGTCTCCACCCACACCATCAATCTGCAGGAGCAGTTGCTGGAAAAGGACCTGCCCGTTCTGACCAAGCTGCTGCCGGTGGAATTTTCCGCGGCCATCGCCAAGGGCCGGCAGAATTATCTCTGTCCGCGCCGGCTCGCCCGCGCGCGCGCCGGGAGCGCGGAACTCTTTACGTCATCCGCCCAGGCCGAACTCGACCGCATCCGCGAGTGGGGACGCGAGACGATGGACGGGACGTTGAGCGAGCTCTCCTTTACGCCCGACCCGGCCGTCTGGGCCGAAGTCTGCAGCGAGGCCCACATCTGCACCCCGAAGACTTGTCCGCCGGACAGCCGGTGCTTTTACCAGGCGGCCCGGAAGCGCCTGCTCGAAGCCGATGTGATCGTGATGAATCACACGCTCTTTTTTCTCCTGCTCAGCGGAATGGAAGACGTGGAGTCCCGCGAGAGTGGCTATTTGTTCCCAAACGATTTCGTGATCTTCGACGAGGCGCACACGATCGAGCGCGTCGCCGCCCAGCACATCGGTCTCGGGGTCTCGCAGTCCAGTCTGCGCTGGAACCTCCGCCGGCTCTACAATCCCTCCACGCAAAAAGGCCTGCTCGCCATGCTCCGCCAGGCCGAGGCCGTGCGCGTGACGTCCTCCGTGCTGGAAGAGGTGGATCGTTTCTTCCGCGCGGTCGGCGGCGCGGTCGATTTCAAACAGGGACGGGAGTTCCGGGTGCGGAAGACCGGGCTCGTCCAGGACACCCTGGCACGTCCGCTGCTCGAACTGGGCGAGGAACTCGCGCGCATCGCGCGCAGCCTCGAAGGCGAGGAGATTGCACGGGCGGAATTGCTCGACCACGCCCGCCGCCTGGCGGAGGCCCGCGGTTCGATCGCGACTTTTCTCGACCAGACCGCCGAAGGGTTTGTGTACTGGCTGGAGAAGGGCGGTCCGCGCGGGGAGTCGGTCAGTCTCGCCGCCGCGCCGATCGATCTCGCCGTGCGCTTGCGCATGCTCCTTTTCCGGCCGGAGAATACCGTCGTCATGACGAGTGCGACCCTTGCCACCGGCGGCTCGGACCTCGCCTATTTCCGGGATCGGGTGGGTGCGGTGGATGACTACGTCGACGCGCTGCAGGTGCCGAGTCCGTTCGATCACGCGCGGCAGATGAAGCTGTACCTCACGCGCCGCATGCCCGATCCGCGCGAGGTGGGCTACGAAGCCGCGCTGGAGGAAAAGATCGCGCATTTCCTCGATCTCTCCGGCGGGCGCGCCTTCGTCCTCTTTACGAGCCACCGCCTGTTGCAGGCGCTGGCCGGGCGCATGGAGAAATTCATCGCGAAGCGCAAATGGCGGATGCTCGTGCAGGGTTCGGGCGCGTCGCGGAAGCAATTGCTGGAAGAGTTTCGCAAGCGCGACGAGGCGCCCGCAGTGCTCTTCGGAGCGGAGAGTTTCTGGGCGGGGGTGGATGTCGCGGGCGATGCGTTGGGCAATGTAATTATCACGCGACTGCCGTTTTCCCCGCCGGATCATCCGCTCACGGAGGCGCGCCTCGAGGCGATCGAAGCGCGCGGCGGCGATCCTTTCTCCGAGTTCTCCCTACCTGAGGCGATTCTCCGCCTCCGCCAGGGCGTCGGCCGCCTCATCCGCACGAAGAGCGACAGCGGCATCGTCGCGATTCTCGATCCGCGCATTCTCACGAAGTCATATGGGAAGGCGTTCCTCGCGGCTCTGCCGAAGTGTCCGATCGAGATTGTGTGAGGCGGGGGGCGGGCTTCACGCGAAGGCGCAAAGAATACGAAAAAGCCAGGACCGCTCGCAACGAATCGAGTCCCGGTGGGGTTTCCAATGGACTCGAAAGCAACCGCGACATCCCCAACGAATGCGGATTTGCTCAAGCTTTCTCCGCTTCCGTTCCGCCGGAATTCTGGCGCACCCAAGCCAGATATTCCGGCAGGACCGCTCCGGCATCGAGCGCCACGATCTCCGGCAGCTCATACGGATGCAGCGCGCGGAGCCGGCGCTGCAGGTTCTCGAAACCGCTCCGCGCACATTTGAGAATGACGAGCACTTCCGGCTCGTCGGAAATCTTTCCTTCCCACCGAAAAATACTGCGCATGGGCGGAAGAATATTGGCACAGGCAGCAAGTCGCTCTGTCACGAGGATATGCGCCACCTCGCGCGCCTTCGCTTCGGTGGGAAACGTGGAGAAAACGAGATTCATGGCGGAGGGATTCGTGGTTTTTTGTGGGGTCTGGCCCGGTCTGGGCCCGACGCCTGCTTTATTTTCCATAAAAGGTGCTTGCATTCACACTGAATATGGGTTTTTCCATCGCTCTCCCCCTTGACCCTTCCATGCTCGCCGTAACCCTCGGCCAAAAACTGCGCGATGCCCGCGAAGCCAGCGGCATCACGCTGGATGAGGCAGCGCGTGCCACCAAGATTCGCGCGATCCGTCTCGCTGAGATCGAACACGACGTGTACGCGAACTGCCCGAGCATCACTTACGCGCGCGGCTTCGCCTTGATTTACGGCGAATTTGTCGGCGTCGATGTCACCCCGCATTTGGCGGAGTTCGACGCCTCCGGATCCGCCGGTCTCGACGACTACCAGTATCTCAGTCACAAGCCGGTCGTCGATGTGCCGAACGAAAGGAAGCGCGCACTCGGACGCGACCGCGTTTCGCCCGCCGGGCGGCGTCTGGCATCGCTCGTGACGGCGGCGATCGTTTTCTTTCTGCTCGGCTTCAGCTACGTGGTCTACGTGAACTTTCAGCGCCTCGGCGATCTCGATCGCCTGCACGCGAAACAGAATGGGCTCACTCCCGCGGAAGGGGAGGAAGCGCCGAAGACGGCTTTCTCCATCATGCCCTCAGGCCCTCCGGCTGAGAACGCCCCGAGCCTGAGCGAGGTGCTCGTCCCCGCGGCTGTCCCCACTCCGGCCGCTGCAGCGACGCCGCGCATGTTTCCCCGTCGCGGTCCGCAGGGCCTGCACAACTCCGTGATCCACGCGCCGCCGCAGCCTCGACCGGATTTGTTCGAGTAGGCGCGTTCCGAGCGGGGTGAGACCGAGCGGGGTGAAAGTTAGGTGAGATGGGACGAATGGGACGAATGGGACGAATGGGACCTATGCCAGCCAGTTAGGCAGAGCACCCGTCGATCGCGGCCTCAAACCCCGGAGTTGCCCAAGCCGCGGGCGCGTCCCATCCTCGGGCATGGCGCATGCCCGCGCGACTCCCTCCGCCCGCCGCCTCGCTTTCCGCGCCGGCGCGCTCGCCGTTTTGTTCTCCCTCCCTTTCGCCACCTCTATGCTCTCCGCGCCGGAACCCCAGCCGATCGGCACCGCCATCAATGAACTCGGAGTGCAGGTTCTGCGCGGGGCGACCAAGCCCGCCGATAACGCCATCCTCTCGCCGTTCTCGATCGAGTCCGCCCTGGCGATGACGTACGCGGGTGCGGCCGGCCCGACGCGCGACGAACTGGCACGCGTGCTTGGCGCGCCGGCGGACGCCACTTCTTTCCACCCGGCTTTGCGCGCGCTTTCGGACCAGCTCGCCGCGATCGAGACGCGCTCCACCCAGCAGGCCGAGCAGATGAAAAAGCGCAGCGGCATTCTCTCCGGCTTCGTCCAGTTGCGTTCCGCCAACCGCCTCTACGGCAAAGACGGTTACCGTTTCGAACCGGCCTTCCTCGAGACGATGCGCTCTGTTTACCAGGCACCGCTGGAAAAACTCGATCTCAGCGCGGGATCCGAGGGGGCCGCGAAGCAGATCAACGACTGGGTGGCGGAGCGCACCGCGAACAAAATCCTTGGATTGGTTCCGCCCTCGGCCGTGAACGAAGCCACGCGACTGCTGCTCGTGAACGCGCTCTATTTCAAGGCTCCCTGGCAGCACGAGTTTGTCGCCGAACTCACGACCGCGCGCCCCTTTCATGTCGGCGGCGGCGCGCTGGTCGACACCATGACGATGACGCGCACGGCCACCCTGCCGTACCGGAAGTTCGAGAATTTCTCCGCCGTCGCACTGCCCTACAGCGATTCTGAACTCCAGTTCCTCGTGCTGCTGCCGGATGCACCGGATGGTTTGCCCGTGCTCGAGGCCGCGCTCACCGGTGCCCAGCTCAAGGAACTGGCCGGAATCGAGGCGCGCCTGGTGGAATTGTTTTTGCCGAAGTTTCGTCTCGAGCCGCCCACGCTCGGCCTCATGCCGGTGTTGAAGAGCCTGGGTCTGCGCACCGCGTTCAATGATCCGCAGGGCAGTGCCGATTTCTCGGCCATGGCGCCGCGCACCGCGGCCGACTATCTCTATATCAGCGATGTCCTGCACAAGGCTTTCGTCGCGCTGGATGAACTTGGCACCGAAGCCGCGGCGGCCACGGTCGTGATCATGGCAGCGGGTTCCGCGGCGCCCGCCGAGATTCCGGAGCCGATAAAGGTGGCGGTCGACCGGCCCTTCCTCTTCGCCATCCAGCACCGTCCGAGCGGAACATGTCTGTTCCTCGGCCGCGTCACCGATCCGCGTTGACCATGTTCGCTTCCGCGCGAGACGAGAGCGGCCCCGCGCCGCTGGACCAGGTGCTCGCGCTCGCCGATTTCGAGCCGCTGGCACGGGGTGCGCTGCCGCACGCCGTCTACGAGTACATCGCCAGTGCCGCCGGGGGCGAGCACACCCTGCGCGAGAACGAGGCGGCCTTCGCGCGGCTCAAGCTCCGTCCGCGGGTGCTGCGCGATGTCGCGAAGATCGACACCTGCCTGACCCTTTTGGGCGATGCGCTGTCCCACCCGATCCTGCTCGCGCCAACGGCCTATCAGCGCATGTCGCATCCGGAGGGGGAAGTCGCGACCGCGCGTGGGGCGGCGGAAAGCGGCGCTCCGTTTCTGCTTAGCACGGCGGCGACGGCGAGCATCGAGGAAGTCATCGCGGCGGCGGGAGGTCGCGCGCCGATCTGGTTTCTGCATTACTGGCAAAGCGACCGGGGCTTCAACCGGGAGCTGGTGGAACGCGTCACGGCCGCGGGCGCGCGCGCGATCTGCCTCACGGTGGATACGCCGGTCCTGGGCGATCGCACGCGGCAATATCGCGCCGGGTTTGAGCTGCCGGTAGAAATGGCGACTCCGCATCTGCACGATCGCCTGGTCCGTCTGCGGGGCGTGAATACGCCGCAGCGCGCGGTGCTGACGTGGCGCGATGTCGAGTGGTTGCGCTCGCTTTGCCGGATCCCCTTTGTGCTCAAGGGCATCCTGGATCCGGAGGACGCGCAGTTCGCCCTCGCGCATGGAGCCGATGGCATCGTCGTCTCGAATCACGGCGCCCGGAATCTCGATACGCTGCCCGCTTCGCTCGAGGCGCTGCCCGCGATCGTGGAGCAGGTCGCCGGCCGCGTGCCGGTGCTGCTCGATGGCGGAGTGCGGCGCGGCACCGATGTGGTGAAGGCGCTCGCGCTCGGGGCGAGCGCAGTCCTGATCGGGCGCCCGTACGTGTACGCCCTCGCCGCGGCGGGCGCGGAAGGCGTGGCGCACTGCGTGCAGTTGCTGCGGCGCGAGTTGGAAATGGCGATGGCGCTGCTCGGCGTCACGACGCTGCGGGAGATCAATCGAAAGACGCTTTGGTGAGGGCAGCGAGGAGGACGGAGAACAGCCGAGGCGGAGCGAGTGGGCTGTTCGCCTTCGCGCCCGGCCGTCCGGAAGGGCCGGTGCGTACCCCCCAATCCCCACTGCCCGGCATTGCGACGATCGTCGACCGCCATTACAAGACGGCCGATGCCTTCGCTCGCGATCGTGCTGCACGCCCATCTGCCGTACGTGCGGCATCCGGAGCACGACGACTTTCTCGAGGAATGGTGGCTCTACGAAGCCGTGGTGGAATCCTACCTGCCGCTGCTCGAAGCTTTCGACCGGCTCCGGGCCGAAGGCGTCGCGTGGGCGCTCACACTCACGCTCACGCCGTCGCTTTGCGCGATGCTGCGCGATCCGCTCCTGCGCTCGCGCACAGCCCGCCATCTTGAGCGCCTGTGCGAATTCGCCGGACGCGAGGTCGCGCGCACGGCGTATGACGCCGCGCTCCATGCGACTGCGCAATTCTACCGCGATCGGCTCGAGCATCTGCGCACGCGCTGGCACGAGCGCTGGCACGGCGATCTCGTCGGCGCCTTTCGCGAGTTTCAGGATTCGGGCCAGCTCGAGATCATTACCTGCGGCGCCACCCACGGTTTTCTGCCGCTCATGGCGGATGAACCCGCCGCTGTGCGCGCGCAGATCGCGCTCGCGGTGGCGGATTACACGGCCTGTTTCGGTCGGCCGCCGCGGGGGATCTGGCTGCCGGAATGCGCGTACTTTGCGGGTCTCGATGGCGTTCTCGCGGAGCACGAGCTGCGCTGGTTTATCCTGGATGCCCATGGCGTGCTGCTGGCGCGTCCACGTCCGCGCGCGGCCATCTACGCGCCCATCCACACCCCGGCGGGTCCGGCCGCCTTCGGGCGCGACCGCGAGGCGAGCCGGCAGGTCTGGAGCGCGGAAGCGGGTTATCCCGGCGATCCGCACTACCGCGAATTCTATCGCGATGTGGGCTTCGATCTTCCACTCGAAACGCTCGCGCCGCTCATCCCGCCCGGGACGCCGCGGCGTTTCACCGGACTCAAATACCAGCGCGTGACGGGGCGCGGCACGCCCATCGGGGAGAAGGAGCCGTACGTTCGGGCCGAGGCGCTCGCGGCGGCCGCGGCCCATGCCGCGCACTTCGTGCAAACCCGCCGCGAGCAACTCGAGCCGGTGGCGGAGGCGCTCGGACGTGAACCGCTGCTCGCGGTCCCCTTCGATGCGGAACTCTTTGGCCATTGGTGGTTCGAAGGGCCGGATTTTCTCGAGCATGTCCTGCGTTTGGCCGCGGCACCGGAAAGCGGAATCACGCTGACCACGCCCGCGCGCTATCTCGAGCATCATCCCACCCAGCAACTGGCGGAGCCATCCCCCTCGAGTTGGGGCCAAAGCGGCTATTGGGATGTCTGGCTCGAGCCGCGCAACGCCTGGATCTATCCCCATCTGCGCACGGCGGCCCGCCGCATGCGCGAGGCGGCGACGCGCTATCGCATCCTCGGCGGAGGGACACCGGTGATCGAGCGGGCGCTGCGGCAGATGGGGCGCGAGTTGCTCCTCGCCCAAAGCAGCGACTGGGCCTTCCTGATGAAGACCGGCACCGCGGTGGAATACGCCACGAAACGGACGAAGAGCCACCTTTCGCGCTTCGACCGGCTCGCCCGCGGAGTCGAGCGGGGCGAGGTGGACGAGCGGCTCCTGACCGAATGCGAAGCGCGAGATCCGATCTTTCCCGAGTATGATTGGAGAGTTTTCGCCGAGTAGGCAGAAGAATCGTGCGCCTGCGGCGTATAGTCACTTCGAGGACGAGGACGGAGAATCAGTACTCCGCGGTTTCGAGACTCGGCCACATCTGGCGAAGCTTCCGTCCCGTGCCACGCTGGCCGATGCGTCTCCCGCTTCTTGTTCCCCTCGTCGCCCTCCTGCTGGCTGGCTCCGGCCGGGCGGAGGATGAGGGGGTGCCGCGCTCGGCGGATCTCACCTTCCAATTCCTGCCGCCGCCTCTCGACGATGCACGCTACAGCATCGGCGTCTTTGCGGCCGATGGAAAATTGATCCGGCATCTGCACGAGACCGCGCCGGAAAACGTCTTTCCCGCCGCGCTCAACGGTCTCGTGGTGAAATGGGACGCGAAGGACGATGCCGGGAAGCGGGCGGCAAACGGCAAATACGAACTCCGCGGTTATGCCGTTGCCCCGGTGAAAGTGCGGGGCGTCGCGACCAGGGGGAACGACTGGATCGCCGACGATCCCAAGCTGCGGCTGGCGAACATCTCGCGCCTCATCTTCGCTGACGCCGAGACGTGTGTCGCTTTGGGCACGTTGGCGCGGGGAGACTGGTGCGTCTTCGCGATCCGGGGCGACCGCCTCGCCTGGCTGGCGGAGGTCGGACCCATCCCGATGAACGAGCGCTTTGTCCCGCTTTTGCGCCGCGAGGGCGCTCGGGTGCTGGTCGAGTACGGGCGCACGCGCTGCGCTTGGAATCTGGCCGATGGCGCCAGCGCCGGCACGGAGCAATTGGCGGAGTCGGTCGACACGAACGCGACACTCGGATTCGAGGCGGAGGGCTGGAAGATCGAGGAAACGCGGGTGGCGCAAAGCGATGCGAGCGCAACGGTCCTGCGCGAGCTCCCGGTCGCGGCGGCGGAATTCGAGCCGCGAATCCTGGCGGCGGACGCGCAGAATCGGCGACTCGCGCTCTTCGGGCGCGGGCCGGAGAACTCAAATGTGTTTCGCATCCTCGCGTGGGCAAGCGCGGGGGAGGAAGGGGGTAAACCGGTTTCGCGCTGGCGCGCAGTCATCGAACGCAAGGTCGCGCCGCCGGGAACCTTCGATGCACTCGACGCTGCGCCGACGCTGCGGGTGGAATTGGTCAAGAATCCGCTCGGACGTCAGCGCAACGCGAATCCCACCCTGGTGTTGAGCGCCGTCGCGAATGCGAGCGGGACGCATCTGACCGCGGAGGATGGCTTGCGCCTGCGGACGGTGAGCACCGTTCCCGGAGTCCAGGCCGTGGCGCTCGCGAAAGGCACCGGCAAGGGGCGCGTGCGTTTCTTTCAGCGCGACCGCGCCGTCAGCGAAGAGTATCTGCTCGAAGGCTGCGATCGCGTGATGCGGTTCGAAGTCGGCAAATGCGAGATCAACGAGCGCGGCGAGGTGCTCGTCGAGGAGGAGATGGAGCCGGGGAGGTGAGCCGGGGGCCGGAGGAAAGAGGAAAGAGGACAGAGCGCCAATGAGATGAGGGGAGCGCCGGGGCATCCGAGCGTCAGAGCGGCGAGATCTCAGACCAAGCTTTTATCATCCTGAGAGGGTGGCATTGCCGCAGTACGATCCGTACGCCCGATGAATGGGCTCCTGATCATCGCAATGGCAGTCGCGGAGTGACCGGTGACGGTAGCCGTGGGCTTTAGCCCACGGTATCCCAGCATAGGTTATGGCGTCACGGAGTGACGCTTGACCACTGCGGCGCAATTCGCGCCCACCGTTCGCTATCCGCGCGTCCGCTCGAGCAGCACCATCATGAGCGAGCCCAGCATGATGCGCTCTTCCAGGGCGTCATCGATCGGCGCGAGGGCTTCGATCCGGAAACCGGACTCGAGCATGGAACGCTGCTTCGTCATGCGCGCGAGCGGCGTGCCGTCGGCGCGGGTGGCGAGGTACTTCGGGTTGAAGACGTAGCCGGCAAACATGCCGACGATGGGGATCTCGCTCAAAAGACCATCGAGCACCCGCGTCATCACGCTTTCCTCCTGCACGCTCAATTCCGGCTGCTCCGCGCCCGGAGCGAAGAGATCGTAATGCGCGCGGAAAAGCGATTTGGCCCCGCGCCGGCCGATCTTTCCGAGTTCCGTGCCGGTGGCATTGGCAAAAGTGAACCGGGCCGACCAATCGATGATGCGATCCGCGTTGATGGTATAAAGGAGTTGCGTCTGCTCTTCGTCGGCGAAGACGTTGACCGAGTCCTTCAGCTTGAAGAGCTTCTGCTTCACGTAGGCCACGAGCCGACCCTCGGCGTCGCGAACGTAAATTTGGGGTGCCAGCGCCATGATCTTGAAGCGGAGGTCGAGTGGGAAACGCATAGGCGACAATCGTTTCGGAATCGTTGGCATCTGGCAAGAGCTGCGATTCAAATCAATGGCGCCGGCGTTCGCGCCACCGGCAAAAGGGCTCCGCCCGGATGGGTAAACGCGCATGCAACTGGGAAAACCCGACTCCTCCCGCGCTGAAGGTTCTCCTCTTCAACGAGAATCCCCCGGCTTTTCGCGTCGCGAGTCGCGCTCCAAGCGGCATCGCCTGCGTTTGAGGCGTAGATGCCCGCACTCTTACCGTAGTCGTCCGCGCTTTTCGCGAGACCGTTCACGCCGTTGGCGTGAAGCCCTACGCTCCTTGCGAGACCGTTTACGCCATGGGCGCAAAGCCCCACGCTTAACGCGAGACCGTCTACGCCATGGGCGCGAAGCCCCGCACCTTTTGCGAGACCGTCTACGCCATGGGCGTGAAGCCCCGCGCTTTTTGCGTGGACGTTTGCGCCATGGGCGTGAAGCCCCGCGCTTCTTGCGTGGACGTTTGCGCCACGGGCATGAAGCCCCACGCTTTTTGCGTGGACGTTTACACCATGGGCGTGAAGCCCCACGCTTCTTGCGTGGACGTTTGCGCCACGGGCATGAAGCCCCACGCTTTTTGCGTGGACGTTTGCGCCACGGGCATGAAGCCCCACGCTTTTTGCGTGGACGTTTGCGCCACGGGCATGAAGCCCCACGCTTTTTGCGAGAACGCTTGCGCCAGTGGCGTAGAGCCCCGCACTTTTTGCGAGAACGTTCACACCATGGGCGTGAAGCCCCACGCTTTTTGCGAGAACGTATACGCCAGTTTCGTGAAGCCCCGCGCTTTTCGCGTGAACGTTTGCGCCAGTGGCGTGGAGCCCGGCGCGTCTGGAACGACCGCGCACGCTCGAGGCGCCGACTTTTACGATTTTTGAAAGAACGCCCAAGGTGGGGGCTTCGCCGTTCCCGCTTTCGGTGCGGCTGTGTTTCCTGTCTCCTTGAGCCGACTCAACTTCCGCCCGAACGGCGACCGAAAAAATACCGCGGAAGGAGTGGGATTCGAACCCACGGTGGAGATTAACCCACGTTCGATTTCGAGTCGAGTGCCTTAAACCACTCAGCCATCCTTCCGGTGGAGGGCGAAGATGCCGCAAAACCCTCCTACTGCAACGTTTTTTGGCGCGGTCGTCCCGGGCCGGTCTGACCGGCTACTAAGTGCGTTCCGTCCGCCGGATCACCAGCTTCAGGCCCGACCACACCTCGGAGACCGCGCACACTTTCACATCGACAAACCCGAGCGGCAGTGCTTCGGCCCGAATCACGTCTTCCGTGATATCCGTGGGCACCTTGGCCGCCTTCTTCGGCCAGGAGATCCAGAGCATCCCGTCCTGGGCGAGAATGGTCCGATAAATGCGGAGTTTCTCCGCGAGCCGCGCGCGCTCCGAGACGAAAAGATGCGCGCCGCCGATCGCCGCCTTGCTCTGTTTGTGGGTGAGCTTTGCGCCGGAAGGCAGCTCCCCCAGCCAGCTCGCGTATTCGGTGGGTGCGCCGTCGGTGAGCCAGGGGGCATCGGGTTTGATCCCAAGTTTCGCCGCGAGTGGCTTGCCGGAGTAGCCGGGGGTGCGAGCTGCCAGTTCGCTTGTTTTTCTCATGGAAACGTTTTGGCGTCTTACCAACGATACACGGTTTCCTCGACCAGAAGGCGCTTCGCCTTTCCGCCCGCATCGTCGAACACGACCACGAAATAACTGCCCTTCTCATCGAGCTCGACCGGCTCCTCGCTGCTCTCACCGAGCCCGACGCTCAGTTGTTTTCCTTGCGTCGAATGCGGCTTCTTGAACTCCAGGCTGACCTTTTCGCCGTTGATCTGAATCGGGAGCGGCGAGCGTGCTGAAACCGAGACGAACGTAATCCGCCACTCGTCCTTTTGGGGCTTCGAAGGAAGTTGGAGGAGGCGGATGGTCCGCTTTTCGGCGCCATTGGTATCCTTCACGATCTCAAGATACGCGAGGATGATCGGCGAGGTGCCCGCGTCCAGTTTCAATTGGGACAATGCCGGCTCGCAGCCCGGTGCGGTGACCTGGATTTGATAGGTCCCCACCGCCAGGCCAAGGCCGCTCGTGGCATTACCGGGCGCGACCCCGTTCATCGTCAATTTCCGTCCGTTGGCCGAGACATCCGCGTTTTCCGCGATGCCAATGGCGTTGGCGAAGACAAAGCCCGCGAGCGGAGCCTGGGCTTCAACCGAGGCCGTAAAGAGCAGGGCGCAGAGTCCCAGGAAACTAAAGCGATGATTCATATAAAATCCGCACGGTCTGCGCTTGGATCGCGCCCGTCGCGGCGTCTCGAGCGGGGCTAAGAAAGACGTGGTAGACCCGATTCGCAGACGCAATCGGCTTGCCTTTCTTGTCGAGCACCTGGCCACTGACGAAGATCCGGAAATTTCGACTCCGGACCGCCGCAAAGTTGTACAGCTTGGAGAAGAGCTCCTCGTAGCCCCAGTCGTTGAGTTCCGTGGGAGGATTCCCGTCCTGCCATTGCGCGCGATTGCCAAAATATGGCCCGTTGGCGTTCTGGATGGCAGAGAGTTGCGCGGTGGAAATAAACGGGCGGGAAGCGATGACAGCATCGGCAAACGCATCGGCCTGGGGCGCACTCGCGCTTGAGCGGGGCGGATAGAGTTTGTTCGCCAAATTGGTGGGCTTTACATCGGAGTCACTCCCGACTACTCCGGCGGCGAGGGCACGAAGCGCGTCGCGCGAGGCGGTGTTCAGATTCACGGTCCCGGCCGTCAACTTTCGCGTTCCGACGGAAAAAAGGTCTAGGAGTTGCCACGCTCTTTGGCCGTCGACATTGAATTTAGTGAACTCAGGGCGGCCGATCCGGAGCGTGAATCCGCCGCCCGCCGCCGCATTGGCAGATGCCGTCGTGGGAATGTCGAAAGTGGTGGCATCGAAAACCCACTGCGCCGGATCGTAGACGGCTCCGAGTTCGGTGATGCTCTTGAAGAAACCCGTGTTCGAGAGCCGCGCTGGAGCTTTGGTCGGATTCTTATTAATGGCCGAGCCGTGGGCGGCGTAAATCGCCTTGGGATCTTGCGAAACGCCGGTCGGATTGAAACCGGCAAGATCATCGTGACCGGAATCCGGCCATTTGGAAAATAACGTCTCCGCCGGAGGAGTGACTGACGGAATGCGGGCGTGCCCACCCCAAGCTGAATTGGTATCGTAGTTGGCCGGCGACCATTGCTTTCCCAGATAGTAGTTGGCTCGCGGATCCCCGGGCATCCCCTGGCTCGCAAAGATGGGCGGCGAGGCATTGCCCCGCCACTTCGCTCCGCTGCTTCGGGAGAGTGAAAAACTCTGTCGACTGACGCCGGCGAAAGGCTTGTCCACCACGATCCCCCCATAGTTGAACTCGAAGGTCGAGTTGGACGAACCCACCAGGATGGTGGCATTCCCGGCAGGTGGAGTTGGCCCCCAAGGGAACTGATAGGTTTTCTTCGCGAAAGTCAGCAGCTGGTACTCGTTCGCCTGCATTGCCACCATCGTTGGACTGGGGGCAAGGGTTTCGGGCGGTAATGGGTTAGTCGACCCGTTCACCGTGACTCGGGTGTTATGGACGTTCTTGAACGTTACCGCCTCCGCAGGCACGACCACGTTCGACGGATTCCAAATTTCCACGAACGTCGTCACCTCAATCGTAATCACAAAATTTCCGCCGACCTGCGAAGTCGCGCTCCAGTTGTATTGGTCGTAAACTTCCTTAACAAACGGATAGGAGTCGATCCCGCGGTAATCGCTTCCGATCGTGGGTTTCGAGTCGGTGTCTGCGTAATCGATGATCGAGGCAGCAATGGTCTTGGTGTAGTCGAGGCTGGTGAGCCCACCTTTGCGTTGCGTGAAGTTCGGGAGATTGCCGGTGATGGCGTCGGAGATCGGCTGAACGCCTCCATTTCCCGCGGTAACTTGGACATTGATGTCGATTTTGGGCTTGCCGGCATCCCGATAGCCGAAGCCAAACGGGATGATTTGCTGCTCGTTGTCGTCCACCAAACCAGGTGCGAGTCCGAATTTCACCGCGTCGGCGATCGGCCCGCTCGCGTTGAGCAGCGCGAGGGTGGTGGGGACGCTCAAGAGCAGGGGGCGATCGGCGAGCAAAGCGGCGGTTGTCGGATCGCCGGCATCGATGGGGGCTTTTTCGTCAAAAAGCGTGAAGAGGCCGATTTCCTTTGGATTGGTTCCCGTTGACCGGTTTCCGCCCGCGGGCTGGCCGGCGACCTTCGGATCCACGTAACCACCGAGGTCCTCGATCCAGTAGGAATAGCGAATCTTCACCTGCGGCGTGGCGGGAGCGACGGCCGAGCTTTCCAGCGGTATGAATGAGGAATTGGGAGCGCCCATCCATGGGTACACCTTGGGATAGCTCTGTCCCGTCGCTCCTCCCGTGGGCGGAGGAGGGAGCTGCGTCAGGTTGGAAATGACCTGCTCCTGCCCACCGCTGAAAAGGGGGTAATACGTCACACTGCCGGTGCCGGAAGAGCCGCCGTCTTGGGCAATGCCGATGTATTGGTAGGTAGCCTGTCCATTCGGGGCATCCTTGGGCGTTTTGACCACGATGAAATGGTCATTCTGCGTGATCGGGACTCCGTTTGGATCCGCGCGGGTGAGCGCCCATTTCGCGGCTTCGAATCCGGACTCCACCGCGAATTGTGCCTGTGCTGAGGTTGCGTAGGCCCGGGAGGTTCGGCGCTCCAATTGCGCGGTGGCGAGGAACGAAACGACCGTGATGAGAGTGAGCGCGAGCAGCGCGAGAACCACGATCAGGACAAAGCCGGCTTCAGGTCGACTT
Organism: Chthoniobacterales bacterium; assembly: GCA_038226705.1. Lineage (GTDB taxonomy): Bacteria > Verrucomicrobiota > Verrucomicrobiia > Chthoniobacterales > SZAS-18 > SZAS-18. Next base: position 39,608 of record JBBRQH010000003.1, on the reverse strand, counting down.
CCAGGCGAGCGGAGGGAGATGCGCATGGCTCGGTCGGCCTAAGGCCGGGCGATATTCACCTTGGTCTGAAAGACGTAGGCGTTTGGGGCGATATACCTTTGGTAGGCGTCCTTGATTCGTTGATTGCTGGAGGATTCTCCCATCCAGATCGCGGCAGGTTCTCCCAAGTTCAGGTTTGGCAGCACCGATTTCAGCCGTATCCCAGCCGTCGGACTTACGACCTTGAAGGAGATCGCCAGGGTGGTGGGAATGGTTGGGCCGACGAAATTCGCGTCGTCCCAGATGATGGGATAGGTCTTCGCGTTGGATTTGATCTCGTTGCCGTTTTCGTCCAGCGCGAGCACGCGGACATCCCAGACGTAGGCCGCGAGCACCTCGTCTTCCGGCCGCCCCGGGGCGGCTGACGGGACCGGCATGAAGACATCCTTGGCGAGTGCTATTTTCGGGCTGGCGCTGGAATCATGGTATGACTTCCGCAACGAAGGAAGCTTCGACGCACTTAGATTGCCCTGCGGTGAATTGTAGAAGCGGCGCAATTCGAAAGCCTTGATGGCGGGGTTCCAATAAGGGTAGATCCCGACCGCGGCGACGTCGCCACTAGTGGCGTTGGCGGGATCGAGTGTCCGGGCGGCGAGGCAGTACGCTTCATCGCCCCCGCGGAGAGGGGACAAACTCTTGTCCGTAAGCGAGGCGAGCGAGACATCCGCGAGCGCGAGGTAGGCCGCGGCTTTTTTTGCCGGGACGAGGTTCGTGAAGTCGCGCTGAATGAGCGCGATGGCGGCACGCGCTTCGCGGAAGGCGTCAGTACGCCGGTCTGAACTCGCTGTGTTCGTAACCAGCGAGCCGAGCAGGCTGGCGGAAAGAACCACGAGGAGAAGCGCGACGACAGCAGCGACGAGAAGCTCCAGCAGGGTGAATCCTGCCCGGGAGTTTGAGATGACCAGGCGACGCTTCATCAATCTTGATTCACGGGCGTCAGCGTCGCACCAAGCGCACGAAGTCACGGAAGTTCTGCGCTTCCGGCTGCCAGGCCACTCGCACCGTCACGCGCTTCGAATTTGCAGAATCCGCCACCTCGGGCGGAGAACTTGGATTGTCGAAAGTGATCGTGATCCGATAGGTCGGAAACTTCTCGGCGCCGCTGGAAGCCTGGGTCTGGTCTCCCGGCTTGTCGAGGTAGTAGAAATACGAGGGTGCCGTGGCCCGGTTCCAACTGGTGAGGCCGTCGTCGAACAGGACGCCTTTGGAGTTGGCCCACCAGCCTCTGAACGGAGGCGTGACCGAGGACTGTGCCAAATCGAAGACGACGTCGCTGTAGACACCACCATCGAAGCCATAGCGCGCAAAGCGAACCGCCGTGAAGGGCTGCGACGAAAAGTCGGCGAGAAGCCGTTGCGCAATCTGTTGGGCACGGACTTCGTGCTGGGCCACCAGCGCGGTGTCGAAGCCGCCGGGAAGGACGCCGAGGATGGCGATGACTCCGATGGCGACCACACCCAAGGCGAGCACAACTTCGATGAGGGAAAATCCAAGCTGGCGCAGGGGTTCGAGGGTCGCGCGCATGAGCAGATTTAGCGCGGCTGATAAACGGCGCGTCCGGTAAATCGATGCAGAAAGATCGTCTCATCTGCATCTTTGCCGGTCGCAAGTTCTACGTTTTGTCCCTGGTCTATTTGGACGAATCCTTCGAAGAGCATCATTCCGATATGGCGGGCCAGGGGTCCAGAGGTTGGGGTGGTCGTCGGATTCTCCACTTCCCCTGTCGGATTGAATCTCACATACGGACATGTGATCTGCGGGTCGCTTCCCGCAGGTGCATTTGCCCGCGCGGGACTGAAGGAAACACGGGTCGTGGCATAAACGCCGTCGCGCAGGAAGCGATCGCTGCGGAAGGCAACATTTGGCGCGAGTGCGTTCCAGGGGGTGACTTGGATCTTCGGTGCGCCCGTGACGTCCGCCGCATCCGCCTTGAAGAGCGCGAAGGAACGGTAGTGGTACCGATTGATCTGGCCGGCGTCCGCATTGCGGAGCGAAGCGAGATCCGCGACCACGAAATACGCTGGAACGCCTTCGAGCACAGCCAGTGCTCGCGCTTGCTCTAGCCCTGCCAGCGTTTGATTGACGGCGCCCTTGCGTCCGCCGGTCCCCATGAAGCCGCGCAAGGCGGGTCCGGCAATCGCGATCAGGATCACGATCACCGTCATAATGGCGAGCAATTCGACGAGGGTAAATGCTCGAATGGACTTTCTGCGCGGCACGGTGGGAAAGTGAGCAAAGCCCAGAGTCACACTCCGATGTCTTCATTCCAAAGCGCCGGTTCGTCGCGGATGAAATCGGCCATGAGGTGGATGCACTCGGCGTTGGCGAGGTCGATGACTTCGATCCCGTGAGAGCGCATGAACTCGGGGGCGCCGGGAAAATTCTGACTCTCGCCGACGATGACTCGGGCGATGCCGAACTGCACGGCGGCGCCGGAGCAGAGGTAGCAGGGCATGAGCGTGGAATAGAGCGTCGCGCCGCGAAAGTTGCCGGGGATGCGGCCGGCATTGCGCAGGCAATCGATTTCCGCGTGGGTGATCGGATCGCTTTCCTGCACGCGCTTGTTATGGCCGCGCGCGATGATCTTGCCATCGCGCACGAGCGCGCTGCCGATGGGGATGCCGCCCTGCGAGCGGCCGAGGCGGGCTTCGTCAATGGCGGCGCGCATTCCTTCGTCGATGAGATCCATGGGGTGGGAGAATAAGGGGAACGACTGATTTGAAACCACGAATTTCACACGAATTCACACGAATTTCTTTGGGACGGTGAGGGTGTAAGGCACGGGCACCGTCGATCTCGAGAAATGCGGGAAGGACGGGAAGTGCGGCGCTGGATCGCCATCGAGGAGGCCGATCGCGGATGGGTGGTTCCGTTCCAAGAGGTCTCCCGGTAATTCGGGTGAAATTCGTGGTTCCATTTCCTCCTGCCCGCATCCGTGCGTAGCATGCGCGCCATGCTTGGGAAGCTGCTCCAACCGGAAATCGAGGAGTTCGTGCGGCGGCGCGATTTTGGCGCGATTCGCGAGCTCTTCTCGGATATGGCGCCCGCCGACATCGCGGAGATCCTGGCGGATCTGCCGGTCGAGGACGAGGTCGCTATTTTCCGCGTGCTTCCGCAGGCGCAGGCGGCAGATGTCTTCGAGTATCTCGACACCGACCAGCAGGAAGGTTTGCTCCGGGCGATGGGGAAGGAGACGGCGGCGGGCATCCTGAACGAGATGTCGCCGGACGATCGCACGGCTCTCCTCGAGGAACTCCCGCCGGAAGCGGTCAAGCGGCTGGTGCAGTTGCTCTCGCCGGAGGAACGCAAGGTCGCGCAGGCGCTCCTCAATTATCCCGAGGACAGCGTGGGCCGCCTCATGACGCCGGACTACGTGGCGATCCGTCCCGAATGGAACGTGCGGCAGGTGCTCGAATTCGTGCGCACAAACGGCCGCGATTCCGAATCGCTCAACGTGCTCTACGTGACGGATGCACAGGGCAAGCTGATCGACGACATCCGCATTCGCGAATTCCTCCTGCGTCCGCTGGAGACGCCGGTGAGCGAGTTTCGGGACGACTCGTTTGTCTCGCTCTGCGTCACGGACCCGGAGGAGAAGGCGGTGGAGGTTTTTCGGAAATACGATCGCACGATCCTGCCGGTGACCGATGCGCAGGGGTATCTGGTCGGAGTGGTGACGGTGGACGACGTGCTCGACGTCGCGGAGGCCGAGGCGACGGAAGACATCCAGAAGATCGGCGGTATCGAAGGCGGCCTCGACATGCCATATCTCGAGAGCCCCCTGCAAATGCTGATCCGGAAGCGTGGCACGGTGCTGGTGGTACTTTTTCTTGGCGAATTGCTCACGGCGTCGGCCATGGGATTTTTCGAAAAGGAGTTGGCGAAGGCCGTGGTGCTCGCGCTCTTTATCCCGCTCATCATCAGCTCGGGGGGCAATAGCGGTTCCCAGGCCAGCACCTTGATCATTCGCGCCATGGCGCTTGGCGAGGTGACGATGGCAGACGCCCTGCGCGTGGCCCGGCGGGAGATCGTGAGCGGGCTCTCGCTCGGCGTTTTACTTGGCGTGGTCGGTTACACGCGAATCATGATTTGGGAGAAAGCCTTCGGGGTCTACGGCCCGTACTGGGACCTGATCGGGTTAACCGTGGCGATCTCCCTGATCGGCGTGGTGGCGTGGGGCAGTCTGAGCGGGGCCATGCTGCCGTTTGTGCTGCGGAAGGTCGGCATGGATCCCGCGACTTCCTCTGCGCCGTTCGTGGCGACGCTGGTCGACGTGACCGGTCTGATCATCTACTTCCTCGTGGCCGCGGCGGTGCTGAAAGGGACATTGCTGTGATTCGAGCGCCTTCGGCGAGTGTGGCTGCGAGGACAGTCGAGCGAGGGAAACGCTGAGGAGTGAGGACAGCCGGGGACGCGCGCCCAGTGGCACGGTATCGAAAGGGAAAACATAGGACCTATGCGACCTATCTGACCGATCCGTCCGACCGATGCGCTCACACATCCAGCGTGCTCGTGCTGGACTGATCCCAATACGTCACGCCCGAACCCTCGAATTTCACGAAGCGCACGCCGCCGTCCTGCGAGACCACGATGGAAAGGCTCTCGGGAATGGCGCGGCAAAGCCGGTAGGTGGAACGGTGGCGGGTGCCCACGCTCTCGGTCGATTCCTCCTCGAAGACGGTGCCTTCCATGTCGCGCGCCTTGTGCACGATGGCCACGTTCGGCAGGAGGCCGCTGATTTCGCCGCCGAAGCCCAGCAGTTCGAAGCGCTTGGTGAGAACCACGGCGCCGTCGACCTCCGAGCAGCCGGCGATGAGATGCGCCATTTCGAAAATGCCGTCGTCGAGCGCGCTGAGCTTCTCATCGTGGCAGGCCAGGTATTGGAGCCAGTCCACGGGCACGCTCTGGTCCCACTTGATCTCGCCACCTTCCCCGTGCAGCGCGGCGAGGCGGTTCATGATGCCGAGGAGGAGGCTGCGAAAACGGCGGCGGGGTTCGCCCTCGGAAAAGCGATACTTCACGTTGATGAACTGATTCGTGCCGCAGCATTCCGTGGCCATCTCCGGCGGAATGATCACGATGGTGCCGCCGTGCGCGGCGGAACGCACCGCCGAAATCATGCGCCGCATCATGTGCGTGGCGATAATCTTGACCAGCATGGGATCGAGTTCCGCCCAGGCGACGCCCGACTTGGTGCGCGCCGTGCGATGGATTTCGCCCAGCTCCTCGGCGCTCTCCGCGAACGTGCGGCCGAGCCACCTCGCCTGGAAGATATTGAGCGACGGACCGGTGATGCGGGTGCCGTCGAAGCGCGCGATGATCTCCGCGCCAAAGCCCACGGCGAGCCGGCCGGGGGCGGTGACGGTGATGACGAGCTCCTGCGGGAGCACCTGCTCGTGGCCGCGGCCGCCGTAGATGTTTTGCAGCCAGCTCAGCCCGCTGTGAATGATGCCCCAGATGCGCAGCCCGTCGCGCGGATCGACCCGCACCCCGATCATGCTGCGCTGCACGTTGGCGGCGGGGGAAAGGCGGCGCAGTTCGAGCGCATTGAGCGGACGCGACTCCGCCAGCTCGAGGCGATGCAGCCCGGTCGGCGGCCCCTGCTCGGCCTGAAACCGCCCCGGTTCCGCAAGAATGAGACGAAACGTGACCGGGCGGGCTTCCTCGCGCATCATGCTCGCCTGGAAACAGACGCGGATCAGCTCGGTGAGCGTATTGCGATCCGGCCGGAGATCCGCCCGGTCATCGTCGCTCCCCGGCTCCTGCGGCCAGCGCTCGTCGAGAAGAGCGGCAAGATCGCGTGGGCTGGAAATTTCAACGGGCATCGGGGGGACGGGAAGCTGGAGAGGAGCAGGGGCGGATATCTTAGGACGTTAAGTAATACGTACCCCGTCAAGCATAAGCAACGTCTGGGCCATGCGCGGACACGAAAAACTGCAATATTCGCCGGTGTTGAAAAGACTCGCGATCCGTGTCGTGCGCACCGCTCTCATCATCTTCGTGCTCCTCGCGGGCCTGCTCTACTTCCTGCAGGAGCGGCTGCTCTTCTATCCGCGGGCCTATCCGCTCGACCCGGTGAGAGTCCTGGCCGGAAGGCTGCAGGCGCTGGACTGGCAAACCAGCGATGGCGCGCAGACCGCGTATGTATTGCCGCCCCGCATCGGCGACGCCGGCACCGGCCCGATCTGGGTTTTCTTTGCGGGGAATGCCTCGCGCGCCGTCGATTGGGTGGCAGGACTCGATACCGCGACGCGGCGGGCGACGCTCGTGCTGGTGGACTATCCGGGCTACGGCAGCAGCCGAGGCAAGCCGAGCATCGCCTCGATCCGCCGCTCGCTCGACGGATTGATTCCAGCGCTCGTGCAGAAGCTGGGCGTGACGCGCGAGGCCCTGGCGCCACGTTTGCGCACGGGCGGGCACTCGCTCGGCGCGGCGGTGGCGCTGGAGTTTGCCGAGCGCGAATCGGTCCGGGATATCGAACTGATTTCCCCGTTCACTTCGATGCGGGCGATGGCGCGCCAGGAATTTGGCTGGCCCCTCTGCGAAGTGCTGACGCACCGCTGGGATAACGAGCGGGTCATCGACGTTCTGGCGGGACGCACTCCGCGGCCGAGGCTGTCGATTTTCCACGGGGAGGACGATCCGCTCATTCCGATCTCGATGGGTCGCGCCCTGGCGGCGCGCCATCCGGGCTGGGTAGATTTTCATGCGATCCCCAAGGCGAGCCACGAAAGCATTATGGATTCGGCGGAGGAACACCTGCGCACGCGCCTGGCGGAGTAATAGGGGAGGGGACCGCGCGAAGCCGGGCGATGCCGCTCGACACGCGCGGCGTTCTCGCGACTGGTCGGCGATGTCGACCGCCGATCCCGAGCCGCCTGCCGAAGTCGCGCCCGGAATATTCCTCATCCGTGTGCCCGTGCCGTTTCCGGGGCTGGATATCCTGAATGCGTACCTGCTGCGCGAACCCGACGGGAAGGGCTGGAGCGTGGTGGATGCGGGCTACAACAATGCCGCGGCGCGTGAACTCTGGGAACGCACCGTCGGCGCGCTCGGGCTCCGCTGGGAGGAATTGCAGCAGATCGTGGTCACGCACAGTCACCCGGATCACTTTGGGGCGGCCGGGTGGATGCAGCAGCGCTCCGGGGGCGGGGCGCCCGTGCGGATCTCCGCGCGCGAGTGGGAGATCGTACGGATGGTCTGGCTGGACCGGCCGGCGAATCGGGACTCTGAAATCGCGGCGCATGCGCACCGTTGCGGCGTGCCGGCCGTACTGGTGGAGATGCTGCGAAACGCCCCGAATGCGAACCAGGAGCACTCGACGCGCAAAGGCACAATGCCTTTTCCCGAGCGGGTGGAATTTCTGGAAGGTGGCAGCCGCATCGTGCTGGGAGGGCGCGATTGGGACGTTTTGCACGCGCCGGGGCATAGTGACGGGCAGTTGCTTTTTCATGCGCCGGCGGATCGGATTCTTCTCGCGGCAGACCAGGTGCTCCCAGACATTACGCCGAACATCGGGCTCTGGCCGGGCATCGAGCCCGATCCGCTCGGCCGCTATCTCCAATCGCTGAAAGAGCTGCGTCCGCTGGAAGTCGAGTTGGCTCTCCCGGGGCATGGCGCGCCGAGCGCGCGCTTCCCGCAGCGGATCGATGAACTGACCGCGCATCATGCGACGCGGCTCGCCCATATGGAAGGAGTGGTGCGCGAGCGCGGCACGGCGAGCGTGCTCGAAGTCGCGCAGGCCTCGTGGAATTTCCCCGCCATGTCGCCGGAGGGTTGGGCGCTCTCGCTGGTGGAGGCGCTTTCGCATCTCGATCGCTCGGTTTACGACGGTCGACTGCGGCGCGAGACAAGTTCGGAGTGGGTCTGGAAATATGCGCCGGCCGGATGAGGGCGCAGACTGAGAGCTTCAGCGCACCTCCGCCTCCATGGCATTGAGATACTCGGAAATCTTGTCCGGGCGCACGGTAACGGCCTCGAGTTCGCGGCGGGGCGAACCGAGGGCGGCGGCGAGGTCCTTGAGCTGGGTGGCTTCAAACCAATTCAAGTAATCCGCCCCGCCCTCGAGCTGGCGACGGGTGGCGGTGCGGGCAGCCGCGAGGGCGCGCAGGCCTTGCGGGAGGTCCCCGGTTTTTCGGCGCAAGACGAGATCGACGAGCCGCAGCGCCTCGAGCGCGTGCGGCCAGACCGAGGGATGGGCTCGCGCCTGAAGCGCGATCAATCCGGAGCGGGCCGCCGCGAGTTGGGCGACGGCGGCATCGCGCTTCTTGCGATCGGAAAGACGCGCCGGCATCTCCGTGAGATCAGCGGTCTTTTGCGGAGGCTCGGCCGGAAATGCGATCAGTTCGCCAAGGGCACAGTCGCTGTCGGCAGCGCCGGCGAGCTTGCGCGGATCGGGGGCCGATGCGCGCGCGAGCCCGATCGTCCACCAACGGCGCAGGCCGTCGGGCGATTGCGCGAGTTCCGGACAGAAATACGGCAGATCGGTCACGGCGCCCCGCCCCGCCTCCGGGAGTGCACGGAGGAGCGCCAGCAACCCCGCGCGACCGCCCGGCAAGTCGCGCAAGAGCAGGCGAACCAACCCAGAGGCCGCGGCCCGAAAAATCTGCCGCGATGTCGCATCCAGGCTGCGCGGGTCACGGGTGAGAAAGGCAAAGGGGTCGAACTCCGCCCCAGCGTTGAGCAGGGTCTGGAAAAGCTCCGGGGAAAACGCGTCCGTGCTATCGTCGCGGAGGGCGTCGAGGTGCCCGGCCAGTCCTTCCACCAACCACGGGGGCGGCTCGCGGAACGGTGCCCCCACGGGCAGATCGCTGGATTCGCGGTAGGCGAGTTCAGCCAGCAACGCACGGACAATTTCATCGCGAAAGCACAGCCCGCGTCCGCCTTCGCCGGTCAGGAGTTCCAGCTGGATTTTGAGGCTCGTGCCCGTCTGCGCGAGGGAGAGCAGGCGCGGCGCCACCCCGGGATCGCAGGCGGTGGGTCGGCGCAGGAGCACTACGATCATGGCCTTCCAGTCGTCCCGGAGGCCGAGCGTTTGGAGCAGGGCGGATTTCGTTTCCTCCGCGATGCTCGCGGCGGCCGAGCGCTGCGTGGCATCGAAGCCGTAGACGGCAAACTGGCGCGAAGTGCTGATCGTGCGCGGCGGAAGCACCGCGCATAGCACCGGCAGCGCCGCGAAAAAAAATAGCAGCGCGAGGCCGCCCCTTTTCATTTCACCTGCAGTTCCACCACACCCTTGCGAAAGGTGATCGCGTTGAGCTGCTGCACGGCGCGCTTGTCCTTGTCGATGAGGTTCCAGAGGGGCTGCAGGCAGATCCCGGCATACTTCCAGAGCGGCCCGGGAATATTCAGGCGGCCGAAGTGGCCCGCGAGGGGGCGGGCTTCGATTTTCTTGTCGCGCAGGGTGACCGCATACCGGCCCCCCACGCGGATCGGCAGCCACAGACAGGTGATTTGCCCCGTGACGTCCACCGAACCTTCGTCGAACTCAACGAACGTCCGCTCGTAGCGCAGCGGGATGTAATAAAAATCGATGTCGCGCGCGCGGTAGGCATTCTCGAGATAGCCGTTCGCCTGCGCCTGCGTATATGCGAAGCGCTTCGCGGTCGGCTGCCCCATGGCGCTCTGCAAATCGTCGTAAATGAAGGGAGCGCCAACGCGTACATCGATCGGAATGGGCGCAGGCTCCGTCTCGGGGCCCCGGAAGATGCAGGCGAGCAATCCGATCACCGCGCCGAATAGGATGCTCTTGCAGGTGTTGACGACCCGGCGCTTGAAGATACCGCGGCGGGGATCGGTGATCTTTTTGACGTGCCGCTCGATTTCCGCCGAGTCCTGCCTTTCGAGCATTTCCGGCGGCAGTAGCCGGCGGTCGAGCTTGGTGCTGCAGTTGTGGCAATAGACGCGTTGCGGCTCGTTTTCGTAGCCGCAAGCCGTGCAGCGGAGGGTGACGGTTTCGGCCATAAATGCGGGGATTGACGAACTGGAACTAGGTCGAAGCCGGGGCGGAAGGCGCCGCCGCAGGTCCGGGCTTGGACTCCGGTTTTGGGGCCGCCGGGGCGCTCGGGGTGGGCGCGGACGAGCCGGACCCGCCGCTGCCCTCGGTCTTGGCCGGCGCGGCGGGCGCGTCAGCCTTGGCGGAGGCCTTGTAATTCTCGCTGCGATAATCCGTGGTGTAGAAGCCGGACCCCTTGAAGATGAGTCCCGCGCCCCGGCCCAACTGGCGTTTGACGGCTCCATGGCCCCATTCTGCCTGGAGACAGGCTTCCGGCGGACATTCGGCGAGATGCGGATCTTTCATCGATTGGCGAAATTCAAACGCGCCGCCGCATTTCTCGCAGCGATATTCGTAGGTGGGCATGGAAAGATCGGAAGGGAGAGGAGGACCCAGCCGACCGTGGCTGGAAGGATTCGATAGCAAAGGACGTTCCATCCGGCAATGAGTTGTTGACGCTCGGGTCTCCTGCGGCACCTTTGGAACTCTAATTTCCGGCAGGCCCATGGTTCGTTTAATTCTCGTCAGCTCCGCTCTTTTTGCTCTCGTCTCGCTCACCGGCTGCACCGGGTCGGACCCCCGCTGGGCCCGGGGCGATACCCAATACCTGGGAGGCCTCTCCAACCGGGATTATGCCGATGCCCGCGCCAACGCGGCGGCCAATGCGCCGCGTGCGGCCCAGAGCGATCCGATCTCGTTTTGGGATGGGGACGGGGTCAAAGGTGCGCCCCGGATTGAGATCCGTCTCAGCGAACAGCGCGCCTATTTTTACAAGGGGGATTTGCTCGTCGGGGTCTCCGCCATCTCGTCCGGTCGCGAAGGCTTCAACACGCCTTCCGGCAAATTCAAGATCGTGCAAAAGGACAAGGATCACGTGTCTTCGCTTTTCGGGGAGTATGTCGATGGTCGAACGGGTGAAGTGATCAATCCAGACGTCGACACCCGGAAGGATAGGGCTCCTTCGGGGGCAAAGTACGTGGGCGCCCCAATGCCCAATTTCATGCGGATCACCGGCGGCGTGGGAATGCATGCGGGTTATCTGCCCGGCGTGGCAGCTTCGCACGGCTGCATCCGGATGCCGCTTTTCATGAGTGAGAATTTCTTTCGCAATCTCGAAGTCGGGACACCCGTCACCATCGTAAACTGAGGGACGACCCGACGCCATGAGCCTCCTGCTGCCGCTCGAAATCGATCCGGAGGCAGCGCAAGCCTTGCTCGCGGAGATGCCCGCCGGGCTGGTGCTGGCGGACGTGCGGGAGCCCGATGAGCACGCGATTTGCCGTCTCGAGGGGGCGACGCTTCTCCCGCTCACGACGTTCGCGGATACCGCCCGGGAGCGGCTGCCAGAGCGCGGAGCGCGGATTCTCCTTTATTGCCATCATGGCATGAGATCCCTGCGGGCCGCGGAATATCTCCGTTCCCTCGGCTACGAAAACGCCCAGAGCATCACCGGCGGAATCGACCGCTGGTCGCAGGAAATCGACCCCGAAGTGCCGCGGTACTAGGGGAATTTCTGATTGCGGATTGGCCGCTCAGCCAGCCTCTGCCAGGATTTCCCCGCGCAAAACTTCCACGGCATGGCCGATGAGATCGACGCGGTCGTCGCGCAGCTCGCAGATCATTTCGCCACCGCGGGCGGAGAGCTGGCGGGCGAAGAGCTTTTTGCGGCCGAGACGTTCGCCCCAAAACGGCGCGAGGGCGCAATGGATGGAGCCGGTGACGGGATCCTCCGGGATGCCGTAGCTCGGCGCAAAGTAGCGCGAGACAAAATCGCAGGTCTCGCCCGGCGCGGTGATCGCCACGCCGCGCGGATGAAATTTTGCGAGCGCCCCGATATCGGGTTCCGCCTCGCGCACCGATTGTTCCGAACCGTAGACGACGAAATACTTGGCGGGGGTCCACCACACCTCGAGGGCCCGCTTGGGCAGCGCGCGGCGCAATCCGGCGGGGGGTTCGGGACACTTCTCGAAGGCGACGCGGGGAAAATCCATCCGCAGCGCGGTGCCCTCCTTGCGCACGTCGAGAGGGCCGCTTCTGGTCTGGAAACGCACAGAAGAGGCCTCCGGTTTCAAGTGCGTGAAATACACAAAAGCGGAGGCGAGAGTGGCGTGGCCGCAAAGCTCCACCTCGTGCTTGGGCGTGAACCAGCGTAGCCGGTGTTCGGATCCTTCCGCGACAAAGAAGGCGGTTTCTGAAACGTTATTCTCGCCGGCGATGGCCTGCATCGTCTCCGCCGGCAGCCAGCGCTCGAGCGGGCACACCGCCGCGGGGTTGCCGCGAAACCGTTCGCGGGTGAAGGCATCGACCTGATAAAGCGGAATCGCGGGGTGACTCATGGCACGGAACAGCTATTGGCCAAAAATTCGTTTCATCCAGCTTTCCTTGGGTGGCGGCCGAATCATCTGAGGTCGCTGACCTCCGAGGGGCGGTTGTGCAGCCACGCGTTGAATCGGCCGGATCTCACCCGGGACCACGGCCGCTACGCGCGGGACGAGAGGAACGGATGAAGTACCCGGGGCGATCACTTCCATCTCGATTTCGATCGCCTTGGTTTTCGGAACCGGTCCGGCGGGCCGGGTGGCACTTGCTTCCTCGATGACAAACGGGCCGAAATTCTGCGGCGAAGCGGCCGAAACGACTTCGACTGGTTTTATCGGCGGAACCGGAACGGAACTCGAGGCGCGCGTTGGTACCGGCACCGTCTTGGAGGGCGGGCGGGAGGGAACGAGAGTGGTCGGAGATGGTCGTTTAGGAGCCGGAGGCGCCGGGGGCGTGCCGGGAACGGACGGCAGCTCCGCCTGGGGCGGAACAAGCGCCGCCGGCCGCAACTCGGGCGCGGGTGCGGGTGCGACCTCGCGCGCCGGCGGTGCCGCAGAAAGCGCGGGGTCCGCGGACGGCATCGGCGCAGCGGACGGCATCGGCGCGGCGGAGGGCATAGGCGCAGAAACGGCGGGAGGAGCCGCACTGCGCCGGAGGAACATCGGAGAAGTGGCCCGTGTGATCGGAGCCGGAACCGGGAGCGGCGAGACTCGCGGCACGGACGTTGGTCCCGGCGCTGCCGGAACGAACCCCGTGGGGCGAGCTGGCGGTGCCGTGGCAGATGCCGCATTCGACGCGGTCTGCCACCCAAGCTGGACCGGCGCAATTGGGATCGGAGCCGGCGGAGTCGTGCGGAGGAAAGCGCCGACTTTAACGGGCGCGGGAGAAGTCGAGCGGGAGGGTTCCGACGTTGGAGGGATTTCCGCCGTCGACGGGCCCGGTGGCGGCGCGACAGGAATCGGCGCGGTGGCGCGGGGCGGGTTTGCGACGACGGGGACGGGCGTGGTGGCGCGGGCTGGAATCGATGGCGGGACCGGGGCCGCGGCCGGAGCAATGGGCTTCGGTGTGACGGGGGTTGCCGCCATGGCATGCGTCGGGGAAACGGGAACAGGGACCGGCGAAGTTGGACGCGGCAGGGGAGATGGGGAGGCCGCGAGTGGCGCGGGAGCAGTCGCGCGCGAAGGCGCAAGCCCTTGCGCGGCGCTGCCGAGGGTAGGCAGCACCGGCCGCGGAGTGACCGGCGCGTTCAGAAGTGGAGCGCGGGAAGTCGCACGCGTAAAAGCCTCCGCGATTTCCGCGGCTGGCCGAACGGGCTGCGGCGCCAGTGGGGTGGGTGCACTACCGCGCCCGGGTGCCCCGGACGGTGCAGGGACGCTGACGGTGGCACGGAGAGGTGTCGGCGGAGCCACGAAGGGTGGCGTGGGAGGGGGCGGCAATTCGCCGCCGGCGCCGAGACCTGCCCGCCCGGTGGCATCGGGCTTGGCCAGGATGATTGGACCGGAATCGGAGCCGCGTGGGGCGTGTGCCGCGGAAAGCAGTGGAACGCGCGCGGTGGGTGCCTTCGGCCGGACCGAGGTGGTGGCACGCGAAGGCGATCCATTCGGCGCGGGAGCAGCCCCGGCCGTTTCCAGGGGACGGTGCGCCGCTACCATCGGCTCGGGCTCGGGCGCAGGCCGGGGCTGAAACGGAATGAAAGGAGACGGAGGCGGTGGAGGCGTGGAGCGCGTCGCTGCGATCGCCGGCGGAACCTGGTCGAGCCTCGTCCGGAGCGGAATGAGCGGCGAAGGCGGCGGTGGAGCGGGGACAGCCGCGGGTGCAGGCGCGACGGGAGGCGTCAGCGGTGCCGCGTGCAGGGGCGTGAGACGCCGGGCCGGGGTCCAGGCCGGCTCCTCCGCCGGCGGAGCGGAAACCGCGGCAACGGCGGGCTTTTCTGCCGGCGGCGCGCTGGGTGCGGCTGGCGTTTCGCGTGGCGGAAGCACAAAGGGCGTCAACGCGGGCGGAATCTTCGGCCGCACAAAGGGCCGCGAAACTGGAGGAGCGGGCGGAGACGCCGCCACGATCTCGGGCTCGATCGGTGAGGCAGGCGCCGACGGCGGAGACTCCAGCGCTGGCGGTGGGGCGGGCTCGGGTTGCCGCGCGGCGGCGAAATCACGCAAGGGCGCGGTGGGGAGTTCCGCAAACACGCGCGAAGGCGCTGGGAGCGCGACTGCTTTTTCCAGCCTTTCGGTCGCGACGGCTGCGGTTTCAGGCACGGCAACCACAACCTCGGGCGCCGCAGCCACCGCCTCGGGTGCGGCGGCTGCAACTTCCGGCCCGGGAGCCACAACTTCGGGCACAACGGCTGCAACCTCGGGCTCCGCAGCTACGACTTCAGGCGCGTTCGCCTGGAGATGACGGGACAAGATGGCGGCATCGCTGGCTCCGGCGCCCTGTTGGATCGCGTTCCGGCACGCTTCGTACGCGGCTTGGGCGGCGCGCAGCGGGACGGAATTCGCCTCGGCGAAATCCAGCGCGAGTCGCAGTCCCGCGAAAACATGACGCGCGGGGGGACCCCCCGCGAAGTGTCCCTTCGTCATGGCTTCGAGCTTCTCGAGCGCGAGGCTGGAATGCGCGGGATCGTCGTCGATGGCATCGAGAAGTAGCTCGTCGGGGAGACCTCCGGCCCGGGAGAGCGCCAGCATTTCGGACAGGCCCTGCAGGGTGGCGGCGGCAAGCGTCTGCGTGGCCAGTCGGAGCAGGGAAGCGGAGCCGATCCCGCCCGCCAGGACGATGCGGCGGGCCGTGGTCTGCAGCACCGTGCGAACGTCTTTCAATGCCTCTTCGCGTCCGCCGATGTAGTAGATCAGTTTGCGCGCCTCGGCGTCCGCCCGCGAGCCGATGACGGGGGCGTCGAGGTAGCGCGCGCCAGCACTCTCGACAATTCCGCCGATGCGCCGGGCCGCTTCCGGGGAGACGGTGGAGTGACCCAGCACGACATGCTGCGGACGGAGGGCAGCCGCAATCGTGCGGACGACTTCGCCGAGGGCGGCCTCGTCCGGGACGAAGAGCTGCACGATGTCGCACAGATCCGCGACTTCGACCGCGGAGCCGAGGAAGTTGGGCTCAGCGCGCGGCGTGCGATTCCAAACGTAAACGGAGAAGCCGCCGCCGCGCAGGCCCGACGCAATCTTCGAGCCGATCTGCCCGAGACCGATGACTCCGACGCGATTCTTGGATTTGCGGGACATGGAGGCGCTTTTCCGGGAGAGCCGCTGCAAGTGTCGCGCCACAGGGGCGCGCGGGGCTCATTTCGGAAGCAACAGCTCAATCTTCGCTTTCTCTCTCAAGGAGGCCAAGAGCTTTTGCAAGGCCTCACGCCGTTTATCCGTCTGGATGAGGCGGACAATATTTTCCCGCACTTTTTCCAGCGGAATGGGGGTGGCCTCGCGCCGCCCCGTGCCTTGGATGAGATGGAGCCCGATTTTTGATCGGACGGGCGCGATTATGTCGCCCGGCTTAATCTTGAAAGCAGCCTCGGCGAAAGCGGGATCCACTGCCTCGCGCACGAAGTACCCGAGATCGCCACCGCGCTCGCGGGTGGCTTCGTCTTCCGAATACTTCTTGGCCAGGTCGGCAAAGAGCTCACCCTTCTTCGCGCGCTCCATGAGTTCCTTCATCAGTTTTTCCTTGGCGGCGATTTCCTCGGCGGGCATGCCCGGGGCGATCTGGAGCAGGATGTGACTCACGCGCACAGTTGTCGGTTCCGTAAAGGTGGTGGCGTTCTCCCGATAGGCCTTTTCGATTTCCGCCGGCGTGACCGTGAGCTTGTCCGCCACCTGGGTGGCCAGCCATCTTTCTTGGCGGAGGGCGGCGCGCAGATTGTCGCGAATCAAAGTCTCGGTCTGACCGGCCTTGATCATTTCTTCCCGAAACGCGGCCTCGTACGAATCCTTGTCACCGTAGCCCTTCTTAAGTTCCACGAAGCGCTTTTCCACCTCTTCGTCGGCGACACTCACGTCCTTGGCGGCGCGCGCGACGAGGCGGTCACTGATGATTTCGTCGATCACCACACGGTAGCCTTCCGCGCGCGCGGCGTCGTCGAGTTCCGTGGGGCCCTTCCCGCTCGAAAGCATCAGCACGTCGAAAACTCGTTGCACGTCGAAGCGCGTGATGGGTTCGCCATCGACGCGAGCGCAGATTTCCGGCAAGGTCTCGGCTGCCGCTGCGGGAAAGGCGACGAGCAAGGCGCTCACGGTGGCGAAGAAGGCGGCGAACGATCGGAACATGGGGCGGCCAACCTGCCATTGAAGCGGTATTCCGCGAGAGAATTGTTGCGTGCCTCCCGTCTGATCCTTTGCTAAATCCGTCCCGCCATGAGCGCTTCTCTTCGACGTGGATGGTCCGCGCGCGGCTTCCCGCCCGGCGCAAATTTGGCGCGTCCCTGTTCTTTTCACCGCAAGGTCCGCTCACTGCGCATGAAGTCGTGATTGGCTCCGATAAAATCTCTCTCTCGCCATGAAATTCCCTTGCTGGCGTCGCACGATGTCTCTCACCGCCGCTGCCCTGGTGCTGTTCCCGCTCCCCGGTGGGGCGGAAGAATCCCGCGTCGAAGCGGCTGCCAGGGTGCCTCTCTTTCCGGGGTTGGGCTCCCACCGGCGCAAGGTCAAGACGACCTCAGCCCAAGCGCAACGCTACTTCGATCAGGGACTCGCGTTCCTGTTCGCCTTCAACCACGACGAGGCGATCCGCGCGTTTGAGGAGGCGGTCCGTCTCGATCCCAAGTGTGCGATGGCCTGGTGGGGAATTTCGCTGGCGAACGGTCCGCACATCAACTTCCCCTTTCTCCCGCCCGAACGCGCCACCGCAGCCTGGGGCGCATTGGAAAAGGCCCACGCGGCGGCGGCTGCCGGCACGCCGGTCGAGCGTGCTCTCATCGGCGCCCTTGCGAAACGGTACGCCAATCCGCCGCCCGAGGATCGAGCCGCGCTCGACCAGGCGTATGCCGGGGCGATGCGCGCGGTTTGGAAAGCGCATCCGCGCGATGCCGATGTCGGCGCACTCTACGCCGAGGCGCTCATGGATCTGCGTCCCTGGGATCAATGGACTCCGGAAGGCAAGGCGCAGCCGGGGACGGACGAGGTCCTGGCTGCCTGCAAGGCCGTCCTGGCCCGCGACGCACGGCATCCGCTGGCCAATCATCTCTACATCCACGCCGTGGAGGCGTCGCCGCACCCCGGGCGCGCGGATGGGGCCGCCGATCGACTGCGAAATCTGCAGCCGGGGCTCGGTCACCTGGTGCACATGCCCTCGCACATCGACGTGCGCCGCGGGCGCTGGCACGAGGCGATCGTCGCAAACACGAGGGCCCGGGCCGCCGACAAAACCTATCGCGAAATGTCCGGAAAGGAGCAGGGGTTTTATCGCGTCTACATGGCCCACAACCATCACATGGAGACCTATGCCGCAACGATGACCGGGCAAAGTGCGCACGCGCTGCAAATCATCCGCAGCATGGTGGCGGAGATGCCGGCGGAGTGGGTGAAGGAGAATGCGCCGTTTGTGGATGTCTATGTCGGAATGCCCTTCGAAGTGCTGGTGCGCTTTGGCCGATGGGACGAGATCCTGGCCGAGCCGGAGCCGGCTGAGCACCTCCCGGCGAGTCGCGCGCTGCGTCTCGCCGCGCGGGGCATGGCGCTGGCCGCGAAAGGCGACGTCGCCTCCGCCCGGACTGAACAGACCGCCTTTCTCGAGGCAGCAGCGAAAGTCCCGTCCGAGTTCATGGCCGGGAACAATCCAGCGAAGAACATCCTCGACCTCGCCGCGCACCTCCTGGCCGGGGAGATCCTGACGCGCGACGGTCAATTGGAGGCCGGACTGGAGGAGCTTCGGGTGGCGGTGAAGGCCGAGGACGCGCTGCGTTATGACGAACCGCCGGGATGGATCATTCCCGTGCGCCACGCGCTGGGGGCGAACCTGCTGAAAGCAGGCCGGGTGGAGGAAGCGACCGCGGTGTATCGCGCGGACCTGGAGCGTCTGCCGGAAAACGGCTGGTCGCTTTACGGGCTCGCGCGCTGCTTTAAATTGGCGAAGCAGCCGGCACAATCCGCGGCCGTAGAAGCGCGTTTCCGCCGGGTCTGGCGCAAGGCCGATCTGCCGCTGACGAGTTCCTGTTTTTGTCAGCCGGGGTCGTAGGTTTTTCAGCCTTTCGCCCGTTCCTTCAAGGCGGCCAGCACCTCGGCTTCGCGCGCGGCGGTGAGCCCCGCGCGCAGCTTCTCCTGGCGTGCGGCCGGTTGGGCTTTGAACCACGTGAGAGTGTCGCGCGTGGAGTCGGCGAGCGATCGATAGGTCAGACCCTTCGCGAGGGCCCGTTTGATGCTGGTGCGATTCAGCCCACCTTCCTCGCCGCGCGGCGGGACCCAGACCGGCATGTCACTCCAGGGCGACACTTTTTGCGCGGCGAGAAATTCGGCGTCGGCCCAGGCGAAGGTTGCATTCGATTTGGTCGCGGCTTTGATCTCATCGAGCATGGCGCTGATCGTCAGCAACGCCGCCGGTCCGGCCGCGTTGTACGCGCCGGTCGCGCCCAGTTCGACCATGCGAACGGTCCATTCCGCCAGGTCGCGGGCATCGATCAATTGAACCGGGTCGGTCTTGTTTCCGGGGGCGAGCACTTCGCCGCCGCGGTCGATGCGGACGGGCCAGTAGGTGAAACGATCGGATTCATCGCCGGGCCCAACAATGAGGCCGGGGCGGATGATGAGCGTCTTGCCGGGAAACCATTTCTCCGCCTCTTTTTCCGCCAGCGCCTTGAGCGGGCCATACAACTCGAAGTTCGAAGCGATCAGGCTTTCCCGCGTTTCCTTCATCGCGTCGGCGCCTTTGTATTCCGCGAGCGCGCTGAACTCATCCTGATCGGGTTTGCGCTGGTCCGCGTAAACCGAAATGGTCGAAACGAAGACGTAACGGTCCACGTTGCCCTGGAGGATTTGGGCCGCATCCCGCACCCAGACCGGGAGCGACGTCGGAATATCGATCGCCACGTCCCATTTGCGTCCCTTGAGGGCGTCGAGTTTGCCGTTGCGGTCGCCCAAGAGTTGCTCGACGCCCTCGGGCAATTCTCCCGGGTGCGTTTTCCCGCGATTGAAAACGGTGACTTTGTGGCCGCGCGAGCGGGCGTACCGAACTTGGGCGGGGCCGGTAAAACCCGTGCCTCCCAGAATGAGAAGGTTCATCGGTTTCGGGGCTTTACCGGAACTGGCGCCGGGCATTTCGCTCGTTTCCGCGGCGCGCGCTCCCGCGCGAATTCCAAGGGCGAGCGCGCCGCCGGCGGCGGTGGAAAGTTTGAGGAAATCCCGGCGCGTGGAGGGCATGAACGAAGCGCTCGCCGAGATCGAAAGCAAAGCAAACGCCTGCCCTGCAACAGGCAATCCCGGCGTGATGGAAATGCGCCTCTTTACCGCGTGCGCTGCAGCATGCGCTCCACGTATTTTGCCAGCACGTCGAACTCGAGATTGGCGAGATCGCCGCTCTGGACCGCCCGGAGATTCGTGACCTTGCGCGTGTGGGGAATGATCCAGATAACGAAGGAACGCGGAAGCACATCCGCCACGGTCAAGCTGATGCCGTTCACGCAGACGGAACCCTTGAAGGCGAGGTAGTGCGCGAATTCATCGGGCAACGCGATCTCGAGGCGATAGTCATCGCCTTTTTGTTCGAAAGCGACGACGGGGCTCGCACAATCGATGTGCCCCTGGACGAAATGGCCGCCGAGCCGCCCGTCGGCGCGGAGCGCGCGCTCGAGATTCACCCCCGATTCCGGCCGCAGCTTGCCCAGGTTGGTGCGATCGAGCGATTCCTGCAGGAGATCGAACGTCATGTTGTCGCCGCGGTGCGACGAGACCGTGAGGCAGCAGCCGTTGACCGCGACGCTGTCGCCCGTGCGCACCTTGGGGCCGATGCCCGGGGCGGCGATGTGAAGTTGGATGCCCTTCTCCGAGCTGCGGCGCAGCCATACCACGCGGCCTGCTTCTTCAACTAATCCGGTGAACATCGGCGCCCCTTGGCTCGCCCGTCGCGGCGCGTCAAGGGGGCGGGGTGCTCTGCGACGTTCCTGCCGGCGGCGATTTGGCCAAGAGTCGTGCCGCCGACTCAATTCATCTGCGACTACGACTACAGCTTCGGATACACCGCCACGGCCTCGATCTCGATCAGCCAATCCGGGCTCACCAGGCCGGCGACCCCGACGGTGGAGCGCGCGGGCTTCGTGGGATTTGCCGCGGTGCCGAAGAACTGTCCATAGGCTTCGAACCAGCCTTTGTAGTCGAAGGTGTTTTCCTTCTGCTTATCGGCCGTGACGTACACCCGCAGGTAAATGACGTCCTTAAGCGTGAGGCCTTCCTTGGCAAGCAGCGTCTCGATTTGCTTGAGCGTTCCAATCGCCTGCGTCTTCGTATCGCCCAGGCGGCCGTGCGCATCGGTGGCGTCCTTGTTCAGCATGGGGGGGACGGTTCCGCTGGTCATGAACACGGCGCGGCCGGCGGGCAGGGCGACACCGGCGGCGATGGGCGATTTCGTCAGGTCTCCGGCAAAGGTGATTTCAACGGGGGGAGCGGCAACAACAAGGTTGGAGGCAGACATGAGGGCGAGGGCAGGGGCGAGGAGGCGGAGTTTCATGGGAGGATGGGCGGAAAATTGCCGCGGGAGCGGGACCGCGTCACGGGCATTCGAAACGCCGAACGTGCGCAACTTGCGGCGGCGGATGTCGTCCATTTAACAGACCCGACAACCACTATCCCTGGGTGCCCCAACGACGGTGGAAAAAGCGCTCGAAGGGCGAGAACAGCAACCGGTCGGCGAGAAGTCCGATCACGACGATCAGGAGCATGACGCCAATGACCTGTTCCATCGCATTCAACTCGCGGCCGTAGTGCAGCAACTGTCCGAGCCCGAAGCCGGTAAGGATGCTGACGAAGATCTCGGCGGCCATGAGGGAGCGCCAGGCGAAGGCCCAGCCCTGCTTCATGCCGCTGACCAGAAACGGGAGCGAGGCGGGCAGTGTGACCGTTACCAGCGTGTGCATCCCCTTGCTCCCCATCGTGCGGGCCGCCCGCTGGTAAATGGGAGGCACGGCGCGCACGCCGTTGTCCGCGGCGAGCACCACGCTCCAGACCGTGCCCATGATCACGACAAAGAGCATGGCCGATTCGGTCTGGCCGAACCACAAGAGCGCGAGGGGAACCCAGCAGACGCTGGGGAGCGTCTGCAGCCCGAGGGCGAGCGTGCCGATGGTATCGTGGAAAAACTTGATCCGCGCCGTGAGCAAACCCAGCGGAAGACCGACCCCGAGCCCGATGGCGTAACCGACGGCCAGCCGGCGGAGCGTGACGAGCATGGCCGCGAGGAGGGAGCCGTCGCGCGCGGCATCGAGCAAATATTCCCCCACGAGCAATGGGGAGGGAAGAAGGACCGGCGAATAAATGCCGGCGCGCACGAGCATCTCCCAGATGAAGAGGAGAAACGTGAAGAACAAGACCGCGAGCCCCGTGCGTCTCATGCTTCGGAACTAGACCGCGCTCCGGGGACGGCGTTGGATTCCCGCAGCAAAGGCAAGGGAAGGATGGGTGAGGTCGGCAGCGGGGGCACCCGCTCGAAAATGCCGGGCGCGAGTTGTTTCGCATTTGCGTAGGCGCCGGCAAACATTTCGAGTTTGGCGTCGAGATTGTCGAGGTAATGGAGTGTCATTGCCTCGGGGGTCTTCGGCAGCACCGGGGAGCCGAAGGCATATTCGCCATGATGCGAGGCGATGAGGTGGAGCAGGTGTTGTCGCACCATTTCCGAGCGCGGTTCCAAGGTCTCCCAAGTGCGAAACTCGGGTGTTTCCCGCAGTTCGGTCCAAAGCTTGTTGGCCAGTTCGAAGCCGATGGTGATGTGGCCGAGAAGCTCGCCCGTCTCATTCGGGACGATGCCAAAGCCATCTTCGGCCGGGGTGCATTCCCACATCTTTCCGCAGTCGTGGAAAAGGACTCCGGCGAGCAGGAGATCGCGGTGCAGATGCGGATACACGATGCAGACGGCCTCGGCGGCCCGCATCATCTGGGAGGTGTGTTCGAGCAATCCGCCGCGGCGGGCGTGGTGGAAGGTTCGGGCCGCGGCCGCGCGGCGAAAGCGGACGCCGTGGCGGGCCAGGAGCAGCAGGCAAAGTGCGCGCAGGCGCGGTTCGCGCATCCCTTCGATCAGACGCTGCAGATCGGCCGCATCCGAGGCCAGTCGGGCCTGGCGCTCGGGCGAACCGGTGAGGAGCGATTCGACCTCGGGCGCCGTGAGGGCGCGCACGGCAAGGCGGCGCGGCTCGATCCCGAAATTGGTCTTCTCGAAGTCCCCCTCGAATTCCACCCAATCGCCGGCATTCAGAGTGGCGCACGCAGTGAAGAAAGGCGCGTCGCTCCAGATGCGGAAAGTCTCCTTCCCGGTGGCGTCGGCGAACTCGAGTTCGAAATAGGGTTTGCCGCCCTTGGTCTGCTTTTCGACCCGCCCCGCAATCTGCGCGCGCATCCGCGCCCGGAAGGCGCCCCGGGCTTTGGCCGCCTCCCCGCGCCAGGCGGCCAGGGAAAGAAACGCTTCACTCATTGAGCTTCATGCGGAAGTGGAAGCTCGAGATCTGCATGCGCTGGCGAAAATAAAATCGATGCGCTGCGGCGCGCTGGGTGCCGGAATCCAGTTCGAGCGTGCGGCACTCCTGGTCGCGCGCATAACGGGCCAGCCACTCAAACAGGAACTTCCCGTAACCGCGGGACCGGCGCTCTTCCAGCGTCACGAGGTCGTCGACGTACAACACCCGTCCGTTCACCAGCATCGAAAGAATTCGAAACCCGGCTGCGGCCATGACCTCCCCGTCGTCTTCTACATACACCAGCCGGTAGCCATCGGATTCGTCCTGGCGGCGGACCGCTTTGACAAACGCCGCCTCGGTCAAATGGGGGCGCAATTCCACAATCGCCCGGTAGCATTTTTCGAGTTCGGCGTCGGTGCCGGCGAAGCGGACGATCCAGCGGTGCGCGGGGGAGGGCATGACGGCGTAGATTGGCGGTTTCGCGGCCGGAAGCAAATCCCGGCGACGGTCCGGCTACATTTTTGGAGGCGTGATGCCCCGCTGACGCATGTATTTGCCCTTGCGATCGGCGTAACTCACCTCGCAGGGTGTCACGGCCTGGAGAAAGAGCACCTGGGCGAGCCCCTCGTTCGCGTAAATCTTGGCGGGCAGTGGCGTGGTGTTGCTGATTTCCAGGGTCACGTGGCCTTCCCATTCCGGCTCGAACGGCGTGACGTTCACGATGATTCCACAACGCGCATAGGTCGACTTGCCGAGGCAGATCGTCAGGATCTCCCGGGGGATGCGGAAGTACTCGATCGAGCGGGCCAGGGCGAAGGAATTCGGGGGAACGATGCAGACGTCGGTTTCCATGTCGACGAACGACTTAGGGTCGAATTCCTTGGGATCGACGACGGTGTTGAAGACGTTGGTGAATACCTTGAATTCCCGCGAGACGCGCAGGTCGTAGCCATAGCTGCTGATGCCGTAGCTGATGACGGGTCCGCCCCCCTCGGAGCGGCGAACCTGCGCTTCCGCAAACGGTTCGATCATCCCGTGCTCGAAAGCCATGCGTCGGATCCAGGAATCGGGTTGTACTCCCATAGGGCGAGAGTGATCGGGCATCCGGGGCTTGGCGGCAAGTGCGATCCGCGAGGCGTTTTCGCAGGAGAAAAGGCGTCGCGCGACCGCGGGAATAGTGCTTGCGAGACTAGGGAGACTCTCTAGCATCGAAATTGCATGAAATCCTCAAATCCCCTACAGCGACTCGCCGCTATTCAAGACGCGGTCGCTTCGTTAAAAGCAGAAGCCCATCAAATCCTCGACTCCATTCGGTCGTGGATGGATGGTGCTATCTTTAATTCAGCCGCGACAGGCGGTCCCGCCAAACGCGGCCGCAAACCCGGCTCGACGGCCGCCGCCCCCAAGGCGGCGAAGGCAGCCAAACCGGACGGCAGGAAGACCCGGGGGTCCTCTCCCCTCAAGGGTAAGAAGCGTCCGGCTTCCCCCAGTGGGCCGCTGGCGCCCGCGGTGGTTGATCTGATTACCAAGTCAGGCAAGCCTCTCTCCGTCTCGGAAATCTACGAAGGGCTGTCGGCGTCGGGTTACGTCTTCACCGCCAAGGATCCGAAGACGAATCTCTCAGCCCGTGTCTACAAGCTTCCCGGCGTCGTGAAGGTTGGAACCGGCATGTTTGGTCTCGGCTAAGTCTAGTCACTCAGTCCACCCATCTTGTGACCCCGGCGGGCCCCCAACCTGCCGGGGTTCTATTTTTTGTTCCCGGGCCAGCCAACCCACATGCGACGCACTCGCCACATTGCGGAACAGGCTAGACGAACGCGACTCGATCTGAAAAGCGTGGCTTTTTCGTCTGCCGTCCCATATTCAGGCGGCCGCCCGGGACACGCAGGCAGCTCAGGGAAATGCCGGGGATTGGGAGGCGGCTTTCTTCTGCGTTGCCCGTGAAGGACCATTCTATGTGCCGACCAAGTCCGCTCGTCGACCGCGACGCGAAGCAAGTCTATTTCTCCCTCCCTCTTCCTTCCGCGCCTTCTTCGCGGGCGCGCGAGGGCTCCGGGAGATTCGGAGGTTCAGGGTAGGGTGATGGAAATCCTTGGTGACCGGAGCGCTGCCCTTGATGGCTGAGATCAAAAGACCGGGGCTGCGATCCGTCTGTGCTTTCCGCCGGGAATGGGGCGCCGAAACGCGTGCGATGAGGTTTGACACTCGGCAGGAACGTCGGAATTGCTTCGGACATGATAAATCGTCTCTGCCCCCTGCTGGCTATTTTTCTGCTCGTCCCCTTGAGCGAGGCAGCGGACGGCGCGGGGCCACACTTCACCAAGACGAAGCTCTATTTTCTCGATGCTCCCAAGAAGTCGCCGCTGGAGCCGAACCAGGATCGGTCCATCGAATTTGAACGGAAGCGGGCGGTATTTGGCGCCATTACCCCCAGCGAGCAGCGGGAGCGCTACGGAAACTACTTCACCTTTTTCTGGTCCTCCCCTCAGTCGGCCGACGTGACCGTGCGGTTGGAATACCGCCAGCAAAACCTGGGTCCGATGGTGCAGGCGAAGGAGCAGGAGTACCGCGGTGCGAGCGGTCACCTAACGACGCGCTTCTCGGTGATCGGCGACGACTTTCTGCAGCACGGTCGGGTCCTCGCGTGGCGCGCCATCCTCCGGCGTGGCGGGGTCGTGATTTCCGAGCGGAAAAGCTTCCTCTGGCGGGACCATTAACGCGGCGCCAGCCGGGCGGAAGCCAGGCGCTCCAACATCGTGCGCGCCACCGGCTCCGGCAGGCGAACGCGGCATTCCACCTCGTTTTCATTTTGTTGAATTTGGGGCGTTCCGTCGAAGGCGGTGTTGTCCTCGAGGCGAAGGAAACGCGGCACCGCGTTGGCGAAGAGAACGGCCAGACGCGCGGCTCGCTCCGGGTTTTCCGCACGAGCGAGCACGACGAGCGTGACGAGATCTCCCGGATACGCGGCCACGCCGAGAAGCTGGCACGCGCCGGTGAGCTCCGGGGAAAACGCGGGATCGCCGGCAGTCCCCACCAAATCGGCCGGGCGCCCGGTGACGAGGCTGAAGCCGCTGCTGCGCTCGAGTTGCCGATAATGGCCGAAAAAGGCCTCATCGATCTTCAAATCCAGCTCCAGGCCCAGCCGGACGCGGATCAATTTGCTGACTGCCGCAGAGTTTCCGAAGGTCAGGGTCTGGGGCCCGATCTGCGCGCAGGCCAATTGCGTGGAGCGCTCGTAAATAGGCAGCCCGCCGAGATGCACGCTGTCGTAGCGTTGACCGAAGCCGTGCCGCTGGGTGAGCTGGGAAGTGACGACCCCGGCGGGCGCGTCCGTTTCGATCAACAAATAGTCCACGACCGCGCCATCCTGTTCCACCCCAGTGGCACGAGTGAGCCGGCGCACGTCGCCGATCGATTCGGCGAAGACGGGCAGTTCGCTGAGGGGCTTGAGGCCGCTGCGCCAGACGCCGTTCCAGGGGCTCGTCGAACTGCTCGCGCCGATGGTGAGGAGCTTCTGCAGGTTGGCGGAAGCGATGAGCTGGGTGTCATTGGGCAGCCAATCCCGGCGCGGCGGGGCGCGAAAGGTGACCAGGAGCGCGAGTGCCGCCAAGGCCGCGAAAGTGGTGAGCACGAAGATAGTGAGTCGTTCGCTCTGCTGATCCGCGGCCCGGGACAGGCGAAGCAGGGCTTCCTCCCTCTCGGTATGCGACGTGATGCGCTGCCGGTGGGCGTGGACGGTCGCGAGGGCGCGCGCAGCGGAGGCCGGGACCAGGTCGGGACGCGTGGCGAGGAAGCGGCCAAGTTCGCGCAACGGTTGATTGCGCGCGGCTTCGATTCTCGCCAGGTCACGCTGGACGGGTTCCAGTTTGCCGCGAGTCTCCGCCCGCTTTTCATCCGCCACCGCGGAGGCCTGCCGGCGCTCTTCATGGATCGACTCGACGCGCCGCTCGATCTCCTGCCGTCGCGAATGCAGCGTCCGCAGCGGAGTTTCACCCTGCACCACCAGGGCGTCGACCGGGATGGAATCGGTTTCGGTGCGCAGACGGTTTTCCTGCACGCGGATCGAGCTGCGTTCCGAGTGGGCATCGCCAAGGGCCTCGAGGACGCGTTCCTGGACCTGGGCATCGGCCGCGGAGGCGACCGCGGCTTGGATCGTCAGGGCTTGGGCTCCGGACGCGAGCGCAGCGATTTCACGGTCGAGATCCCGCAGGCGCGCCACCGTGGCGGAAATTTCCGGGTCGGCCGCACACGCGTCCGCCACGTCCGGCCAGGCGGCGCGGCCGAGATCCGTTTCAGAGCGAGCCAGACGTCGCCTCTCGGACGAGATGAGACGCCGCAGGCGGCGCCGCCGAAAGCGTCGCCCAATCTGTTGGATGCCGGTGGAGAAGAAATCCATGGCGGGCGGCGGGAGCCGCAGGCTTACCAGCGCAGGAGCGCGAAGGCCAGCACGGCTGCACCGTATACCGCGCCCCCTGTGACTGCGAGCATCCAACGAGTGGAGGACGCGAGAGTCCATTCGACGCAATCGCGCAGCCGGTGGGGCGCGGAAGTCCACCACATGCCGAGGACGATCCAGAGGTAGGCGAGCACCACCACGAGGAGGCGGCTGCGCGGCGGCTGCATGAAGGCGGCATCGAGAATGGGCATCGCCGCCAGCAACATGAGGATGCCGAGCGCACGCGCGGCCAGGAATTCGCGCAGGTAGTAGAGCGAGGCGAGGTAGGCGATGGGGAGAAAGATCAGCACGGTGGGGCGCCAGACACTGAATTCCCCCAAATCCATGACCGAGACGACCCACCAATACCACGCCCCATCCAAGGTGAGCAGGAGGATGCCGGCGGCGGACCAGCGGGGGAAGCGCGCCAGCAGTCGCTTGGCCGCATCGGGCCGCACGAGAGCGGCGAGATGCGTGACGAGAAGCGCGATCCCGAGCACAAGGCCGATCGTGCGGAGGGTGAACGTGTAGTACATGCGGGGCGCTGAAATCGGCGACAATGGCCCAGCTGGCAAGAGGGCAAACCGGATTCGCAAGGTGGGCTGCGAAGCCCGGGAAAGTCCGTGGTTCTAAAGATCGGCAGCCGGTGGGAGGCCGGTGGAAAGGTTTCCCACGCCGGGCGGAGGAGGGGGAAGCCGGCTTCTCGGAGCCGGCGGACGGGACCGAAGGGGAGGCGGTTCGAGCGAAGCGGGCTGCGAAGAGGCAACTTGCGGGCGCAATTCCTGGGGCAGCGGCAGGCGGGCGGATTTATCGACAAAAGGGGGCGGCGGAATCTCGTTCCCGGAATCCGGCGGGAGCCGGTCGCGCAACTCGCGGGTCGCAGGCAGAACCTGGGTCACGAGCGTGGAAACTCCCTCATTGTAACGCTCGACGAGGTCCGCGATGCCGGCGCCCAAATGCGCCAGGCGGTCACCGAGGACGGCCAGACGCTGATGCAGGGTCGCGCCCAACGCGGAGACTTCACGCACGGTGTTGAACTGGGTCTCCTGTTTCCAGCCGTAGTGCACGGCGCGGAGCATCGCGATGAGGGTGGTGGGCGTGGCGATGAGGACGCGTTTTTCCACGCCGAACTCAATCAGGGTGGGATCCGTATCCAGCGCCGCCGAGAAGAACGCCTCGCCCGGAAGGAAAAGCACGACGAATTCCGGCGAGGGTTGAAATTGCTCCCAATACGATTTGCTCGCGAGGGCTTTGACGTGATTGCGCAGCCCGATGGCGTGGCCCTGGAGCTTGGCGACGCGATCTTCGTGGGTCAGCGCGCCGAGGGCCTCGAGGAAATCGGCGGTGGGTGCGTGAGCGTCGATGACGATGGTGCGTCCACCCGGGAGGCGCACCAAGACGTCGGGACGTAGCCGGGTCGCGCCCGGCTCGCCGGCGAGGGTGGGTGTGGCCGGCTCGTAAAAATCGCAGTGGGCGACCATCCCGGCGAGTTCGGCGACGCGCCGCAGTTGAATCTCGCCCCAGCGCCCACGCTGCCCGGGAGTCCCGAGCGCCTTTGTCAAATTCGAGGTCTCGAAGCGAAGACCCTGCTGCGTCTCGAGCAATTCCCGGACCTGCGTGTTCAACCCTTCGTAGGCGCCGTGGCGCGCCTGTTCCAGCTCACCCAGACGAAGATGGAGCTTCTCGATGGTTTCCGTCACGGGTTTGAGGGCATCGCCCACCATGCGATTGCCGCCTTCGAAATCGGCCCTCACGGTGAATTGCTGCTTCTCGAAGGCGGCGGTTGCCATTTGCACAAAGGCCTGACTGTTCTGGCGAAGGGCATCGGCGGAAAGAGTGCGAAAGCTTTCGGCCAGTTCGGAGCGCGCCCGATCGAGCAGGTTGATCTTCTCGGCGTGCGATTTCCGCTCATACATCAACTGCGCCTCGAGCTCCGCCGTTCGCGCCTCGAGCTTCACCGTGGTCTGGGAGAGGTCCCGTGCCTTGCTTTCGCTGATCAAGAGCGCTCTCTCGAGCTCCGGCACCCGCAGGACCCGCTGTTCCGCCACAGCCGCGCGTTCGCCGGCGGTCTTGATTTCATTTGCGAGGGCGAGGTCCTTGTCGGCCAGGGCGCGCGCCATGATGGCCTTCGAGCGCTGCCACAGGAACAGCGCCATGCCGAACGATTGCAGCAGGAAGACGCCACCGAAAATAGCGAGGTCGAGAAGAGGATTGCCCGTCATAGCAAAGGGGGTCGGCGGCGCGAAGCGGCGCCGGATTTACGACGCGGGAGGCTGGAGGGTCAAAACGGAATTCCTCCAACAAGGCTGCCAATGGGTGGATCGGCGAGCACAATCGCCCGGCAGGAAATGAGATTGGAACGGAATCGCCCGATCCGTCGGCAAAGCGGGTGCGGGAAGGTTGGTTCTGGCCGAATTCCGCGCCGGCGTTCCCGACGATGACGCTGCGCGCGGGACGTGGACGTTGACTTGCCGGGTCAGATTTCTAGGATGCCGATTCCCCGCGCGTACCCTTGTGAAAAAAGTCCTCTTCGTCTGCACTGGCAATATTTGCCGCAGCCCGATGGCGGAGGCGCTCTGGCGCTCGCTGGCGGGCGACGCTTTCCCCGCCCTCTCGGCCGGGGTCAGTGCGCTGCCGGGTCAAAAACCGAGCGCGCATGCCATCGACGTCCTGGCGGAGATCGGGGTGGACAGTTCACGGCTGCGCAGCCAGCCGGTCAGCGGCGAACTCGTCCGCTCGGCGGATGTGATCATCGCCATGACCCAGGGGCACGCCGAGGCGCTCGCGTACTTGTATCCCGCGGCCGCGCGGAAGACTTTTCTGCTCCGGGAATTCGATCCGAAGGCGGTTGAGGATGACATCGACGTCATCGACCCCATCGGCATGGGCCGATCGTTCTACACCGAGTGCCGGGACACGCTGCGCGCAGCGCTCCCCGGATTGCTGGCCTACCTGCAGGGACGAGTGCCGGATCCGCGCGCCGGGGAGGAATTTCGCAAAGCCCTTTTAGCTATGACCCAGCCTTATCACGCCCTGCCGAGCCTCGCCGAAGTAGACCCCGAAATCGCCCGCGCGATTGCGGATGAGGTCCGCCGGCAGGACGAAAACATCGAGCTCATCGCCTCGGAAAATTTTGCCAGCACCGCGGTGCGCGAAGCCCAGGGTTCGGTGCTGACGAACAAGTACGCCGAGGGCTACCCGGGAAAGCGCTGGTATGGCGGCTGCGAGAACGTCGATCGCGTGGAGCAGCTCGCGCTCGAGCGCGCACGGCAGCTTTTTGGCGGCGAGCACCTCAACGTGCAGCCGCATTCCGGCGCCCAGGCCAACATGGCCGTCTATTTCTCCGTGCTCCAACCCGGGGACCGCATTCTCACCATGGATCTTTCGCATGGGGGCCATCTCACGCATGGGCACAAGGCGAATTTCTCCGGCCGCTTTTATGAGGTGGTCCATTACGGCGTGCGGCCGGACAACGAGTTGATCGACTACGACGCGCTGGCGAAGCAGGCCGTGGAGGTCAAACCCAAGATGATCACGGTCGGCGCGTCCGCCTACTCGCGCACGATCGACTTCGCGCGCATGAAGGAGATTGCCGATTCGTGCGGGGCGCTGCTGTTCGCGGACATGGCCCATATCTCCGGCCTGGTCGCCGCCGGCGAACACCCGAGTCCGGTGCCGCATGCCGACTTTGTCACCAGCACCACGCACAAGAGCCTGCGCGGTCCGCGGGGCGGCCTCATCATCTGCCGGGCGCAGTATCAGAAAGCGATCGATGCCCAGGTCTTTCCCGGCGTGCAGGGCGGACCGCTCATGCACGTGATCGCGGCGAAGGCGGTCTGTTTTCACGAGGCCCTCCAGCCCGGTTTCAAGACCTACCAGCAGCAGGTGGTGCGGAACGCCAAGGCCATGGCCGCGCGCCTGGCGAAGAACGGCTACCGCATCGTGTCCGGAGGCACCGACAACCACCTAATGCTCGTCGACCTCCGCCCGCAAAACGTGGATGGACGCACGGCGCAGGAATGGCTCGATCACGCCGGGATCACGATCAACAAGAACTCCATCCCGTTCGACACCGTCTCGATCATGAAAGGCGGTGGCATCCGCATCGGCACTCCGGCAGCGACGACCCGCGGCATGAAGGAGGACGAAATGATGGAGGTCGCAGATTACATTCACACGGCGCTCGGGAGCGGTGGCGATCCCGCCCGCCTCGCCGAAGTGAAGCAGTCCGTCATCGCCTTGACCCGGAGTTTCCCGCTGCCGTGACGCGCGGTGCGCCATCTGCTTCTTCTGCGCACATGAATTATTTTGTCGCTCTTGCTGGAGTGTTGTTTGCCGGGGGCCTGCTTTGGGCGGAAACACCCCCTGCTCCACCTTCGGTGCCGGCGTCTGCGTCGGACGCCGCCGGCATCGATCCCGCGGTGATCGATATTCTCCGCAAGGCTTTCGCGGCGCAAAAGGCCAAGGGTTCGTTTCGCGCCAAGCTGGAAATCCCGAATGCTCCCGGCGGAGGCACGGCGACGATGGAAATCGAATTTGTCTTTCCCGACCGGATGCGAATGAACCTGTCCGGAGTGGAGGTCATCAGTGTCGGCGACCGGGCCTTCATGCGCCTGGGGGACAAATGGATGCCGGCACCTCCCCAGGTGACCAAGGCCGGCGGGAGTTTTGGCGATCCGAAAATGGTCGAGGAAATGATTCGGAATTGCACCGGCGCCCGCGTGCTTGGCCCGGAAACCGTGAACGGGATCCCGATGGAGACTTATGAGTTTCTCGCCAAGACGAAGGAGGGCACGTCCAAATCGAAATTCTACATCACCCCGGGTGACTCCCTGCCCCGCCGCATCGACATTGAAGGAACCGTGGTTGCAAAGGATGGGCAAGTGCGCACGCGGCTCGATTACTCGGACTACGGCGCCCCAATTTCGATCGAGCCGCCGAAGGACAAGTAGGAGCGTTGCGATGGGTTGTGCGCCCGGTGCAGACGGGTGGCTGGCGGCAAAGCGTGACCCGCTGATCCCGGAATTTGCGGGGCAGAAGCCAGGGGCCCAAAGCAGGGGCGTCAAATTGTCGGCCATTCCCTCTCGACACATCCGCGCTCCATTTGCGATAACGCGACGCTCAGGCATACGAACTCGCATCCCGACCCCATTTTTCACGCCATTCCCCCACCCGACATGACCTCCGCCAATCCACTCCGCGACGGCCTCACCGCGCGTCCGCAGCCGAAGCCCTGCACCGTTGTCATCTTTGGTGCCACCGGCGATCTCACCATGCGCAAGCTGCTGCCGGCGCTTTACAACCTCGCGGCCGATGGCGATTTGCCGCCGAGCACCGCGATCGTGGGCTTTGCGCGCCGCGAGAAGACCGACGAGGCGTTTCGCACGGAGATGGAAACCGCCGTGCGCAAGTTTTCGCGCCAAACTGTGCGCGACGAACTGTGGAGCAGCTTTGGCAAAGGGATTTACTATCACAAGAGCGAGTTTCACGACGACGCCGGGTACGAGCGCCTCGCCCAGCGCCTGGATGCGATCGATGCTGAAAGGGGGACCGGCGGACGTCGCCTGTTTTATCTTTCCGTCGCGCCTTCGGAGTTTGGCGGGATCGTGGACCGCCTGAAGAAGTACAACCTGCACCAGGGCAAGGATGGCGGCTGGGCGCGCGTGATTGTCGAGAAACCCTTCGGCGTGAATCTTGGAACCGCGCAGAAACTCAACCTGGAGATCGCGGGGGCCTTTGAGGAATCGACCGTCTACCGGATCGATCATTTCCTCGGGAAAGAGACGGCGCAAAATCTGATGGTGCTGCGCTTCGCCAACGCGATCTTCGAGCCGCTCTGGAACAGTCGCTACGTGGACCATGTGCAGATCACCGCGGGCGAGACGCTCGGCGTCGAAAATCGCGCCGGCTACTATGAATCCTCCGGTGCGCTGCGGGACATGATTCAGAATCATCTCAC
Source organism: Chthoniobacterales bacterium (assembly GCA_038226705.1). Classification (GTDB taxonomy): domain Bacteria; phylum Verrucomicrobiota; class Verrucomicrobiia; order Chthoniobacterales; family SZAS-18; genus SZAS-18. The sequence goes on along the minus strand of JBBRQH010000003.1, from coordinate 6,274 downwards.
CCAACTCATGTGCCTCACGGCGATGGAGCCGCCGACGAGCCTGAATGCGGACGCCGTGCGCGACGAAAAGGTCAAAGTGTTGCGCTCGCTCCGGCATATGAACGACAACGCCGCCGTCACGGCGAACGTGGTGCGCGGGCAGTACGTCGATGGGGCGATCCTCGGCAAGCCCGTTCCCGCCTACCGCGTGGAACCGAATGTGAATCCGCAATCGATGACGGAAACGTACGTGGGCATGCGGGTCTTCGTGGACAACTGGCGCTGGGCCGGAGTGCCGTTCTACATCCGCTCGGGCAAACGCCTCCCAAAATCCGGTGCGGAAATCGCTGTGCAATTCAAGCAGGCTCCCGGAGTCCTCTTCAACCAGGGCAATGATTCCTCAAACAATCTGGTCATCCGCATCCAGCCGGATGAAGGCATCTCCCTGCGGATGCAGGCAAAGCTTCCCGGTGGCGCCTTGCGCATCGAGCCGGTGAAAATGGACTTCCAATACGGTTCCGCGTTTGGCCGTCCCAGCCCGGAAGCGTATGAACGGCTCATTCTGGATGCGATGGCAGGGGACGCGACGCTCTTCGCGCGCCGCGACGAGGTGGAAGAGGCCTGGAAGTTCGTCGATCCCATCCTCAATGCCTGGCACACCGAGGCCGCCGATCAGCCGCCGTTGACCACCTACCCCGCGGGCAGTCCGGGGCCGGTCGAGTCCGATGCCTTGCTCCAAAGCGACGGCCGGGCTTGGCGGCGCATTTAACGAACATCCTTCGTGCTATGGACACCGCCACCATTACCCCCGCCTTTTTCGGCGACGGCCTCCCCGCCGAAATCGGCAAGATTGAGAAAGAGCTGAAAAAGCTCTGGCAGGAGCAATCCACCGTCGCCACCCGCGCTTCGCGTTTTAACCTGGTTGTCTATTCGTCGGCCGATTCGTCGTTGCGCGCGAACACCGCCTTCATGCGTGAACTCACTCGCGAGCACGCCTGCCGGGCGATTCTGGTGGCGGCGCGGGCCAAGTCCCCCCAGAACCAACTCCGGGCTTGGGTGAATGCGCATTGTCACCTGACCCGCGCCGGAGCGAAACAAACCTGTTCCGAGCAGATGGCCTTCCTCATGGAGGGGAGCAACGCAGACATCAAGCTGGTCTCGAGCCTGGTCTTTTCGCATCTCGACAGCGATCTGCCGCTTTTTCTGTGGTGGCAGGGCGATCTCCCCACGACCTTCGACACCCGCCTTCTCCAGGCAACGGAGCGGCTCGTCTTCGACAGCGCCCTGTGGACCGAACCCGCCTCCCAGTTTGAAATCCTCCGGACGCTCGTGTGCCGCAAAGATGTCCGCGCGATTCCGACCGATCTGAATTGGACGCGGACCTCCGCGCTTCGCCTCGCCCTGGCGCAGGTCTTCGATGTGCCTGCCGCGTTCACAGAACTCGAGAAAATCGATCGGGTTGATATCGAGCATTCCGGGTCGGGTCGTTCGACGGCGATGCTGCTGCTGGGCTGGTTGGCCGACTCCCTCGGCTGGGGAACTCCGGAAGCCAAAGGCGCGAGTGAATTTGCGTGCCACCGCGCCGATGGGTCTCCCGTCCGCGTAGTGCTCGCCCGAAAGTCCGGAGCCATGGTCAGCCGTTTCACCTTGCGCAGCGGGGCTGGCAGCGTCTTCACCCTCACCCGCTCGGCGGATTCGGATCTCTACAGCATCCAATCGTTTTTGACCGGGGCGGATTCGATCGAGCAATCCTTCCCGGCGGATCCCACCGAGGCAGCCCGCCTTGTGAGCGAGGACCTAAGCCGCGGCGGATCGAAAAAGACGTTTCTTCGCGCGGTCGAAAAGATTGGGAAATCCTGGTGAGTTCCGCGGAAGAGGCGGGTCGATCCACTCGCGTCACGCCCGCACGGCGTGCGCGATAAGATCCTCCCGATTCACGAATTCGAGCGCGCTGATGTGGGTCGCCTCCAGGGCGACCCGCGGGGCGCATCCCGCCTCGAACGCCTCCGCCCAGCGCGTCACGCACAGGCACCAGCGGTCGCCGGGCCCGAGGCCCGGAAAGTCCCAATCGGGCATGGGCGTGGAAAGATCGTTGCCGCGCTCGCGGGAGAATTCCAGAAACTCCCGGGTCATCTCCGCGCAGACGGTGTGTAAACCGGTATCACCGGGGCCCGTGCGGCAAAAGCCATCGCGGTAAAAGCCCGTCCGCGGCGAGGAGCAACAGCTTTCGAGTTCACCCCCGAGTACGTTCGTCGGCATGGGTGAAAGATGCGCCGGGCGCTCGCATTTGCCAGCGAATCCGCGGTCTGGTGGAAAGGACTGGGTGCAACCGCACCCATTCCCCAATCTCAACTCGAAGAAAATCGTTCTACCCTTCAGCGGCGATGATCGCCGCTCCAACGATACCCGCGTCATTCATCAACTGCGCGGGCAGGACGCGCGTTTTCGTGACTTCGGCAATGAAGGGGAAGAATTTGTCGCTCTTCTTGCTCACCCCGCCGCCGATGATGAAAAGGTCCGGCGAAAAGAGGGCGTCGAGGCGGCCAATGTACTCACCGACGGAACTGCCCCATTTTTTCCACGAAAGTTCCTTCGTTTCCCGCACGCGCTCCGAAGCGCGCAGTTCGGCATCCTTGCCGCGGATCTCGATGTGGCCGAGTTCCGTGTTGGGGACGAGACGCCCGTCGAGGAAAAGGGCCGAGCCAATCCCGGTTCCCAGCGTGACCAGGAGCACCACGCCCTTGACATCGCGTCCGGCGCCAAAGCGTACTTCCGCCACGCCGGCGGCATCCGCATCGTTCATGACGTGGACGGGCAGCCCGAGCTTTTGGGTGAAGAGCTTGCTCGCGTCGCACCCCACCCAGGATTTGTCCACGTTGGCTGCGGTCTTGGTCACGCCGTGTTTGACGACGGAGGGGAACGTAATGCCAACGCGATCGCCGCCGCCAAAGTGTTGCACGATTTGCGAGACCACTTCTGCCACCGCATCGGGGGTGCTCGGTTTCGGGGTATCGATGCGGAAACGTTCGTGTTGTAACTTGCCGTCGAGAAGGTCGACGGGTGCGCCTTTGATACCTGTGCCGCCGATATCGATGCCGAGAATGTTCATGGTTGGGGGAATGTGACGATTTCTCCACAGTCCTAGAGATTCGGCCGGGGTGCGTCAATGGCCGTTCGGTGACATTCGTGGCCGGTGCTGCCATTCTTGCCGGATGCAATCTGACCTCAGCGGCAAAGTCGTACTCGTCACCGGAGCTTCTGGCGGGATTGGCAGCGCGATCGCCCGCCGTTTTGCCGGTGAAGGCGCTCGGCTGATTCTCCACTACCGCCGAAACCGGGGAAACGTCGAGGCTTTGCGCGCGGAACTCGAGCCGGCGGAGTGCCTCGTGCTGGGTGCCGACCTCGGCCAGGAGGCCGAAGTGAAGAAGTTGTTTGCGGCCGCACGAAAACACTTCGGGGGAATCGACACGCTTATTGCCAACGCGGGTTCCTGGGAGACGCGGGATGTCCCTTTCCACGAGATGTCGCTCCGGCAATGGCGTGCCACCCAGGACAGCGTGCTCACCTCGGCATTTCTCTGCCTGCGTGAATTCTTCCGGCTGGTCGGCCGGCAGCGCCGCGGGAATGCCGTCATCATTGCCTCGACCGCCGGCATTTTCGGCGAGGCGGGTCACGCTGACTACGCCGCCGCAAAAGCCGCGCTGGCTTACGGCCTTACCCGTACCCTCAAGAACGAGATTGCGCGTCTTGCCCCGCACACCGCCGAGTATTGCGGAGGCCGGGTCAATTGTGTCTGTCCGGGCTGGACGATCGTGCCGCGCAACGCGGCGAAGCTGGGCGATGCGGAGGTCATCCAGCGCGTTACGGCCACGATGGCGCTGCCCCAGATCGCCCGCGCCGATGACATAGCGCACACCGTGGTTTTTCTCTCCTCGGATACGCTTGCGCGCCACGTCACGGGTGAGACGATCGCGATTTCTGGCGGAATGGAGGGCCGGCGCCTTTGGCGACCGGAAGAGATTGACGTGAGCGTGGCCTGAAGAGAATTGCGGATTGGCCGTGGCGGTGATGCCATTCAACATGTTCGCTGCTCCTGAATCTGGGAAGTTCCAGAAAATCAGATCCTGAAGTCAGAAGTCCGCAGTTTTCAAACGCAGGATCGGCATTCAAAACCAAGGGCCGCGTCGCCACGGCAAATCCGCAATCCACAATCCGCAATCCGCAAAGCCCATGCGTCTCACTTACTATCTCGAAGTTACGTCCTCTTGGTGCCACTGGGCCGAGCCCGCTTGGGCGGAGTTGCGCACCCGCTTTGCCGGGCGAGCCGAGTTTATCTGGAAGGTGGCGCTGATGGGCGCGAGTGGATTCCCGGTCTCGCGGGCGCAATGCGATTGGTTCTACCGCCGCAGCGGCACGAATGTGCGATCGCCCTACATGTTGAACTCGGGGTGGTTTGTGGCGGGGACGAACGAGTACCTCGCGCCAAACTTCGTCGCGGAAGCGGCCAAGGATTTTGGCATCGCAGACGATCGGGCGCGGCTCGCGATCGCTCAGGCGGGTCTGCGCGAAGGGCGCCAAATTGCCCAGTGGGAGGTTTCTTCGGAAGCGGCCGCGGCCGCGTGCGGGCTGGACGCCGCCACGCTGCTGGCCCGGGCGAAGGCGCCGGAAATCGAGGCGCGAGCGCGGGCGTCCACGGCTGAATTTCACGCGCTCTGCGTTACGCAGAGACCGACGTTTCTGCTCGAAAACGCCATCGGCGATCGGGCGGTGTTCTCGGGTCTCGCCATGGCCGCTCCAGTAGCCGCGGCGGTCGAAGCGATGCTGGCGGACGCGGACGCCATCGCGGCTTACACAGCCCACCATGGGACGCCGCCTCCCGGCTGACAATTGGCCGCCGGCGGAACTCGTTGCCATGACCCTGGAACCCGATGCGATTCCGCCAGCGGAACGGCTGCACGCGCAGATCGAATTCGTGCGGGAATTGGACAAGCTGAAAGGCATCCTGCGCCAGACCGAGCTGCCCGGGCTGAGGCGCCGCGAGAATTCGGCCGAGCACAGTTGGCATCTCGCGATGATGGTTCTCACGCTGGCGGAGCACGCGAACGAACGGATCGACTCGGCGCACGCCGTTCGGCTGCTCCTGCTGCATGACGTGGTCGAAATCGATGCCGGCGACGCTTTCATCCACGATCCCGTCGCGCGGGCCGCAGCGGAAGCGTTGGAAGAAAAGGCCGCCAGGCGCATTTTCGGGCTGTTACCCGCCGACCAGGCGGCCGACTTGCGCTCGCTTTGGGACGAGTTCACGGCGCGGGTCACTCCGGAGGCGAAGTTTGCCCATGCTCTCGACCGCCTCATTCCGATTCTGCACAATCATGCGACTGGCGGAGGGAGTTGGGTTTTCCATCAGGTGCGCAAACATGACGTTATCCGGCGTTGCGCGCACATGGCCGAGGGGTCGGTCGCGCTTTGGGAGTTTGCGCGCGGCGTGATTGACGATGCCGACGGCCGCGGTTATTTCGCCCCAGCGTAGCATGCGTTGTTTCGCGTTGTTCGGTTGGGAAAACGTCAAGGATGCGGTCGAGGGTGCGCGCGGCGTTGCCGGTGTGGAGCGTTCCCAGGACAAGGTGCCCCGTTTCAGCCGCGGTGCGGGCGAGCTGGATCGTTTCCAGGTCCCGCATCTCTCCCACCATGATGACGTCGGGATCCTCCCGCAGTGAAGCGCGCAACGCGGTGGCGAAAGATTGCGTGTGGTGAATCGTCCGTTGCCGTTGCGGCAAGCGAAGTCGGCGTCGCCCCGTTCCAGCAGCCGCGCGCGCTGTTTGTCATCGAGAAACGAGGCGAGGCGCGCGGTGTCGTCCGCCTTTAGTAGCACCGCGGAATCCGGCCAAATCGGCTCCAGCTTTCCAAATCGGCGCCACATCGGGAGCATCGCGACGCCGAGATGAATGTCCGAGGCATCTGCCTGCGCCCCCGCCAGGAGATAAGCATCGATTTCGTTGGCGGCGGGTTCCGTCGGCTCGGACTTGCGAGCCGCAGGCCCGCAGCCGCCCGCAACCATCAACTTGCCACCGAATCTCATGGGCAAGCCCGCGTAAAGCGGGAAGCGGGCTGGGTGAGTGGCAGATTGCGAGAACCAATCCGGCGGCGCAAGCCCGGCCGGAATCTGCTACAAGACGGGCACGATGTATGTCCCCGACACCATTGCAGCCGTAGCCACCCCGGTGGGAGAAGGCGCGGTTGCCCTGGTGCGCGTGAGCGGCGAGGAGGCGCTCGACGTCGCCGAACGGGTTTTTCG
>JBBRQH010000002.1:0-139137 GCA_038226705.1 Chthoniobacterales bacterium | reverse complement strand
GTGATCCCTTAGCCCAGCCCAACGGGCTGGGTAGTCAGGCAGAAACCGGTGCGCCCCGAAGGGGAGCGATAGCGGACGGCGTGATCGATATTTCCTGGTGCAGCAAGCCAAGCGCGCGGATCGCGACCCTTCAGGCCGCTGGAATTTGTTGCCGGGTTCCCAGCCCGTGGACCTGGGCTGAGGGATACTTGGCCCTTCGGGCCTGCCTGGCCGAGCAGAGCATCTGAGGTAGCGCAAAACGGCCCGAAGGGCCATGATCCCTTAGCGCGCCTGCGCCGCCACCACCGCCCGCTCCCGGATCGGCAAATGCAACAGCCCCGCGACGAAGGCCAGAGCCAGCGCAATATGCCAGACGCCGTCGTAGGAGCCGGTGCGATCGAAGAATTGTCCGCCCAGCCAAGCGCCGAAAAAGGCGCCGACCTGATGAGTGAAGAAAACGAATCCGAACAAGCTCGCGAGGTAGCGCGGACTGAACATCGTGGCGACGATTCCGCTCGTGAGCGGGACCGTGCCGAGCCAGGTCACGCCAAGGACGGCGGAGAAGACGAGGAAGACCGTTTCCGTCTTGGGTGTCGCGAGGAAGACGAGAATTGCGGCGCAGCGGATGAAGTAAATCGCAGCCAGTAGATACCGCATCGGAAAATGTCCGCCGAGCGCGCCGGCGGCATAGCTGCCGAACATGTTGCCGAGGCCGATGATGGCGAGGGCCTGCGCCCCGATGGTGGCGGGCAGGCCGCAGAGCGACGCGATGCCGGGCAGATAGGTGCTGACAAAGGCGACGTGGAAACCGCAGACGAAGAACCCGGCATTTAACAGCCAGTAACTGCTCTGGCCGAACGCCTGGGCGAAAGCCGCGCCGATCGTGCCTTCGGCGACCGCGGTCGTGGAGGATTGGGCGTCCGCGCTCTTCGGCGCGAGCAGCCAGGCCAGCGGCGCCATGCACGCGGCGACGGCCGCAAAGATCAGGAACGTGGTGGGCCAGCCAAAGGACGAGATGGCGGACTGCCCGACCGGCGCGAAGAGGAATTGGCCGAACGATCCGCCCGCCCCCGCGATGCCCGACGCTAGGCTTCGTTTCTCCGGCGGCACGACCCGCGCGATTGCGCCGAAGACGACGGAGAAGGCGGTGCCGCTGAGCGCGAGTCCGATGAGCACGCCGGATCCAAGATAGAGACTCGTCGCGCCCCCGCCCGAGGCGAGCACCACGAGCCCGCCGGCGTAGCCCGCCGCGCCGAGGCAAAGCACCGGGCGGGTGCCGAAGCGATCCGCGAGCATGCCGACGAGCGGTTGGGTCGCGCCCCACATGAGCTGCTGCATCGCGACGGCGAAGCCGAACACGCTCGTGCTCAGCGCGAGGTCGACCGACATGGGGCCGATGAAAAGCCCGAAGCATTGGCGGACGCCGACCGAGATCGAGAGGACGAGTCCACCGGCGATCAACGCGAGAAGGGCCCGTCGGTTCATGGGTCGTGCTGTCGCCGAAATGGGGCGATTTCGAAAGCGGTTCTGGAAAAAGACGCCAAGCACCGCGATGCTGGGCGCCAATTCCTTGTCATCCCGAGCGGAGTCGAAGGACCTCAAGTCATTGCCTTTTTCGCTTTTGCGCCGTTGACGCGAAGGGTCTCCAAATTGAAATGGGCCCGCGCTACGGAGTGAAATTGAGGGCGGCGTTACGACCCGTTGCGGGTGACTCGGTTCGCTCGCAGTCCCAAAACAGCAAGGCAATAGAGCGAGGTGCTTCGGCTCCGCTCAGGATGACAAGGAGCGGTGGCAGCGTCGAAACATGCCTTGAAAACGCTGCCCGCGAGCTATGTCACATCAGCACCGAAAGTTTCGGGGCGAATTTTCCGCACCGCCCAAGTATCGCAACGATTCCACCGGTCGAATTGCGATCACGAATCCCTGCACCCTCACCCGCGGGCCGACTCCGCGAGGAGCTCGCGCTCGCTCCGCGCATCGACGAGCGCATTGCGCGCAGGCTCGGGTGCGAAGGGCGCGTCGGAATCGAGATGCTCGTCGAAACAGGTCCAGAATTCCCGATAGTCGGCCGCGCGCCGCACGCCGTGGAGGAACGCCTCGTCCCAGCCGATGCCCTGGCCGATGAAATTCAGGAACTTCTTCATCCGCGCGACATGTCCGCGCTCGGTGCCATCAGGCAGGCGCATCGCCTCGAAGAGCTTCTCGACGTAGGCGCGCACATCGCGCAGCGTCGGCGTGGTGATCGGCAGGCCGGCGGCGTCTTCGCGGATCTGGCGAAAGAGCCACGGATTGCGAATGGCGCCGCGGCCGATCATCAAGCCCGCCGCGCCCGTCGCTTCCCGCGTCAGCCGGGCGAGACGCACCGAAAGCACGTTTCCATTTGCGAAAACCGGACACGGCATCGCCTGCACAGCGTCGCGAATGCGATCGAGATGCACCGCCGTGCGGTACATCTCGCGCACCGTGCGGCCATGGACGGTGAGCGCGTCGATGGCATGCTTCGCGAAGACCTCGAGCAGGCGCGGAAACTCCTCCGGCGATTCGAATCCGATGCGCGTCTTGACCGTGAAGGCGCCGCCAATTTCGCTCCGGAGCGCGTGCAGGATCTCGTCGATCTGGGCGGGATTCCGGAGGAGGCCGCCGCCGGCGTTCTTGCTGCACACGACCGGCGCGGGGCAGCCGAGATTGAGATCGATCGCCGCAATTGGATGCCGCTCGAGGAGCTTCACCGTGCGAATGAGCGAAGGGATATCCACTCCGATCATCTGCGCGACGATCGGACGCCCCGTCGGGTTTTCATCGAGCGAGCGCAGGATGTGGCGCTCAGGCCGCGAATCGCGGTGCACGCGGAAGTACTCGGTGAAGTACAGGTCAGGGTCGCCGTATCGATGGATCACGCCCATGAAGGCGAGGTCCGTCACATCTTGCATCGGGGCGAGCACGAGGGCCGGGCGGTCTGCCGGGAAAAGGTGCGCGAGCTTCGACACGCCGGAGAATCGCGCGCGGTTGTGCCCCCGACAAATCGCGGATGCAAATGACGTCCGACTTCCCCTGTCGCGACGCGGCCAATTCTGCCAGAATCGCGCATGAGCTCATCTCCTGCACCCGTTTCGATCTTTGACGGAATTCCTTCGCCCGTGGATGACGGCGCCTGCGCGCATCTCACCGGCCTGAGCGTGCCGTCCCTGGCGCTGCCGTCGACCAGCGGAGAAGCCGTGGATCTTTCGGCGCTGGACGGACTGACGGTGGTCTTCATCTATCCGCGCACGGCGGAAGCCGGCGCGGAGATCGCCTCCGAGTGGAAGCAGACGCCGGGCGCGTTTGGCTGCAGCGCGGAGTCGTGCAGCTTCCGCGACAATCACTCGAATCTCCGCGACCTCGGTGTGACGCACCTCTTCGGGCTGAGCACGCAGGATTCGAGCTATCAGCAGGAGATGGCGGAGCGCTTCAAGCTCGACTACGCGGTGCTAAGCGACCACGCGCTCGCCTTCACGCAGGCGCTGAATCTGCCCACGTTCGAATACAACGGGATGACGCTGCTCAAGCGGGTGACATTGGCGATCGAAGGCGGTAAAATCAGCCGGACGCTCTATCCCGTCTTTCCGCCCGACAAAGCGCCCGAGCAGGTCCTGGCCTGGCTCCGCACGCGGAAGCCGAAGAGCACGTGAACCTCCGCATCCCCCCGAATGCATACCGCCCGTCCGATCTCCGAACTCCGCCGTGAACTGGCTTCCGGCGAGCTGGCGCCGCGCCAGATCATCGAAAATGCGCTGATCACCGCGCGCTGGCGCCGGGAGCAGGGCGCGAAGACTTACATTCATCTCGATCCGGAGGCAGTGCGCGTGCAGCTCGATGGCGCGCTCGATCTGCAGGCGCCGCTCGGCGGGTTGCCGCTTTCGGTGAAGGATTGTTTCGACGTGGCGCTGCAGCCTTCGACCGCGGGCTCGGGCTTCTTTGCCGGGACGCGCTCCATTCCGACCGAGGACGCGTGGCTGGTCCAGCAGGCGCGGGCGGCGGGCGCGATCCTGATGGGAAAGACGAACCTGAATGAGTTCGCTTACGGGATCACCGGGGAAAACCAGCACCATGGGAATGTGCAGGTGCCCTCCCGGCCGGGCTGTCTCACCGGCGGATCGAGCAGCGGCGCGGCGGCCAGCGTCGCGGAAGGCAGCGCCGTGATTGGACTGGGAACTGACACCGGCGGTTCGTTGCGCGCGCCGGCCAGTTTCTGCGGACTCGTGAGTCTGCGCCCCACCCATGGCACTGGCAATTTCGCCGGGTGCTTTCCGTTGGCGCAATCCTTCGACACGATGGGCTTTCTCATCCGCCATCTGGCGGATACGCCGCTCGTGGCGGCAGCGCTGCTCAGCTTGAAAGCAACCGTGCTGCCGGACCGGACGTGGCGGATCGGAATTCCAGAGGGGTCGTGGCTCGAGGGTTGCGAGGAGGATGTGCTGCAGAACCTGGCGCAGTTTGGTGAGCGCCTGCGGGGAGTCGGACTCGAGACGACCGGTTTCGACGCGGACCCCTGGAACGATGCGCCCTCGATGTTCGTGCCGATCCAGGCGCACGAGGCTTTCGCGAACCATCGGGAGTTGCTGCCGAAATTCGCCGATCAGTACGACCCGGGCGTGCGGGCGCGGATTGAATTCGGTGGGACAATCGACCGCGTCGCCTACGAACGTTACCAGGGCCGCCGCGCGGAGTTCACGGCCGCGCAGGGCGCGCTCTTCGAACGCTTCGATTTTCTCACGGTGCCGATTTCGCCGCTCCGCGAACTCGAGGACGGCACCGATCTTTCGGGCTTCCGCTCTCGCATTCTCACGCTGACAACTCCCGCCTCGGTCTGCGGCTGGCCTGTGCTGACCTTGCGCGGGCAGGGGAACAGCCCGGAGGATGAAAGCGCCCACGGGCGCGGCATCGGGATCATGGCGCGGGGCGGCGGCGATGGCGCGCTGCTTGCGCTCGCAAGCTGGTTGGCCGAACGCGGCTTTTAAGCGGGTGCGGGATGCGGCCGATACTATCCGGTCCGAACTAAGATGGATCAACGCACCGGCGCGGGACGCATCCAAGCTCCTGCTTGACCCAAACTTCCCTGCGACGTTCGAGACGCTACGCGTGTGGCCTGCGCGGAGATGGTAGCCACGTCGGCACTTCCGGACGGTGGGGCGCGAAGGCGATGGCCCAGGGCGGTTCGGACATTGGGACGAAGTTTGGGTCGAGCTGGAGCTCGAGCCGTACCGACGGGGGCGGCGCTTCGGCCGAGTCGGAAAATGGTTGGGCGCTGAGAAGGATCAACGCACAGGCGCGGGACGCATCCGGTACGGTCCAAGCTCCTGCTTGACCCAAACTTCCCTGCGACCTTCGAGACGCTACGCGTGTGGCCTGCGCGGTGATGGCACCCGCAGCGGCACTTCCGGACGGTGGGCGCGGAGGCGATGGCCCAGCGCGGTCCAGACATTGGGACGAAGTTTGGGTCGAGCTGGAGCTCGAGCCGTACCGACGGGAGCAGCGCTGGCCGAGCCCTACTCCGGATCGTCGGCGATCCCGTCGTACATCTCGTGGTAGAGCCGCTCGATGGCGGCCTCAGGATCTTCAAACATCATGGCTTCCTTGATTCGCGAGACGTACATTTGAAAACCGAAAGGGGTGACGATGGGAACTTCGACCATGCGCCACTGATCCGCGTGAACCTGAGCCAGGAACGCGTGCGCGCGGTCGACATCGAGAAAGACGTGCGTCGCCTGGCGGTAAGCCTCCTCGAGGAGCGGATGATCCGGCTCGTGCTCGAGCAGGACGCGAAAAAGCAGCTCGGAGCTGAAGCGGATCTGCTTGCGGCTTCGCTCCTTCCCCGGCAGGGCGCGCGGAACCATGAGACCGGTCTGCGCCACGCCCCGGAATTGCCAGCGCACGAGTTCCGCGCCGCGGAGGGCCTGAGCCATGTCGGCTTCGGCGTTTTCGCGGCGAAAACATTCCTGCCACGCCTCCAGCGACAGTTCCTGCTGGCGTTTTAGCGACAGAAGGAAGCCGTAGTCATCGATGGTCACAAGCGCATTGCCCCCCACGCGTTCCTGCACGCGCCAGGCGACGATGCGGGACAGGGCGTCGTTCGCACTCCGCCCGATCAGCGAGTGGAAAAAGTAGTCGGTCAACTCGGCGCCATCCCGCCGCACCTCGATTAGGAACAAGCCCTTCCGCGGCACGACCGAAACGCGTTGCTGCGCCAGGAAATGGCCGGTGACGGCCTGGGCATTGGCGAGCGAGAGATCCCAGTTCTCCACCAGCCAATCGTGGGCGGGGTCGCGCCCGCCTTCCGCCAGGATGTCATCGAGTTCGGTGCGCAGGCGCGTGACTTCCTCCGCGATGCCGGAAGCGAGCGGCATCTTGTTTGCGTTCCAGCGCGGAATGGTGGGAGAACGCCCGCGGGCGTCTTCCACTTTGACCTCCTGGAAACCCACCTCGCGGACCCGCACGACCTGCCCCCCGAGCACGAAGCAATCGCCGACGCGCAGACGCTTCACGAAGGACTCCTCGACACTCCCCAGGCGTTTTCGTCCGCGCAGGACCGTGATCGCCTCCTCGGTGACGATCGTGCCGATGTTGACGAGGTGATCCCGCTCGACGCGTTTGCTCGCAACGACGAGGAAACCGTCGTCATTCCGGTGAATCTTCCCGAAGTCTTCGCGGTATTGCCGTTCGAGCGAGCGTCCGCCGCCCTCGAGAAAGCGCACGATGCGATCGAAATCGAGGCGGGCGAGGTGGCGAAACGGATAGGCGCGCCGGACCAGCGTGAAGGCGTCGTCCGGCGTAATCGGGCCTTCGATGGCGAGTCCGAGCAGGTGCTGCGCGAGGACATCGAGCGGAGCTTCCGGGACACGGACGGGATCGAGGCAACGGTGGCGCACGAGGCGGGCGGTGACGGTGCATTCGACGAGATCGTTGACGTTCGAAGCGACGAGCACCCCGCGGCTGGTCTGGTGAATGGAGTGGCCGCTGCGCCCGATGCGCTGGATGGCGCGGGAAACGCCCTTCGGCGCGGAGATCATGACGACGAGATCGATCGAGCCGATGTCGATCCCCATCTCCAGGCTGGTGCTGCAGACCACCGCGCGCAGCTCGCCGCGTTTGAGGCGGTCTTCGACGTCCAGGCGGAGCGAGCGATCGACCGCGGAATGGTGGGTTTCGATGCGATCCGCCAGTTTCGGGAGCGCCTGCTTGAGCCGGATTCCCAGCTGCTCGGCGGTGCCACGCGTGTTGCAGAAGATGAGGACCGATTTCCGACGCGAGATGAGCTGCGCGAGCTCCGTGAGGACGTGGTTGGCGGTGAAGCCAGCCCTAGGATAAGGCCGGCGGCGGATCGGGGAGAAGACTTCCAGGTGCAGGGTGCGTTCCGCCTTCGCCTCGGCGAGCAGGCAGGGACGGCCCTCCCCGCAGAGGAACGCCGCCATGCGGTCGAGCGGCGTGACCGTGGCGGAGAGACCGATGCGGCAAAGCGGCTCGACGCGGCCGGCGGCTGCGCGCAGGGCCTCGATCCGTTCGAGAGAGACCGTGAGATGAACGCCCCGCTTGCTTTCGGCTAGGGCGTGCAGTTCATCCAAAAGCACGAACCGGCATTCCGCGATGGCGGTGCGAAATGCGGCGGAGCAGAGGAGAATGGCGATGCTCTCCGGCGTGGTGATCAGAATCGCGGGGGGACGGCGCTTCTGCTTCGCGCGTTGAGCGGCGGTGGTGTCGCCGGTGCGCAGGCCGACCGTGATGACGTCGGTCAGTTTCAGGTCGCGGAGGGGTCCGGCGAGGTTCTTCTCGATATCGTAGGCCAGCGCGCGCAGCGGCGAGATGTAGAGCGCCTGGATGCCCTGCCATTTCCGCCCCGCCGCGGCTTCGCGGGCGAGCGTGTCGATGATGCCGAGAAAACCCGCCAGCGTCTTCCCGCTGCCCGTGGGCGAGGTGAGCAGGATGTTGCGGCGCTCGAGGATGGCGGGGATCGAACGGAGCTGGGCATCGGTGAACGTCCGAAACTTCCGGCGAAACCACTTTGCGATCCGCGGCTCGAGCCGGGCAAACAAATCGACGCAAGGCTCGGCCAGGGGAAAGCGGCTGGTCGGCGGGATGGACATCAGAGTACGGTTGCCCGCGACGGACCGCTCGGCGATAGGCTATTCGATGGCCCGCCCCACCCAGAAACCCGAGCGCATCCACGGACGTGGCTGGGCCGTGCTGCTCATGTGGGTTTTTCTCGCAGCGCTGGCGGGGGTGGCCGTGCTGACCCACGCCGATCTCGAACAACGTGCCAAGCTTGAGAGCACCGTGAAGTTTACCGGTCCCCTGCCCACGCCCGCACCGGCCGCAGCGGGAGACGATGAGGAGATGGATCCGGATGCTCCCGAAGACGGGAAATAGGTTTCGCGGGTCGTCCGATTGGCGCTTTGAGGGATGTTGGCCGAGAGAGCGACCGCCCCCTCCGCCGCGATTTGCCATCCTCCATTCACGCTTCACGCTGTCCCCGATGTCCCTTTCCCGCGCCCTCCTTTCCGTTTCCGACAAGACCGGCCTCCTGCCCTTCGCCCAGCAGCTCGCCGCCTTGAACATCGAGATTTTATCCACCGGCGGCACCGCCAGGTTTTTGCGGGAGAACGGGGTCACCGTGGTGGAAATCTCCGCCTACACCGGCTTCCCGGAAATTCTCTCGGGCCGCGTCAAGACGCTACATCCCACGGTGCACGGCGGACTGCTTTTCCGGCGGGGCGATGCCGAGCACGAGGAGCAGGCGGTGCGGAGCGGGATCCAGCCGATCGATTTGCTGGTGGTGAATTTGTATCCCTTCGAGCAGACGGTGGCGCGCCCCGACACCACGCTGCCCGAAGCGATCGAGCAGATCGACATCGGGGGTCCCGCCATGCTGCGCAGTGCCGCCAAGAATTTTCGAGATGTGACGGTGATCGTGGATCCCGCCGATTACGAACCGGTGGCGGCCGAACTCCGGGCCAACGACGGCGTGACGCTGGAGTCGACCCGGGGACGGCTGGCCCGAAAGGTCTTTGCCACGACGGCGGCCTACGATCGCGCCATCGCCTCGTATCTCGAGGCAGAGGCAGGCCCGGCGGCGGTCGCGTTGACGCATCCCGCCCTGCGCCCTGCGCCCCAGGTTTCCCTGCGCTATGGGGAAAACCCGCACCAGCACGCGGCCCTCGTCGGGTTGGATTTCGGTTCGTTTTTCGCCCAACTGCACGGCAAGGAACTTTCCTACAACAACATTCTCGATCTCTCGGCGGCGGCGGAATTGATCGGCGAATTCGAGGAACCGGCGTGTGCCATTCTCAAGCATAACAACGCCTGCGGAGTGGGCACCGACGAGGCAAGTCTGCTGGGCGCATGGGAGAAGGCGCTGGCGACCGACCGACAGGCGCCGTTTGGTGGGATCATCGCGGTGAACCGCCCACTTGACGAAGCGCTCGCGGCGGCCATTGCCGAGATCTTCAGCGAAGTCATCATCGCGCCAGACTTCACCGCCGGCGCGCTCGCCATCCTGCAGAAGAAAAAGGCGTTGCGCTTGCTGCGGCAAATGCGTCCGGCGCGAAACGACACGCCGCTCGAGGTGCGTTCCGTGGTGGGCGGAATGCTCGTGCAGGAGCGCGACCGTTCGCTCATCGCCGAGGAAAAATGCGTGACCCGGCGCCCGCCGAGCGAGTCCGAGCTGCGCGCCCTGCGCTTCGGCTGGCGCGTGGCGAAGCATGTGAAATCCAATGCAATCGTTTTTTGCGGAACCGATCGCACTCTCGGCGTCGGCGCCGGGCAGATGTCCCGCGTCGATTCCGTGAATCTCGCCGTCTGGAAAGCGCAGCAGGCCGGTCTTTCGCTGGCGGGAAGTGCGGTGGCCAGCGACGCCTTCTTTCCTTTTCCCGACGGTCTCCTGGTCGCCGCCAAGGCCGGAGCGACCGCGGCGATCCAACCAGGCGGGAGCGTGCGCGACGCGGAAGTGATCGCGGCGGCGGACGAAAACGGGCTGGCGATGCTCTTTTCGGGTCAACGGCATTTCCGGCACTAACCGAACGTGAAGAAGGTCCGTCGTTCTTCGTCTCACGTCTTATGAAGGGTCGGCTGCTCTCCTCGATTTCGATCCTGCTTTTGGGGGTGACGGCACTTTCCGGAGCGTCGGTCCCTGTCATTCGCCTGCCGCCGTTGCCGCCCACGCCACCCGATCTGGCGCGGCGGGCGCACGAGGAAATCTCCGCCCGGAATCGCGGAAGCGCGCGCAGCTCGACGACAAGTGTCTGGAAAGTCACGTCGCCGGCGGGCGGCGTCATGTATCTCGGCGGTTCGATTCATCGCCTGGAACGAAACGACTTTCCTTTGCCGCCAGCGTTTGACCGCGCTTTCGACCGGTCCGATCGGCTCGCCTTTGAGATCGCGCCGAGCTCGGTCTCGGCTCTTTCCCTCCGCCTGCGCCGCACCGGGTTCTATCCGCCGGGCGACAATCTCTCGCGCCATCTTTCCGCGCGAACCTACGCCCAAGTCGTCGAGCTGTTTAACCGGGCCGGCATCCCGAAATCGAAGTTGAATCGGTTTCGCCCCTGGTTCGCCGTCTATTTGTGCCTCAGTGCCGAAGGCAGCAGTGACGGTCCCGGCGTCGAAGCCCATTTCGGGGAACGCGCGCGGGTGGCGCGCCGGACGGTCGAAGGAATTGAATCCGCGGAGGAGGCGGCACGACCCTTTGCCGCGCTGACGGATCGGCACAGCGAACAATTGCTCGGGCTGGGATTTTCCCCGGAGGTGACAAAATCGCGCCGCGATCTCGCGGCGATCAAGCGGGCCTGGCGGGACGGAGACGTGGAAGTGGCGGCCAATACCTTCCGCGCGGCCTACGGAGAATTTCCCGCCATCGGGGACGGAATGATCGCCAACCGCAACCGCGCGTGGCTTCCCCGTTTAAAGACTTTTCTGGAGAGTGGGAAGACGTATTACGTTCTCGCCGGAATCGCGCATCTCGGCGGCCGGGATGGGCTTCTTGCGCTCCTGCGCGGCCAGGGCTGCCGCATCGAACAGATGTAGCCTGGGCGCGTTCGCCTAGCTGGCCGCCAGCCACTGGAGGGTCTTTTCCGCCAGCCGGTCGAACGCCGTTATGGCCAGGACCAGGTGTTCCTTCCTGGTGTCTTCGATCTTGTTGTGGCTGAGGCCGAGCAGGCTCTGCACAAAGAGCATCACCGTGGGCAGACCGGCGCGCGCCATTTCCGCGGCATCGTGCAGCGGGCCCGAAGGCAGACGATGACCGGCGCCGCAGGTTTCCGCGATCGCTTCGTCGCAGAGCGCCAGAAGATGTGGATGGAAGGGAAGGGGCTCGATGTTCCAAATCCGCTCCCAGGCCACGCTGACTCCGCCCGCCTGCGCGAAACGCTCGCTCGCGGCTTGCGCTTCGGCGCGCATACGCGCCAGCGCGGCGGCGTCGAGATGGCGCTGGTCGAGGGTAATGCGGCATTCCTCCACCACGCTTGTCACGATGCCGGGCTTCGTCGTGCAAGAGCCGATGGTGCAGACGCCGCCGTTCCGGTCGGTAATGCGGTAAATCTCCGGGCTCATCTGCGCTGCGGCCAGGAAAGCGTCCTTGCGCCGGTTCATGGGGGTGCTGCCGGAGTGCGCGGCCTGACCCCGAAAAGTAATGGCGTGGCGCTCGACGCCGAACGTGCCCAGCACGGTTCCAAGCGGGAGATCAAGGTCGAGCAGGACGGGGCCCTGCTCGATGTGGAGTTCCAAATACGCGGCGGCGTCTTTCAATTCGCCGCCGCTTTCCTTCACTCGTTCGAGGTCGATGCCGTGCCCGCGGAGCGCCTCAGCGAGCGACACGCCGTCGCGGTCCACCAAGGCGCGCGCCTCACTTAGGTCGAGATTGCCGGAGCAGGCGGAAGAACCAAAGAGGCTCTTGCCGAAGCGCGCGCCTTCTTCGTCCGCCCAGTCCACGAGCCGGACCGTGATCGGCGGACGGCCGCCGTACTGCGCGTGGATGCGGCGGAGAATCTCCACGCCCGCGAAGACATTGAGACAGCCATCGAGCCAGCCGCCGTTCGGCACGGAATCGAGGTGGCCGCCGAGCAAAAGCGCGCGGGGGGATTCGCCGCGGAGCGTCGCCCAAAAGTTCCCCGCGGCATCCTGGTGCGTCTCCACCGGGAGATCGGCGAGCGCGTGTTTCAAAAGCGCGCGCGCCTCCGCCCATTTGGGGGTGAAAGCCACGCGTTGCGCGCCGTTCTCGTCGCCCGTGCGGGCGCGCAATTCCACGAGTTCGGCAATGGTGCGGTCGGGCTGGAGAGACATGTGCGATGAAGCGGGCAGAGTCGCCTATTTCCGGACGAATCGCGACGTTCGAGATGCTATGCTCCGCCATGTTCGTCGTCCATCTCGTCATCGTGGGGATCCTGCTCATTTGGCTCGGGACGCTGCTGGTAAACCTGTGCATCTTCCGCCGGGCGCCTACCCGCACCGCGGCTGATCTCGTGGATCCGCCCCTGGTTTCCATCCTCGTGCCGGCGCGCGATGAGGAACATCGGCTCGCCCCTTGTCTCGATTCGCTGCTCGCGCAGGATTACCC
Organism: Chthoniobacterales bacterium; assembly: GCA_038226705.1. Lineage (GTDB taxonomy): Bacteria > Verrucomicrobiota > Verrucomicrobiia > Chthoniobacterales > SZAS-18 > SZAS-18. The sequence continues at coordinate 126,581 of JBBRQH010000002.1, read as the reverse complement.
GAACCGCGAGATCCTCGTGCTTGACGATCACTCGACCGACCGGACGGGCGAACTCGTTCTCGCGCGCGGGTTCCAGGAGTCGGCGGCAGGTCCGCTGCGGCTGCTGCGCGGCACCGAACTGCCCGCGGGCTGGACCGGGAAAGGCTGGGCTTGCTGGCAGCTCGCGCAGGCCGCGCGGGGGGAGTTCATCCTCTTCACCGATGCCGATACCTGGCACCCGCCCAGCGGACTGAGCACGGCGGTTGCGCAGGCGCGGGCGGAACGAATCGATCTTTTTTCCGCCTGGCCGGAGCAAATTACGGAGACGTGGAGCGAGCGCCTGATCATCCCGCTGATCTGGCTGCTCATCGCGGTGTTCATGCCGCATTTCTGGCTCTGGCTGCCGCTGCGCTCGCCGTGGTTTGCGCGCAAGGTGCCGCGCAAGGCGATGTGGTCACTGGGCGGGTCCAACGGTCAGTACATGCTCTTTCGCCGCGCCTCGTATTTTGCCATCGGCGGACATGAGGCGGTGCGCGATCATCTCGTGGAGGATGTGGCGCTGGGGCGCAGAATGGCCGAGCGTTTCGGCGACGGCCTGCGTCTGCTGAATTGCGATGGCGCAAACGTGGTGCGCTGCCGGATGTATCGCTCGTTCCCTGAGCTCTGGGAGGGCTTCACCAAGAACATCCGGGCCGCGTTCGACACGCGGGTGGGGGCGTTCGTCGGATTTGGCTTGATGCAGGTAGTCTGTTTCGTCCTGCCGTTTTTCGCACTGCCCTTTGCCTTCGGCGAAGCGTGGTGGGGCAAGTGGGTCATCGCGGAATGCGCGCTCGTCTGGCTGATGCGGATCATCCTGACGATCCGTTTTTCGACTTCCTGGTTGAGCTGTGCGCTGCATCCGGTCGCGCACACGCTGGCTGTGGCAATCGGGTTGAATAGTTGGCGCCTAAGCAAGAAGCGGGGCGTGACGTGGAAGGGGCGGACTTACACGATGGGGGAAACGGCCTAACCGCGCGGCATTTCATTTTTAAAAATTGATGCGGCACTCTTCTTCTCGCCGCCGGGCGATCGGGCGTCTGTTCGCGCTGGGTCTGCTCGCATTCATAGTCCTGGGCGGGCTTCTTGTGACCGGACTTTGGTTGAGCGGTCTTGGCATCCTCTTCGCAGTACCGACGGATTCCATGGCGCCCGCAGTTGCGGCGGGAGATCACGTCTATGTCGAGGGCGTAACGTTTAAGGTGCGAGGGCCGCGGCGCGGCGACCTCATTGCCTTTCGAGCGGTTGAGACCGAGCAAGGTCCGAAGGGATCGGTTTACGTGAAACGGCTCGCGGGACAGCCCGGCGATCGCGTTCGCATCACCGACGGAAAGGTGTTCATAAACGATGAGCATTGGTCGCTGTCGAACGCTGCCGGCGAGATTCGGTATGGCAACATCCGGTCGGCAATGTTCCTCCGCATCGGGTCGGAGAGCGTGCGCGTTCCTCCCGGGAATTTCTTCGTCCTCGGAGACAATACCTGGAACAGTTCCGACAGCCGGTTTTGGGGCTTCCTACCGGTCGAGAACGTAACGGGGCGTGTGACGTTTTGCTATTGGCCACCCAGTCGCATCGGATACATCAAGTGACGCGTTGAAGTAATGCAACAGGGCTACTTCGCCTTTTGAATCAATTCGATCTCGTAGCCTTCGGGGGCATCGATAAAGGCGATGACGCTCCCGCTGCCGGATTGGTGGGGGCCATCGGAAAGAGGATAGCCGAGTTTGGCGCTGTGGGCGGCGAAGGCGTCGATGTCGTCAACCTCGAAGGCCAAATGCGTTACATCCGGCCCGATCACGAGCGGACCGCTAGCCGTAAATTCGCAGAGTTCGATCTCCTCCTCGCCGCCCGGGACTTTGAAGAAGACCAGCTTGGAACCGCGCGGAGACGTGTGCCGACGGTCCTCGCTGAGCCCAAGTACATCGCGGTAGAATGCGACGGTTTTTTCCAGATCGGTGACGCGATAGCGGGTGTGCAGGAGCTTCTTGATCATGCCGATCAATCCGCCATCTCGCGCGCCAAGTCGAGCGCGCGCAGCACGCCCGCCGCCTTATTGACGGTTTCCTCGTACTCGCTGGCCGGCACCGAATCGGCGACCACGCCGGCTCCGGCCTGCACGTAGGCCTTGTCATTTTTCAGCACCACGGAGCGCAGCGCGATGCACGAATCGAGCTGGCCATCGAAGCCGAAGTAACAAACGGCGCCCGCATAGAATCCGCGCTTCGATTTCTCGAGCTGGGAGAGAATTTCCATCGCCTTGACCTTGGGCGATCCGCTCACCGTGCCGGCCGGAAACGTTGCGCGCATCACATCGTAGGCAGTCAGGTCTTCCCGCAATTCCCCCGTCACATCCGAGACGAGATGCATGACGTGGCTGTAGCGTTCGACCCGCATGAAATCGGTCACGCGCACGCTGCCGTAGCGTGTGACGCGGCCCACGTCGTTCCGCGCCAGATCCACCAGCATGAGATGTTCCGCGCGCTCCTTGCTGTCGCCGAGCAGTTCGGTCGCGAAGGCGGCATCGGCGCCCGGCGTGGCGCCGCGCGGGCGGGTGCCGGCAATCGGACGAATCTCCACGCGCCCGCCGAGGCAGCGCACGTGGACCTCGGGGGAACTCCCGACGAACGCCACGTCCCCGCCGAAGCGCAGGTGGAACATGTACGGGGAAGGATTCACGAAGCGCAGCGCCCGGTAAAGCGCGAGCGAATCGCCCGTGTAAGGCGCCTCGAAGCGCTGCGAAGGCACAAACTGGAAGATGTCACCGGCGAGGATGTGCTCCTTACCCCGCTCGACCATCGCCTCGTATTCGGCGCGCGAGGTGTTAGAGGCGGAGGCCGGCACCCCGCTCGGGTAGCCGGGCCAGACCCGCGTCGTGCGCAGGCGGCCAGGACGCGTGAGTCGCTGCACGAGCGACGCAATGCGCGCCGCGGCGGCGTCGAACGCGCCGTCGGCGTCCTCCCCGCCCGTGTTCGCATTGACGATGATACGGATGCGACGGTGCCGGTGATCGAAGACCAGGAGGGTTTCGGTGATGAGAAAAAGCGCATCGGGCAGACCGAGGGCATCGGGCGGCGGCGGCGGCAGGGTGGGTTCGAAAAAGCGCGCCATTTCGTAGCCGAGATAGCCCACGGCCCCGCCCAGGAATGGCACCCCCGCCAGTGCGGGCACCGTAGCGGGCCGGTAGCGCGCCATGAGCGTTTGCAATTCCGTCAACGGATCCGACTGCGTCTCGAAAGAGTGTTCGTTCCCGCGCCCGCCGCGCAAGGAGATGGTACGTCCGCGCGCCTCGAAGACCAGCAGCGGGCGGATGCCCATGAACGAATAGCGCCCGATGCCCTCGGCCTGCTCAGCCGATTCGAGCAGAAAATTGGCTCCTCCGCCCGGGCCGAGCGCGGCATCCTCGTCGAGGAGCTTCTGGAACGCGCCGATCGGGGTCTCGCCATCCGCGATCAGTTCGATCGAAAGCGGGACGAGATTGGCGTGGCGGGCCAGGGCACGAAATTCCTCCCGGCTCGGTGCCAGCGGGAGGCGGGCGAGATCAGGAGGCATACACGCGCTCCGGTTCGAAGGATTTTGGCTCGTCGAGCGCGAGGGGCGCGCCGTCAAAACCGAGCGCTTGAAAGAAGCAGCTCGCGTAACCCGTGTGGCAGGCGGCGCCCTTCTGCCGCACGAGGAAAAGCAGGGCATCGCCATCGCAATCGCGATGCCACGCGACGACTTCCTGGAAGTGACCGCTCGTTTCGCCCTTGAGCCAGAGTTTGCCGCGGGAACGGCTCCAGTAGTGCATGCGGCGGGTCTCAAGGGTACGGGTCAGCGCGTCCCGATTCATCCAAGCCATCATCAGCACGCGGCCCTCCGGGCCCGGACCCGCACCCGCCTTTTCCTCCTGCACAATGGCGGCGATCAGGCCTTCCGGCGTGAAGCGAAGCGCCGCGAGGCAGGAGTCGAGATTGGAAGAATCGGACATGCGGAGCGAGTTTTTGATGGAATTTTACCGGCTGAAGGGGCTGAATAAGGCGTCGGGCTGCGTGCAGTGCAACCCGCGCAACCACGCGAATCGCTCATGGCGAGGCGCTTGGCTCCTTGCGCGCGACCCGATAGCGGCACACATCTAGCTTCACTTTCCCGGCCCAATGGATGTCAATCTGACCAGCGAAGAACGCGCGCAGATTTTGCAGACGATCGAAATGTTCGAGGTCATCGCGCAAACTCAGCCCGATGACTGCCAGTCGCTGGACATCTTGAAGGAAGCGTACGTGAAGATTGGCCAGCAGGGCGATGCCCTCCGAATTTCTCACCGTCTCGCTGCTTCGTATTTGCAAAACGGATTGTACTCGAGCGCGCTCCTGGAGTGCGAAGGGATCCTCTCGAAGGAGCCGGATTCCCCCGAGGTCCTGGCGCTGATGCACGAAATCGAGTCGCGCTCGGGCGGCCGGAGTGGCTCCAGCTCGGGCGCAAATGGAGTGGTCGGCGGCAACTCGTTGACGCGCGAGGTCCAGGGTCAGCACGGTCAAACGGATGCCCAGGCCCAGGCGGCTTCGCTCATGGCGCTGGGCAAACAACCGCGTCGCGTTTCCGGTGGTGCCGGCGGCCCCGGGGTTGCGGGCGGGGGTGGGGGCGGAGCTTTCGCCGGCGAGACCCAGGCGCCTGTCCAGATTACGCTGCCCGAAGAAGATGGGAACGAGCAGTTCGCCAAGTTCATCGTACACCACCGCATCTGCCCGGAGCACGCGGCGGCGATCGCGGTCGAAGCGGTTCTTTCGTCCAACCAGCGCAACCGCCGGGGAACCGTGCCCGCCGCGTCCCTCCTTGAGGAGGTCGCGAAGGCCGGCGGACCGGATGTGGACACGCTCCTGAGTGGTCTAATCGACGCGACGAAATTCGGTTACGTCTCGCTGGAGCATTACGACATCGATCGCGCCGTCGTGCGCATGTTACCGGAAGCGCTAACGCTCGGACGGCTGTTTGTGCCGTTCGATATCGTCAGCCGCACCTTGATGGTCGCGATCTGCAATCCTTTTGACGCCGCCGCGAAGGAGGCGACGCACAGTTCTCTCGACTACCACATCCAGTGGTACCTCGCCAAACCCGGTGCCCTCGTGCGGGTCCTGCGGGACGTTTATCGTCTCGACGCGCGCGAATAAATCCTGTTCCTGCCTCTTTCCTTTCCGCTATGGGCGCAAAATCCTTCGGTGAACGCATCGCAGACATCCTCATCGAGGACGGCTTGCTGCTGCCGAATCAACTCACGGAGGTAATGGATTTGCAGCGGAAGCAGGGTGGCCGGCTCGTGCGGTTGCTCACTGATAAAGGCTTCGTGACCGAGCAGGACATGGTCATGGCGATGGGGCGCTGCCTGGATACTCCGCCGGTCAACCTCGCCAAGATCCGCGTCCCGGAGGAGGTGATGGCCCTCGTCCCGAAGGATCTCGCGAAAAATTACAAGCTCGCCCCAGTGTGCGTCCTCGGTCCGAAGCTTTTCGTGGCGATGGCCGACCCGTTGAACGTGCTCGCCATCGACGACCTGAAGGCGCGCACCCACATGCAGATCGTCGCGATGATCGCGACGGAGAAGAGCATCCTCGATGCGATCAGCGGCGTGCACCAGGCCGCCGGGGCGATGGGCGAGGTCATGAAGCAGGCCGCCGAGCAGGCGGCCAAGGACGAGGAAATCGAAACGGTTTCCAGCCGGCGGGAGGAGATCGATCTCGATAAGCTCGCGCAATCCAGCGAGGATGGACCGGTCATCAAGATCGTGAATCTGCTGCTCGTGCAGGCGATCCGCGACAAGGCCTCGGACATTCACATCGAGCCCGGTGAGCGTGTGATCAAGCTGCGCTACCGCGTGGATGGAAATCTCGCCGAAGCTCCCGGGCCGCCGAAGAGCCTGCAGAACGCCATCGCCTCTCGCATCAAGATCCTGGCAGGCTTGAACATCGCCGAACGGCGCGTTCCGCAGGACGGACGCTTTCGCATCAAGGTCGCCGGCAAGGAGGTCGATCTCCGCATTTCCTTCCTCCCCACGGTCAACGGCGAGAAGATCGTCATTCGAATTCTCGACAAGTCGACCCTGGCCGGATCCCTCGAAGGCATCGGGCTGGACGAGGCGACTTTCAAAATTTTCAAGTCAGCCATCGATGCGCCGCACGGCATGATCCTCGTCACGGGGCCCACGGGCTCGGGCAAGACGACAACGCTGTACTCGGTGCTGAGCGAACTCAACAACCCGATCTACAACATCGTGACGGTCGAGGACCCGGTCGAGTACCAACTCCCGGGCATCAACCAAGTGGCGGTGAACGCGGGCGTGGGACTGGATTTCTCCACCGCGTTGCGCTCGATCCTGCGGCAGGACCCTGATATCGTTATGATCGGGGAGATTCGCGATAACGAGACCGCGGATATCGCGGTGAAAGCCGCGCTCACGGGGCATCAGGTGCTCTCGACCCTGCACACAAACGACGCGGCCGGTGCGATCACGCGACTCGACGACATGGGGATCGAGCCGTTCCTGATTTCGAGTTCGCTGCTGCTGACCTGCGCCCAACGACTGGTGCGCCGTATTTGCACAAACTGCCGCGAGGAATTTCTGCCCGAACCGGAGCTGCTCTCGCGGGTCGGGCTCGATCCCCAGTCGCAGACTCCGTTCTATCGGGGCGGCGGCTGCGATCGCTGCAAAGGACGCGGCTACCTCGGGCGCGCCGCCATTCTCGAAGTCCTGCCCGTCTCCGAATCGATTCGCCGCTTGATCATCAAGCGCGCGTCGGCAGCCGTGCTCAAAAACCAGGCCGTGAGTGAGGGGATGAAGACCCTCCGGCAGGCTGGCGTGGACAAAGCATATGAGGGCCTGACAACACTTGAAGAAGTCTGGCGACTGACAGCGGAAGACACCTAGGCTATATATCCCCACTCTCCCCCGACCACCACACCCATGGCGTTCTCGTTCAGCAATCTGTTCAAGTCGAAAACCGCGGCGACCAAAGCCGAACCGGAGAAGGATGCCGGCGCTCCACCGCCGATTCCAAGGTCGGACGTCTCCAGCCCGGACGTGGCTCGGACTGTTCGGGTTGCGACGCCAAAGAGCGTGCTCTCGATGTCGATGCGCGACAATCCGCCACCGCCCCCGACGTTTGCTCCGCCCCCAATGCCCGGCGGTTTTGGAGCGCCGCGAAGCATCTCTTTTCCAAGTTCCGCGCCGCAGCCGCTCCCCCAAGCGACGCCCGATGAAACCGCGTTCCCGGATTTCGAACCCGCCTCGACGCCGCCGCCGGAGGACGAGCATATCGCCCCCGATATTGACGTGATCCTCGAGCTCGGAGATTTTATCGACCGCATTCCGCCGGCATTCTTGCGGGAAGGACCGTTCAATCGGAAACAGCCGCTGGCGTTCCATGCGGCCGACCTTTACTCGGATCTCTCGAAAGGCCGCGCGAGCATTCCGCTTTCGGCGATTTACGCGCAATGCCCGGAGCTGTTTGCCCGGCCGGTGACGCCGACGGAGGACACCGAGATTTCACTCCCACTCCAGAAGCTCGTGGAGCAAATGGCGCCCTCCTTCCGCGCTCGGGCGGACCAAGTTGCCGAAGAGAACGTCGGCCAGATCGAGACCCCGTTTCTGCAGGTCGCGTTGGAGGACCAGGCTCGGATGCCGAGGGCGGTCACGCCGCCGCCGGTGGCAATCAGTCCGTATCCGCCGGCACCCACCCGGGCGGCCGCAACTCTTTCTTCCACTATTTCCGGCCTCGAAGTGGCTCCGCCGATGCTGGCTCCCATTGTCGCGACGGCGCCCGCCGCGCCCGCGACTGCGACCTTCCGTCCGACGGCGAGCGCGCTTCCGCCCGGCAACATCAATCCGGCCGCCCCGGCGATTCAGACCCCTCCCGTATCTCAACCGCCCCTTACTAGCGACGCGGCGCCGGCCGGCCGGCGCCTCCCTTCGACAGTCCGTGCTTCTGTGGCTGGCGGGAAGATTCGCTTGAGCGGCCCCGCTCTGCCCGCGCGTCCACCGGGTCCACCGACGTCAGCTCCCTCGGGGGCGCCAACGCGTTCGAGCGGTCCGGTCGGACTTCCCAAGCCGGGACTGCAACCGCCGCCAACGGCGCAAACCGCGAAGAAGACGGCTCGCATTCAACTTCCGCCCATCGCGCTGCGATCCGCGGGCGCGCCTGCGCAAGCGGCTCCGCCGACTTTCCGGCAGCAGCCTGGGGCTGCTCCCGTTCCCCCGAGTGGCCCGGCCTCGCTGCGGCCCGCCGGACCCGCGCCGTCGATTCCCTCCTTCAAGACGCCGTCGATGGCAGCTCCCTCGCGGCCGGCTCCCGCCCCGGAAACTCTGCGTCCGGCAGCCCCCGCTCCGAGCGCGCCGCCTTCCCTGCAGGTGCCATTCCCGGCTATTCGCACCACGATTCTTCCCTCCTCGGTCCCCGCCGCGGATTCGTTTTCCGCTCCGCCTGTGCCGCCGCAAATGCGCCCGCGTGGCACGGTCACAACGCCTCCAGTGGCAAGGCCCGCGATGCCGCTTTCGCCGCCCGTGGGAGAACGAATCGCGCCCGCACCGGTCGCTCCTCCCCCCGCACCCGCGCCATTTGCACCCATCCCCGTTCCGCCTCCGGTGCCGGTTGCGGCAATTGCGCCTCCGTTGGCCCCAGCGCCCGTCGCGCCCCCGCCTCCTCCTCCGCCGGCGCCGGCACCCGCCGCTCCGACGAAATTGACGTCCGTGGTTCCCATCATCACGAGGGGCGAAAAAGTCATATCGCTCAGCGCTGCCGCCATTTTCCGAGCCCTTCCGGCGACGTCCATGGTTGGAAGTCTGTCGGCCGTGCCGGATTCGATGCGGGTGGTGCTGCCGTTCTCTCTCGTCGAACCGCAACTCGCGCTCGGCCGCGTCTCTATTCCGCGCGATTCCTTCCTCGCGGTGCTGCCCCCCGAGACGCGGGAGAATTTTGAAGCGAACTGCGATGCTGCGTCGATTGGTATTCCACTTCAGGAAGTCTTCCAAAACCTCCCGATGGATGCGCTTTCGATGCGGGCCGATCAAGTGATCGAGCGGACGGGGCCGGAAATCCCCACCCCGTTTGGGCAGAAGGCCGCCGAAGACGCCAAACGTTTCGCCGAAGTGCCGGCCGTGCCGCCGCCGATTCCCGCGCCGGTCGCCGAAGCTACACCTGCACCCCAGCCGGTCCCGGAGGCCGCCGCTGCCGTGGAACCCGTGGCCGAACGCGCGCCGGAGCCCGAAGAGATCCCAGAATTGGAGGCAGTCGAAACGATTACAGCCGAGGAGGAATCCTTCCCCGAGCCCGAGCCCGTCGAGACCGTCGAGGATGCACCGGCGGACGACCACCCGCAGGCATTCTCGCTGACACCGATCGCGCTCACGTCGGCGCCCACGCCGGCGATTCCGACTGCGCCGTTGCCGCCGCCGCCCAAGTTGCAGATCGCACCCTTGCCGGCGCCGGTACAGCGGGTGGAACCCGTCGCGCCGGAGCCCGAGGCGGAGGAAGCCGTAAAGACCGTCGAGGCGGTGGAAGCGCCGGTCGCAGTCGAAGCCGTGCAAGCCGTCGATGCCCCCAAGGCGCCCGAACCGGTCGAAGTGCCCGTGGCGAAATTGGCACCCGAGCCGGAGCCGGTCCCTGTGCCCCTTGCGCCGCCGCCGCTGCCGAAATTCACCGAATTCCGGAAGGTCGAGCCATTTGCCCCACCGGTTTTTGCCGCGCTTGCGCCAGCCGTTCCAGCGCCTGCGCCGGAGAGGATAGCGCCTCCGCCCATCTCCCCGCCTCCGCCTGCCCCGACGTTGCCGCCCCTTGCCATCTCGTCGCTGCCGCCCGGTCGCCGCATCACGCCGCTCACGTCGCAACCGGTCAGGTACGAACCGTTCGTCCCGCCGACCGCACCCCCCCCGCGAATTGCCCCGGTTGCGCCGGTGCCGCCTGTGCTGGTGGCTCCGTTGCCGCCCCCGCCGGCTCCGTTGCCGCCTACGCCGGTCGTTCCCGCCGCAGTGCAACCGCCGCCACCGGCGCCGCGTCCGATGCCGGTCGCGCCTCTTCCGCCCGCACCCGTTGTTCCACAGCCGATCGCACCACCGCCGCCGGTGCCGGTTGCGCCTGTGGCTGTGCAACCCCCGCCGCTCAAGCCGGCCACCATCTCGGATCCGCTCAGCGCGTTTGCGAAAGAGACCCCGCCGCCCGCGCCTCTGCCGCCGTTCGTGCCGGAACCCGCTCCGGAACCCGAGCAGCCGGAAGAGGAACGCCAGCCTGGGATGGCCGAGCTGCAGACGCTCTTCATGACCGACGAGTCACTCGACGCCAAAAAGGTCGTGCGCTTGGTCAGCAAGCTCCCCGGGATCACCGCCTGCACCGTGATGTTTGCAGATGGCCTCACGCTGGCCGGCAACTTCCCCAAGGAGTTGGACGGCGAGGGCTTCAGCGCGATGAGCCCGCAGTTCTTCAAGCGGGCCGTCGCCTTCGCCACCGAGTTGAGTCTGGGCGGAATGCAGACTTTCAGTTTCTACACGGACCGATCTGTGCTGAGCTTCTTTATGCAGGATGATATTTGCCTCAGCGTCATGCAAACGGGCCGGGGCTTCCTCCCCGGCGTCCGCGAGAAGTTGCTCGCCGTGACCAACGAACTTTCCAAGATGTACGCGCGCGCCGCGTCGCACTGAAACCCGCCCCGTACCTACCGCCCAGCGCCCGCACGCCATGTCGATCATCAATTACGCCAGCAAGGAAATTCAGTTCAAGATCGTCTACTACGGTCCCGCTCTCTGCGGAAAAACGACGAATCTCGCGTATATTCATTCGCGTATTAATCCGGACAACCGCGGGGATCTGGTCTCGCTCGCGACCGCGGCTGACCGCACGCTTTTCTTCGATTTTCTGCCGCTGAATGCGGTCGTGATCAAGGGATTCAAGACGAAGTTTCAGCTCTACACGGTCCCCGGCCAGGTCATCTACAATGCCACCCGCCAGCTCGTGTTGCGCAGCGTGGACGGCATCGTCTTCGTAGCCGATTCGCAGTGGGACAAGATGGAGGAGAACATCGAAAGCTTCCGCAATCTCGAGGAAAATCTCGCCAAACAAAACATCTCGCTCGAGGACATCCCCTACGTGCTGCAGTACAACAAGCGCGACCTGCCCAACATCGCGCCGGTCAACTACCTGGAGTTTCTCCTGAATAACCGGAAGAAACGCGTGCAAAGCTTCGAGGTCGTCTCGAGCACCGGCCAGAACGTCTTTGCCGCGCTCAACGCCGTCTCGCAGCTCTTGCTCCACAAGTTCAGCAAAGACAGCGATGTTTCGCGTCCGTCCACCCAGCCTGTCGCGGTGCCTGGCCGACGCTGAAACTTCGCGCAGATTACGCTTCCGCTTTTTCATTCATAATTAGTATCATCCCCCGCCCCAGCCTGTTGCGCAGCCTATGGACTCCATCCCGGCACTCACGATTGAAGACGTCGCAAATATCGACGGCGTTCTTCAAGATTATCTCCAGAAATCCGAATCCGATCTTGCTGTCATCATCGACAAGGGCGGCAATGTGATTTCGCAGTACGGCGACCTCGAGGTGATGGACGTCACCATCATCGCCGCACTCGCCGCGGGCAGCTTCGCGGCCACGAAGGAGCTCGCCCGCCGCATCGGTGAGGTTGAATTCAATGCACTCTACCACCAGGGGAGCGGCAGCCATATCTTCATGAACTCCGTCGATGACGACACGATCATGATCACGGTCTTCGGCGGACAAACCACGGTCGGCCTCGTGCGGTTCTATTCCACCAGCGCCGCGAGCAGCCTCGCCAATGTCCTCAAGGGCCTGCGCGACAAGACAAACCCTGGATTCCAGTTTGATCGAAGCGATATCGAAGAGGCGCGCATGGCCGAGGGCTGAGTTCGGCTCCCGCGGATTTACCGTTCAACATTTCGGCCGCAGTCGCACGTGCTGACGACGGCAGGACATTGTCACCCATCCGGCGAACGAGCGCCCTCTTTCTGGCGGCGTCTTTTCGTGGCAACGCGCAACCAGCCGAACCGGAAGAATCTGCGTCTTCGACGGGAAATGACGGGGTTGCCACTGAATCGTTCCGTTGAATTCCTGTCTGTTTCGGCGACTCGTTTGGTTCAGCCGCTGCCGTTCGTCACGCCGTTTACCATATGAAGCGTTTTCTCCAATTCATTCTCCTCGTCTTCCTGCTTTCGTCGGCCGTTTCCGCGCTCTACGTCTGGCGTACCCGCCGGGATGATGCGCCCTCGGCCGCGGGCAAGCGCGTGCCGGAGAAATACACGGCAGCCGAAGCGCCGGCCATCGATCTCAAGGACGTGGATATCCTGGCGGCCCTTAGCCGGCAGCAGGTTCGGCTCGCGGCCGCCGTGATTCCGTCAGTGGTCAGCGTCGCGACCCAGAAGGCCGTTCGGCAACGCAGTATTCGGGATCCGCTAGCCGAACTCTTCGGCATGGTCGATCCGCGTCAGCGCCAAAATCGGATCCAGAGTTCGCTCGGCTCCGGCGTAATCGTCTCGAAGGAAGGCCACATCGTCACGAACAACCACGTCATCGACGGCATGGACCAGATCAAGGTTCGCCTCAGTGACGGTCGCGAGTTCGCCGCCCGTCTCATCGGCGCCGCCCCGCAGAACGATCTCGCGATCCTGAAGATCGATGCCGGGGATCTCAAGCCCTTGCCGCTCGGGGATTCGGACAAGGTCGAAGTCGGAGAAATGGTCTTTGCGGTCGGTAATCCCTTCGGCCTCGAGGAAACGCTCACGCAGGGTATTATCAGCGCAAAAGCGCGCCCGGGCGGAGAAGTGGAAGGGGAGTTTTTCCAGACGGACGCGGCCATCAACCCCGGCAACTCCGGCGGCGCTCTCGTCAGTGTCCGTGGGGATCTCGTCGGCATCAACACCGCGATCTTTTCGCAGTCGGGCGGTTCCCAGGGAATTGGTTTCGCCATCCCGGCCGCGACCGTTCGGCGGGTGCTCGAAAGCGTACTAAAGAACGGGCGGGTGGTGCGCGGCTATCTCGGGGTCACGCTCGAGGAAGTGACTCCCGCCGCGGCGCAGGATCTCGGCCTGAAGGAAGCGCGCGGTGTCATCGTCGCGCAGGTTGCCAATGGCTCGCCGGCCGAAGTGGCCGGCATCAAACCTCGTGACGTCATCGTAAAGTTCAACGACCGCGACGTAAAAGACATCCGTGATCTGCGTACCCGGGTGGCGGGTTCGGATGTCGATGCGAAGATCGGGCTCGAAGTCATTCGTGCCGGCAAAAATGTCCCGCTTTCGGTCCAGATGCGGGAGATGCCGGCGGACTATCAGGTCCGGGTGAATCCGGCCGCGCCGCCGGCCGCGACACCACCGCCCACCGGACCTTCCCCACGGACCAAACCACCGCAAAACGCGCCTCCCTCCGCCAGCGAAGACGGCGCTCTTCCCGGCGTCGCAGTCACTGAACTCACCCCGCGTCTCGCTTCGCGCCTCAGCCTGCCGGACGATGCGGCCGGTGTGGTGGTCACGCGCGTGGATCCGGATTCCCCCGCGGCGCGCATCCTCCGCGAAGACGATGTCATCGAAGAAGTGAATCAGGTCCCCGTGCCGAATGAGCGGGAGTTTCAACGGGCGCTTTCCCTCACCCCGCGGGATCGCGACATGGCGTTCTCGATCGTGCGGGAGCGCCGGCGCAGTTTCGTTCCCGTTCCGCGTGGACGGTAATAGTCCCGGGCAAGATTCAGGAACCAAGTTTTCGCGCTACTTACCCGCCGATCGCCACCATCTTCCGCCCGGGGACATAGGCCCCGCGGAAGTCGTGCTCCTTCGGCTTCCGGTCCACGACATCGAGGAAGTACTGGCGCAGATCGTCATCGCTGGCGCCGGCGCGCAGCGGCTCGCGGATATCGAACTCGAGATGGCTGCCCAGGCAGGGGCGAAGCTTTCCCTCGCAGGTCAGGCGCAGCTTGTTGCAGCTCTCGCAGAAGTGCAGATCGGTCATGGCGCCGATAAATCCCACCAACTGGTCGGAGCCGGGAATCTGGTAGTAAACGGCGGGCCCGTTCGTCTTGAAATCGGGCTGCGGCAGCAGCGGTCCCGTGTTCCGCTCAATAATGCGGCGCGCTTCCGCGATGGGCAGGAAGTTTTCCTCGGTCAGCACGTCGGTGCTGCTGACGGGCATGAGTTCGATGAAACGCAGCAGATGCCCGTGCTCCCCTGCGTATTGCAGCAGGGCCGGCAATTGCGTCTCGTTGCGTCCGCGCATGAGCACGCAATTGAGCTTGATGCTGGCCAGGCCGGCGTCACGAGCGGCGGCTAGGCCGGCGAGAGTCTGCTCGAGAAAATCGCGCCCGGTGATGGCCGCATAAGCGGCGCGATCGAGCGAATCGAGGGAGACATTCACTCCCCGCACTCCCAGTTCGCGGAGCCCTTGCGCGAGGTTCAGCCGGCGTCCGTCGAGACTCACTTCCTTGGCCAGCAGTGCTCCATTCGTGGAGACGCCGATCTCCTGCAGACCGGGGATGTCACGGAGAAGCCGGAAGAGCTCGAGGACTTTGGCCCGGGTCAGCGGTTCTCCGCCGGTAACGCGCAATTTGGTCACCCCCAGCGACGCGGAAATGCGGACCAGCCGCGCGATTTCCTCGTAGGTCAGGATCTCGGAACGGGGCAGCCATTCCTGCAGTTCCTGGGGCATGCAGTAGACGCAGCGCTCATTGCAGCGATCGGTGATCGACACCCGCAGATACGAAATGCGATGCCCAAAGCGGTCTTCCATGTGGCAACAAGGTAGTAGGGACGAATGGGAGGGCAAGAATCAGCTCGAATACTTTCCCGCCAATCGTGTCAAAAGAGTTAGAACCATGAACAAACATACCCTTTTTCTCGTCTGCCGCCGGTTTGGGTTGCTCGTGCTTGCGCTTGGAGCGCTCGGGCTTTCCTCCTGTTCCACTACGGAATCGCGCGCGCAGAGTAATCCGCAGATTCTCACCCGGCTCTCCGAGGGGGACCGCGCGCTGGTTCTCTCCGGCCGGGTCCGCGAAGGCCTGACGCGCGAGGCCGTTTTCATCGCCTGGGGTCGGCCGGACCGGGTTTTCGCCGGCTCGCGCGGCGGGAAACAATATGAAGCGTGGATCTTTACTTCCAGCGAGGTGCGCTATGCCGGGGGCTTCGATTTCTTTCCGCGCCCCTATTACACCTCCCGCGTGGTCTTCTCGCCGCGCCACGGCCGTTACTTCGTCGGCGGATACGGGGATCCTTTCTTCTACCAGCCATATCCTGCCACGTACACTGTGCAGGTGCCGTTCCGGAAGGTGCAGTTCGAAAATGGCCGCGTCGTTTCCTTTGCGGAACGGCGACAACCGTAAGCACGTTCTCTCGCTAGCTAGCGCGGAACGGTGCGGCGCGGAGTGCGCCGCACGCGCGGCTCCGCCAGCGGACGCACGAGTTTCGCGGCGGCGCCGGGCGCGGCCGTTTCGTAGGCCACCACAAAGTCAACCAGGGAGGTCTCGTCGAGTTCGTGCTCGAGCGCCTTTTGGGCCGCGGCGAAAATCCGGTTGAGGACCGCTTCCATGCGCGCGCCCACGGGACATTTCAGATTGGGGCGGGCGCGCGGCCGGTTCAACGGTTCGGCGGTTTCGACGGCGCGGTAGACGGCCCCGAGCGTGATGTGCTCGGCCCCGTGCGTCAGGCGGGCGCCGCCGTGCGGTCCCTTTTGGGTCTGCACCAGCCCTGCCTTGCCGAGCGCGCAAAGCAACCTCCGCACCACCACCGGATTGGTGTTCGTGCTCCCGGCGATCTGCGCTGAGGTCATGCTGTCGCCATCCGAGTGCGCGAGCAACAGGAGCGTGTGAACGCCCATGGCGAAGCGGCAACTGGCAGGCATGCCTTAACTGTAACTCACTTTGTGACTTTTTCCATCGGCGGTCCCTGTCACCGCGCGAAAGCGTTACTTCGGGATGGCGCGGCGCGGCGCGCAAGATAGCCTCCGCACCCGTGGAAAATAACGAGCTTCCCGACAGCCCGGCCGGCGCCTGGGCGCGGCTGCGCGTGCGCTACGAAGTCCTGAAGCTGCGCTTCTCCCTCGATCCCGACGAAGTTCCGCGGGAAGGCGATTTTCGGGAGACGATCCGGCGCCGAAAGGTGGCGCGCTTTTTCCTGACGCTGGGGATCCTCGTGCTCGTCTCCTTGCTCGCGTTTTTCCCCGGTCGGGCGGCCTGGCATGCCTATGACTCCCGCGCCCGTGCGCGTGGCGCGCTCGCCCTGCTGGCGCGGGGCGACTTGCGGGACGCATGGGAGGCCGCGCGGAGCGCAGCCACCATTTATCCACAAGCCGCGCCGACGGCCCACGCCCTGGCTGTCGTGGCCGCACGCACGGAGCGGTGGGACCGCGCCGTGCAGGCTTGGGACGATTTCGCGCAGACGGGAGCGAGTTTCACCGGGGAAGACCGGGCCTCGCGAGTGGAAGCGCTTTTGGCCGTGGGAAACGCGCCCGCGGCCCTGCGCGAGCTCGATCTCGCGCGCGGCGCTCACCCGGTTGAGCCGCCGCCGCACGCGTTGTTGCGCGCGCGCGCCATTTCCAGCACCGGTGATTCCGCCGGTGCTTGCGCGGCGCTGATTCGTCTGCTCGGGGAGGCGGCGACTGCACCGGCCGACCGGCTCGCCGCGATTCAACAAGTGATCGCGCTGCGCGAGGCGACGCCGGAATCGCTCCGGCTCTCGTCGCGCGAACTCGCGCGACTGGCGCGGGGGCAGGGGCCCGTTGCGCTGGCCGCCCTCCGCGTGGCGTCACGTGCGGCCGCTATCGAAGCCGCGGCCGATCCGGACTTCGCCGAACCGCTCGCTCCGGTCGAGATTGCGCGACTGCTGCGGGCTCATCCGGACTCCGGTTTTTCCCCGCGCCTGCTCGCGCTCGAAATGGAAATCCTGGCCGATCCGGGTGCCAAGGACGATGCGATCGTTCGGGCCATTTCGGAGCAGCGGCGCGAAGCGACCACCGATTCCCTCGGTCTGCTGGCGGCGTGGCTGGCGGCGCGGCGCGAACCCGGCCGGGTGCTCGATATCGTCAATCAGGCTCGCGCCAAGGAATCGCCGATGCTCGCCGAGGCGCGCCTCGATGCGCTGATTGCCGTCGGCAAGTTGCGCGAGGCGCGGCTCGAAGTGGAAAGCCAGCGCTACCCCATCGATCCCATGCTGGAGCAGGCGTTTTACGCGCGTCTGCTGGACGCGAATGGCGAGTCCGAGACGGCCCGGGCGCGGTGGGGTCTCGCGCTGAAAAAAGCCGGAACGGAGCGCCCGAAACTCCGTCGCCTGGCGGAAATCGCGCGCGAGGCGGGTGCGGAGGAAACCGCGGAAGCCGCCGGCGCCCGCGTCTCGGCCTTGGATCGCGGCTGGCGGGGTGGCACGGAGTAGCCGATCGGTCATCGACAGTTCTCTCGCTTGCCCGCTCGGGGCTCGATTGCTCCAGTGGCGGAATCGTCGCCATGTCTTCCCGAACTTCCGTCTCCGCTCGCACCCTTCGCCGCGCTGAACAGCTTCTCGAGCGCGTTCCCTTCCTTGATGGGCACAACGATCTGCCCTGGATCATTCGCTCGGACGCAAACGCGCGGGGCGACGTCGTGGCTTACGATCTCCGGCGCAACCGCCGCGGACGCGAGTCGGACATTCCCAAGCTCAAGACAGGCCGCGTCTCAGCGCAATTCTGGGCGGCCTTCGTCCCGACGGACGAACCCCATTCCACCCGGACGACGCTCGAGCAGATCGAACTGATTCGCTCGCTGGCCGTGGAGTATCCGGAGGCGTTCCTACCCGCCACGCGCTCCGCCGACGTCGCGCGCGCCCGGCGAGAAGGTCGGGTGGCGTCGTTTGTGGCGGTGGAAAACGGAGTCGGTCTCGAGAATTCGCTGCCGCTCCTGCGCAGCTTCTACGCTCTCGGCGTGCGCTACATGACGCTTTGCCACAATGAGACGCTCGAATGGGTGGATTCGGCCACCGACGTCCGGCGGCACGGCGGCCTCACGGATTTCGGGCGCGAGGTCGTTCGAGAAATGAACCGCCTGGGTATGATCGTGGATCTTTCGCACACGACGTCCGAGGTGATGCAGCAAGTCCTCGACCTGTCGGTGGTGCCTGTGGCGATCACACACGCGAATGCGCGCACGCTCTGCAACCATCCGCGCAACGTGACCGACGAAGTGCTGGTTCGTCTGAAGGAGAAGGGGAGCATCGTGATGGCGACCTTCGTGCCGAATTTTCTGGATCAGGCCGCACGCGACTGGGGGCGGCATTTTGAGAACGAATACGGCAAGTTCCAGCACGTGGAGGATGAGGAAGCCGCCCTCCGCGAGCACGCCCGCAAGGCGGGACCGAGCCCGGTGGCGACGCTCGGACACGTCTGCGATCACCTCGAGTATCTCGTCGCCAAGGCCGGTGTCGATCAGGTTGGGGTTGGGTCCGATTTCTTCGGCGGCGTCACCCCGCGGGGATTGGAGAATGTCAGCCGGTTCCCGCACCTCTTCGCGGAACTTCTGCGGCGCGGCTGGAGCGAGACCGATCTCACGAAGATTGCGAGTGCGAACTTCCTCCGGGTTTTCCGCTCAGTCGAGCGTCACGGAGACCGGTGCCGGAAAGCCGCGTAGCGGAGATTGTCATACATCCGCGAGACGGATGGCCCGCGGAAGGATGGGAAACCCCCCATCTCATGAAATCCCCGACCATCCCCCAAGAGAATCCTGATCCCCTCACCGGTGCCCCTGGATCGCACCCCGTCGGTACGGGCGTTGGCGCCGCCGGGGGCGGCACTGCGGGCGCCGCCATCGGTGCCATCGGCGGCCCGGTCGGAGCTGTGGTCGGTGCCGTCGTGGGCGCGGTCGTCGGCGGGCTCACCGGCAAAGGTTTTGCCGAAGGTCTCAATCCCACGGCGGAGGACACCTACTGGCAGGAGAATTTTTCGCGCGAACCCTATCACGACGCCGCGATGAGCTATGCGGACTACGCGCCCGCGTATCGCCTCGGCTACGAGACGTACGCGCGGAATACAGACCGCTCCTATGAAGAGGCAGAAGCCGACTTGGCGCGTTCCTGGAACACCGCCCGCGGGGATTCGCGGCTCGATTGGGGCAAAGCGAAACACGCCACGCGCGCGGGCTGGCATCGAATTTCGTCGCCCGACCGCCCGAGCGGGCGCCTATATAGCTGAGAGGCGGAAGTCGCCGAATTTACCAAATATCTGCTCGCTCGCCGTCCGGACGCGCCATCGACGTCCCGGTTTTGATTCCGAAAGCGCGGGCAAATTCGGGCAGATTCGAAACCGGTCCGTTCACCCGGAATTGCGGGGGGCTGTGCGGATTCGATTTCACCATCAGGCGGAGATACTCCGTCCGGGTCTTCTCCCGCCAGCTCTGGGCGTATGCGACGAAGAATCGCTGTTCGGGCGTGAGTCCGTCCGTCTTGCGGTCGCGGTCCTTTGCGGGCATCCGGGAGAGCGCCTTCTGCCACGCGGAGTACGCGATTTTCAGGCCGCCTATATCGGCAATGTTCTCGCCGGCGGTCAGCTTCCCGTTCACGGGGAGACCGGGCTCCACTTCAAACGCATCGTATTGCAGCACGACCTTCGCGGAGCGTTCCTGGAAGCGTTTCAGGTCTTCTTCGCTCCACCAATTCTTCAAGTTCCCTTCGGCGTCGTACTGGCATCCCTGGTCATCGAAACCATGCGTGATTTCGTGTCCGATGACCGAGCCGATGCTGCCGTAGTTGGAAGCGTCGTCCGCCTGCGGGTTGAAGTACGGCGTCTGCAGAATTCCCGCCGGGAAGACGATTTCGTTCCGGTTGGGGCTGTAGTACGCGTTGACGGTGGGGGGCGACATTCCCCATTCATCCCGATCGACCGGCTTGCCGATGCGGGCGAGGCGTCGGCGCACCTCGAAGGCCTGGGCCGCGAGCACATTCAGAATGTAAGGCTGGCGCTTGATCTCGAGTGACGAGTAGTCGCGCCATTTGTCGGGGTAGCCGATCTTCACCACGATCGCGCTGAGTTTTTTGACGGCGGCGGCGCGAGTTTCGGCTCCCATCCAGGACAGCGCTTCCAGTCGATCCTTCAGCGCCGCTTTGATGTCTCCCACCATCGCTAGTACCTGCTGCTTGGCGGCGGGCGGGAAGTACTTCTCAACGTAGATTCGTCCCAGTCCTTCGCCGATGCCGCTGTCCACCGCAGCGAGTACCCGCTTCCACCGTGGCCGTTGCTCCTTTAGTCCGCGCAGGGTTGCGCCGTAGAAGCGGAAATCTTCGCTGACAAACTCCGTGCTCAGGCTGTCCGCGGTATCGTGCAAAAGGTGCCAGCGCAGATAGGTCTTCCAGTCCGCCAAGGGCGTCTCCGTTGCCATCTTGCCGACGGCGGCGAAGAAGTCGGTCTGGCAGACGTCGATGGGGCCGGGGTCGGGTAGCCCGAGCGCCGCGAAATACGCCTTCCAGTCGAAGCCACCCGCCATCTTTTCCAATTCGGCCGCTGGAAGGCGATGGTAGTTGCCTTCCGGATCCCGCAACTCCACGGGGGTCTTCGAGGCTTTGGCGAGGGCCGTCTCCACGCGGAGCACCGTGCTCGCACCGGCGGCAGCCTCCGCCGGGCTGCTGCCGTGGAGGAGAAGCATGATCGCGACATGGCGCTCGTATTGCGCGCGCAGTTCTTTCGATTTCTCGTCGTCCTTTGTGTAGTACTCGTTGTTTGGCAGGCCGAGACCGCCCTGGGCAAGCCAGGTGATTTGCGCGGCGCTTTCCTTTTCGTCCTGTTCCCCCGAGACGTTGAAGAGCGCATTCAACCCGAGCGCGTGCAGCCGGCCGATCGCGTCCGCCAGCGAACGCGGATCCGCGATCTTCCCGATCATTTCGAATTGCGGGGCCAGCGGAGACGCGCCTTGCGCATTGACCGTGGCTTCGTCCATCCCGGACGCGAAGAGGTCCCCTACTTTTTGACGGGCGGTCCCCGGCGCCCCGGGCGTCTTGGCGCATTCCTCCACGATCCCGCGGAGAACTGCTTCAGTGCGCTCCTGCACCTCCTCGTCCACGCCCCATTGCGTGCGATCGCCCGGAATGGCCGCCTTTTGGAAGAACCCGTTGTTGGCGTATTGAAAGAAGTTCTCCTCGGGCTTGATCTTCGCGTCGAAAAATTTCGGTTCGACCGGCCGTGGCGCTTCCTCGGCGTGGAGCGGACTTCCCGACCAGGGGAGGAACAGGCACATGAGGGCCGGCG
Organism: Chthoniobacterales bacterium; assembly: GCA_038226705.1. Taxonomy (GTDB): domain Bacteria; phylum Verrucomicrobiota; class Verrucomicrobiia; order Chthoniobacterales; family SZAS-18; genus SZAS-18. The sequence continues at coordinate 105,356 of JBBRQH010000002.1, read as the reverse complement.
CGACGATGCGCCAGCGCCGGGAGAGGGGGAGGATTATAGTCATCGACGGGGAAAGGAGGGACGAGATGGAATCACGTTCCGGGCCGCGTGGCGAGCGCCGAACGAACGCCCACAACGGCTTCGCAAATTCGGCCCGGCCCCCTCCTTAATCGGGGCGAAGCGCGGTCATCGGGTCGACCCGGCTGGCCCGCCAGGCCGGCAGCAGGCTGGCCACGAGCGCGATCGCGAACAGAATCAGCGCGACCGTGGCGAAGGTGGAGGGGTCGGTCGGGGAGAGTCCGAAGAGCATGCTCGCGATTAGCCGGCCCGCGCCCATCGCCGCCAAAACGCCGAGGAGGACACCGGCACAGACCAGCGCGAGCGATTCCCGCAGGATCATCGCAAGAACCTGCAACGGCAGCGCGCCGAGCGCCATGCGCAGCCCGATCTCGCCCGTGCGCCGCAGCACCGTGTAGGACATCAGGCCGTAGAGACCGACACAGGCCAGCGTGAGCGCAACGAGGCCGAACAAGCCTGAAAGGCGCGCAAAAAGGGTTTCCTGCGAGTGCAGCCGCTCGATTTGCTCGTCGTGCGTGCGCAGGCCCAGGACCGGAAGGGTGGGATCGATCTCGCGGACGGCGGAGCGGATGGCGGGTAGGATTGCCGCCGGGGAATCGGAGGTGCGCACCGCGAAATTTACCGACCCTTCCGGGTTTTGGGCCGCGGCGAGATAAATGGTGGGCGGGACCGCGTCGCGGAGCGCCGTGTATTTGGCGTCGCGGGCTACCCCCACGATCTCAATCTGGGGAGCTTCTCCCGCACCGCCGAAGGCGACGCGGCGGCCGAGTGGATTCTCGTGCCGGAAGAATTGCTGCGCGAGGGCTTGGTTGATGACCGCGACCATGGGCGCAGTGGCGTTGTCGCGCGAGGTGAAGCCGCGCCCCGCGACGAGCGGAATTTCCATCGTGGCAAAGAAATTCGCGGCCAGGACGTTGCTATGGACGCCCATCGCAGTTCCAGGCGGTGGCGTGTAGCCTTCGATCGAGATCGTTCTCGTCATGCTCCCGCGCGTGAGGAGCGCGACGCGGGAGAAGGTCACGCCGCGCACGCCGGGAAGCTGTCCCAGCCGCTCCTGGAGGCGGTTGTTGAGCGCGGCCAATTGCTCCGCGGTGTAGCCGGCGCCGCTCGCCTCGAGGCGAAAGACCGCGAGGCTGTTGCGATTGAAGCCGGCGTCAACCGACTGCAGATTGCTGAGCGTGCGCAGAAAAAGTCCGGTGGTGACGAGGAGGACAAGCGTGAGCGCCACCTGGATGACCATGAGCGCCTGACTGAGCCGCGAGCGCCCGACGTTGCCAAGGGTGCGGGCGCCGCCTTGAAATTCGGCGATGAGATTCCCGCTCGTCGCCCGCAGGGCCGGGGCCAGCCCGAAGAGGAGCGCCGTGGAAATCGCCACCGCCACGGTGAAGCCCAGTACATGTGCATCCAGCGGCAAATCGAGGATCGCCGACGTGCCGCCAAATGGGCGCAGGGCAAGCAGGAGACCCCGACTCCACCAAGCTAGGGCGATTCCGAGCGAGGCACCGAGGAAGGCGAGCAGAATCGACTCGGTGAGGAGCTGACGCACGATGCGTCCGCGGCTGGCGCCCACGGCGAGCCGCAACGCAATTTCACGGCGCCGGGCGGCCCCGCGCGCGAGCAGAAGGTTGGCCACGTTCGCGCAGGAGGCGAAGAGGACGAGACTGACGAGGCCGATTAAGATGTAGAGGGAGGAAGCGTATTCACGGCGCGTATCGTTTTCGCCCTGCGCGCCCGGATCGGCACTGAGGCACGGGAGGTCCGGCATTTCGCTGCCAGAATCCTTTTCCAAGGCTTGCGCCGCCAGCCAGCCTTCGCGGGCCGACTCCTGAAAGACGGGCTCCAGCGCCGCCCGTGCCTGTGTCGCCGTCGTTCCCGGGGCGAGGCGGCCCATGATCCGCAGCCACCAATACCAGGGCAGCACTTTGTCCGCGCCGCGATCCGTCTCGAAGCGCGCCACTTGTCCGAGAGGCACGGAGACATCGGCCGATTCGCCGATCTGCATCGCGCCTTCGAATCGGGGCGGTGTCACGCCCACGATGCTGGCAGGCACCTTGTTGAGCTGAATAGTGCGGCCCAGGACCGCAGGATCCCCGTGGAAGCGGCTCTGCCAGCAGCGGTGCGAAATGACTGCCACCGGCGCTGCGCCGGGGAGATCATCCGCCGGAGTAAAAGTGCGTCCGAGAAGCGCGACGACACCGAGACCGGTGTGGTAGTTGCCGGAAACGAATTGGCCCAGGGCATTCAACTCCGGCTGGCCGTCGACGAGAAGATTGAGCTGGTAGATGGGCGCGTAGGCAATGACGTCGGACAAGCCCGGGTGATGCGCGCGGAATTGCTCGAAGGTGGGCCACGAGAAGGACGTGCTGGTCCGGCGGCCGGTCGCCGGATCGACCTCGCCGTTTCCTTCCTCCCAGCGGGCCATGCCGCCACCGCGGGCGCCCGCGGTGTTGCGGAGGAGGACGAGTTCCTCGGGATGGCGGACGGGGAGCGAGCTGAGGAGGAACTCGTTCACCAAGCTGAAGATCGTGGTGTTGGCGCCGATGCCGAGCGCGAGCGAGAGAACGGCGATGGCGGTGAAGGCGGGCGACCGCGCGAGCTGCCGGGCGGCGTATCGGAAATCCTGCAGCAAATGATCGAGCCAGACTCCAGCGCGTTGGTCGCGGCAGCGCTCCTTAATCTGTTCCACCCCGCCAAAGGCGCGGAAGGCGGCGGATCGCGCCTCCGGCGGGGACATGCCGGCCGCGAGATTACGTTCCACGCGGAGTTCGAGGTGTTCCCGCATTTCCTCCGCCATCTCCGCGTCGAGCTGCGGCTTGCGGAAGAACGCGCGGATGCGCTTTCCAAATCTCGTCCGGGCGTTCATGGCTCAGGCGTTTTTCAGCACCGCCCCGATGGCGAGGGCAACGCGGCTCCAGTTCTCCCGTTCGTTCTCCAATTGCTTCCTGCCTTCCTTGGTCAGGGTGTAAAACTTGGCCCGGCGGCCTTTATCGGACTGGCCCCATTCCGACGAAATCCAGCCCTTGTCGTGCATGCGATAAAGCGCCGGATAGAGCGAGCCCTCCTCCACGGTCAGGACGTCGCGGGAGAAAACGTGGATGCGCTCGGCAATGCCGAAGCCGTGCAGAGGTCCGCCGTTGAGCACGCGCAGGACGAGGAGATCGAGGGTTCCGGAAAGCAGTTCGGTCTTTTCCATGGATGCTTTGTTGCCTAGATAAGCTAGGGGATGCGCCTTGTTGCCTAGATCGTCAAGGGGAAGGATTCTTCGGGTGGAGATGCGGTTCGCACGGGCAGCCGTTCGGATTGACGTGACTCGCCACTCGTTCACCATGTTCCATCATGCGGGTTTCCCTTTTCCTTTTTTTTTCGCTGGCCTTTGGCCTGTCGGCGCTGGGTGGAGTCGAGCCGACCCGGTCCGCGGATTGGATCGGGAAAATCGATCCGCGAATTTTCGAGGCGGCAGCCGTCGATCCCGCGGGCGGGACCGATTGTATCGTCATCCTCCGCGAGCAAGCCGACCTGAGCGGGGCGGCGCGACTCGGCACGAAACTCGAAAAGGGCCGATTCGTTTTCGAAGAGCTGACCAAGGTCGCGGCGCGTTCTCAACCGGAAGTCCTGCGTGTGCTCGCCGGGCAGGGAGCTGTCTGTCACCCCTTTTGGGTCGCCAATATGATTCACGTGCGCGGCAATTTAGGTGCAGTGCTCGCCGTGGCGGAAAGGTCCGATGTGGCGCGCGTCGATCCCAATCCGCTCGTACACTTTCAGGCTCCGGCGGCGGAGAAGACGCGCACAGTTGACGTGATCGACGCGATCGAGCCCGGCGTTTCGCTGATCAAGGCCCCCAGCGCGTGGGCGCGCGGTTTCACGGGCCAGGGCGTCGTCGTCGGCGGGATGGATACCGGCTACCGCTGGACGCATGCCGTGCTCAAGCGGCAATACCGGGGCTGGAACGGCACGGCAGCAGATCACAACTTCAACTGGCACGACGCGATCCATTCGGGTGGCGGCGTCTGCGGCCCAAACAGCACTCAACCCTGCGACGACGATGGCCACGGCACCCACACCATGGGCACGATGGTGGGCTCCGATGGCGCCGCCAACCAGGTCGGCGTCGCGCCGGGCGCGCGCTGGATCGGATGCCGGTGCATGGACCAGGGCAACGGCACGCCGGCCACCTATACGGAATGTCTCCAGTGGTTCATCGCCCCGACGGACTCGGCGGGAACCAATCCCGATCCTGCCCAGGCGCCGGATGTCATCAATAATTCCTGGGGCTGTCCGCCCAGCGAAGGTTGCGCCGCGACGACGCTCCAGACGGCGATCGAAAGCGTGCGCGCCGCGGGAATCGTCGTGGTGGTGGCGGCGGGAAATAGCGGTTCGAGCTGCTCGACGGTCGAGGATCCGCCCGCCATCTACGACGCGTCTTTCTGCGTCGGCGCGACGACGGTTTCCAATGCGATCGCGAGCTTCAGCAGCCGCGGCCCGGTCACGATCGATGGCAGCAATCGGCTCAAGCCGAATGTTTCCGCGCCTGGCGTGAGCGTGCGCTCCGCCACGCGGAGTTCCGATACCGCCTACGCCACCCTGAGCGGCACCAGCATGGCCGCCCCGCATACGGTCGGAGCCGTGGCCTTGGTGCTCTCCGCCCATCCCCAATTGAGCGGAAATGTCACGGCTATCCAGACCCTCCTGGAACAGTCGGCCTTGCGCCTGACCGGGACCCAAATCTGCGGTGGCATTCCCGGCAGCGCCTTCCCCAATACCACGTTTGGGTGGGGTAGAATCGATGCGTTCGCCGCCATGGGACTGGACGACACCGATGGCGACGGAATGGCGGATTGGCAGGAACTTCTCGCCGGCACGAACTCGAGCAACGCTGGGAGCTTCCTGCGGATCACCTCGGTCGACTGGAGTGGCGGCGTTTCGCTCGTCTCCTTTCCGACCGTGCTCAACCGGCACTACCGGCTCGAGTGGACAAGCGATCTCGCGACGCCTGCCTGGACCACGGTCGCAGACAACGTGGCCGGCACGGGTGGCACGTTGCAGGTCGCTGATTCCACTGCCTTGGCCAGCAGCGAACGATTCTACCGCGTGGTCGTGCTGCCGTAGTTGGTCCCATCTGTTCTCCCGAGCGGCACGAACTATCCGACCCCGAGAAGCTCGACGTCGAAGATCAGCGTCGCGTTCGGCGGAATGGCGCCGGGATAGCCCGAACGGCCGTAGCCGAGTTCCGGCGGAATCGTGAGCTTAACTTTGTCCCCGACCTTCATCGTGGCGACACCCTGGTCCCATCCAGCGATGACCTGTCCGGCCCCGAGCACAAAGGCGAAGGGTTCGCCACGGTCCACGGAGCTATCGAACTTCTTCCCGTCGGTCAGCCAGCCCGTGTAGTGCACCTTCACGCGCTGGCCTTTCTTTGCCGGCGCGCCGGTGCCATCCGTGAGCTTTTCGATCTGCAATTCGTTTGTCGCCATCGGCGATATTCTGCGGGGCGAACGTGCGGTCAAACCGGATTAGAAGGAGCCCCGGCGCCAGGCCACCAGCCGTCCGCTCTGCTTTCTCCAGCCACTAAACCAAGGCGGGAAACAGCGTCGGTGCCTCTTCCTCCGACTTCGACAGGCCCACTTCGCGTTCGCTCCGCCGCTCCATCACGTGCTTGTCGAGCTGGGGATCGAAGGGCGCCGGGTACTCGCCGTTGAAACAAGCGAGACAGAATTTGTTTTTCTCGAGGCCGATCGCGCGGACCATTCCATCCATGTCGAGATAACCGAGGCTGTCGGCCCCTAGATACTTGGCGATCTCGGTCAAGGGCATCTGGTTCGCGAGGAGCTTCTCCGGGTTCGGAAAATCGATGCCGTAGTGGCAGGCAAAGCGATGGGGTGGGCAGCTCACGCGCAGGTGCACTTCCGTAGCGCCAGCCTCGCGGAAATTCTCCACCCGGGCTCGCGCCGTGGTGCCGCGCACGATCGAATCGTCCACCACCACCACCCGCTTCCCGCGCACGGCTTCCTTGATGAGGTTGAGCTTCACCCGGACGTTGAAATCCCGGATGAGCTGGGTGGGCTGGAGAAACGTGCGCCCGATGTAGTGATTGCGCACAAAGGCGTGGCCCACCGGCAGCCCGAGTTCCTCCGCGAAGCCCAGCGCCGCGTAGTTGCCGCTATCAGGCACCGGGACTACGAGGTCCGCCTCGACCGGATGCAGGCGCGCCAATTCGCGGCCCATGGCGGTGCGCGCGAGTGCGACGGTGACGTCTTCGATCCGGCTGTCCGGACGCGCGAAGTACACGTACTCGAAAATACAAAACGCCTGCCGTTCGCGGCGGAAGGGGAACTCGGAGCGCGGGCCGTTTTCATCGATGATGACGACTTCGCCCGGCGCGATCTCGCGCACGAACTCCGCGTGCACGAGGTCGAAGGCGCAGGTTTCACTGGCCAGCACCCAGCCGCCATCGAGTTTGCCGAGGACGAGCGGGCGAAAGCCGAAGGGATCGCGCACGCCGATGATTTCGCGATCGCTCATCAAGACGAGCGAGAATGCGCCCTGGATGCGCCGCAGCGCCGCATTCAAGCCGTTCCCCGGCTGCGCGATGAGATGGAGAATGATTTCGGTGTCCGAGGTGGTGCGAAAGATGGAGCCGCGCGCCTCGAGTTCCTCACGGAGCGAGCCCGCATTCAAGAGGTTGCCATTGTGAGCCAGGGCGATCTGGCCGCGGTGACAATCGACGAAGATCGGCTGCGCGTTCGCCAGCGTGCTCGAACCGGTGGTGGAATAGCGCACGTGCCCAATGGCGCGATCACCCTTCAGCTTTTCGATATCGTTCCCCGTGAAGACCTGGCCGACGAGGCCCATCGCCTTGTGCGCCCGGAAACGCGCCGCGGGTCCATCCGCCGTGACGATGCCGGCGCTTTCCTGTCCGCGATGCTGGAGCGCGAAGAGCCCGTAGTAGGTCAGCGCGGCGGCATTCGGGTGGCCATATACGGCAAAAAGACCGCATTCGTGGCGGGGACGGGCACTCGACATTCCTGGAGACTAGATGCCCCTGAGCCTGGTGCCAAATGGCGAACGGCATTCCCCGCGTCATTCAGAATTCGCCAAGCGGCATTCGTAATTCATCGTGCGGCGATGTCCGCCTCCATTTTCTACGGCCTTTGCCTGCTGATTTTTCTTTGGTACCTGCGCAAAGGCTGGAAGGCCGGCCCGGCGCGCATGATCGTTTCGATCTGCGCCCTCGCCGTTGGCTACGTCGCGGCCATGATGCTGGGCGATCTCGCCGTGCCGATTCTGCGTCCGCTCGGCTTTCCCGATCTGGCGCTGTTGGGGCTGGCTCGCGCCGCGATCGCAGTGCTCGGCTACCTTTTCGTCGTGGCGGCCGGGGCCATTCTTTTCAAGCGCACCGAGCATCAGGAAGTCGGCTTCGTCCGCCTCGTCTACGGTCTCAGCGGAGCTTTGCTTGGCCTTGCCTTCGCCACGGTCGTAGTCTTCGCGCTCGTCATCAGCGTGCGCCTCGTCGGCACGCTCGCGCCGCCGGCCCCGCGGACGGCCACTGGCGTGCCCGTCCCCGCCCGGGACCGCGGCACTTGGAGCGCCCTGGGAGACCGCGTCATCACCGTCACGCGCGAGTGGAAGGACGAAATCGAAACCGGACCCATCGGACCGATCGCGAAAGTGCTCGATCCGCTCCGCCCGCAGGAATACGAGACCGCGCGCCGGGTGAGTCAGGTAATAACGAACCCGGAGTCGGTGCGCCGCTTTTTCGAGGCTCCCGCGATGCGCGAATGGAACCAGGACGAACGCGTGAAGGCGCTGGCCGCGGATGCCGAGCTCGGCCGCCTCGCCCAGGAGCATGATTTTGTGAAGCTCATGCGGCACCCGAAAGTGGTGGCGTTTCTCAATGACCCTGAGCTCATCGCCCGCGCGAAGCGGACGGACCTCTCCGCCGCGCTCGACTACGCGGTGCAGGCGCCTACGATCGAGACGGTGCCGAAGGCGCCTTGAGGCGACCTACAACTCGAAGTCCACGCCCTGCTTTTCGAGTCGCGCATAGCGTACGGCGTCGAAGCGGAAAAGCTGCGCGGGCCGGCCGGCGGACTCGCGGCGCATTTCATCGAGGGACACGATGACTTCAAGGGCGGCGAGCTTTTTGCGGAAATTCCGCTTGTCGAAAGTGCGCCCGAGAATCGCCTCATAGAGTGACTGAATCTGCGTGAGCGTGAACTTGGGGGGCAGCAGTTCGAAGCCAAGTGGCCGATAGCGCACCTTGCCGCGCAGTCGCTCATGCGCGACCGCGACGATCTCCGCATGGTCGAAGGCGAGCGTGGGCAGCTCCGTCACCGGATGCCATTGCGCGTCGCTCGCGTCCGTCGATGCCCGCACGCTGTGATCGGACATCTTCACCAGGGCATAGTACGCGACGGTGACGACCCGCTCGCGCGGATCGCGCTTGAGCGCGCCGAAAGTGTAGAGCTGCTCGAGAAAGACGCGCTCGAGGCCCGCCTCTTCCGCGAGTTCGCGCCGGGCCGCCTCATCCACGGTTTCCTCGACTCGCACGAAACCCCCCGGCAGGGCCCAGCGTCCCTTGAAGGGCGCCAGACCGCGGCGAATCGCGAGCACATTCAGTTGCGAGCCGTCGAAGCCGAAGACGACGCAATCCACGGTGAGCGCGGGGCGGGAATGTTCGTAGGTGGCGGCCATGGCGTTGGTGTCTTAGTCACACCAAAATCGCGGCCGCGCAATTTCGATTCCGGTTTCGAGCCGCGCGGCGGATCCCCGAGGGTGGCGATGGGCGCTCAGGCACAGCCGCCGTCCTGTAGCCGAGAGCCGAGAGCCGAGAGCCGAGAGCCGAGAGCCGAGAGCCGAGAGCCGATAGCCGATAGCCGATAGCCGATAGCCGATAGCCGATAGCCGATCCGCAATCCGCAATCCGCAATCCGCCATTCCCCCCGCGGCCGGCTTCCTGCATAACCCTTTGACTCCAACGCTTCCACGCGTCCCCGTCGCAGCGCACAGCGCGACTCCCGGTGCCGCGTGTAGCAATCCGCCATTTGATTTCTTCCGCCCGCCGCCACTGTCCATGTCAGACTCCATCCAAGCGCTCACTACGGAGATTCGCGCCTTTCGCGATGCGCGGGATTGGAAGCAGTTTCACGGGCCGAAAGAGATGGCCGTGGCGATTGCCGCCGAAGCGGGCGAACTGCTGCAGCATTTCGTCTGGCAGTCCGAGGCGCAGTCCCAGGAGCGCACGCGCCAGCGGCATGCCGCCATCGCCGATGAGATTGCCGATGTCGCCATTCTGCTCTTTGAATTTGCCGATAATCTCAGCCTCGATCTCGGCGCGGAAATGCGTGCCAAGCTCGCGCGCAACGACGAGCGTTATCCCGCGGCCCGGGCGCGGGGAAACAATCGCAAATACAACGAGCTGTGAGCGCCTCCGATCCCCCACCCGGGCACCGGCGTCGTCCGCGTTATCCCGGCAAAAACCCGCGGCGCTTCGCCGAGAAATACAAAGAGCACTCCGCCACGGCGCACCCCGTCACCGCGGCCAAGGTCCTGGCTTCGGGCAAGACGCTCGCCGGCACCCACCGTCCGATCATGATGGCCGAAATTCTCGCCGTGCTCGCGCCCCGGGCCGGCGAAACCGCGGTGGATTGCACACTCGGCTACGGCGGGCACGCCCGGGAATTGCTCGCCTGCGTCCTTCCGGGCGGCCGCCTGCTCGGGCTCGATGCCGATCCCATTGAACTCGCCAAGACTGAAGCCCGCCTGCGTGCGAACGGCGACCCGGCAGGCGCTCTCGAAGTACGCCGCTCCAATTTTGCCGGCCTGCCGGCTGTCCTCGCTTCGCTAAATCTGGCGGGCACGGACTGTCTCCTGGCCGATCTGGGCGTTTCGTCGATGCAACTCGACGATCCCGTGCGCGGCTTCAGCATGCGGGAGGACGGCCCGCTCGACATGCGCATGAATCCGGCGCGCGGACTTTCGGCGGCGGACTGGCTGGCGGCTGCCCCGGCGGCGCGACTGGAGGAAGTGTTGCGCGAGAATGCCGACGAGCCGCGGTCGGCCGAGCTGGCCATGGTGCTGGCGGGCCGGCGTTTTGACGGCACGCGTGCGTTCGCCCGCGCTATTCGCGAAGCGCTCCCGCCGCGGATGAAGGACGACGACGCGAAGATTGCGCTGCGCCGGGTTTTCCAGGCCGTGCGCATCGCGGTGAACGAGGAGCTCAGCGCGCTCGAGACTTTGCTCCGCGCACTTCCGACCTGCCTCCGGCCCGGCGGACGGGCCGCGATACTCACCTTCCACTCCGGTGAGGATCGCCGGGTTAAAAAAGCGTTCCAAGCCGGGCATCGGGCAGGTCTGTATCGCGCGATCGCCGAGGATCCCCAGCGCCCCTCCCGCGCCGAAGTCGCAGGCAACTCGCGCGCCTCCTCCGCCAAGCTGCGCTGGGCGATCCGCGCGTGAACCGCGGGCCGTTCGCTTGCGGCCTTCCGCCACCGCCATTACAGCGGCGGCACCCGTCCTCAGTCCTCGCTGCCATGTCCAATCCTGCAATCCCGACTCCCGACCAACCGACCCAGGACCTTCTCGCCACGCGTCAGGCCAAGGCGGATGCTCTCGTCGCGCTCGGCACTTCCCCCTTTGGACATCGCTTTGAGGTCGATGGCGATTTATCCGCGTTGCGCGCCGTGTTCGGGGACGGCAAGACCCTGCGGGCCGCCGGACGCGTGACCGGCCATCGCGACATGGGGAACTCGCAGTTCCTCGATCTTTCCGACTTCACGGGGCGCATCCAGATTTTCATCGGGAAGAAGGCGTTTCCACCCGAGCAGTGGCAGATCTTTCAGCAGATCGATCTCGGCGATTTCCTGGGCGTGGAGGGGGAGTGCTTCACCACGCGCGCCGGCGAGCCGACGATCCGCGTCTCCCGCTTCGTCCCGCTCGGCAAGGCTCTGCGGCCGCCGCCGGAAAAGTTCCATGGACTCGCCGATGTGGAGCAGCGTTACCGGCAGCGCTACCTGGATCTCGTGGGCAACGCCGAAAGCCGGCGCATCTTCTCCGCCCGGATTGCGGTGGTTCGCGCGATCCGCGATTTCCTTCACGCGCGTGGCTTCGTGGAAGTGGAAACACCCATGCTCCAGCAGGTCGCGAGCGGGGCGGCAGCACGTCCCTTCCAGACGCATCACAATGCGCTCAACACCGATCTCTTCCTGCGCATCGCGCCGGAACTTTATTTGAAGCGCCTGCTCGTGGGTGGATTCCCCAAGGTCTTCGAGTTGAACCGCAATTTCCGGAATGAAGGCATCTCGCGCCGACACAACCCCGAGTTCACGATGCTGGAGGCGTATTGGGCCTACGCGGATTTCGCGGCGATGGCCGATCTGGTGGAAGAGATGATCTGTGCGCTTTCGCAGCAGGTGAACGGCACCCTCGAAATCGAACACAAGGATGCAGAAGGCAACGTCACCAAGTGCATCAACCTGACTCGTCCTTGGCGGCGCGTGCGCTACCGCGATCTCGTCGCAGCCGCGGCCGGTGGGAACTGGTTCGAGCTCGCGCTGCCGGCGCAACTCGCCCGCGCCCGCGAACTGGGCGTGCACGTGTCCGACGAAATGCAGGCACATGAAGTTTCGCAGCAGATCTTCGAGAAACTCGTCGAGGAGAAGTCCCTCGATCCGCTCTACGTCACGCACCTGCCAAAAGAGTTGGTCCCGCTCGCGAAACAAAACGCGGAGGATCCGGCGCTCGTCGATGTCTATGAATTGATCATCAACGGCCAGGAGATCAGCCCGGGTTACACGGAACTGAACGATCCGGCGGTACAACGTGCGCGCCTGCTCGCGCAAGCCGGCGAAGAGCAGGTCGCGCTCGACGAAGATTTCCTGCTCGCCCTCGAGCACGGCATGCCGCCTGCCGGCGGAATTGGCATTGGGATCGATCGTCTTGTGATGATGCTCACCGGCGCGGAGAGCATTCGGGACGTGATTCTCTTTCCGCACATGAAGCCGAAGACGTAAGCAGACCGCCCTCCGCGCGCGCTCAAGCGCTCGAAACGAATTCTTCGAGCATGAGTCGCACGCTTTCCGCCCCGTTCGCCACGCACAAACCGGCAGGAGCTTGGCCTCGGTGGAGGGTGGCGCAGCCTTGACGCTCGCTGCTCCGGCGCCCCCTCACCTCATTATTAACACCATGCTTCAGCGCGGTGTTCCCATGCAGGCCTTTCCGGCCAACCGTTTCAACGGTTTATCCCTTGGCGTCGCAGTGTCGGGAATCCGTTGAAACGGATGCCGATTCCCGAGGGGGCGGGAGGTCACCGGTCTGAAGACGCGGTGTTAATGAGATAAGTGTTTCGGCTCCTTCATTGTGTGCAGCTCCGACGCTTTGCCTCACTCAGCGCCCGCCTCGCTCATCGGTTGTCGCCCCGCATCTCACCACTTCTCTGATTGAGTCCCGCACGACGTCTCGACCATCTCAGCGCCCTGGCGCTTCAGTTGCCTCTGGTCCCTACTTCGGCGCGTACTGCGCCTCTCCGTGGCCGAAGCTCCAATTCTCCTTGGGCACTTCGACAAGATTGATGAGCACATCCTCAGGGCGCACGTGCAGTTCCTCTTTGAGGAGGGCGGCGACACGAGCATAAAAGGCCCGCTTCACTTCGAGCGTCCGACCTGCGTTCAGGGTGACATGAATGGCGATAAAGCCTTCCGTGCGCTTGATGTCCAGATAGCTGGGATCGTAGATCAATTCGGAAGCCCCGTGCTCGGTGATGACCTGAAAGCGGTCGTTGGCAGGCACGTTCATGGTTTCGACCATGGCGCGGTAAATGCAGTCGCCGAGCTGAGACTTGTATTCCGGGCTTTGACCGGCCCGGAGAGAGATGCGGACGAAGGGCATGGGATGGGAATTTTGGCTGAGGGTGGATTCGACGGCGAGGCCCGCATTCTAACTCACAAATTCAGGTGTTGCAGGTCTCAGAGAGAATCCAACTCGGCTGTCTCGCGTGCACGAGCCGTGGAAAGCTGCCCGATGAAAAGCATCGATCCGGAATGGGAAAAACGCCTGGCCGATTTGTGGGCCTCATTGGATGAACGCGCCGAGGCCGAGTTTCTCACTGCCATGGATCTGCTGACCGCCGAACTGCCGGAGAACCAGGGTGTGCGTTATTTCGAGCGCGCGGGCTCGCTCGATTCCACGGGTCATTCGGTCGAGGCCGTTTCGCTGTATCGAAGAGCGCTCGAGCTTGGGCTCCTGGGCGAGCGTCGCCGTCGGGCTGTGATCCAACTCGCGAGTTCCCTGCGTAATCTCGGACAGGTACAGGAAAGCGTCGCGCTGCTGCGGGCGGAGCGCGCCCGGCAGTCCGATCACTTGGACGACGCCGTCTGCGCGACGCTCGCGCTCGCTCTCGTGGATTCAGGATGCGAACGGGAGGCGGTGTCCTTGGCGGTGGGCGCGCTGGCGCGGCACCTGCCGCGGTATCAACGTTCGATGGGAAATTGTGCCCGGCTGCTCGTGGCGAATCCGCAAGGTGGTGGCGAGGGTGCTTGAGCGCCCAATTTTGAGCGGCTCCCATCGATTCGACTTCCCACCGGCTTCGCGCCGTGACAGTTGAGTATCCCGATGAGCACGATTGCCGTGACCCCTGCAACGAAAACGTCCGAGGCGCGCATTCCTTCCCAGATTCCGTACATCATCGGAAACGAGGGCTGCGAGCGCTTCAGCTTCTACGGGATGCGGAACATCCTCACGGTGTTCCTGGTCTCGTCCCTCCTGCTGGATTTGCCGGAGGCGGCGCGCGGCGCCGCGGCCAAGGATGTCTTTCACTCCTTCGTCATCGGCGTCTATTTTTTCCCCCTGCTGGGCGGGTGGATCGCCGACCGGTTTTTCGGCAAATACAACACCATTTTCTGGCTCAGTTTGGTCTATTGCGCGGGGCACGCCTGCCTCGCCTTCAGTGACACCAATCGCACTGGCTTCTACACCGGGCTCGGTCTGATCGCGCTGGGTTCGGGCGGCATCAAGCCGTGCGTCTCCGCGTTCGTCGGCGATCAATTCGATCAAACGAACAAGCACCTGGCGAAGGTCGTCTTCGACGGCTTCTACTGGATCATCAATTTCGGCTCCTTCTTCGCTTCGCTCTTGATGCCGATCTTTTTGCGGAAGTATGGGTCGGGCGTCGCCTTCGGAATTCCGGGGGCACTCATGTTTGTGGCCACTCTGATCCTCTGGATCGGACGGAAGCGCTACATCCGGCTGCCGCCGGCGCCGCCCAATCCGAATTCCTTTCTCCGCGTTTCCCAGACCGCGCTGAAGGCGGGCACGCCCGGGCTGCTTCTGGCTGCTTTTGGAGGAGTGCTGGCGCTTGGATCCTTTGCGCTCATTCCTTCCTTCGGTTTCGTGGTCTCGGCCTGCATCGCGCTCGTCGTGCTGATTGCCTTTGGCGGCGCCGGCGTCTGGCTTCAACTCGACCAGGCGCGGAGCCATCACCCCGATGAAGCCGTGGAGGGAGTGCGCTCCGTCTTGCGTGTCCTTGTGCTCTTCTTTCTGGTCACGCCGTTCTGGTCGCTCTTCGACCAGAAGGCTTCGACTTGGGTTCTCCAGGCGGATGCGATGACGAAGCCGTCGTGGTTCCAATCGTCACAAATGCAGGCGTTGAACCCGCTGTTAGTCATGCTGCTGATTCCCTTCAACAACCTTGTGCTCTACCCGGCGCTCCGCCGCCGAGGCTGGGAGCCGACCGCGCTGCGGCGCATGACCATCGGGCTGGTCTTCGCCGCCATGTCCTGGGTGGTCGTGGGGGGGATGCAGGTGGTCCTCGATCTCAGCCAGGCCTTTTCGATCGTCTGGCAGGTGCTCCCTTACGCGCTACTCACCCTGGGTGAAGTCCTCGTCTCCGCCACCGGACTGGAGTTTGCGTACAGCCAGGCGCCGCCGTCCATGAAAGGCGCGCTCATGAGCTTCTGGAATCTCTCGGTCACCATCGGCAATCTCTGGGTGCTGATCGTGAACGCTGCCGTGAAGAACGGAACCGTGACCGGCGCAATTCAGTCGGCCGGGTTCGGCGTCACCGCGTTCCAGATGTTCTTCTTCGCGGCGTTCGCTTTCGCGGCGGCGGCTGCGTTTGGGCTCTACGCCCGTTCCTATCGTGTTCGCGATTACTACCGCGAAGCGTGAGGTAAAATCGATCCCGTTTATGCGGAGCTGATGGGTCGCGACAAGGTTGGGGCAGCCCCGGGGAGACCGTCTCATCTCGTCCGCGCGGCGGATCCATGAAAGGCAGAATCGACTTGGGACAACTCTGCGCGGTGACTCCCGTCGACGTTTCGACGCTAAGCGTGAATGACATCGTTTTGTGTCGCGTGGGTGGCGCGGAGTATCTGCACATCGTCAAAGCTATCGAGGTCTAGCGTTTCCAAATCGGCAACAATCGGGGCGGAATCAATGGCTGGATCGGAGTGAATTCGGTTTTCGGCCGATGCGAACGCATCGAGCCTTGAGGTAATTCTCAGCCGAGGCATTCCTGAGTAGTGATATTTTTCGCGGACGCTCCCACCGGCTTGGCGAAGTTTGTCTTCGATCATTTTTCGGTTTTCATGGCGATCGCGTTTGGTTGGAATTTTGCGATCGCCCTGGTCTCGATTCTATATCGAAAGAAGAAGGGGAAACCGTTTTTCGCCACAATTCCGGAGGGTGCCCGCTTTGTGAAGAAGCGTGCTTCGGGGCGCTCGAATCGCAACCTGTTGGCCAAGCTCGGTGGGGCAGATAAATGCTTGTTGGTGGTCGTGACGAACGATGCGTTGATCGTCTGCCCGCATTTTCCTTTCACGCTGTCTTTCCTCCCCGAGATGTTCGGCCTGGAAGGCACGATTCCGAAGTCCGCGATCCGTCAGGTGACAGCGCATTCCGGATTATTCGGAAGTAGCATCGGAGTCGAGTTCGAGGACCCGGCGAGCGGTCGCGGGATTGAAAAGCTGGAGTTGCGGCTTCGTAGTCCGGAAGACTTTCAGCGGGCGCTGGCTGAAGGAACGCCGGGGAGCCCCGTGCTGTCGGCGACGAGGTGAGATGAACCGGTTCACGCAAAACCTGAATCGGTTCAGTGGACGGGAAGCCCGAATTCTGGCGCCGCTTTATGGGTGTGGTGCGGCCCCGAACTATTGCCCCAGCCGCTTCAGGTATTTATCCCGCAGCCGGGTGTGTTTGCTGGTCAGATCCACGGGTCGGCCGGCGATGTAGGCGGCTTCGACGGTCGTGGTGATTTCCAGGGGATCGCCGTTGGTGACGATGAGGGTGCCTTCCTTGCCGGGCTCGAGCGAGCCCAGTCGGTCGCCCACCCCGAAAATCTGGGCGGGATACAGAGTGACGGCCTTGAGTGCCTCCTCTTTCGGGAGTCCGTGGGCGGCCGCCATCGCGGCTTCATACGGAAGGTTGCGCTCGTGCGGCGCTTCGAAGGGTGAGCCGGGACGGCCGATGCAGAAACGCACGCCCGCCGCGAAGAGCTTCCCAGGCAGGGAAAAGGCGGAATCGTAGGCATCGCCCCGGCGCAGCGGCAGATCGGTGGAAGCTCCGCAAATGACGGCGATGCCGCGCTCCTTCAAGCGCGTCGCGACGCGCCAGGCGTCCTGGGCGCCCACCAGGATGATCTTTACGTTTTCGGCGGCCGACCAGCTCAACGCACTCTCGATTTGCTTAAGTTCCTGGGCGTGGACGAAGACCGGACGCTCGCCTTTGAGCACCGGGATCACGGCCTCGAAGCGCACATCGGTCGTGGACATCTTCCCGGCCTCTTGCGTGGTGCGGTAGGCGCGCGCGGCCGCGAAAAATTCTTTCACCTCGCGCAATCGGCGCTCGATCTCCTTGGCGGGATCCTCCGGTCCGCGCGCAATCCGCCGGTTGGTCTCGATCCGCATCGCGGGCCAGAAAACGTGGAGTCCCACAGCCGGACGAATCGTCATTTCCTCCCAAGTCCAGCCGTCGAGATAGACCAACGCAGACGTTCCGGCCACGGCGCCTTCCGGTCCGTGCGGGACGGCGAGCGTGGCCAGGATGCCGTTCGCCCGCGTGACGGGGATTGATTCGCTGTCGGGATTGAGCGCGACCTGGGCGCGGACGTTCGGATTGAATGACCCGCTCTCGCCGTAGTCGTTGGTCGCGCGTACGAGCTCGTGCTCGGTCAGCCCAAGCTGAGAGTTTGGGGAGATGAGGCCGGGGTAGACGTGGCGTCCGTGCAGCTCGACCACCGTCGTGCCATCCGGGACCGGCAGGCCGCGTCCGATCGCCGTGATTTTGCCATTCTCCACGAGAAGGTCTGCGCCCTCGAGCGGAGCGGCGGAGACGGGATGGATGACGCCGCTGCGGAAGAGGAGTGGGGCGGATTGCGCGGGCGCCGGGATCGAATCGCTCGCGAGGGCAGGGAGTACGAGGAGCAGCCCCAGCGCGGAGAAAGAAGAGATAAGGGATTTCTGCATGGCCGTTTAGCGCAATTCCGCACTCGAGCAGTTGTGGGCATCGGTTCCGTCGTGATAGAGGCCGCGCTGTTCGCGCTCCCAATGCCCTTCGCGGTGCCGATAAGCCTCGGCGAACACGCCATCTTCCGCGGGTGCGGGTTCCGGTTTCTTCTCCCCTTCGGCGCCGGGCGGGCCACCCCCTCCCGGGGGCATGCTCAAGACCTTGAGCCGCTCAGGGAGCGCGCGCTGTACGAGAGCTTCGCGGCGTTTCACGGCATCCTCGCGCAGCTTCGCGTCGCGGACGCGGTCGAAATGGCAGCGGCCGTCGATCCACGTCTGCTCCGCCTTGGCGTAGGCGGAAAGAGGCGACGCATCCCAGATGACGAAATCGCCGTCCTTGCCCGGCTCCAATGAGCCCACCTGCTGATCGATGTGCAACTGTCGGGCGGGTCCAAGCGTGACGAGCTGAATAGCTTCCTCGGCCGTGAGTCCGCCGTATTTCATCGCCTTGGCCGCCTCCGTGTTCAGGTGGCGGGCGAGTTCGGCGCTGTCGGAATTGACCGAGGTAACGACGCCCGCGTGAACCAGCATCGCGACATTGTAGGGGATCGCATCGGTGGCCTCGATCTTGTAATTCCACCAATCGGCAAAGGACGAGGCTCCCGCGCCGGATTTCGCGATCTCGCCGGCGACTTTGTACCCTTCGAGAATGTGCTGGAAGGTGCCGATGGTGAACCCAAGTTCCTGGGAGAGCCGGATCAGCATGAGGACTTCGTCCTGCCGGTAGGAGTGGCAATGCACGAGCCGCTCACCGCGAAGGATTTCGAGCGCGGCTTCCATGCGCAGATCGCGGCGCACGGGCGGGCGCGTGGTGGCACCAGACTTCGCCTCGCCCAGACGCCGCTCGTAGTCGCGCGCGCCCAGAAAGGTGTCGCGAATGATTTCCTCCACGCCCATGCGTGTCTGAGGATAGCGCAACGTGGCGGTGTTGCCCCAGTTGGACTGTTTCACATTCTCGCCGAGGGCGAACTTCACTCCGGGAATCGCGCCGACGAACTTCAGCGCCTCCGCATCCATCCCCCAGCGGAGCTTGATGACTTGATTCTGCCCGCCGATCGAATTCGACGAACCGTGCAGCACATTGGCCACCGTGAGGCCGCCGGCGAGTTCGCGGTAGATGCCGACATCGGTGGGATCGATCACGTCGCCGATGCGCACCTCGCAGGTCACGGAATGCGTGCCTTCGTTCACGCCCCGGGAAATGGCGGTGTGGGAATGGCAGTCGATTAGTCCCGCGGTCACGTGTTTGCCGGTTCCATCGATGACGCGCGCGCCGACGGGCGCGGTGAGATCCTTGCCGACCGCCTTGATCTTGCCCCCTTCGATCAACAAATCCGCCTTCTCGAGCGTGCTCTGGGGTCCGCTCGTCCAGATCGTGGCGCCCTTGACGAGCACCGGACCCATCGCGTCGAGATCGCTCTTGGCGAGTCCAAAGGCACCGGCGGGATAGGCTTCCGGCAAGGGCACCGGCTGGGCAAGCCGTTCGCGCTCCGCCTTGTCGCGCTCGTCCTTGGGCGGTGGTTTTACGAAGGCCGCCGTCCGTTTTGCGGTCCAGCGGAACTCGCGTCCGTCCGGCATTTGTCCCGTGCCCTCGAGCGTTTCGAAAGCACCAGCGGGAAGTTCCGCGGAGAGTCGCGCGGAGCCGTCCCCCAAGCCAATCCCGAGCAGCCGCACGGCCGGCACGAAGGCCAGCCGCCCGCCTCGCACGGTCGCCACGACGGAATCCTTTTCGCCGAGCGTCGCCTTCAGTTTCGCCGGTTCGCCCTCAAATTTGAGCGTGAGTTTGGCGTCAGGAAAGCCGGCCAGCGCCAGAGCCCACGTGCCGCGCACATCGCGCTCGCGGCCCTTCTCCGTCTCGTGGATTTCGCCGTCCACCCACACCGCCACCACGCCAGCCTCTTCACTGCGGAAGAGGTCGCCCGAGGCCACCGTAAGATTGGCGATGCGGCCTTTCTCGATCGTGCCGAGCCGGTCGTCGGTCGCGAACATCGCTGCCGGCGAAGTGGTCAGCGCGGCCAGCGCGTCGTCCGCCGAAAGCCCGCGTTTCACGGTTTCGCGCAGGCGCGCCCAGAACTTCTCCGGCTTGTCCAGGCCGGCCGAGGTGAAGGCGAAACGCACTCCGGCTTTCGCGAGGCGTCCGGCATTCGCGGGCGCTTCCTGCCAGTGCTCGAGCTCGTCGAGCTGGATATCGAGTGCGCGCTCGGCGGTCTCGACCTCGGGCGGTTCAGGAAAATTCACCGGCAGCACCAGGGCGGGCTTGGCCGCCGCCAAGCGGGCGAGCGAGCGATACTCGTAGCCGTTGCCGCGCAAAATGGGGCGCAGTTTGAATTCCTCCGCGAGGCGCAAGGCCCGGCTGTGGTCGAGCTCGTCGTCCGTGTGGAAAACGACGGGCGCCTTGCCGGCCACGTAGACCTGAAGGGAGGCGAGCGCCCGGTTGTCCTCGGGACGCTCCACGGTAGTGCGGTTCTGCGAACTGAATTGCCGGGCCTGCTCGTACCACTGGGCGTCGAGGAAAGTCTGACGCACCAGGGCGATCGAGCCCATGAGCGAGCTCGGATACGTGTTTTCCCCGAATTGCGCCACTTCGAAAGCGACGTGCTGTGCGATGGCGGAGCGCAGAATGCTTTTCGAGGGCTCGCGTCCGCCGAGTTGGAAGAGCGCGCTGCTCCCGCGAAAGACGCCGCGTCCGGGCGTCGCGATGGCGCTGGCGAAGCCGAGGCTGCGCAATTTTTCGACACTCTTCTCGTCTTCCCCCAGCAGATCCGCGGCATTGCGCTGCGGCGTCACGCGCGGGTTCCACGAAATCGAGCCGCCGAGATCCGCGGGTTGTTTCGGCGGCGGCGTAGGCGCGGCGCGCTGGGCGCCGCGGCGGCCGGCCGCCCCGGCGGGACGCAGGCGCGGGGGCAGCGTGCGGTACTCTTCGGGCAGGCCCACCGTCGTCTCGCTTTCGATAAAACCGGCATAAATGGTGCGACCCTTCACGTCCCAGACCCGTGCTTCCGGTGGCGGCACGAGGCCTGCGCCCACCTCCGCGATCAAACCGTCGCGCACGACGATCGTCGCATTCTCGAGGACTTTGCCCGGGGCAACGACCACGCGTCCGCCGACGAGTGCGTGGGTGCGATTCGGCGCATCGCGCAGGCCTTCCACCGGCGCAGTCGCAGTTTGGGCGTGGGCAGATGTGAGGCCGAGCAGCAGGGAGGCGGCGAGGGTGCCGGAGAAGAAGAGGAAGCGCATGACGGGGAGGATGCGGAGCATTCCGCGCGGCGCGGGCGCTGTCGAGCGATTGCATGCAATCGCGCAAAAGCGCGCGATCCCCCTGCCGCGCTGCATTCCGCACATCGTCGGCGACCCCACCTTGTGCCATGGTCCGCGCGCATGCCGCCCGAGGTCGTCTTTTTCGATGCCGCCGAAACGCTGATGTTTTTGCCCCGGAGTGTGGGCACGCATTACGCCGAGGTCGCCGCGCAGTTTGGCGTACGGGTGGAAGCGGGGGCGCTCGATGTAGCGTTCCGGACGGCCTGGAAGACGATGCCGGCCCGCGCCATTACGCGCGATGGCGCGGCCCAACCGGATGACGACAAGGGCTGGTGGTCGGCGCTGGTGCAGCACGCGGTCGCGCACGCGAAGATCGAAGTGCCTTTCGAGGACTACTTCGAGGCGGTCTACGACCATTTTGCCCGACCCGGCGTCTGGCAGGCTTTTCCCGAGGTGGAGGAAGTGCTGGCGGCGCTCGAGCACCGCGGAGTGCGCCTGGGCGTCATCTCGAATTTCGATCGACGCTTGTACGCCAATCTCCGCTCCCTCGGCTTGCTTGCGCGTTTCGAGCACATCACCATTTCGAGCCAGGTGGGTGCGGACAAGCCCCATCCGCGCATCTTCGAACGCGCTTGCGCCCTTTTCGACATTGAGCCGTCCGCCGGCCTGCATGTGGGCGACGATCCGGTGCGCGACTGGCAGGGTGCCGAAAAGGCGGGTTTGCGGGTCTTTCGTTTGAATCGTCCGGAGAACGACCTCCGGGGACTGCTGGAGATCCGTTAGCGCCTTCGGCATCTGCCTCGCTTCCGTGGTCCAAGGCGGTGCGCGTGCGCCTCGTTCGGGCGAGACCTATCCTTGCCAGAAGCCGAAATTTTGCTATCAGAAGCGTGGCTGTTTCTCGTCGCGGGTCGATAGCTCAATGGTAGAGCAGGAGACTTTTAATCTCTTGGTTCCGGGTTCGAGTCCCGGTCGACCCATGCCCGAGGTTTTGGATAAGGGGGCGGCTTCCGCCTCCTCGGGCGGGAAGAGTGGGGGAAGCGGCGTGGGAAAATGGCGCGATCCTCCGGAAGTGGCACGCCGGTAGCGAACGAGGGCGGCAGGCAGGCCGAGCGGTATTCGGCAACGGCAGGGCAGCTCTCCGCAGGATCGATCCATCTCCAGCCATCCCCATTTATGAATTCAATCGCATCTCCCGAAATCCCGGCGCGCGGCCGCTGGCGGCAGCTCGCACTCGGTGTGGTCTCGATGATGGCGATCTCGAGTCCGCAATACACCTGGACGTTTTTCACCAAGCCGCTGGAGGCCAAGCTGGGCGTGGACCTGACCACGCTGCAATGGACCTTTTCCCTACTCATCGTCCTCCAGACGTGGCTCTAGCCCTTTCAAGGCTATCTGATCGAGAAATTCGGAGCGTGTTTGCTCTCAGTGTGGGAGCGTTCCTGACCGGCCTGAGTTGGGTGCTGGCAGCGAGCGCGACGACGATTACGCAGCTTTATCTCACCTGCGGACTCTTCAGCGGCGTCGGGACCGGCATCATCTACGTGGGCGTGGTCGGACTGATGGTGGGCTGGTTTCCGGACTGTCGCGGCTTCGCGACCGGATGTGTGGCGGCCGGTTACGGCATGGGCGCGATCCTGACGACATTTCCCATCTCCGACATGATCACGAAGTCGGGTTACGAAAGCACGCTGCGCTTTTTTGACGTGATCATCAGCGTGATCGGCATTGGCGTGGCCTTGGGAGTGCGGAGAGCACCTGTCGCGCTGGCGGCGGCGCTGAAAGGGGAAGCCCAGGCGGTTGCTTCATTAGGACCAGGCGTGATGCTCAAAAACCCACTTTTCGGGCTGCTTTTTGCCATGATGACGATGATGTCGACCGGCGGGTTGATGGTCATTTCGCAGTTCTCCGCTTTCGCGAAAGATTTCGGGATGGGGAATGTGCTGGTCTTCGGCTTGGCCGCCTTGCCCCTGGCTGCCACAATCGACCGCCTCTGCAACGGACTCACCTGGCCTTTCAGGGCGTGGGCTCCGTGCAGGGCGGACCGCGGGCGGCCCATCTGCACGAGCGTTTCGGGAGCTGGCTGCCGGTCTTCTACATTATTGTGGCGCTCGATCTCGTGACGGCAGTGCTCGCACTCTTCGTCCTCAAGCCGATGCGGACGCGGTGGCTGGCGTCCGGGGGAACGGTGGCGGAAACTCTCGCTGCTGCCCTGGCTCCGGCCTAAGCCGGTGGGGCACTACACCAGCGCCGGTTCCCGCGCGAGCGCCGGCTGGGGCGCGACGACGAAAGGCTCGTACTGCTCGCGCAGACGCGGCGGCACGAGGGCATGCAGGTGCGTGCCGGTCTCCACCGCGTCGTGATCCAGCACCTTCCCGTGGCGATGCAAAGCCGCGAGCAAATCGCCGCGCGCGTGCGGGATCAAGAGCTCCAGCAGGCTCGGGCGATCGACGAGCAGTCCGCCGCAACGGTGGAGGAATTCATCGAGGCCTTCGCCGGTCTTCGTCGAGACGAAGATGGCATCGGGAAAATGCCGGCGCAGCGAGGCGCGCGCATCGGGCCCGGGCAGCAAGTCCGCTTTGTTGAGGACCGTGAGCATCGGCTTCGCACCCGCACCGAGCTCGTCGAGGACGGTCATCGTGGTGCGGTGGAACTCGAAAATTTCGGGGTCGTTCGCGTCGAGCAAATGCACGAGGAATTCCGCCAGCATCGCCTCTTCCAAGGTCGCCTTGAAGGCTTCCACGAGCCGGGTCGGTAGTCGGCGGACGAAGCCAACCGTGTCGGTGAGAAGCAGCGTCTGTCCGCTCGGCGTCTGGACGCGCCGCGTGGTGGGATCGAGCGTGGCGAAAAGTTTGTCCTCGATGAGCAGCTCCGCGCCGGTGAGGCGCTTGAGCAGGGAGGATTTGCCCGCATTCGTGTAGCCCACGATCGAGGCGCGGGGCAGGGGAATGCGCTGGCGCCGTTTGCGCTGGGTGGCGCGCTGCGAGCGAACCTCGGCGAGCTCCTCGCGGAGTTTGTCGATCCGCCGCCGCGTGAGACGCCGATCGATTTCGAGCTGCGACTCGCCTTCGCCCTTGCCGCCGAGTCCGCCGCCTTGCTGGCGATTGAGATGACTCCAGGCGCGGGTGAGCCGGGGCAACGAATATTCCGCCAGGGCAAGGGCGACCTGCAACCGCGCCTCCCGGGTTTGGGCGCGGCGGGCGAAAATATCGAGGATGACTTCCTCCCGGTCGATTACGGCGAGGCCCGAGAGTTCCTCCCAATTCCGCTGCTGGCCGGGGGAAAGTTCATTGTCAAAGACGATCACGCCCGCGCCGAGCTCACGGGCCTTTGCGGCAATCTCCTTGGCCTTGCCGCTGCCGATCCAATGGGCAGCCTGGGGCTTGGCCACTTTGACGAGCGTCTCGCCCACGATGGGGAGACCCAGCGTCCAGACCAATTCGCCGAGCTCGGCGAGCAGGCTTTTCCCTTCTGCCGCGGTGGCCGCCCCGATGTGCGCGCCCACGAGGAAAGCGCTGAGTCCCAGGGCCGTCGGTTTTTCCGCAATCTCCGCCATGCCTGATCAGTGCCGCAGGCCGGGGCGGTGCGCAATCGCGCCGCTCGCGATTGCGCGTTACTGACGCTACTTCGGCATCACTACGACTACGACTTTGTCGCCGGTCACGCGCAGGCTCTTGACGCGCTGCAGCGACTTTGAACCGTTGCTGTTCTGGCGCGCCTTCTCCTGGAAGCTCTGGTTGAAGCTCTTGTTGAACTCGGCAATGGCACTGTCGGTCAGGAATTGGGATGGCACCGTCATTTCATTCGCCTCAATCAACTTGGGGGAGAAGATGAACTCGCCATTCACATACTCGAGACCGGTGCGGATGCGCCCGTTGAAATAGCGGCCCTTCAGCCGCGTGAGCATCTTGGTGAGGTCCGGCGCGGAATCGAGCGGGAGAGAGGTCTCGAAGCCAAGGATCGATTCGGAGATGTCGAACCGCGCCTTGCCGCGCAGACCCGTGAAATCCGGGTGACGTGCCACCAGGGCATTCAAATCGGCGGCGGAAAACTCCACGGTCGCTTCCTGCCCGTTATTGACCGCATTCACAAACGTATTGTACTTGTTCGCGGCCGCGTTGAAGACGGGCTCGGAGACTTGTTCGAGCTTTACTTCGCGAGGCTTGTCGGACGTCAGCGTGTCGACGACTTTGCCGTAGTAGTAATAGCCGCCACCGACCAAGACCGCGACGAGGGCGATTATCACCACGATCAGCGTGAGACACCCTTTCGCGAAACAGCCCATTCCAGATCTTTCGTTGCTCATATGTTGGGGCTGTCCTTACGCGTCGGTCACAGGGGTTGGAAAGCGGAAAGATCCATCAGGCGAAAAATTCCGCCACCGCCCCGACGACGTGCGCCATCTGCATTTCGGTCAGTTCGGGGTAAATAGGCAGGGCCAAAACCTCGTGCGCGGCCCGCTCGGCCTCCGGGAATTCGCCCGCTTTCCCGCCCCAGGCGGCAAAGCATTTCTGCTCATGCAACGGAAGCGGATAGTAGATGGCGCAACCGACGCCGCGCTCCTTGAGGTGGGCCATGAGCGCGTCCCGCTGCGCGACCCGGATCACGAACTGATGGTAGATGTGATGATGGCGGACCCCGCTCCCCGCGTGGGGCTCGGCGGGAACGGTCACGTGATCCTGCAGGCCGCGGTCGGCGAAGAGCCGGCGGTAGATCGCGGCATTGGCGCGGCGCGCATCGGACCAGCCATCGAGATGCGGCAGTTTGACCGAGAGCGCCGCCGCCTGGAGGGCGTCGAGCCGGAAATTGCCGCCGACGTGTTCATGGAAATACTGCGTTTGCATCCCGTGCATGCGCATGGAGCGGACTAGCGCCTCGTCGTCTTTCACCGAACCCGCCGCGAGTCCCGCGTCACCGAGCGCGCCGAGATTTTTGGAGGGGAAAAACGAATACCAGCCAGAGCGGCCCATGCTGCCGGCGCAGCCGGTGCGTCCATCCGAAAAGCGGTATTCCGCCCCGATCGCCTGTGAGGCATCCTCGAGCACCGGGAGGCCAAACTCCGCCCCGAGGGCGAGGAGCGGCTCCATTTCGGCGCAAAGCCCGAAAAGATGCACGGGGACGAGCGCTTTCAGGGCCTCCCCTTCTGGCGTGCGTAAGACGCCCTGGGCGTCGCGCCGGCAGCGCTCGCGCAAATAAGCTTCCACGGCCAGGGGCGAGAGATTGAAGCTGGCGGGATCGATATCGCAAAAAACGGCCCGGGCCCCGAGACGCGCCACGCAACCGGCCGTGGCGAAGAACGTAAACGGGCTGGTGATCACGGCATCGCCGGGCCCAAGGCCCATGGCCATGTGGATCGCGAGTTGCGCGTCGGTACCGCTCGACATCCCCACTACCCAAGGCGCATGGCAGTACGCCGCGATCTCTCTTTCGAAATCGGCAACCGCCGGACCGAGAATGAAGTACTGCGATTCGATGACTTCGCGCAGGCGGGCTTCCATTTTTTCGCGGAGCGGGCCGTATTGCGCCTTGAGGTCGAGAAGGGGGACTTGCATGGCGCGACAGTGGCGAGCGTGGACGCGAAGAAAAGTCCGGCATACCCGCCCGACGCCTCTCGCGCGCACGAGTCGTCGTGGGGGGCGGGAAAGACGGCGAACGCCGCGACCTGCTGAGATGCTCCCTACGAAGCGCCTTGGCGCGCGGCGTCGAGAGCACTCCGTACAATCCCGAGTTCCTCAATGAGTTCCGCGGCCCGCTTCTCGGCGGCCACCGCCTGGAGTTCGAGTTCCGCCGCGCGCGCGAGAGAGTCTACGCCGAGCGCCCGCACGGTGGTAATTTGTCGGGAGAGCGCATCGCTTTCGAGCTGCACGGCGCCGTTTTTGGCCGTGAGTTCCGCCACTTGCGCGCGCAGGGCGGCGTTTTCTCCGCGCAAGGTCTCCAAGGCCGCGGCGGATTCCTCCGCGCGGCCGCGCAGCGGTTCCGTTTCCGCCCGCAGGCGCATTAAATCCGTTTGCAGGCGGCGGCCTTGCAATTCCAGCTCCTGCGCCCGGCTCTGCCAGCGCGCCCAAAACCACCAGCCAAAGCCGAGACCGAGCGCGAAAAACGCCAGTCCGAGGAGCAGGTTGTAAACGAAGCTGTGGGACAGGAAGTAGAGAAGCGCGTCCATGTCGGAGGAGGTTGGAAGACGGGGGGTTGAAGCGCTCTATTTGAGCAAAATCTCAACCCGCTGGAGCTGTTTCGCACGCTCGCCCGCGGCGTTGTCCCCGGTGGTAAGGAGAAAAATCTCGCGATTGATTTGCTCACGCGCTAGTCCGCGTTCGACCAGGGCGGCGATAACTGCGTCGACCCGCGCTTCGCTCGCGGCCGCGTTCGGATCGGAGGGATCGGTGTATCCGCCTGCCACCAGCCGCAGCTTTGGTCCGGCGTTGACGAGCACCGGCGCGGCGGCGTCGAGTTTCGCTTGTTCAGCTGCCGGGATGATGTCGTTGCCGCCTGCGAAATCGATTTTTGTTTTTCCCAGCGCCTCCCGAACGGCGGACCGGTCGGCCGGCTCGAGTTGGGAAACCGACAGATAACCGGGCTGATGGTAGATGGAGGGAAAGACCTCGAAGGATCCGTGATAACGCGCAGCTGTCATGCCCATGACCAATGCGAGTGCGCTCAGTCGCTGGCTGGCGGCGGGGGTGGTTTGACCCGAGACTTCCAGGCCGTCATTGCTGACCCGTAACGAGCCCGGGGCGGGGAGGGCAAAAAACTCGTCGAAGTACGCAAAGAAGCGGGCCTTTTCCAGCCATGGGGCCGTCGTCAAGGAGGGGGCAAAGCGGAGCGCGGTGGTCTCCACGGTCCAGGCCGGCTTGAGGCGCGAAAGCGAAGAAATAAGTTGCGCCTTCCAGCTCTCGTCTGGGAGCAGACCCGTAAGCGTGAGGTGTTTCTTCCCATCCGCGGCGGTGGTGACGCGGGCGGATAGCATGCCTCCCAGCGCGATGAGATTCCGGTCTTCGAGGAGACGGGCCAGACGAATCGAGCGAATCACCGCCGCGGCCCGGGTGCGCAGTTCCAGCGAGCCGACCGTTCCGGTGAGGGTGGCGTACTCTTCGTTGAAGGCGACGCGGACGTCTTCCAATCCGGGCACTTGGTCGAGCGCGAGTTGCGCGGGCTCGGTCAGATCGACAGCGCGGAGTTGCGATTCGACGCGGGCGGGTGGGATGACTGCGGCGACGGCCAGGCTTTCGAGACGATTCTTTTGCGAGAGGAAAGTATCGCCGGTCATGAGGATGCCATCCTCATTGAGTTCCAGCGACCCGATGCTTGGGAGGCGCGCGAAATCCGCGGCGAGCAGCGCGAGCGCCTCGCGGTTGAACGTGGGCAGCGGCAGGACGAAATCGTGGTAGGCGACGCTTTGCTCCCCGACGCTCCGTTTTTCCGTCACCCCGAGGAATGCCCCGGGCAGATCCTCGGCGCGCGCAGATGTTGCGAGGTGCCCGCGCACGCTGACGGAATCCAGCGCCTTCCCCTGGTCATGCTCGACAATGGCGTCGAGCCGGGGACGGACCTTGAGAAGGTTGTCCACGGGGCGGGCTCGCGCCCCAAAGACGGCATCCGCCCGGAGGCGCGCCTCCTCGCGCGTCTTCGGGGATTGCACCACTCCGGAGAGCGTGACGTCCAGATAGTTGACGGTGACGGCAATAGGTCGCGTTTCTTCATCGATGCGCACGGCAAACGCGACTTCATTGCGGAGCTCAGCCTCATAGCTCGGGCGCAAGACGCTGCGGTGCACGCAGGTCGCCAAGGCCGCGCAGACGACGATGAGGAGGGGGACGAACCATTTCATCGGGGAGATGCGCGCTGTGACCGTCAACGCAGGCCGGCGGTCCGAATCGCCGCACTTCCGCCTTTGACCTTGATCCTTTGGCCGGTGTCCTTGAGCGCGGTCCCATCGAACGAAAAGACCCATAGGTCCTTCTCGACCATGTTTTGCACGAGCAGGGTCTTGCCATCGTTCGAGAAGACCACTCCCTGCGACCAATGGCCGATGGGCGCTTCCGCGAGCTTGGTCAGCCTGGTCCCTTCGACGCGAAAGAGCAGGAGCTTGCCGCCGTCATTGAAAAAGGGCGAAGCGGCCGGCTTGTTGCTGCCGTTCATCGCCACGACGGCGAGGTACTTTCCATCCGCGGAAAACATGATCCCCTCGGGCGTCTGGCCCACCGGGACGACATCGACGGTTCGGAACGGTTTCTTTGTTAGGTCGATGATCGCGATCGTATCCGCATCACCACCCCCGCGGCCCACGTTGGCCACTGCCGCCATCTGGCCGCTGGGATGCATGCTGATCCCGTAGGAGCGCAGCCCGGCGGAGATGTCGCGTTTGGTGTATTCCACCTTCCCGCCCTCGAGTGACAGGACCGAGACGAAATGATCGCCGTCGCGGGTCACCAGCGCGGCCTTGCCGTCCGGCGTGATGACGACATGGCTCGGCCCCGACTTCTCGTCGGCGATCTTGACGGTATCGACCTTTTTGACCTCCTGGCCTTTGATGGACAGGACGGAAACCGTGCCGTCGGAACGGTTGGTCACGAGCGCGATTTTGCCATCGGGAGTGATGGAGATTCCGGTGGGCTGCGCGCCCGCCTCGACCACGCCGAGAACCTTGGGGGGCCTCGACTTGAGATCGACGACGGTCACGCGGTTGTCCGGTGCGATCTTGGTCGGGTCGGCGGGATCGACCTTCATCCCGCTGGAAATCAACGCGAGAGATTCGTCGGGTGAGATGGCGACGGTCGAGGGCGGCCCGGCCACCGAGGCGGCGGGCACGTCGATTTCGGCGAGGACTTTAGGTGGGGATTGGCCGAGGTCGATGAGAGCGATGGTGTCCGAGGGCGCATTCGTCACCGGCTTGGGCACGCCATCGACGAGGACCTGTTTGTTGTCCTGGGCGGCGACGGCAATCTGCGCCCGAACCTCGGGCAGAATCACCAGCGTCAGAACGATGGCGGTATTGCGCAGCACAGATTGCATGCGCACGGTTGTGCGGCGGGGCCCGGGGCCGGGCAAGTAAATACGCACAGGGGGTGCGCCAGCCACACCGCGGAAGCCTCACTTGCCTTCTTACGCCGCCTGAACCTCCTGGCGTGCAGTCGGGAAAAAATCGCCCGCGCTTTCCGCTGTGGCTTGTCGGGCTGGCCCCGCACGGCTAAGGATCGTTTTCGTCTCTCTCATCTCGCCATGTCTGAAGCTATTAAGTTTGCGCAATTCGAAGTCGAGCTCGATCCCGCGGGGAAGCCCATCGAACTCGGCCGCGGTGGCATGGGCGTGACGTACAAGGCGTTCGATACGCGCTTGCGGCGTCCCGTCGTGTTGAAGGTGATCCGCGACGGTTTGCTGAATGACGACACGGCGAGCAAGCGGTTCCTGCGGGAGGCACGCTCCGCGGCGCGCATCCAGCATCCCAACATCGCGACTGTTTTCGACCAGGGGCAGGAAGGCACGACGTTTTTTTACGCGATGGAGTACATCGAGGGCGAAACGCTCCAATCGATGATCCGGCGCGAGGGTACGCTTCCGCCCCGGGTGGCCCTCGAGGTGACGCTGCAAGTCACCAAGGCGCTTCAAGCCGCGTGGGCGGAGAAAGTGATCCACCGCGATATCAAGCCGCCGAACATCATGCTCGTGAAGGATAAGCACGGCGGCGACGACATGTTCGTGAAGTTGATCGACTTCGGACTCGCCAAGGGAGCGGTGGGCACCGGTGGCAAAGGCGACGGCGATGGCACCGTCACGATCACGCAGGATGGCGGACTCACCGCGGGCTTTGTCGGCACGCCGCATTTTGCCAGCCCCGAGCAGATCGAGCCCAGCGACGAGCTCGATATTCGATCCGACATCTATTCGCTCGGCGTCACCCTTTGGTATGCGCTGCATGGCAGCCCACCCTTTGGGGGCACCTCGTTTGTGCGCGTCGCATCGCAGCATCTTTCCAAGCCGCCCCCGTTCCAGGAGCTGACCGAAGCCCCCCCGCCGGTCATCACGCTGCTCAAACGGATGCTGGCCAAGGATCGCGAGGATCGTCCGACGGATCCGACAGAATTGCGGCGCGAAATCGAGGCCGCGATTCGCGCTCTCGACAGCGGCGCGGTGGCGCCGACGCTTCCCAATCTGCTTGGGGCACCGGGATTGCCGAATGTGCCTGCGCGACCGGCTCCTCCGCTGTGGCCGCCGGCAGTGGGAACGGTGCTCGCGGGTCGGTACAAGATCGAGCAATTGGTGGGTGAAGATCTGACCGGCAAGCTTTACCGGGCGACCGACCAGGGCGCCGGCGGTGCTCCTATGGCGATTCGGGCCTTGCGCGCCGGGTTGCTCGAGAAACCCGCGGCGATGGAGAGATTTCAGCAAAGTGCGCAAGGCATCGCGCGCCTCGCGCAGCCGGGCTTGATCGGCGGCGTGACGCTCCAGCAAACCGAAGGCGGACGATTCGTCACGATGGAATGGCTGGAGTCGCGCACGTTTTTGGACGTGTTGCGCGCTCGCGGGGGTTCGCTCCCTCCCAATGAAGTGCAGGCGATGCTCGCTCAGGCGGGCGCGGTCTGTGAGGCCGCGACCCATGCGGAAATGGATGATCTCGAACTCACGCTTGGCACGGTGCATTTGCATCTGCCGGATGGTCCGCCCGCCGCCGGGTGGCCGGCGCTGCTCTCCCAGCCGCTGGTCACGTGGCCGCGCTGGCAGGTGAAGCTCGGGGCCCTGGATCTCAGCGCGGCGGATGCCGAGCCGGTCCAGGAAGCGGAAGCAGCGATGATGACGATCATCCCCGGCGCCGTCTCGGCGCGCGATCTCGCCAAGCCGCTGGGCCAGCGTTACACGCAACGTCTCGCGGCCCTTGCTTATGAGTTGCTGGGCGGAGCCCCGCATCGCATCGATCCCGAACGCCTGCTGGTGAGCGGCTACACCTCAATCTCCGCGGTGGGGGAAGA
Organism: Chthoniobacterales bacterium; assembly: GCA_038226705.1. Taxonomy (GTDB): domain Bacteria; phylum Verrucomicrobiota; class Verrucomicrobiia; order Chthoniobacterales; family SZAS-18; genus SZAS-18. The sequence goes on along the minus strand of JBBRQH010000002.1, from coordinate 73,591 downwards.
GGCAAACGCCGTTTTGCGCCGCGCGCTTCGGCCCGGACCGGGCGAGGCAATGACCAGCCCGGCCCAGTTTACGGCCGCGCTCGCGGCCGCCTCGCCGAGGCGCGCCCCAACCGCTCCACTCACGCCACCGCCGACGGCTCCGCCGCCTTTCGCCACGCCGCCGGTTCAGCCCGTCGCCTACACCCCCGCGCCGGCGCCCCGCGCGGTGGCGCCGCCCCCTTCTGCGCTGCCACCCGTGCTGCAGCCGCAGGCCTATGTCGCACCACAGCCGCAGGCGTACGTCGCACCGCAGCCGCAGGCGCAATATGTTCCGCAAGTGCCGCCTGCACAGCGCGGGCCCCAGCCCGGGGCGGCCAAGCAGAATCCCCTTCTCCTCTGGGGCGGAATCGCCGCAGGCGTCGTCGTGCTCGGCACCGTCGGCTACCTTGTCTCCGGTAAGAAAAAGGATGACGTGGGTCCAAACACGCCGACGCCTACCCCCTCGCTCGTGGCCCAGGCGCCCACGCCGACGCCGACGACCAAGATGCCGACGAACTTGAGCGGCGATGATCAGCGGGCCGCGGAAGGAATGCCGGCTGCGGCGGTGGTAGCGTACCAAGCCGTGCGTAAATCCGAAAGCTCGCCCGCGCGCACTTGGCTGCGCGTGGCGGATGACTATCGCAAAGGCTCGCGGCCGATGGAGGCCGCCAAATGCTACGAACGCGCGATCCAGCTCGAGGAGGGCCTGGCGGAAGCCCAGGCCAAGCTGGGCTACGCGAATCTCCTGTTGGCCAGACTCGGTGAATCCGAAAGAGCGGCGCGCAGGGCGACGGTGCTCGATTCCAACCTGCCGGAGGGTTGGCGGGTGCTCGGAATCTGCGCGTATCTCAAGCTCGATTACGTGGAAGCCGCCGACAGCTTCCGCAAAGCGGTGGCGGCGGCGGAAAGAGCGCCGCGCAGTGGGGCCAACTACGAGGTTTGGGGCGACTCCCAAGGCCGGCTGGCGCTGGTGCAGAACGCTGACGAGGGCAAGGCGAGCCTGGCGAAGGCAGCCGACATCTTGCAACGCGGGACGGAAGCGTTTCCGAGTGATGCGGTGGTCTGGCAGCGCCTGGGCGGCGTGCTGGGCCGCTCCAACCACATCGACCGCGCGAACGATGCCTATCAGCGCGCGCTGCGGATTTCGCCAGAATCCGTCGAAGCCCTGGCAGACCTGGGCCTCGCCTTCATCGAGGCGAAGCAGCAGGCCAAGGGAACCGATTTGATTCAGCGGGCCCTGAAGATTAACCCGGACTACGTCATTGCCTGGCTCAATCTGGGCTACGGGTACAGCGGTCTGAAGGAGTATGCGAAAGCGGTCGATGCCTATCAGCAGGCGGTGACGCGCGCGCCCGATTTTGTCTTTGCCCTCGAGGGACTGGGCGAATCGCTGACCAAGAGTGGCCAGGCCCGTCGGGCTTTGGAACCGCTGCAGAAGGCGACGCAGCTGATGCCCAACTACGGCGGCCCGTGGAAGTCGCTTTGTGACGCCTACCGCCGGCTCGGTGAGAACGCGAAAGCGATCGACGCCGGCCAGCGCGCGGTGCAGCACGCGCCTTACTTTGCAGACGCTCATGAAATGCTCGGTGCGGCGTATTTCGTCTCGAACCAGGTGGACAAGGCGATCCCGTCCTACCAGCGGGCGGTGGAGCTCAATCCGCAATCCGGTTCCGCCTGGAACCGCCTGGGCTTCGCTCTCACGCGTGCCAAGCAGATCGACAAGGGATTCGAGGCCTACCAAAAGGCCGTGCAAGTGGATCCGGAAAGCTACGAGGCGTGGGATAACCTCGGCGACTACTACCGGGGCAAAGGCCAGAACCAACCGGCCATCGAATCCTACCAAAAGTGCGTCCGGATCAATCCGAATTTCGCTATCGGCTGGAACGATCTCGGCTACGTGCTTAACGACGTGAACCAGGATCCCGCTGCGCTCGATGCGTATAACAAGGCCGTGGCGCTCGATCCGAATTATGCTTCGGCCTGGAACAACATCGGATTTACCTACGCGAAGGTGGGGCCGGTCGAGAAGGCGATCGAACCGCTCCAAAAAGCGCTGAAGATCGAGCCGAAATACGTCGTTGCCTGGGCCAACCTGGGGGCTGCATACACCAAACTCAATCGCTTCGATGAAGCCATCGAGGCACACAAGAAGGCGGTCGAGTTCAAGCCGGACTCAACTTTCTCCTGGAAGGAACTCGCCACGCTCTACGATCGAAAAGGCCAGACGGAACTCGCGCGCCAGGCGCGTCGGAATGCTGAGACGCCACCCCGCGGCGGCGTCGCGCCGCCACCCAAGCCCACGCCCAGCAAGAGCGACTTTGACGAAATGCTCCGCAAGATGGAGCAGATGGGCGACAAGATGAAGTAAGACGACGTGCCTTGAGGTCCCCACCGGTTTGGGAGTGCCGAGAGCGAACGTCAGTTGGATTCGAGATCAGGTTCCAGATCGCAGCAACGGTACCCGCAGCAAGGCATCCTGGGATGTGATCGCAGCGACCTTGCTTTTGGAAAAGTCTTTGATGCTCAAATCCACCCATCATCGGTTAGTAGCAAAGCAGGTTGACCAAAGGCAGCCTCACTCGCGCCGCACCGCGCGCGCGATTTCGAGCCGGGCGGCACGGGCCGCCGGGATGACGCCGGCGAGGAGTGCAGCGGGCACGATCCAGAGCGGTGTGGCCAGGACGGTGAGCCACGGGAAGGAGAGTTGAATCGTCCAGCCGAAGAACGCCTTGTTGATCACATAGGTGAGCACGAACGAGAGCACGATGCCCGCAGCGACTCCGAGCAGGCTGGCGACGGCGCCGATCAAGCCACTCTCTGCGAGCACGAGGCCGCGAATCTGACCCGCCGAGGCCCCCACGGCCCGAAGCACTCCGATCTCGCGTTCGCGCTCCGCGACGAGAGTGGTAAGGGCCAGAAAAATCCCCACGACCGCCACCAGGACGCTGATGGCCTGCAGGATGGACGTCACGCGAAAGGTCTGATCGAAGATCTCGAAAACGCGGATGCGGAGTGAGCGGTTCGAATAAACCAGGAACTTCCCGAACCTTGCCGACAAGGCCCGGAGTTCATCCGCGACCGACTCGGTCTGCGCCCCATCGCGCAGGTAAAAGGCGAGTGACTGCACCCGCGAATCGTCCCATTGCCGATCGAAGTTCTGGCGGGACATCATGATGACCCCGCTGTCGCGCGAGTAATCGAAGTACACGCCGCCGATCGTGAAATCGACCACGCCGCGCGGGGTTGGAATCGGCACGCGATCGCCGTCCCAGAGCCCGAAACGGCGGGCGAAGGGTTCGCTCACGAGAACGGTTTGGGGGTCGAAGAGGCGGGCCTGCTTCTGCGCGTCGCCGCCGCCCAGGAAGGCAAGGTTGTCGCGGCGCGAACCGGCCACAACGGCGAGCGCGACGAACTGCTCGCGCACCGTGACACCCAGCCCGCGGTAGGTGTCCATGCGTTCCACCCGGGGCAGCGCCGCCGCCTGCCCGGCCAATTCTGCGGGCGTGAAGGACGCGATCGCGGCGTTGTCGTTTGCAATCGGGGTCAGAAAAATATCGGCCACGACCGTGCGATCGATCCAGACCTCCACGGTACGGCGGAAGGAGTGAATCATGATCGTGACGCCCACTGTCATGGCGATCGCGGACATCAAGGCCGCGACGGTCACGGCATTGCGGTGCAGAGAGCGCCCGAGATTCTGCGCAGCGAGCCGGACCAGCAAGGTATGACGGCTCGCCCGATCGAAAAGAAATGCCCCTGCCTTGGTCGCGGCCGGCGCGAAGAAGGCGCAGCCGGCCACCACGCCAAGCGCGCTGACGAAGCCGAGGAGCGCCGGTCCGGTCGCGAGAGCCAGCCACGAGCAGATGGCGGCAAAGATCAGCCCGGCCACTCCCAGCCACGACCAGCGCGCGGTCGAGGTCAATCCGGCTTCGAGAATCGTTCCGAGGTTCAAGGCTCGAATGGGATCCAGGCGCGCCCCTTCCCGGGCGGGAAACCAGGCCGCGATGAGCACGGACCCCAAGCCAAACACCGCCGTCACGACAAGCAGCAGCGGCGTGACGTGAAAAGCGTCGATCGAAACGAGCACGTAAAGCGAGCTGATCGTTTTTGCGACCGCGCCCACCAGCCAGCCGGCGAGCAGGAAGCCGCCGCCGATTCCGGCAAGGACTCCCGCGAGACCGAACAGGAGGGCCTCGCCGACGAATAGCGCCATGACTTCGCCGCGCGTCGCGCCGAGGGCGCGCAACATGCCGATTTCGGCCCGGCGCCGCACCACTGACGCCGCGATCGTATTGTGGATCAAGAACATCCCCACCAGCAGGGAAACGAGGCTGAGCGCGCTGAGATTGAGCTCGAACCCCGCCAGCATGTTCTGGATTTGCCCGCTGCGCTGGCCGGGTACGAGCACGCTCACATCGGCGGGCACGAGAGCACGCAACTTCGCGGCGAGGGCGGCCGCCTGCGCGGGTTCGTCGAGCAAGAGCTGGATCGACGAAAGCCGGCCGACCTTGTCGAGGAGTTCCTGCGCCCAGGCGATATCGAGTGCGGCCACGCGCGTATTCGTCCCCGCCGGCGATTCCGTGAGCCGGAGGAGAAAGCGAATCGTTCGGACCGATTCGCGACCGTTGGCCGTGACGCGCAGGGTGTCGCCCAGTTTCAGGCCGTGCTGCTTCGCGAACTCCTCGCTCAGGGCGATGGCGCCGGCGTCGCGCAGCCACGCTTCGACATCGAGCGATTGATGCTCGGCATTCTCCAGCGCGAAGGTGGCGAACGGCAAATTTGAAAAGGGATCGATGCCGAGCACCTGGAGAGTCTCGCCGGGAAAGTCGGGCAGCGTGATGTATCCCTCGACGAGCGGAGTAGCCGCCTTGACCCCGGGCGCCCGACTGAGGGTGGGCAGCAGGGTCTCAGCGAAAGCGCCGCCCGCCGCGCGCACTTCGAGATTCGCCTTGCCGGCGACCAGGTCTATGCTGGCGCCGAACGACCGGTTCGCGCTGTGGTTGGCAATCTGGATGGCCAGGAAAACCGCCACACCGAGCGCGACGGAAAGGACGTTGAGGAGCGCGAGCAGGCGGTGCCGCGCGACGCCGCGAACGACATGCCAGACGAAGAGGCGCGGGAGCTGCGGCGACATCCACGCCCACTCTACTCGTGCGGCCGCCGCTTGCACGCGGGCTGCGCTTCGCGCATACGGGCCGATGCCCGCGCCCCGCGCCTATCCTGACCGTCGCATCACCGACCAGGACCAGATCGCGCGGCGGCGCGAGCGCGCCCGCAAGGAAAATCCCCGGATCGAAAATCGCGACCCGCGCTTCCCGGTCTTTTCGAACTTCGACGTCCACTCGCAGACCGGGATCACCTACTCGGTCGAAGTGCGCGACCTGGCCTGGCGTCAGTTTCACTGCACTTGCGTGGATTTCCGGGTGAACGGACTCGGCACCTGCAAGCATGCCGAGGCCGTGCTGCTCCATCTCGCGCAGGCGCTGCCTGCCGCGGAAGCCGCTGGGTCGCTGCGGCTGGACCTCCTCGCCGATGCCCCGCGCCAATCGTTGCGCTGCGAAATCGAGCCAACGCGCCTGCCCCGCGGGCTGCGGCGCCTGCTCGATGGCGAGGGTCACCTCCTGAGCGATGTCATGCCCGAGCTGGCAGTGCAGGCCTGGCGCGAGGCGGCCCAGGCCCTGCCGGAACTCCGCGTCTCGCAGGAGGTCGATGTCCTGCTGGAGAATCGACGGCGGGCCGCCGAGGCGATTTCGCTCCGTCGCACCTATGAGCAAAAGGTGCGCGCGCGCGAATGGCCGCCGCACGAGACCCGCATTCCGCTCTATCCCTATCAACGCGAAGGCATGCTGCACCTGGCCTGCGTGGAGCGCGCGCTGCTCGCCGATGAAATGGGCCTGGGCAAGACGGCCCAGGCCATCGCCGCCTGCGCGCTCTTGCGCCGGCTCGGCCGGGCCAGCCGGGTCCTGGTCGTCACGCCCGCCTCGCTGCTAGGCGAGTGGGCCGAACAGATCGCGCGTTTCACCCGACTCGCCGCCCGCCAGATCGAGGGTCCGCGCAGCGCGCGCCTGACGCAGTATGCCGCGGATGGCGCCGCGTTCTTCACGCTCGCGACTTATGAGCAGATGCTGGCCGATCACCTCGAGGTGAACGCGCAACTGCGCCCGGATATCGTCATTCTCGACGAGGCGCAGCGCATCAAGAACTGGCACACCCGGACCGCCCTCGCAGTGAAGCGGCTCGAGAGCCGCTACGCCTTTGTCCTCACCGGCTCCCCGCTCGAGAACAAGATCGACGAAATCTACTCGCTCGTAAGTTTCCTCGATCCTGCGGTGCTCGGCCCGCTCTTCCGCTTCAATCGCGAATTCTATGAATTCGATCAGCATGGCAAACCCCGGGCGGTGCGCAATCTGGAGCGCCTGCGCAACCGTTTGCGCCCGATTTTGCTGCGCCGGCGCAAGGCCGATGTGGCGGCGCAATTGCCGAGCCGGACGGATCGGACCCTGCTGGTCGACCTGACGGTGACGCAGCGCGCGCGCTATGCCGCCCTCGAGGCGGATGTGGCGCGGCTGATCGCGGCCGCGAAGAAGAGGCCGCTGACCGCACCGCAAAACGAGCGCGTGTTTCGGCTCGTGTCGCAGATGCGAATGCTCTGCGATGCGCCATTCCTCCTGGATCCGGTGGACCGGACCAGCCCCAAAATCGCCGAGTTCAGCCGGCTGCTGGCGGGTCTCGCGGTGGAGAAGGACGTGAAGGTGCTCGTCTTCTCCGAGTGGGATCGCATGCTCGAGTTGGCAAGCGAGGCGTGCATTCGCCTGCGCCTCGGACTCGCCTGGCATACCGGCAGTGTGCCGGCCGCCGAGCGGCGCGAAGAAATCCGGCGCTTCCGCGAGGATCCCAATTGTCGCATTTTCCTGAGTACCGATAGCGGCGCGACAGGACTCAGCCTGCCGGTCGCCAGCGTTGTCATTCATCTCGACGTGCCCTGGAATCCCGCCCGGTTCGAGCAGCGCACCGCGCGCGCCTGGAGCTCGAACCAGCAGCGCCCGGTGACGGTGGTTCGTCTCGTGGCCCGCGACACGATCGAGCACCGGCTCACGGCTAGTCTGGCCGGACGGGAGGTCCTGGCCGATTCGGTGCTCGACGGCCGACCCGCCCCGGCGAGCTGGCCCATCGACCGGACACGCGCGGATACGCTTGAGCGCATCGCGGCGCTGCTCCCGACGAAGCTACCTCCCAAGCCACCGGCCCCCGTGCCGGAAAGTCCGGGGCTGGTGGAGGAGCGACTGCGTGCGGTTGCGGAGAAAATCGGCCTCGTGCTGCTGGAGGAGCGTGAACCCGCCGCCGGTGCGGGCGATGCCGTGCTTTTCGCCGTGGTGCGGGGCGATCCGATCGGCGCCCGGGCGGAATTGGCGGCCGTCTTCGGAGAAGGCGCCTCCGCGCGCCTGGAGATTGTCGATGAACCGACGCACTACGCGATCGAGCGCCTCGCCGCCAGCGGACTCGTGGCTCCCACCCATCACGTGACCCGTCGTTTCTGGCCAGTGCCGGGGCCGCGTTCGCGGGAGGCCCGGGCGAAGAAGTTCTTTGCGGATCTCAAGGCGCAACTTAGCGACGAGCCGGAACTCGTCCCGGCTGGAGAGGCGTTCCCGACCTCCTAGTGGACCACTAGTTCCGAACTATAAACCATCGGCAGCGCGCGCCAGGGCCTGGCCGAGCGGGCGGGGGTCGCGGACGCCGAGTTTTTCGCTGGCGACTTCGAGCCGACGGATCAGATCGAGCACATCGCGCCGGGCATAAGGCCCGCCGGCCGGGACGCAAAAATGGGTCCGGCAGCCGAAGGGACGTGATTCGTAGACGCGGCACCCGCGGGTCTTCGGATCGAAGAGGGGACAATCCCCTTCCGCGCCTTGCGGTGCGCCTTTGCGTCCGCTCGCGCGCCAGGCCTTGGCGAGCAAGAGCGCTTCCGCGTGGGTCAGGGACGGAACTTCGCCCGTCAGCGCAAAACGGCAACAACCGGTGCGCCGCTGGCAGTCGCGTTCCTGGTGGCGGTTATCGAGCGCTGCGTAGACGGCACGCACTTCCGCCAGCGCCGCGTCGATAACGGTGGGGTGGACGGCGGGTGGCGGATTGCGTTGGCGCACGAGTGGCCTCGAGTTGCGATCAATTGAACTCGATGGCCGCCGGTGGCTCGATTTTTTCCGTGGGAAGACCGGGATCGTTATCGAGGGGCAGCACGCTTTTCGCCCGGCGGATTTCCGTCATGCCGGCCGATTGGCCGGGCTTCACGGGGCCGGTCGCCGCGGCGACAGGCACGGCCACGACGGGGACGGTGGGGTCATTGGGCGGACGGACGGCGTTGTAGGGGTCCTCCTGATCGAGGACGGCACTGGCAGTCACCATGACCGGCAAGATGGCGTCCAGATCGACCACGCGCTGGGCTTTCACCGCGCCGGGATCGATGCGCTGGGCGCGTTCCACTTGCTGGGCGAGCGGCCGGGATCCTCCCGTATGCACGAGGCAAATTTGCTTCGGTATTTGGGAGGGAGTGGCGTATTCCCAGTAGGTGGTGCGGCGCCGCGGTGAGCCGACCGTGCTCTCGCTGATCTCGCTGCAGCGATCCGAGGCGAGCTGTCCGGACGAGTAGCAAATCTCGACCCGCTTGAGCGCGGGCGGTTTTGGGATCTCGACGGCCTTCATCGACTCTGCCGCGGAGTTCATCACATCCGCCCAGACCGGCAGCATCAGCTCGCTCCCGAAGGCGCCGCGGTAAATCTCCTGGGGTTTGTCGAAGCCAGCCCAGACCGCGCAAGTCACCGAACTCGTGTATCCAATCGCCGAGACATCGGTCGAGCGGTAGGACGTGCCGGCTTTGGCGCCCGCGGGGAACTTCTTCAGGCCGAAGCGACGCACGGCATCGGCCGCGGTGCCCCATTTCAAACTTTCCGAGAGGGCGTTGTGCACTTGGTAAGCCGTGTTTTCGTCCGTCACCCGCTGGCGGCTGCCAGGCTTGGCTTCGTAGAGCAAACGACCGGTGCGGTCTTCGATGCGCTTGATGAGATAGGCCCCCTGCGGTTTCCAGCCGGCATTGGGAAACATGGTGTACGCAAGACTGAGTTCCTGAAGGGTGATTTCGCTCTGACCGAGGAACGTCGCGGGATACGCGCGAAGATCGCTTTTGATTCCGGCCTTCTTGGCGAAGGCAAGCACGTTTTCGAGGCCGGCTTCGTTGCCGAAGCGGACCGTGGCGCCGTTCTTCGATTTCACGAGCGCGAACGTCGCCGGTATGAGCCCCTCGTAAGAGTTCGAGGCGCGCTCCACTCCCCATTCGCCGAGGATGCCGGTCAGTCCGCCGACCATGACCATGCGGTTATCCATGAGCGCGTCCTGCACGAGGGTGCCGGGGAAGATGCCGCGCTCATATGCCGCCGCGTAGACCAGGGGGGTAAAGGCGGTACCGAGCTGCCGGCGCGAGGAGGTCGCGCGATTATATTCGCTGTGCTTGAACTCGCGGCCGCCGATGAGGGCGATGATTCCGCCATCCGCATTGTCGATGGTGATGAGCGAGCCCTGCAGGTACTCCGGGGAGGCAAGAAGAGTCGAGACCGGGACGGGCGGGGTTTTCGGATTCGCCGCCATCTGCTGCTGCAGTTTGCGTTCGGCCTCCTTCCAGGTTGCGCTGTATTGGGCGTGCGTCTGGTGCTTGCCGAAATCCTTGTGGCGCTCGATCTCATCCAATTTGCGCTTGAGGGAGGTTTCCGCGACGCGCTGCACGTCGGAATCGAGGGTGGTAAAAATGCGCAGTCCCTCGCTCGTGGCCTTGTCGAATCCCACCAGGTTCATCACCTGTTGGCGCACTGCTTCGAGCGCGTAAGAATCGGTCGTGGCAAACGTCCGCGGTTTGACCGCCAGTTCTTCGGCGCGGGCCTGGTCGAACTGAGCCTGCGACACCACTCCGGACTCGAGCATGCGGCGCAGCACGCCATCGCGGGAGTTTTTCGCCGTCACCGCATTGCGCCACGGATTGCGGTTGTTCGGGCTCGGGACGAGCCCTGCGAGAGTGGCGCACTCGGCCAGCGTCAGGTCCTTTGCGTTCTTGCCGAAGTAGCCGCGGGAGGCGGCCTCAACGCCATAAAGGCCCGAGCCTAGGTAAATACGGTTGAGGTAAAGCTCGAGAATCTTTTGCTTCGTGAGTTGCTTCTCGATGCGCCAGGAGAGGTAGATTTCCGTCGCCTTGCGCGTGAACTTCTTTTCGAGCAGCCCGTAGGTATTGCGCGCGAGCTGCTGGGTGATCGTGCTGGCCCCCTGGCGCACCTTGCCGTGGATCAGGTTCTGCCAACCGGCGCGAATGATGCCCTTGTAATCGATGCCGCCATGCTCGTAGAAGCGCACGTCCTCGGCTGCGATGACCGCCTTGATCATATTTTCCGGGATCTCCGCAAGGGTGACCGGATCGCGGTTTTGCAGGTAAATGTGCCCAAAGGTCTGGTTGCGGCGATCGTAGATCGTACTCGCCGAATCCATCCGCCCGAGATCGTCCAGATCGAAGGCGGCCGCCAGCACCGTGAAGTGCCGGTGGACGAGGTACGCGCCGATGAGCGCGAGCACAAGAATGTTCACCGCGACAAAGACGGTGCGGAAAAACCAACGGCGGCGGTGCAGCGGAATTCGCTCAGACATGAAATCAACCGGGGAGTAGTAGGAACTAAATCGCTCCCACGCTTCCGGGTCCCGCGCAAACCGTTTCGGGTTCGCTGACGGGAGGAGTCGAAGCCAGGAATAGGCAAAACCCAGTGACGCGAGCTTGTCGGGGAAGCTTCCCGCCCAGGCGAAATCAGCTATTCCGGCAGCGGTTCTGCATTCGTGGCCTTGGGCAGGGGAAGTTCGTTCCCTTTTGCTTCCGGCGTGGGTTCCGGGGTCGGAGTGGGACTGGCGCTCGTCTCCCCGGGCGGTGGCGCAGGGCTCGGGGCGGGAGTGGTCTCTGACTCCGCCGCCACCAGCGTCGGATCGCGAAAGCGATACCGGATCAGAAGCGAGCGGAAGGCGTTTTTGACCGACTCGCCCTCTTTCTTTTCCGCCGAATAGTAGACGAGCAGCACAACCGTATCGAAGCGCTTCCATTCATATCCGGTCAGGGTTTGATCGATTCCCTCCACGGAAGACTCCTTAATCGGGCCGCGCGTGACGAGGAGCCCCGGGCTGACGAACATCTGCTCGAGCCGGCGCCGCAGGTTTCCCATGCCGTTGTTGTACTTCTCCTCGGGCCACGCGTTCTCTCCGTATTCCAGGTCGATCCCCACGACGTGCTGCTCCTGGAAAAGCACCCGCGCGTCCCGGAGTCCACTGATTGGCACCCCTCCGATGCTCCAGATCTCGCCGCTTTTGCCCAACGGGGTCTTCTTTTTCACAACCGCTTTTACGCGCGGCAGGATGGAGGTCACGGTGTCGGGCGAATCGCCCCAAGCGAGACCGAAGGGCAGGAGAATCGGGTCGTCCGCCGTAGGAAGCGGAGTCGGGATCGGAGTAGTGGGTGGGCGTTTCCTCGGAAACTTGGGTGCGCCCGGCAGCCGCGGGGTTGGCGAAGGCTCCGCCACCGGGGCAGCCTGTGCGGCCACGCCGGCGCAAATCGCCAGAACGACAAGAAAGACGACGCGCGCGACCACGCGCCGAACATAGCGGGAAACTCGGACTCCGAAACGGGTCGCCGCCGCCAGGGTCAGCCGGGCAACGGACGTGGTTTCGGAAGGACGCAGGCTCAAGCCGGCTTCTTTCCGCCGCGCACCAGGTCGATGTGAAGCTCGCGCAGCTGCCGCGCTTCCACTTCCAACGGGCTTTGGCTCATCAAATCCATCCCGCGGTTGTTCTTGGGGAAGGCGATCACTTCACGGATGCTTTCGGCACCGGCGATGAGCATCGCGAGGCGGTCGAGCCCGAGCGCGATGCCGCCGTGGGGCGGCGCCCCAAAGCTGAAGGCTTTGAGGATGTGGCCAAACTTTCGCTGCTGCTCTTCCGGTCCAATTCCGAGGGCGCTGAACATTTTCGCCTGCAGGTCGCGCTCGTGGATGCGGATGCTGCCGCCGCCGAGTTCCACGCCGTTGAGCACGACGTCGTAGGCGACGGCCCGCACCTCCGCGTATTCGCCACGCTCCATGAGGGGCACGTCTGCGGAATTGGGACGCGTGAACGGATGATGCACCGCCGTCCATTTTCCCTCCTCGGGGCTGAACTGCAGGAGCGGGAAGTCGACCACCCAGAGAAACTCGAGGCGGCCGGCGGCGGCCTTGAGGAGGCCGAGCACTTCCGCACAGCGCAGTCGTACGCGGCCGAGCACTTCGCACGCCGCGTCGCGCCGGGCGTCCGCCCCGAAGAAGAGCACGTCGCCCTCGGCAAAGCCGGCGCGTTCCGCGAGCGCCTTCTTTTCCGCTTCGCTAAAGAACTTCACAATCGGGGACTCCCATTCGCCGCCGGCGCTCCACTTGATGTAGGCCAGACCTTTCGCTCCAAATTCGGTCTTCACCCACTCCTCCCATTTTTTGAGTTGCTCGCGGCTCAGCACGGCCGCCGCACCTTTGGCGTTTAGAGCCTTGATCACGCCGCCACCTTCCGCGATGCCGCGGAAAACTTTGAAATCGCTGGCGCGAAAAATGTCGGTCAGCTCCACCAGTTCGAGGCCGAAGCGCAAGTCGGGCTTGTCCGAGCCATAGCGATCCAACGCCTCCCGGTACGTCAGGCGGGGAAATGTCTCCGGGATTTCCACTCCCTTCGACTCCCGGAAGACCCGGCGCAGCAATCCTTCGGTCAAGGCGATGATGTCATCCTGCTCGATGAACGATGCTTCCACGTCGATCTGGGTGAACTCCGGCTGCCGGTCGGCACGTAGATCCTCGTCGCGAAAGCAGCGGGCAATCTGGAAATATTTCTCGAGGCCACCGACCTGGAGCAGTTGTTTATACTGCTGGGGCGCCTGCGGCAGCGCGTAAAAGGAACCGGCGTGCACGCGCGAGGGCACGAGAAAGTCCCGTGCGCCCTCGGGCGTTGGATTTGAAAGCACGGGGGTTTCGATCTCGAAGAATCCTTGTTCATCGAAGTAGTCGCGCGTCGCCTTCGTCACCCGGTGGCGCAGGCGCAGGTTGCGATGCATCGCCGCCGTCCGCAGGTCGAGGTAGCGATACTGCATCCGCAAATCCTCGTTCACCGACGGGTCGTCGAGCGGGAACGGCGGGACTTCGCTCTTGTTCAGAATTGTGAGGGTCTCAGCGACGAGTTCGACCCCGCCCGTGGCGAGATTCGAGTTTACGGTTTCAGCCGAGCGCTTTTCCACGCGTCCGGAGACCGTCAGCACGTCCTCATGCCGCAGGTGATGGGCTTGGGCCGCCACGGCTGGATGTTCCTCCGGGCGAAAGACGATCTGGGTGATGCCTTCGCGGTCGCGCAAATCGATGAAGATGACCCCACCGTGATCCCGGCGCGATCCAACCCAGCCGGCGAGAGAAACGCGCTGCCCTTCGTGCTCCGGGCGGAGCTGGGCGCAGTGATGTGAGCGATAGGACGACATAAGCAGAAAAGGGCCGCGAAAGTAGCGTTCGCCCGGGTGATGTCATGGGGATTCTCCCTTTTCCGCGGCAGTGCGGCGTTAGCTCCGGCGCCCGACCAGGTTTGCGACGCGAGCGTTCCGCCGCTACAACGGGCGCGAAATCCCGTGCAATCGACCCGCGCCTCCCGTCTTTTCATCGCGCTCATGCTCGCGCCCGCCTTGCTGCTGGTGCTCGCGGTGGTGGCGTTCCCGTTTTTCTACAACGTGCTGCTTTCGTTTTCGAACGCGAATCTCTACCATATTCGCGATTGGAGGCTGATTGGCCCGCAGCAGTACGTCTCCGTCGCGAGCGAGCCACTTTTTTGGGCGATCTTGGGGAAGACGCTGCTCTGGACGGTCCTGAACGTCACGGCGCACGTCGCGATCGGCGTCTTCCTCGCCGTGCTGCTGCACCAGAAATTCCTGCGGGGCCGGGCCGCCTGGCGCGTGCTCCTCATCCTCCCCTGGGCCATGCCGCAGTACATCGCGGCGCTGACCTGGCGCGGCATGTTCAACTACGAGTACGGCGCGGTGAATCTTTTCGTGACGAAGTTCCTCCACCTCTCGCCCTTCGAGTGGCTGACCAATCCCTGGCAGGCGTTCAACGCCGCCGTGCTCACCAACATTTGGCTCGGCTTTCCCTTCATGATGGTTGTGGCGCTCGGCGGACTCCAATCGATCCCGCAGGATCTTTACGAGGCCGCGGAAATCGATGGCGCGAGCGCCTGGCAGAAGTTCCGCCACGTCACGCTGCCGATGCTGCGCCCGGTCATGATCCCCGCCATCACACTCGGCATCGTCTGGACCTTCAACAATGTGAATGTGATGTGGCTGGTGACCAACGGCGGCGAGCCCGCGGATCAAACCCACATTCTCGTGAGCTACGTCTACAAGGCCGCGTTCACCATGTATCGGTTCGGCTGGGCGGCGGCGCTTTCGATGATCATCTTTGCCATCCTTTTCCTGATCTCCCAGGTACTTCTGAACCGCACGCGGGCGACGGAGGCGCTGTGATGGGGACGGCCCCGACCGGCCGGAAATTCGCCTGCGCTGGTCATTCGCTTCCGCATTGCTAAGGTCCGCCCGCGCCCGCCCGCCTCATGCTTCATTTCTTCAATCTCTTTCTCGTCCTGCTCGTCCTGATGAACGCCGTGGGCATCGGGCTCATCGCGCAGCGCTATTTGCGACTGCCTTTTGGGCTGGCGCAATCCACGGGCGTTCTCCTGCTTTGCTCGGTCTTTTTCTTCGTTGAGCACATTGTCGGTCTCGGCAGCCTGCCGGCCTGGCTGATGCCGATCACCACGGTTTTCTCGCTCTGGCTCATTTTGCGCGAGCGCGAGCGCCTGCGGGAGGAAAAAGGCACGCTGCTCTGGCTCGTCCTGGGCTTCGGATACGTTTTTGCCTGGCGTTACGCGCTGCCCAACATCGACTCGAACACGGAACGTCTGCCGGATCTCAGCTTCGTGGTCGACTACATGCAGGGCGTCACGCTTCCTCCGCCGGACTTCTGGTATCCCCCGCACAAGCTGGATCACTATTACAGCTTCCAGCACTACGGGGCGGCCCTGCTCGGGCGCTGGTTTCAGCTCGAGCCCGGCGTGGCCTACAATGTAGGTTATCCTTTGACGGCTGGGTTCGCGACCGCTGCCGCGTACGACACGGTGGCGCTGCTCGCCCGCAGCGCGTGGAAGCGTCACCTGCTTGTGGCCACCTTTTTGGTGGGCGGTACGGGCGCGTCGGTCTTCACACCGTTCATGGTGAAGCACGAAAACACCTACGACTCCCAGCGGTTCGTGGGCGGCACGACTTTTTACGACGACGATCGGCTCACGAGTTTCGGGCTCGCGGTAAAGAGATTGCATACCAAGCCAGGCAAGACGCGTGAACAGATCCCGGAAATGCCGATGGAGACGTTTAGCTACGTCGTGGAATTGGGCGATTTTCATGCGCCGCTCGGGGGCTTCTGGGTCGAGGCGGTCTCCTTGGGAGCGCTGGTTCTCCTCCTGCGTGATCCCCGCAAGCGCGAGGCGGCGATGCTCCTCGGCGCGACGATTCCGCTGACCGCTTCGACCAATACTTGGAATCTGCCTTTCCAGGGCGTGATGGGGGTGGGCGCAGTGCTCTGGCTGTGGTGGAATCGCTATGAAGCGGTAAGCCGGCGCCGGCCGGCGATAGAGCCGGTCAATTGGCAGGCTTTCGCCGGGGGAATTCTCGTCTTCGCCTTCCTCCACTATCCCTTCTTCAACTACTTCCTGGTGAAGAACGTGGGCAACAAATCGCCCATCGAATTCATCGCAACCTCGATCCAGCCCAAGGCACTGCTCGAGGGTTCCACGTATTTCACGCCGATCACCTACTTTCTCATGGTCTTCTGGCCGATCCTGGCGATCGCCCTGTTCCATTTTTTTGGTGCGCGCGGCGAGCGCCGGCTCCATGCCTTTTTCTGGATGCTCGCGCTGGCGGTGACCGAACTCTTTTTCGTCAACGACATCTACGCCGGCAGTGCGGAACGCTTCAACACCACTTTGAAATGGTGGCCCTGGGTCTTCGATGGCGTGCTCCTGACTTTGGCCGCCAGCAACCTCCAGTCCTCGGGCCGTATCCGCCGAGTCGGTACGACGGTCGTACTCATTCTACTCCTGACGTACACCTATTCCCTCGGCAGCTATTATTTTGGAACCATCTACAATTTGCGGCGGATGAATTTGTTCGACGCCGGCCAGCTCAACGGCTCGGCCTGGCTGCGCAACGATCCGCCGGTGCGGACCGCCCTGGAGTTCCTGCGCATTCATCCGCGGGGCAACATGCTCGAGAGTCCGGACAACCTCGCCTTTTGCCAGGTCGGGGCGTTTTCGCTCTTTGCGCAGCAGCCAACCCTCATGGGATGGACCTCACATGAAAGTCTCTGGCGCGCTGGCCTCACGGATACCTTCGAACGCCACGGCAAGATCAAGGGTTTCTACACCGGCGAGCTGGCGGATCCGCTCACGTTCCTCGAGGCGCATCAAGTGCGCTACATCCTCTGGTTGCCGCGCGACAACTCGAACAAAGAGGTCCTGGCGCGGCGCATGGGTGAACTCAGTTCCAAGTACTATTGGAACGAGTTCTACCGCGCGAACGACTACGCGGTCGGAATCTGGTCACTGCGCTGATCGGTCGGAAGAGGGGCGGCCGCTTCCTGACCCCCAAAGCGCAAGGCCAGCGCCGCGGCCCGGAGGGAGGCAACGCCCGGCCTGCCGACCTTGACCGGATCGTTGTGAAGGAAGCTTCCCTGTTTCCGTCTGGCGACGAACGCGCTATAGCCCGAGCGGCGCCGGAGCCGAATTCCGGGAAGCGGAACGTCACGTTCATATCGTGAAATCCGGTTGCACGCTCCCGGTGGCGCTCCATTCTCCCGGATACCCCTTCCTGCCATGTCTCTTACGATCTCAAACCCAAACGTTCCCGGCCTCGAATCCGTCCTCACTCCGGAGGCGCAAAAATTCGTCGCTGAGTTGCAGCGCCGCTTCAACCCACGCCGGAAGGAACTGCTGGCGGCGCGCGCCGAGCGGGCGGTCGCCCAGGCCGCGGGGGCGGCGTTCGATTTCGCTCCGGAGACGGCGACGGTTCGATCTGGCGACTGGAAGGTCGCGGCCACGCCGGCGGATTTGCAGGATCGCCGCGTCGAAATCACCGGCCCGGCGGAGCCGAAAATGATGATTAACGCGCTCAACTCCGGCGCGAAGTGTTTCATGGCCGACTTGGAGGATTCCCTCTCGCCCACGTGGGAGAACTGCATCCTCGGGCAGGTCACGCTGCAGCAGGGCGTGCGTCGGGCCGTTTCGTTCGATTCACCCGAGGGCAAACAATACCGGCTTAAGGAAGAGATCGCCGTCCTGCTCGTGCGTCCGCGCGGCTGGCATCTGCACGAGCGGCACGTCACGCTCGACGGCGAGCCGCTCTCCGGCTCGCTCTTCGATTTCGGCCTTTTCTTCTTCCACAACGCCAAGGAGCAGCTCGCCCGCGGCACGGGTCCGTACATGTACCTGCCGAAGATGGAGCACTACCTCGAGGCCCGCCTGTGGAACGACGTCTTCAATTTCGCCCAGGACTACATCGGCGTCCCGCGCGGCACTATTCGCGCCACCTGCCTGATCGAGACACTGCCCGCGGCGTACCAAATGGATGAATTTCTGTACGAACTCCGCGAGCACGCCGCCGGCCTCAATGCGGGACGTTGGGACTACATCTTCAGCGCCATCAAGAAGACGTCGTTTCGGACGGATATCGTCCTCCCGGATCGTGGCATGATTACGATGACGGTGCCGTTCATGCGCGCCTACACGGAACTGCTGGTCAAGACCTGTCACGGCCGCGGCGCCCACGCCATGGGCGGGATGAGCGCATTCATCCCGAGTCGTCGCGACAAGGAAGTCAACGATCGCGCCATGGCGCAGGTGGAGGCGGACAAGAAGCGCGAATCGGATGACGGCTTCGACGGCACCTGGGTCGCTCACCCCGATCTCGTTGCGCTTGCGACTTCGTGCTTCGACGCGGTGCTCGGCGCACGTCCAAATCAAAAGGAAAAGCTGCGCAGCGAAGTCAGCGTCCAGCCCGGGCAGATCAGCGACCTCACGATCCCCGGCGGCAAGGTCACCGAAGCGGGCTTCCGCAACAATATCAGCGTCGGGATCCAATACATTGAGGCCTGGTACCGGGGCAACGGAGCGGTGGCGATTTTTAACCTCATGGAGGACGCCGCCACGGCCGAAATTTCCCGCGCCCAGCTTTGGCAGTGGGTGAATCGCGGCGTGACGCTGGAAGACGGTCGAACCGTGACGCGTGAATTCTATGAGCAGGTGCGCGACGAGGAGATCGCCAAGCTCGGCGGACGCGACAAGGGCAAGGTCGGCGCTGCCGCGGACTTGCTCGACCAACTCGTGCTGAGCGCGAAGTTCGAGGAGTTCCTCACGGTGCCGGCCTACGAGCGGCTGGGATGAGAGCGCGGCGGGAGCTTGCCGCGCAGATAGGTCCCCTATGTCCCCTACGACCTATCTGCCTTCGGCGACCCAACCCTGACTCGCATATTGTTCTGGCCAGAAGCGGCGGCCCGTTCGAGGCTTGCGGTACTTAATGAACCCCGCGACGCCGGTTCTCTCCAAGAAGGCAAAATCCTCCCCTTCCACCACGCGGCGTACGGTGCCGGCGGCGCTGCGCGTCGGCAACGGCGTGGTGCTCGATGCGCGGCTGGCTCTCTTTCATTACGAAGAATCGTGGCTCGCGGTGGCCGACTTGCATTTCGGGCTCGAGTTGAGCGCGCGCCGTCGTGGGGCGATGCTGCCCGATTGGGGCATGGAAGAGGTCGAGCGGCGCCTGGCCTCCCTTCTGCGCGACTATCGGCCGAAGCAGCTCATCATCGCGGGTGACCTCGTGGAAGACCGGGCCTCTGCCCTTGCGGCGCTCGGCTTGCTCAAGCGATTGCGGAGCACGGCGGACGACGCCGGCCGCCCCTTCGAGGTGATTCTAGTGGCGGGGAATCACGATCGCCATTCGCTCGAGCGCGACTTGCTCCGCGATCATTTCCGCACGCCCCAGTTTTGTTTTTATCACGGGGATCGACCTGAGCCGCCCGAAGCCGCCGGGAGGATCAGCATTATCGGCCATTTTCATCCGGCCGCGAGCCTGCGGGATGGCGCCGGGCTGCGCATGAAGCTGCCCGCCTTCGTGCAGGATGGCACGCTCTGGACCCTGCCCGCCTTTTCGCCTTGGGCGGCCGGGAGTGAATGGAATTATCCCGAGGCCGCCCGCGTCTGGGCCTGCGGCCACGGGCGTCTGCTGCCGGTGCGGCATTAAGGCCGTAAACGCGAGGCCTCCCCTTTCGTCCGGGCGAGCCCTGCGATATCGGTGCGGCACGATGCCCGATGTTCCCGAAGCCAGGCGCGCCCAGGCGGCCGCCACCAAGGCGGTAGGCGTCATCGGGCTCGCCGTGATGGTTTCGCGCGTGCTGGGGCTGGCGCGGGACCTCATCATCGCCGCGCTCTTTGGCGCCGGTCGATTCCTGGACAGCTTTCTGATTGCTTTCCGCATCCCGAATCTCCTGCGTGATCTCTTCGCGGAAGGCGCGCTCTCGACTGCGTTCGTCACGGTTTTCAGCCAGAAGATCGCGAAGGAAGGGGATGAATCCGCCTGGCGCCTGGGCGCCAAAGTGGCGTCGATCGTGACGGTTTTCATGAGCGCAATCGTCCTGCTCGGGATCCTTTTCGCGCCCCTCCTCGTGCGGCTCCAGGCCCCTGGATTTGGGGCGGAGGATGCCGCTTTTACGACTCTCCTCCTGCGGATCATGTATCCCTTCATCCTGCTCGTCTCGCTCGCCGCGCTGACGATGGGGATGCTCAACGCCCGGGGCGTTTTCGGCGTGCCGGCCATGGCCTCGAGCTTTTTCAACCTCGGCTCGATCGTGGGTGGAGTGGCGCTGGGTTGGGTCTTCGATCCCGCGTTTGGCCGGAATGCGCTCATCGGACTTGCGCTGGGCACCCTCATCGGCGGGTTGCTCCAACTGGGCGTCCAGCTCCCGCCGCTGCACCGGGCGGGATTCCGTTTCCGGTTCGATTTCGATCGGCGCGACGACGGCGTGCGACGCGTCTTCGCGCTGATGCTTCCCGCCGTGATCGCCGGCAGCGCCGTGCAGGTGAACGTGGTCGTGAACGGCATCTTCGCGTCGTATCAGGAAGGCGCCATCTCCTGGCTCCAGTACGCCTTTCGGCTCATGCAGCTTCCGCTCGGCGTCTTCGGCGTGGCGGTGGCCACGGTGACACTTCCGCTCATCTCGAGGAGCGCCGCGCTCGGGGACCTGAACGAATTTCGCACGGTTCTCGCGCGAGGCCTGCGACTGGCCTTTTTTCTGACCATTCCCTGTGCGGTGGGACTTGCCTGTCTCGCGGAGCCGATCATCGGCCTGATTTTCGAGCGGGGGAAATTCGACCATCGCTCCACGATCGAGACCGCTGCGGCGTTGCGCTTTTATGCGGTGGGGCTGGTCGGCTATTCGGGCATCAAGGTGCTCGCACCCGCCTTCTACGCTCTCGACCGGCGGCGAACGCCGATGAATATCAGTTTCCTCGCCGTGGCCGTGAACGTGGCGCTCAACTCGTTCTTTTTCTTCGCGCTGGAGTGGGGTCATCGCGGCCTCGCGCTCAGCACTTCGCTTGTCGCCCTGCTCAATTTCGGGCTGCTCTATTTTTACATGCGCCGGGAAATCGGTGGCATCGACACGCGGGTCATGGCCGATCTGCTCGCGCGAATGGTCCTGCCCACGGCCGGACTCGTCACGATTTGCCTCGCGTCAACGTGGTGGGTCCTTCCCGGGTTCGCGGGGTATTCGCTGGTCTGGAAAGTCACCACGCTGCTCGGCACGATCGGACTCGCCGGCGCCCTTTTCTTCGCGAGCTGTCAGCTTCTCCGCATCCCCGAGATCACGGAAATGGTCGGGCTGGTGCTCGGCAGGCTCCGGCGCGGAAAAAGCCGCTCGGGGTAGCAGACTACGCGCTGCCCCGGCTGACCGACGGCTTGCGGAACCAGCCCTTGCTTTTCTTTGACCAGCCCCCGGACCCGCGCGACCAGCGCGGCGGATGGGCCAAGGCGACGGAAGCGAAACAGCCAAACGTGAACAGCACCGTGGCGATGATGAGGAGGCGTTTGGGCATCGAAGTCAACAGGTAGGGCGGGAAAGGGAAGGTGCCACCTGCGCCAGCCTTTACGCCAGGGCCCGCCGTCTGCAACTGCCTCCGTTGGAAGGGACCTGTCGTCGCTCCACCCGGGATTTCCAACGGATTTCTGCGCGAGCAGGACCTTCCCGCGAAAACATCTAGTTGCGCCGGGGGGCGCGCCAAACGTAGTCTCGCGCGTTCCCCTGCCCGCGGCAATCTCCCCCCGATCCGCCGTCGCGCGCATCCCTCGCATCCCCATTTATGGCCCATCAGCAGTCCCCGTTTTCCCTTTATCAAGACCCCGCGTTCGACATGGCGAAGGAGCAGTTTCGCCTCATTTCGCAGCATCTCAATATTCCGGATGACGAGCGCGACCGCCTTTTCTATCCGAAGCGCGCCATCAGCGTCGCTGTGCCCATTCACCGCGATGACGGCAGCACGGCCGTCTTTCAAGGCTACCGGGTCCAGCACCATCTTTCAATGGGCCCGACCAAGGGCGGGACGCGTTTCGCCCTCAGCGTGAACATGGGCGAGGTGGCCGCCCTCTCGATTTGGATGAGTTGGAAATGCGCGCTCGCCGGCTTGCCCTACGGCGGCGCCAAGGGCGGGGTTTGCGTGAATGTGCGCGATCTTTCCCTCCGCGAGCTCGAGGCCCTCAGCCGGCGCTACATGCAGGAGATGATTCCCTTCGTCGGACCCAAGATCGACGTGATGGGACCGGACATGGGCACGAACGAGCAGGTCATGGCGTGGTTCATGGACACGTACTCCATGTACGTGGGCTACAGCGTGAACGAAATTGTCACTGGCAAACCCATCTACTTGGGCGGCTCGGCCGGTCGCCGGGAATCCACCGGACGCGGGGTCGCCTTCCTCGTCGAGCGCGCGATGGACGTGCTCAAGATGGACCCCAATGGAGCAACCTGTATCGTCCAGGGCTTCGGTAACGTGGGCGAAATCGCGGCCGCCAGCTTGTACTACAAGGCGGGCGTGAAAATCGTCGGACTCTCCGATGCCTACTGCGCCTTTTACGATCCGAAGGGTCTGCCTTTCGAGAAGTTCGAGACGCACATGCGCACGAACCGCGACCTGACGAACTTCAACGGTGCGCCGCGCATCGATCCGGAAGAGATGCTCATCCAGCCTTGCGACATCCTCATCCCGGCTGCAGTCGATCGCGTCATCCATGGCGGCAACGCCGCGCAGATCAAATGCCGCATCCTCGCGGAGGGCGCGAACGGCCCGACTTCACCCGAAGCCGACGTCATCCTCGATCAGCGCTGGTCGGAGGTTTTCGTCATCCCCGATATTCTCTGCAATGCCGGCGGTGTGATCGTGAGCTATTTCGAATGGGTCCAGGATCTCGCGGCGTTTTTCTGGAACGAAACGGAGGTGACGGACAAGCTCTTCCGCATTCTCGACCACTCCTTCCAAGCCGTGGTACGCCGCGCCAAGTTGGAAAAGACGAGTCACCGGACCGCCGCCATGGCGATCGCCGTCGAGCGCGTGCGCAAGGCGAAGAATACCCGCGGCCTTTTCCCATAACGGGACTTCCGAGCGCCGTCGGGCCGCGCCAGAATGCTGGTCGGGCTGTGACAGGTCCAAGCCGTCCTGTCCGTCCCGCCATCCGGATGAGCGATACTTCTGGCTCCGATCCCGCGAAGGCCGCTTCGTGGCGCTCCGATCTGCCCCGCGCGGCCCGGCACGCGTGGGGTGCGGTGCCCTGGGTCTGGCGCACGCATCGGCCTGCGGCCGCCGGACTGCTCGGCATCACGGTGGTCATGGGCTTGCTTCCGGCCGCGCAGGCCTGGGTGGGGAAGCTGATTGTCGATGCGGTGGTGGCGGCGGCCAGCGGTGCCGCTGGCGGATCGGCGGCCGCATTCGATTGGGCGGGATTTCGGGCTGCCCTCGGACCCGTCTGGGTGTACCTCGCCCTCGAGTTTGGCCTTCTCCTCGCGAGCGCCGTCTGCGTGCAGCTCCGCGAAACGCTGCACTTCGTGCTCGATCAGAATTTGCGGCACGATCTCAACCAGTTGCTGATGAAGAAGTCGCTCGAGCTCGACCTCAGTTTCTTTGAGGACTCTGAGTTCTACGACATGCTGCAAAAGGCGGGCCGGCAATCCGACTGGCGCATGATGGCGGTCGCGCAGGCCGGTTTCTCCGTGATCCAGACGCTGATCAGTCTCTTTTCGCTGCTTTTTCTGCTCATCACTTTCAGCCCGTGGATCGCCCTTCTCATTTTTGCCTCGGTCGGTCCCTCGCTCTGGCTGCAGGCCCGGCTGAGTGAGCGGCGTTTCCTCCTCGAAAGCGCGCGCACCGCGGAACAGCGCCGGCTGACGTACTACGAGCTTTCGCTGACGGACGCCGAGAAGGCCAAGGAGATCCGCCTTTTCGGCTTGGGTCCCGAGTTTCTTCGCCGTTACAGCGAGATTTTTCACCGGATTTTCCGGCAGGATCTGCAATTCGTGCGACAGCGCATCGCGATTTCCCTGGGCCTCGGCCTGCTTTCGAGCTCCGCCTATTACGTGGCCTATGCCTGGATCGTTTTCCAGACCGTGCGGCGCGTTCTCTCCCTCGGCGATCTCACGATGTATCTCGCGGTCGTGCGCCAGTGCCAGGGTCTCTTCGAAGGCTTCTTCGGCAGCATCAGCAGCCTTTACGAACACGCGCTTTTCCTCGGGAATCTGCACGATTTCCTCGCGCTCGAGCCGAAGGTAAAGGAATCCCCCACCGCGCGCTCCGCGCCCCGTCCATTCACACAGGGGATTGAGTTCCGGAACGTTTCCTTCCAGTACCCGAAGAACGATGCCCCCACGCTCCGGGACATCAGCATCACAATCCGGCCCGGTGAAAAGATCGCCATCGTGGGCGCAAACGGCGCGGGCAAGACCACCTTTATCAAGCTCCTCACCCGGCTCTACGACCCGACCGCGGGCGAGATCTTGATCGATGGGGTGAGCCTGCGGGACTACCAGCTATCCTCGTTGCACGAACGCTTCGGGGTCATCTTCCAGGATTTCGTGCAGTTCGAAGGGACCCTGCGCGAGAACATCGCGCTCGGCCAGGTCGACGCCGAACGCGACGAGGCCCGGGTGCTCGAGGCCGCGCGCAAAGGCGGGGCAGATGCCGTCGCCGCCGCCCTGCCCCGCGGGTACGAAACGCCGCTCGGAAGCTGGTTCGACGACTCCCGACAACTTTCCGGCGGGCAATGGCAAAAGGTGGCGCTTTCCCGCGCCTTCATGCGCGATGCCGAGGTCCTCATTCTCGATGAACCGACCTCCGCGCTGGACGCCGAGCGGGAATACGAGATTTTTCAGCAATTCCGCGAGCTGACCAAAGGGAAAACGACGATCCTCATCAGTCATCGCTTCAGCACCGTTCGCATGGCCGATCGCATTCTCGTTATCGATCGGGGAGAACTCGTGGAATGCGGGCCGCACGCCGAGTTGATCGCGCGCGATGGTCTCTACGCGAAGCTATTCTGGATGCAGGCCGAGGGCTATCTCGGCGCCGACGGGCGACGCCGGGACGTCGATTCACTCTGAGGGTTTAGTGGGGAGTTTCCACCCGGCGCGAACTGATGTCAGCGCGTCTGCCGGATGCGGGCTGCTTCCACTCCGGGATCGAGGCGCAGGTAGAGCTTTAGCGCGCCGCAATCGATGATTCCCACGTAGTAGGCGAGCAAGTCCTGCCCGAGGTAGCCGAACCGGTCCGAGCCAGTCGAGAGCAGGTCGTCACGCGCTGCGCTGCCAACCCGTGTGCCGGGATCGGTGCAGGCGACCCATTGCTTCGGGATGGGGAAAGTTCCAATTCGGGTGTCTTCGAGCTCCACTTGCAAGAGCCCGGTGACCTCACCCGAGACGTCGCGGATGCCCATGCCGCCGGCTCCGGCCCGGCGAAGTTTGGTCGCTGCCACCACCGAACTCGCCAGCAAGGTGTGCGGCGCGCCGGTATCGACCATCAGGTAGCCACTCTTTCCCTTGATTGTCACGGGCGCGAGGAGAGCGGAACCCGCGATCCGCAACGGAATTTCCGTATATCCGCCCGCTTTCAATCCCGCCGCGAGGGCGGCGGAGGCAGGCTTTCCCGTCGCTGGCGCAAAGAAAATGTTGAGCGCGAAACAATCGATTACGGCGCGGTGTCGATTCAGATAGTCAATCCCGAGCAACCCCTCGGAAGACTGCGTCGGCGCGACATTGCTGTTGATCGATCGTCCGGGCGACTCACTCATGCGTGCGATCGAAATAGGCGTCTTGCCCCCGTCGAAATCGCCCACTTTGAGACTCGCGACCTCTGAGGTGTAAATGGCGGTCTTCATCTTTCCGAGCGCTCCAGTGGCCGCTTCCTTTTCCTGGGTCATTTTGATGTTTCCGGCCCGGTAGGCGGCGTCGCGTTCGAGCACGGTCCCGGATGCTCCGGTGTCCACCACGAGATCCAGCGGGCTGCCATTTACCGAGGCTCGCACCAAGGCATGATTGCGATACCGCTTCATGCGCACGGCCACGTAACCCTTCTCCTGCAGAACGCCGGCGAGAGTCGTGATCTGGGCGGCCGAAGCCGGGCCTGCCAGCACCGACAAGAGGACGACGGAAAGAACGGAACGCAGGAGTTTGGCTCTTTGCATTGGCGCGTCATAGCAAGTGCGGATGCGCGTGCAAGCTTTGACTGCTCCGTTTCCTGCCCAAGGATGGGCTCGAACGGGAGCCATGGCTGTGTTTCGGAAACAGCGCCACTTCGGCTCAGGTGCGCCCGCCAACTGGGACAGCTTGCGCCACTTCGGCACATCACCGCTGCCGGGTGGGGGAAATCTGTGAGTCGCAAGAATCTGTCCTTCAGGTGCTTGGGGTTGATGCCGGTTCCTTTACGCCTGACTGGCGCAAGTATTGCTAAGATAGCCGGGCCGACCCGAGGCCCCTCCATCCCCTCGCGGCATCAAACTTTATGGCAAAAATTCTCGGTATCGACCTTGGTACAACCAACTCCTGCATGGCCGTCATGGAAAACGGCGAACCGGTGGTCCTCGAAAACAGCGAAGGCGCTCGCACCACGCCCTCCGTGGTCGCATTCTCCAAGAATGGGGAACGCCTCGTCGGCCAGGCGGCCAAACGTCAGGCCGTGACCAACCCCACCAACACGATTTTCTCGGTCAAGCGCTTCATGGGCCGCAAGTTCGACGAAGTGAAGTCGGCGGGCGACCTCGAGCGCATGCCCTACAAGGTCATCAAGTCGTCCAATGGAGACGCCCATATTGAAGTGGACGTCAGCGGCGAGAAAAAGACCTTCTCGCCCCAGGAAATCAGCGCGATGATCCTTGGCAAACTCAAGGCCGACGCCGAAGCCAAGCTCGGGGAGAAGATCAGCCAGGCGGTCATCACCGTCCCGGCCTATTTCAACGACTCCCAGCGGAATGCGACCAAGGACGCCGGCAAAATCGCCGGTCTCGAAGTGCTCCGCATCATCAACGAGCCCACGGCTGCTTCGCTTGCCTACGGACTCGATAAGAAGTCCGACGAAAAGATTGCCGTGTACGATCTCGGCGGCGGCACGTTCGACATCAGCGTGCTCGAAATCGGTGACGGCGTCTTCGAGGTCAAGGCGACCAACGGCGACACCCACCTCGGTGGAGACGACTGGGACAATCGCCTCGTCGATTGGATCCTGAAGGAATTCAAAACGGATACGAGCATCGACCTCACCAAGCAGGCCGACGCCATTCAGCGCATCAAGGAAGAGGCCGAAAAGGCCAAGATCGCGCTCTCGTCCGTCCAGGAATACGAGATCAATCTCCCGTTCATCACGGCCGACCAGACCGGGCCGAAGCATATCGCGAAGAAGCTGACGCGCGCCAAGCTCGAGCAGCTCACCGATGATCTCTTCGAGCGCACGATGAAGCCCGTCACGGCGTGCATCAAGGACGCCGAGCTCACCGCGAGCCAGATCGATGAACTCGTGCTCGTGGGCGGCATGACCCGCATGCCCAAGGTCATCGAGACCGCGCGCAAACTCGTTAGCAAGGAGCCGCACAAGGGTGTGAATCCAGACGAAGTCGTCGCCGTGGGCGCCGCCATCCAGGGCGGAGTGCTCAAGGGCGACGTGAAGGACGTGCTCCTCCTCGATGTTACCCCGCTCACGCTTGCCATCGAAACGGCTGGCGGAGTCGCGACGCCGATGATTCCGCGCAACACGACGATCCCCACCCGCAAGTCGCAGATCTTCTCGACCTACAGCGACAGCCAGCCCGGCGTGGAAATCGTGGTGCTCCAGGGCGAGCGTCCGCTCTCTCGCGACAACAAGAACCTCGGCAAGTTCCATCTCGACGGCATCCCGCCCGCACCGCGCGGCACGCCGCAGATTGAAGTCACGTTCGATATCGATGCGAACGGCATCCTGCACGTCAGCGCTAAGGACCTTGGCACCCAGAAGGAGCAGAAAATCTCCATCACGGGTTCCAGCGGGCTTTCGAAGGACGAAGTCGACCGCATGACGCGTGAGGCCGAACAGCATGCAGAGGACGACCGCAAGGCCAAGGAGGCGATTGAGACCAAGAACAACGCCGACAGCCTCGCCTACCAGTCCGAGAAGCAGCTCAAGGATCTGGGCGACAAGATTCCCGAGGAATCCAGGAAGTCCGTCGAGGAAGCGATCGCCGCCGTGCGCAAAGCCATCGAAGGCGGCAATACCCAGGAGATCCAGAAGGCAGCCGACGACTTGAACGAGAAGTTCCAGGCCGTGAGCGCCGAGCTCTACAAGCAGGCAGCTGCCGCCGGTGCGACCCCGCCTCCAGGCGCGGAAGCTGCCCCTGGGCACAGCGAAAGTGCCGAAGCCCCCAAGGAGAAGAAAGCGGACGGCAAGGTCGTCGACGCCGACTTCGAGATGGTGGACGAGAAGAAAAAGTAATTTCCCGCGACGGCGGTTCCTTCCGGAGCCGCCGTGCCGCGTTTCACCCCCAACAACCCTTTCGGCAGTCGAGGGCGGGATCCCCCGTCGGCGCTGCTCGAAGTAAACCCACAGCCAACCCAACGTAATCCAAGTATGGCCAGCAAGATCCAACCTCTCGGCGATCGCGTGCTCGTGCAGCCGCTCGAAGAGAAAGAAGTAAAAAAAGGCGGAATTATCATTCCTGATACCGCCAAAGAGAAGTCCCAGGAGGGCAAAGTCGTGGTGCTCGGCACCGGCAAGCTCGACGACGACGGCAAGAAGATCGCCTTCACCGTCAAGGTCGGCGACACCGTCATGTTCTCGAAGTACGGCGGCACGGAAGTGAAGCTCGATGGCGAGACCTTCCAGCTCCTTCGCGAAGACGACATCCTCGGCATCCTTTCCTAAGGACCCGGAGCGCGGACGAAGCCGGAAGATGCCTTCACTGGTCCCACCTCCTGCCGGTCCGCATTCCCTCAACCGATCCCTAAATCCTCAATCTGAAATCGTAACTTATGGCAGCTAAACAACTACAATTCGACGAGAACGCCCGCCACGCCCTCCTGCGTGGTGTGGAGAAGCTCGCCCGGGCCGTCAAGGCCACCCTCGGGCCATCCGGCCGCAACGTCATCCTCGACAAGAAATTCGGCTCCCCGACCATCACCAAGGACGGTGTCACGGTCGCGAAGGAGATCGAGCTCGAAGACCCCTACGAGAACATGGGTGCCCAGCTCGTGCGTGAAGTCGCTTCGAAGACGAGCGACATCGCCGGCGACGGTACCACCACCGCGACCGTGCTCGCCGAGGCCATCTACAAGGAAGGTCTCAAGAACGTGACCGCAGGGGCCAACCCCACCTCGCTCCAGCGCGGCATCAACAAGGCCGTTGAGGCCATTGTCGCCGAGCTGCACAAGATCTCCAAGAAGGTCTCCGACCGCAACGAGATCGCCCAGGTCGCCACGGTTTCGGCGAATTGGGACAAGATGATCGGCGAGATCATTGCCGATGCGATGGACAAGGTCGGCAAGGACGGCACGATCACGGTCGAAGAGGCCAAGTCGATCGAGACCACCCTCGACGTCGTCGAAGGCATGCAGTTCGATAAGGGCTATCTCTCGCCCTACTTCGTGACGAACGCCGAGGCGATGGAAGCGTCCCTCGACAATCCTTACATCCTCATCCACGAGAAGAAGGTCAGCTCCCTCAAGGATCTGCTCCCGCTTCTCGAGAAAGTGGCGAAGAGCGGCCGTCCGCTCCTCATCATCGCTGAGGAAGTCGAAGGCGAAGCACTCGCGACCCTCGTCGTGAACAAGCTCCGTGGCACCCTCCAGGTCTGCGCAGTCAAGGCCCCCGGCTTTGGCGATCGCCGCAAGGCCATGATGGAAGACATCGCCATCCTCACGGGCGGCCGCTTCCTCACGGAAGACCTCGGCATCAAGCTCGAGAACGTCACCATCGACGACCTCGGCAAGGCCAAGCGCGTGACCGTTGACAAGGAAAATACCACGATCGTCGAAGGCGCTGGCAGCAGCACCGACATCGCGGGCCGCGTCAGCCAGATCCGCCGCCAGATCGAGGAAACCACCAGCGATTACGACCGCGAGAAGCTCCAGGAGCGCCTCGCCAAGCTCGCCGGCGGTGTTGCCGTGATCAACGTCGGAGCCGCGACCGAGACCGAGATGAAGGAAAAGAAGGCCCGCGTCGAAGACGCCCTCCACGCCACCCGCGCAGCGGTGGAAGAAGGGGTTGTCGCCGGCGGCGGGGTTGCTCTCCTCCGTGCCCAGTCGGCCCTCGACGCCCTCAAGCTCGAAGGCGACGAAGCGGTCGGCCTCGCGATCATTCGCCGCGCCGTCGAAGCTCCCCTCCGTCAGCTCGCCGACAACGCGGGCCAGGAAGGCGCGCTCATCGTCAGCGAAGTGAAGAAGCGCAAGGGCGCCGAAGGCTACAATGTGGCCACCGGCCAGTATGAAGACCTCATCAAGGCCGGCGTCCTCGACCCGACCAAAGTGACCCGCAGTGCGTTGCAAAACGCCGCGTCCATCAGCGGACTCCTCCTCACGACCGAAGCGATCGTGACCGAGCTGCCCGAGAAGGACAAGGGTCCGTCGATGCCTCCGGGCGGCGGCGGCATGGGTGGCATGGACTACTAAGTCCAAACCGCTTTCGCCTCACTCGCGAAATTCTGCAGCCCGGCCGGAAACGGCCGGGCTGTTTTGTTTGGGGAGGGAAGGCCGTCGATTGCTGGTGGGGGCGGGAACGGGACGCGCGAGAGCCAGATGGGACCTATGCGACCGATAGGACCGGTGTGGTGGATGTATAGCCGAGAGCCGATGGGAGATGAGATGTCCGGATTCGCTTTGGCTATTGGCTATCTCGCTACGGCGAGCACCCATCCCCGGTCGCGGCGCGACCTCATGAGGGTAGCCGTGGGTTTCAACCCACGGTTACGGTTCCACTCACCGCGCCGAAATCATTGGGGTGCGCACTGCGAACGGCCGGTCGCGCTGAACCGCCTCCGATTCTGCGCATCCTGAATGCCCACATTCTGGCAACGCGTCCTCGTCAGGGATCATCTTCCCGCGCGGGTTTTTGACCCACGGCAACCAAGGTCCGACTGAGGGAAGAATGCACGAGGTCGGCCACGCGACTGATCACATTGTCCTTCCGATTCTTGAACTGGTACAACCCGCGTCTTTCAAAGCGGACCTCCCGCAAGCCCGCGGCCGTCAGCGCCGTCTGCAGTTCGGCCTTCGTGTACTCGCGGATGTGTCCCATGTTTTGCCGATCGGCCTTCAGCAATTCGAAGGGATTTCGTCCCCGAAGAAGTGCCAGCCGATTCTTCACCCAAGCCGCGTTCGGAGTGCTCACAATGACCAGTCCGCCCGGACGCAATAATCCGGCCAGATACCCGAGAACCATCTCAGGTGGCGTGTACAAGTGTTCCAGCACTTCCATGAAAACCACGAGGTCATACCGATCGGCCTCTGCCACCGCCGGCAGCGCGCCCTTCGCCACGTCGTTGAGGTCGCCGGCCAGAAACGAAAACGCGCGCTGGGGAGAAAAACGATAGTCTTCCCCGGTTCCAAAGCAGTCGATGCGGGCCGCGGGTAAGAGGTGCCCTAAAAGGACCGTCTCGTAGCTCATCCCGACGTCCAGCACGCGAGCGAATGTGTGCTGGCCGGCGAGCGAAGTGATCAGTTCCGCGAGATACCGATACCTCGGCTCGTGCCGCTCCAAATATTTCGCGGATTCCGGCGCAAGCGTCCGGCTCAAGGCGCGCAACTTTTGTTCGATGGCGGAGTAGGGCATCGCCGACGGCTCGTATCTCATCGGCATGCGAGCACGGCCAACGGAACTGCGATCAAAGCAATTACCCCGGCTTTTGCGCATCCGGATTTTGGCCACGATGGAATGGCTTCGTCGGTCATGTCCTCACGCTCTTCGCTACGAAGACGCGCATCCAGGGCGAATGCGACGCACCGCAGCTTCTCGAGAAAGTGATTGTCCCCGCTGCTCCCCAAGTCATCCGTCCAAAGACGACCGTCTTGAAAATTGAGGTAGTGACTCCGGCCACCAGCTGGCCTGTTCCAGATGATCAGGTTTGAGCGCTGCTGCGAAAGTGACTCGTCCTCCGCGAGGAGTCGCTCGATCTCCAATGGTTGGAGGCACGGCTTGCCGTCCACTCGTTCGATTGAGACGACGTAGCTCATGGCGCTTTGTCGAGCGGAGGGCAGGCCGCGGCGATTCTCTCCCTGATGTCGTCCGCTAGCGTCACGATGGTGAAATCATCCAGGCCGCCGCACAGGAGACGCCCATCCGGCGCGAGAATGTGAAGGTGATGGTCGAGATGAAGTTCGCCGGCCGCCGCCAAACGCTCTGCCAGTACCACAAATCGGCGGTCAATCGTGTAGAAGTCCGCCTCAAACTCTTGCGGCTGCGCGCGGTGCGACCACTCCCGGAACGCGTCCACAAACGATTCGGGTTCGCTCCGATCAAAGCCCAGGCGAGCCCCATCCGGACAGGCGCGAAGGAGGGCGAGAAAGAAGGGGATTTCGTCCAAGCCGAATTCCGCCACAGCGTAGTTCTCGGACACAAGCAGGGTTCTAATCGTTGAGAGAATTCCCACGTGAGGTTAGCGGGCTCATCAACGGCTTTTTCATTGGGCGGGGCTCGGAACTTCTGCTTAGTCGGTTCTCAAGTTACGGATGACACGAAACGAGACGATCCGTCGGCGTCTCCCGCCAGAGCTCACTGCGCCAGCGGAGGACGCGGAGCATTGGTCTCGGGTGCCGCGGTCGACTGCGTGTCGGAGAGGTTTGGCAACACGAGACGCGTGTTGATGTACTCGACGATCTCCATCTGCCGGCGAAGGTGCTCGGCGGAGCGGACATGGCCGAGCGCGTATTCTCGCAGCCGGAGACTGATCGCGCGGAGTTCCGTGGCGGGGGCGCGCTCGGCTTCCGTGTAAAATTCTTCCAACCGGTCCAAAACCTCCTGGGAGTACCGCTTCCGGTAGAAGATCAGGTGGGAGACCGATCCAAACAGGAGCAGGAGCAGGGTCGCCTCAAGGAGGGTGAACATGGGTGCTGAAGCGAGAATCTACGACTCCCGGGCTTCTCGGGCAATCACCCGTGTTCCCTGCGGACGGGAACCGGCAGAAAGAACCAGTTCGCCTCACTTGCTCTCTTCCAATCCACCCTTCGCCATCTGCTCGATGAGGCGGGTCCGGACGGGCTTCAAGTCTTTGAGAAATCCCTTCTGGTCCTGATATTCGCGCAACGCGTACTGCTGCGCCACCAGGCCGCCGCCAGCCTTTTTCGAGTATTTGAAGACGTTGAATTCGACGAAGGCGTTGTCCGCGGGCCAAGTCACGAAGTCGATGATCACTTCGCCCGATTTCGGATTCTGAATGATTGCACTTTGCGCGAGGGGATTCTGCTTCTTCAGCGCCCGCAGGAGATTCTCGGCCACCGCGCGCGGATCCTCGAGTTTCGGGTACTCGCGGATCGACGCCAGTCTGGCCCAAGTCTTGAACGTTTGCGTCGCGGGGATGTACTCCCGGATGTGCTCGCCGGGGTTGTCGCCTTCCGCCGCGAGCACGAGCGTCATCCCGTCGAAGGTCACGCTCTCCTTTCGCAACGGTTTCTCGTCGGCGGCCAGGAGGACAGTGGCTGTGGCGAAAAAGAGGAGCTGAAGCGCGGGCGATCGCATAGAAACCATGCGAGGGAGGCTACCATGGATGAGCGGGCAATTGAAAGAAGAACCCCCCTCGGGCGGCTTCCCACGGCGTTGCCCTTGGCTGGCTTGGGTCAGGCCTGCGGCTGCGAAATCTCATTGGAAGACCCGTTTCTTGGGACTCTTCAGACACGTCCCATACACCCACCAAATGAGCAGCGGCTGAAACGGCAGCCTTACCCACAAAAGCCACGCAGCGATGTCGACGCCCGGCCAGCCATGCAAGGCCACATACAGGTTCGCGGGGAAGACCGCAATGAGCAGGAGGATCAGTCCCCAAGCCGAGAATGCGCGCGTGGTGCGGACCAGCACTCCGATTCCGCCGAGGATCTCCGCGACGCCGCTGATTGCGACCAACGCCGCATGGGCCGACAGCCACGCGGGCATCATCGCGACATACGGAGCGGGTTTCAGAAAGTGATTGGCGCCAGCCAAAATGAAGCAGACGGCGAGGAGCCAGCGGCCGAAAGGTTTGGGCGAGCCGGTCATTGGGTTGCCCGCCGGTGACGCGTTTTGCCGCTCATGTGGGAGATCAATTACGATTCGGGCTGCAACCACACGACGGCAAGATCGCACGAGATCCGAACCTGCGATGTGGACTCCGTGCCCTACCGCACCAACGGCTTCGTCAGCTCCGTGCGCCACTCGGCCGGGTCCGCGCTCGACTCGGGACCTTTAACGTAGCATTCGATCAGGTCCGGCGCGGGCTTGTGGCCTTCGGCCTCGACCCAATTCAGGAACTCTTCCCACGCGGGACCGAGTCCCTCGTAAGGACCGCGGTAGGTGGTCCGCGCAACCGTTGCGCCGGCCAACTCGCCCGGCTGGACGCGGCCCGATGGCTCGACCGCGGTGGGGACAGGCACACAGATCTCGAAATCCCACCCGTCCGGATCCATCCGCAGATGGTGGGTGAACCAGGGGCCGGCAGGAGTGATGTCCTGCGCGGCCACGGTGGCCATAAGTTCCGCGATGCCTGGTCCCATCATCTCGCCGATATCGTCGTGCGGAATCGTGAGGCGGATGAAAGCGGTCAGTTGGGCCGGAGTTCGAAGGATCTTGGGCTTGTCGAGCATGAGGAGCGTCTCCAAGGGGTCGGGTTGAAATTTCTGGGAGCGCGCGTCTTACCACCGACCCGGCCGGATGTGGAGAGAATAACTTACGCCTCACTGCCCCAGCATCACCGGCGCGAGAATGAAATTCCACTGCCAGAGCAATAACGCCGCCGCGACCATCACCAGCACCACGAGAACGTGCCGCAGCTTTCGCCAGATGCTCCAGGAGGCGCCGAATGCGCTCGGCACGCCCAGAAGGGCGAGCAATGAAAGCGCGGCGGCCGCGAGACCGACTTTCGTCGCCACCAGCAGCAGCGGATCGGGAAACGTGTAGAGCACCTCATTTCCACCGGCCGCGAGTTGACCGAGCGAGATCCCGAGCACGACCAGAAACGCCAGCCAGCCCAACGCGGCGAGCAGGATCGTGATCGCACCAATGGTTCCGCCGGCCGTCCGATCCTCTTTCCGGCGCGCGAGGCGGCGCCACAGACCGAGGAGAATGCCGATGCTCGCGAGTTCGACCGCACCGAGGCCGAGCATCAGGGTAAGCGGCGAACTGAATAAATTCACTTTGTCGGAGACCGCATGTCCATACGCGCTGGCATAGCCCGTGATGGTGCCCCCGGCGTTGGCGAGGAACTCGAGACGGTCGGCGGTTTCGATCGCCCGGAACGAGAGTGGTCCATCCGCGACGTAGCGCCGGGTCACCCCTCCGCCGGTGACGACGAGATGCCCGTCCTTGGAGACGGAGACATCGGTCGGCGGTTGCAGCCCGCCGAAGAATTTCTCGAGCGTGGAGTAGGTCCGGCGCTCCGTGGCGTAGCCGCCCGCGAATTTCTTGCCGGTGCTGGCAAAGTCCTTGGGCGGCTCCGGCGCTTTGGCCGGACGCGCCTCCGGCAGAAAACGCTCGATGATCAACCGGGGAAGAAGGCCGGCAAACTCGCGTCCGCTCTCGGTGTTGGTCGAAACAAAAACGCCGAAGCCGGCATCCGGCAGCGCCACCAGCGCGGAGTGAAACCAAAGCGTCGCCCCGCCGTGCTCGAGACTCTCGTATTTGCCGTAGCGGTGCCGGAAGAAACCGTGTGCGATTCCGCCCACGGCGTCGGCATTGCGATAATTCACTTTTCCGAGTTCCGCGAAAGTGGCGGGCAGGAGAATCGCCTTCCCGTCGAGGGCTCCGCCATTCAGGAGCATTCGCAGGTAGCGCGCCATGTCCGCCGCGCTGCTCGAGGCGGCGCCCGCCGGGGCGCAGGCGCCGATGTACTCGACGCCCTTCGTCTCGTAGCCGCCATTCTTCCGCACGAAACCTTTCGACAGGTCGGCCTCCAGCTCCGGGCTGAGATGGCGCGGATCCGCGGCGGGCACGGGCTCGCGAAAGGTGGTGTGCTCGAGCCCGAGCGGCTGGAGCAGATGCTTCTCGATGTAGCCCTCGAAAGGCTCGCCCGAGACGTGCGCGATGAGCGCGCCGAGCAATGCCACGGAGTAGTTGGAATAGACCGCATGTTCCGCCGGCGGACGGACGCGCTTGGGACGATAGCGCGCGAGGTAGTCATCGAGCGTGGGCAGGCCCTCGCCGGATTTGTAAAACAAATGTCCGAGGGCCGAGTCCTCGAAGCCGGCGGTGTGGGTCAGGAGATGCCAGACCAGCACGGGGGGAAACCCATCGGCAGGAAGCTGGAGTTTCGGCGGGAGATATTTATTTGCCTCGTCTTCGAGCTTGAGTTTGCCCTGCTCCACGAGCTGCATGGCGGCGAGATAGGTAAACGTCTTCGAGACCGAACCGATTCGAAACAGCGTCCGCGCCGGATCGACCGCGCGCTCGGGATTCTGCGCCGCGATCCCGTAGCCGCGCTGGAAGAGCGTCCGCTCGCGATCGACCACCGCCACGGTCACGCCTGCGATGCCTTCCTTCAGTTGGTACGCCTTGACCAGTCCATCGATATACGCGCCGAGCTCCTCGGTGGAGATCGGGCCGCCGGGTGGGGGAGTAGGCGCAGTGGCGGGAGCGGTTGGCGCCGCGGTCGGAGTGCCTTCGGCGGCCGTCTGGGCGAGCGCGTGAGAACTGAGCGCGGAGAAGAGGCAAAGGACGAGCGGGGCGAAGTGCTGGGTGAGATTCATGCGGTTGGGAGCAACGAGGAAAATCGGGCGAAAGCGCGGCGAATGCGAAGAAAGTCGCCCTTAGTTATCGTGCAATGCGATTCAGGAGTCTCCGGCCCACGTGCGCAACCCATTCCCAAAGGTCGCCAACACGGCACTAAATCGGAAGGTGTCGGCTCTAAAGCGAACGCCAGCGGCCTTAACGCAATAGCCACCGGCAGTAATGCGAGAGTCATCGGCATTATGGTAAATGCCAGCGGCGTTTAGCAGAGAGCCAGCGGCACCAAGGCGCATGCGCGCGACCTTAAGGCGAAAGTCAGCGGCGCTAAGGCAGGGGTCAGCGGACCTTTAGGTGGGCGTCAGCGGCGATAAGACAAGAGTCAGCGGCGTCAAGCTGAGAGCCAACGGCGTAAGCGCAAGAGTCGGCGACACTAACGCAAGGTTCAACGGCACTTCACGAAGAGTACGCGGCAGCGCGCTCCATGGCGCCGGCATTTATTCAAGCAAAACCGGATGCTTGCCTCATGCCGCCGGCACTTTGCTTGATGCGGCGCACGGTTTGCTTAAAGCTTAAAGCCGCCGACTCTTCGTTTAAGGTCCGCGGACCTTTTCTCTGCCGCCGCTGTACTCTTTGCCTGGTGCCACCGGCGCTTTCCCCAAGGGTGTCGACCTTTTGCCTCATGCGGCCGACACTTTGGCTGCCGCCGCCGACCCTTTGCTTTACGCCGTGGAATGTTCGCTTAAAGCCGCGGACCATTTGCCTAATGCCGCCGACCCTTTGCCTGAAGTCGCGCGCGGTTTGCTTGGTGCCGCTGTACCCTCGGTTTAAGGTCGCTGTACCCCCTCCTTAGAGCCATCGGCACTTTGATTGAGGTCGCGGAACCTTTGTCGAAGGCCGCAGGCACTTTGTCGAAGGTCGCGGCCCTTTTGTCGATGGTCGCGGGCGTCTTGTCAGAGGTCGCGGACGTTTTGTCAAAGGTCGCAGACGTTTTGTCAGAGGTCGAAGACGTTTTGTCAGAGGTCGCGGACGTTTTGTCGAAGGTCGCGGACGTTTTGTCAGAGGTTGCGGACGTCTTGTCGAAGGTCGCGGACGCTTTGTCGAAGGTCGCGGACGTTTTGTCAGAGGTCGCGGACGTCTTGTCGAAGGTCGCGGACGTCTTGTCGAAGGTCGCGGACGCTTTGTCGAAGGTCGCGGACGCTTTGTCGAGGGTCGCGGACGCTTTGTCAGGGTCGCGGACGCTTTGTCAGAGGTCGCGGACGCCTTGTCGAAGGTCGCGGACCTTTTCTCGATGTCGAAGGTCCCGGAACGTTTGCTTTGTGCCCCGGATCCTCGACTTAGCGCCCAAGACGGTTCGTTTTACGCCGGTCGCTTCGGCGCACGAAAGATCTGCACAGGAGGAAACAGAGAAAACAGAGTGGGAGTCTTCGGGCTTCTCCCCCAAAAACCTTTGCAGACTATTCAGCTCCGTTCCCTCCGTTTCCTCCTGTTCGAATCCCCCTCACGGGTCCCAGAGCGAGATCTCATGCCGTCGGGTAAGGCCCATCCGAGTATGCTTCATGCTTCTGCGTGGTAGCGCTTCGATCCCACCGCGCGGGCGAGCGGACTGCGGAAATCTTCGCCCGCCTTTAGCCGCGCGATCACGGAACGGAAATCGTGCTTCGGCTCCCAGCCGAGATTTTGGCGCGCGAGTTCGTTGACGTACACGCGGTCGAGACTTGGGACCATGCGCCAGCCGCGGCGGGCATAGACGAGCTCGTAGTCGGGCACATGGCGCCGCACCGCTGCCGCGGCATCCAGTCGGAGTTCCGGCAAATCGTCCGGGGAAAAGGGAGGCGTGGCGCTGACGATAAACCGCCGGAAACCCAGTGCGGCCGCGTGGTCCGCGGCCAGCAGATGCGCACTCACGATGTCCTCGAGATCCACCCGGCGATTGAGATATTCGTTCACCTTGCGGTTGTCGTCCGCATACGAGTTGCGAGCCGCCGGGTCGTCGTCTTCCTCGGGGAAGAAGCGGGAGGTCCGCAGCACGACGCACGAGAGCCCGTGATTCCGCTGGAAGAGCTGACACAGGTCCTCAGCAGCGGCCTTGGTCACGCCGTAGATGTTCTTGGGAATCGGCCTGAGTTCCTCCGTCACCCAGACCGTCGGTCCGCCCGGCGGTGGCACGAGCGCGTCGCCGAAGACGCTCGTGGTGCTCGTGTAGACAAATGCATTCACGCCTGCGGCCACGGCTTCCTCCAGGAGATGAAGCGTGCCGGTGATATTGGTGTCGACGAAGTCCTGCCGGTTCTGAGTAGCGACATGCGGCTTGTGCAGTGTCGCGGGGTGGAAAACCTGCTGTATGCCGGAAAGGCAACGGGCGACGAAACTCCGATCGGTGATCGAGCCGACGTGCGTAGTGGTCAGCCCCGGGCGGAGATCGAGGCCCATGACGTCGCGGCCGAGGTCGCGCAAGGTCCGGACGAGGGCTTCGCCGAGGTGGCCAGAGCTTCCGGTGACGAGGGTTTTCATGCGCCCGTCAGTACGTCGCCGCCCACTCCTTGTCATCCTGAGCGCAGCCGAAGGACCTCAAGCTATTGCCTTCCACTTCGATTCTGCGCGTGGACGACTTCGGGAAACCGAATGAGCGGCACGTTCGCGAGCGATTGTCGACGCAGTGGGCTCATCGTCGGCGCTCGGCGCGTGCGACTCGAAAGCAGCAAGGCAATAGCTAGAGGCTTGTCGCCCACGCATCCCACGACCTCTCTGATCGAGTTTCGGTGTCTCAGGATGACAAAGGCTTGGTCTGAGCCGAATTCAAAAACCGAGCGTCGAGATCGTTCGCAAATTCAAACCGACATACTTATGCGAGCGTTCTGAGGAAATGCCTCGCGCATGTGCGACGCAAACGAATCCGCCCGCCGGCGGAAGCTGGCTCGCGGGTAGTCGCGTCGGAGGAGTGATAGGGTGGCCTGGCCGTAACCTTCAGGCGGACCGACGACGCAAAACCCCGAGAGCAGCATCTCAAGTGGGCGGAAATAAGTTGGCAACGGACGAAGGGGAGTTCGGAAGGGCATCTCGGAAACCGGGTTCTCAAGGATCGACTGGGAAACTGTATTCAAGCCTAAAACCGGAGCCCACAGAAGGTCGCGGCTGCGGCGTAAAGGAACCCGAGCCGAACCCGAGCCGCCCTCGCCTCGGAGACTGCAATCGAGCGGAGCAAGCCGGATCTTTCGGTGGTTCACAGCGCGCACCCAATCTCGTGCCAACAACGGGAATCGGCGCAACGCGCTTTACAGGTTCCGAGGCGAGGACGGCTCGGGTCCTTTACGCTGGGGGTGGCTCAGGATTTCGAGTGGCGAGGCGCTGAGATCCCGTTCCGCTAACAGAATGAACTGCGGGTTTCAGCGGCTCGAGATCGCGGACAAATTTCTTGAACGTCGTCGAGAATACCGATGACGGGCTACGCTTCGGGCGCATGCCGCTTCGCGCATCCGGCAATGAACCGATCGAAAGTATTCTCGATCACCTGTCGACGCTCGGCCGCGAACTCCGGGGTCGCGCCCGCGCCGGCGTAGTATTCACTCCAGCGCTCGAGGTAGCTCGTCTTCAGCGCCAGGGCGGCTTCGGGTGTCGGGCAACGCTTCCAGTTGAGGATTCTGTGCGCGTCGAGCGCGAAGAGCACCTCGAAGCTGTAGAAGAGGTGGTGATGGTCGTACTCGGCGAACTGCGTGCCGCTCTCCGATTCCGCCAGCGTGACGATCCGCTTGAGCAGCTCGAAGGACTCCTCGTCGCGGATGTCCCAGGCCGTGTCGTCGTCGAGGTTGTTTGGTCCCCAGCATCCCATCGTGGTCGAAGGATTCTCTGACTGAACCTGCAGGGCAAGGGACCGAGATGATTTCCACTCGGATCTACATGGCCCCATCGCCCCGAAAGCGAAGCCAGACCACGAAGGCGGCCACGCCGGCTACGATCAACGTGCGGATCATGGCCATGGGCGTGCGCGGGAAGACGGAGATGGCGGCGGGCCGCCCGTTCTCCCGCCAAATGCGATAGCAGAGTCGCGTGCCACCCGCCAAACCGATGGCGTAGCTGGCGCTGTGGGCGAACCACGCGGCGATGAAACGATGGCGGTGATCAAGGGGCACCATCGCAGCGAAGGCGGCGGGAACCGTGACGTAACCACGCTCTCCCAGTTCGTAGCCAATGAAACCAGCGGCCCCGGCGGAGAGCGCCATCACCCCAAGCAAAAGAAGGACCGCGCGGCCGAGGCGGAGCGCCGAAATGGGCGGCAGCTCCGCGGGTTGCGAGACTTTCGCGAGGACCACCCCGAAGATCGCGCCGACGCCGGAAGTCGCCGCGACGCCCCAGAAAAGCGCCAGGAGGGTGAGCGACGCGGTTGGGAAGATCGGTGGATGGGCGACGGTGAAGTACTCGGGGCAAAGCCGGACGGTGACCTGATCGTGGATGAGCCCGTATCCACAGGCGGCAATGACGCCGAGGAGAATGACTTTTGTTCTCTGCACGCGGGTAGCCTGAACCGACGCCAATCGGATCTGTCAGGTCTGAGTCGCCAGCAAGGCCTGATATGCGCTCCACTGCTTGATGACCTTCTCGAAGGCCGTCTGCGTGCCCACAAAATCGCCAGCATCCAGAAACGAAACCGTGGCGCGGTCTTTTCCCAGCCATTTCAGAAGCTTGTCCGGATCCTCGAGAGTTGCGCTCAAGGTCTCGTCGCCCTCACGGATCTTGGCACCGTGATGCAGAACGACGAGCACGCCGACTTTTGGCCGGATGTTCACCGTCGCGAACCAACCGCAGCGATAAAAACTGGGACAGTTCCATTTAATCCCCTCCGTGATCGCGGGATCGGCTTGGAGAATCGTAGAACGGATGGATGCCACCACCGGCTTCAGCGGATGATTGAGGGCAGTCAGGAACGCCGCAACGGCGGCGGGATCGTCGTGCTCCGGCCGGCGTGACGCAGTGGCGCCGTCTTTCGGATTGGGCTTCGCGGGCATGGGAAAAGGAACCACGAATTTGCCAGATTGGCGAAGGATCCGGGAACGCGTCAACCGACAGAGGAAGGAACCACGAATTCTACACGAATTAACACGAATCTCTGGAGGCAGGGTCTCCGATGTATCTCCCGCGAGGGTTCATTGAACCACGGTCGGCGCTGCTCAGGGTGTAATCGATATCTCGACAGAAATGCCTGCGCAGTACCGCTTCACCCTTCAAAGTAATTCGTGTCAATTCGCGTAAAATTGCCGGTTGGCTGAGGACCAAGCGAAGAGCGTCTGGCTATCTCGCGTTGCTCGGTTCGTGGTTCAATCTCCCCCTTCTTCTACGCGGCAAAGCCTCCATCGATCAGCAAGCTCGCCCCGGTCACATACGCCGCCTCCGGGCCCGCCAGGTACGCGACCATCGCAGCGATTTCGTCTCCAGTGCCGTAGCGCGGCACGGCCATGAGTTTCACGAGGCTCTCGGCGAAGGGGCTGGATGCGGGATTCATGTCGGTATCGACCGGACCAGGCTGGACGTTGTTCACCGTGATCCCGCGAGGCCCGAGATCGCGCGCCACTCCCTTCACGAGTCCTTGCAGCGCCGCCTTGCTCATCGCGTAAACGCTTCCACCCGGGAAGGGCATGCGTTCCGCGTTCGTGCTGCCGATGTTGATGATGCGTCCGCCTTCCTTCATGTGCTTTATTGCGGCCTGGATGGCGACGAACACCGCCCGCACGTTGACCGCAATCGTCCGATCGAAGTCCTCCAGTTTGAACTCGGCAATCGGCGCCATCAGGGCGACGCCCGCGTTGTTCACGAGGATATCGATGCCACCGAGTTCGGCGACGGTGCGTTCGACCGCGGCCGTGACCGCCGCGGCATCGGCGCTGTCTGCCCGGATGGCGACGGACTTCACGCCGAATGCTTGGGCGGCCTGCACGATTTCCGCGGCCTTTTCAGGCGAACTGGAATAGGTCAGCGCCACATGGGCGCCGTCGCGGGCGAGACGTTTGACGATGGCCGCGCCGATGCCCCGGCTGCCCCCGGTGACGAGCGCGCATTTGTTTTTCAGACTTTGGTTCATGGTGTTTGATGAAGTGCGAAGGAGAGGTTTCCGATGAATTCGGGTTTTCTCGGAGTTGGTGGACTCCGGGGAATGTGCCGCCTCAGTTTTCCTTTGCCAGCGGATGCCCGATTTCCCAATGGTGCCCGAAGGGATCGACGACGCGACCAAGACGCCAGCCGTATTGATTGCTGACCGGCCAAATTTCCTCGGCCCCCGGCGGCGACCGCCAGCGCGAAAACGGCATCGGGATCGGCGACGGTGAGGATCATGCGCACGGTGCCGCCGTTAAGAGTTTCGGGGCTGAAGTTTGCGTTTTCCGGGGACTCGTCCGCGACCCAAAAGTCCGCGCCGTCCACGGACAAATGGGCCACGACCTTGCCGTCGTCGCTGTCGATGCGGAAGACCACCTTCGCGGCGAAGGCCTTCTCGTAAAACGTGATCGCCTGGGCGCCGTTTCGCACGGAGAGCAGCGGCGCGATGGCGGCGCGGATGGGGTTGGGTGATGGAGGCACCGTGCTCATGGAGGTTTGGGGCCATTGAGACATGGCACTCGACGTCGAGCGACTCCAGAATTGCGTTTTGTGGTTAGGGGAAGCGCGGGATTTCTCTGGAAACAGGTCGTCCGTTTCTGCTTTTGCTGCTGCGAAGAAATTGGCTGCAGAAGCAGTGCTCGCCGGAGAGTCGCCTCATCCCGGCGACCAGTCTTTCGCCCGGGCGCGCGCGACGGCAATGCGATCGAGGATGGGAGCGCATTCGATTCGCGATTTCGCGGCCCGGTCTGTGAGGGCACCGAGCGCTGCGATGTCCTTCTCGTACTCCGCACAACGTCGCCCATATTCGCGCCGGTCCTTCGTGCAGACCAAAGTTTGGGGAGAGCCTTTGCGATCGGTGGCATGCGTCATGGCGAGGCCGTGCTTGGCGATCGCCTGATGCAAATGTTGCCGGCGATCCTTTCGCACGCGAAAGCGATGGGTCTGCTGTTCAGGATCGAGGGCGAAGATCTTCAATTCGCGGCAATCGGGACAAACACAGGTGAGATTTGCGTCCTGCCGCCAATCCTTGGGCGGTTCGGGCGGCCGCTCACTTCGGCGCAAGATGAATTCGGCGGCATGTTCCCAGAGGCGTTGCGCCGCGGCGTCCCACCCGTCGATTTGGGTCAGAGCGGGCACGAGGGTGGCGACGGGATCGAATACCTCCGGGCGCGACGTGAACTGGGTCGCGGCGGCGGCGCGGAGATCGGAGGCGCCGAGTTCGCCCAGCACATCGAGCAGATTCTCCACGAGCTTGGCTTCGACCCGCTGGGCCTTGGGCATCGGTCCCCAAGCGGGCCACCTGTCTTCCGACGGCCGCGTCTCGACTTTGGCCAGTTGCCCAACGGCGACCTCCGCGACCAGGCGCAGTGCCCTGTGCCTTTCGGGTCCGGCGGTCGCTTCGCCTTGAGGGGCGAAGGCGCGCAGCCCCGACGCAGGAACCGTGCATTCGCCCCATGTGGCTACCCACCACACCCGCGAGGAGTTCGCCTGCCTTGGAAGGGCCCAAGAGCTTTGCGGCATCCACCAGCGCGGCATTTTCGCTGCCGTCATATTCGGGGATCACGACTTCGGCGATAAACTCTTCGAGCACGGTGGCATCCGCCAACGTGAGGAGGAGACGCAACATTCCCTCGCGTTTCTCCGGTGGGGCGGGCATTCCATAACTTCTCTGGCCACACGCGTCCCGCCAGGCATGGATGAGCTTCCGGGCGAGCGCCGTGACGTCCTGTCGGGCCGCGGGGGTGGCGTCTCGCTTTGTGCACGACGCAATGCGCTCCTCCAAATAGGGCAGCGCCGCGCCCACGCCGGCT
Source organism: Chthoniobacterales bacterium (assembly GCA_038226705.1). Taxonomy (GTDB): domain Bacteria; phylum Verrucomicrobiota; class Verrucomicrobiia; order Chthoniobacterales; family SZAS-18; genus SZAS-18. The sequence goes on along the minus strand of JBBRQH010000002.1, from coordinate 29,120 downwards.
TGCAGCAAAACCTCGGCGTAGCGCGCGCGGTGCCAGATCACGATCGCGGCGCGATGATAAGCTCGCTCGAAGCTCACTCCCGCATTGCCGGAGGCCTCGAGTAGCCGCTGCTCGTCCGGCTCTTCCTCGTCCAAAGCGCCGAACGGGAGCAATTCGCCCGGCGCGAGCGGGAGCTTGCCAAACTCCATTGCTTGGTCACGCGGATTGCGCCATTCGCTGACGAATTGCGACGATTCGCTGACCTCGACGACCGTGAAATCATCGCTGTCGGCCTCCTCGCCTTCGTCGTCGCCATCGTCATGATAGCTTCCCCAGCCACGTGGTCGATAGGTATCGTAGTTCGGTTCCGCGGCGCCGGATTCCTCGATGTGCACGATCGCGAGATGCGCGGCGCAACCGGCGCGTTCCGCCGCCTGCACGAGCACAGCGGCTTTCGCGGCATCGGAAGATTTCAATCCTGCGAACGAGAGGCCGGCCGGGCTGTAGTGATGCTCCAGCAGCCAGGCGATCTTGGCGGTCTGGCGGCTGTGGCCCAGCGCTTCCTCCAGCAGGGCGGCGGCTGCTTCGATTTGCGCGGCATTTTCTGGCGCATTGAGGCGCAGGTCCTGCGCGCGCCGTTTCTGAATGAGGTTGTAGACGAGACAGACGCGGTTGCCCATCGTGATGGGACGCACCTCGTGCTCGCAGTCCGCGTAGAACGCCACGAAGGAAAGCTCGCTGAACTCGGCCTGGCTCAAGTCCACCGTCACCTCCCGACCGGCGTGGCGAATGACGAGTTCGCCCCCTTGATGCGCGGACGGCAACGCAACCACCAACGTGCCGAACATCCCGTCCTCCTTCTCGCTGTCCCGATGCGCGAGGAAGAAACCGCCGGTGTCATAGACGAGCAATTTGTAGAGTTCGGCGGTGACGGTCTCGCCCTCACAACTGAGGCCGCTTTTCACGCGGCCGAGAATCGCTTGCAATGAACTCTCCCAGGATTTGCCCCCGATTCGCACGTTGGCGGGCGGCAGTTGCCACACTTTTCGCACGGAAGTGTCGAGGATGGTTTCCTCGCCGCGCCCGTAAGGCGCCCGCGCGGCGTGTTCGATCAGTGCGGCTATCTGGGTTTCGGGCACCGGAAACGACAGCACGCCCACCTCCGCGACCTCAACTTTCGGCATGGGAAGTTCCAATGTGTCGTGGACGAAGAAATCGCCGGCGCGCTCTACGTTGGAGAGAAGTTCCCCCAGAGGTTGCAGGTCCTCGTTGTATTGGAAGCGGGAGGAGTCGTCGGACATGTGCGGGATAGTACGAGAACAGGAATGGCGGGCAAGGGCGTGTGCAGCAGAAGCGCTGGCGATGGGCTGGTGCGACTCGGTGTCGCCACGGAAGCTTGGGTCAAGCTGGAGCTTGAGCCGCACCGGCGGCGGCCGCACCATGAGCGAGAAGGGAGTTGAACCACAGCCGCAGAGACGGGGCTGACGAGATCGCGCGGGAACGACTCGGGACCGGAGGTCTTTCCTTTCGCGAGCGTTCGATGGTTGCCGGGACCGGCGCGGTTCATTACGGGAGAATTGGATTTATCCCCTTCCGTCCCATGCGACCGACGCTCACGGCTCTCCTCATCCTTTTCTGCGCTGCACCGCTCCACGCCGAGGACGCGTGGCCGGGCGTGGAATTCAAAGAAGTGCGCGCTTACGCCTGGCCGCAGAATATCGCATTCGACCGGAAATCGAATCCCAACGGATTCCTGATCCTGCGCGGTGGCCGGCTTGCCCCGGGAGCGCTCAATCCAGAAGGAGCAGTGCTGACGCCCGATCAGGTGAATCGTCTGCGCGTTGCGGAGGCGCGACGACAGCGCGAGATCAACACCAGGGAGGGCTACATCCGAGTTTCGATGTGCGGCTACTCGCCGCACAATGCGTTCGTCTTTTGCGATGCGCAGGGGCGGGCTGTCGCGTTCCTGGAGATTTGCTTTGATTGCATTGCCTCCCGGGAAGAGCCGGAAGATGCGGAATCGGAGCCGGACTACTACGAACTCGGCAGGCTCTGCGCAGAGCTGAAGCTGCCCTTTGGCGACAATGCATCGCTCGCGAAGTTGCAACGACGGTTTCGCGCGAAACTGGGCGCGCCTTTCCTGCCTTGGTTGCCGCGAAGTGACCGTCCGTAGGATGGAGCGGGAGTATCCGCGACGCATCCAACTTCCTTAGCCCCCCTCGGGACGCGCGACCGTTCCTCCTCCACTCGCAGCGCCGCCACTCGCACCGCTGCCACCCGCTGCCCCTCCACCCGCTGCCCCTCCACCCGCTGCCCCTCCACCCGCTGCCCCTCCACCCCCGGCCGGCGTTCCTCCGCCCGCGCCGCCGCCGCTTGGCTTTCCACCGCCAGCCGGCCTCCATTTAAACCCGAGATACGTGCCGCCGCTGATACCCATGAGGAGAAGTTGGGTGTTGCTGAACTCGGGCATCGCGAGCTTGAAGTAGACGGCCTGGAGAAAGATGAACCCGAACGCGAGCGTCCAGCCGATCATCTGGAACCGGTGGAAGCTGGGCTCGCCGTCGTTCAACTCGGAGATAAGGTCGTTCAGCGAGCGGGAAAGCCACGCCGCGCGACCCTTGCGGTAGTACTGGATCCGACGCTCGAATTCCGTGACGCGGGCCTTGGACCTTTCGAGTTCCGTCCCCGCCAGTCCCACCTGATGCGCCTTCTCGGCGCCCAGGCAGCTCTGGATTTCGGCGGGCGTATCCAGCTCCATCTCGTCCACCGTAAGCAGCGCGGAGCCGTGGATCTGTTCCGGTTCGTCCCCAATCAGAAATGCGCCGAGCCCGGTGGTGATGCTGATGCCGAGCAACAAAAGTTCCTGGCTGGTCAGGGTGCGATAGTCCCCGGTGATGATCCAAAGGAGGAGGTAGCAGCCGAGGACGATGAAAAACCACCAGGCCATCTGGCAGCGCCCAAGGCTCAAATGCCACAGTCCGTCTGCGCCGAAGACGCGCAGCAGATTCGTGGCGAAGGCGTAGTAAATGAAGATACCCACGAGCAAAATGAAAATCACCAGGAGGGTCCGGGTCAGGGTGTCGGTGGAGGCCTTGAGGCGCACTTGCTGCCAGGGCGCGACCTTGAAAGCCGGGTTGATCGCCGTGGGCATCAACTCGGTCTTGCCCGCCTGGTCGAAGAGATTCGAAAACGCGATCGTCACTCCCACCGGTTTGCTGGCAAAGCCCGCACCTCCCAGCAGATCCAGCCACTGCGGCTTGTTCGCGTCGGTCAGGACGAGCTTGAAACGCAGGGCGTGGTAGCGGTCGAAATCGTCTGCGCCGGTCTTCTCGTTCGGGTAATGCTCGTCCCAGAAGTATGCGACCTGGGGATGCAGATCGGTAAAGATACGATCGTTGATGGCGAGGCTGGAAGAGGCGAGCCAGCCCATTACCGCTGAACGCCAGGCCGTCTCACGGCGTCCGTCCAGCAGCCGCGCGTTTTCCACGGTCAGGCTCGCCACCGTTGCGTCCAGTTTGGCGGTGCTCGGAACGCGGTCGGCGCTATCGGCGGGGAGTGCCGCGATGCGGACGCGCTCTGCGCGAATCTCGTCGAGCCGCGCCCGGAGTTTCTCCAGCTTGGCGAAGTCGTCGGGCTCGGTGCGGGCATCGAACACGACCGTTTCGAGGGTGACTTTTTCGCGCGGATCGAGATTCGATTTCCCCAGTTCACCCATGCGCTGGCGCAACCACGCCCCGGCGTTCAACACATCGACGAAGACCTCCTGGTTGAGCGACAGGACGTGCACCCGATTCTCTGAGCGCGCACCCTGGGTGACCCCGCGCACCTGCACGACACTCGGAGGCGCGTTTGTCTTGACCTCCAACGCCTTGGGGTCGCCGGCCGCATCCGATTTCAGGAACGCATACGCGCCGTCACCGAGGGTGATGAAGGCGACGCCGCCGATAGCGGCCAGGGCGAAGAGAAGCCCGCCAGCCCGCTGGGTGATCCGGGATTTCATCGAATGGCAGAGTTCAGGGTTGGGGGTTGAAGGCAGGAATTACGGGAACCGCGCGGGATGGATAAGCGGACGGCGTACCCAGCGCGACATTTGGAACGATGAGAGAGGAAAAGTGGAGAAGCCTGGGGTGCGGATCGCCCACTCTTACAAACGGCAAACCCTCGCCGGTGTTACGGAAAACTTTCGTTCGAGGCGATCAAACCAGGACAAAGCGGGGCGTGCCGTGGCTGGCGGGCTCGCGGTCTGGTCAGGGAATCAGATGCCGTGTAAATGCACGACGCAACCCTCCCACCCCATGCCGACACCAGCCGAAAAGAGGACAGCCTTTGCCGCTCTGCACGCCCGGGAGCACGCCTTCATCATTCCGAATCCGTGGGATCGTGGGACCGCGCGGATCCTGGCGCGGCTGGGCTTCGAGGCACTCGCGACGACGAGCGCGGGTTACGCATTTTCGACCGGACGCCGTGACAACGCGATTGGCCGCGACGAAATGCTCGAGCATGTGCGCGACCTCGTTGCCGCCACCGATCTGCCGGTGAGCGCAGATCTCGAGAATGGCTACGGCGCATCGCTTGAAGCTGTGGCGGAGACGTATCGTCTGGCGGGTGCGGCCGGATTGGCCGGCGCTTCGATCGAGGATGCGACCTATCAAGCCAACGCGCCGCTTTTCGAAATCGAGTTCGCTTCGGATCGCGTGCGGGCCGCCGCGGAGGCAGTGCATTCCCTCCCGGCCCCGTTCACGCTCACCGCGCGGGCGGAGAACTTCCTCGTGGGCCGGCCCGATTTGAAAGACGCGATCAGGCGGCTGCAAGCCTACCAGGAGGCCGGAGCGGACGTGCTGTATGCGCCGGGCCTGTCGAGCCGCGAAGACATCGCCGCGGTGATGAGTTCGGTCGACCGACCGGTCAATGTGGTCATGGGGCTGAAGGGTGCGCAGTTGAGCCTTCTTGAGCTTTCGGCGCTCGGTGTGAAGCGCGTCAGCGTGGGGAGCGCGCTCACCCGGGCGGCGTTTGGCGCATTTCTGCGTGCCGCCGAGGAGATGCGCGACCACGGCACGTTCACGTTCGCGCAAGACGCGGTGAATTTTCAGGAGATCAGCCGGATGTTTTGAGAGTGGGCGCTACGCCGCTTCTTCCACCCAGCGCGCCTCGCGTTCGCGGCGCACCACGAGACCGTCGAGGCCCTGGTTCTCCCAAAGCTTCTTCATCTTGCGCAGGCTCGCCGCGATGGCCGCCAAATCGTAAGGCGGGTTTCCCGCTAGCAGGTCGCGGATTTCTCGCATCTCCTCGCGGCGGTCGCCTTTCATCGACGTGCCCCGATTGAAGACCAGGCTGAGCAACGCGCCCTGCGCCTTGCCGGGGAGTTTGTCCGCATTGGGGAACGCGCCGAGCATTTGGCCGTAGTACTTCGGGACCGTATGACGAAAGAAAACATCGTCGGCGCTTTCGACGCTGACATTGATGTCGCGGAAGTCCGGGCAGAGCGCGGCGGCCTCGGGCCCGGAGCGTCCGATGGCGCGGCTGAGGCGGTCGAGTTCGCTGCCGCTCAGCCATGGGCCCCAATCCTCGAGCAACTCGGCGCGCGATTCGGCGCCGAGATCGAAGCCGTGTCCGAGGGAGACGCCGGAACTGCCGCCGGGGAATTTCCACGGCTGGTCCATGCCTTCCTCGTCGATGATGAACTCGAGAACTTCCCGCGGGATCGCGCCGATCCCCGCCACATTCGGCAAGATGGTGCTGGTGGGTTGCGGGGACGCGTTGCCGACGAAATCGCCGCCCCCAATCGCATGCACGAAGCGCCAGGAGATGAAATTCCGCACCAGGCTTTTCGTCCGCACCTTCTCCCAGACGCCGTCCCCAGTGGTGCTGTCACGATCGCCGGCGCCATTCGTGTTGCCCTCGATGGCGCGGAACTTTCCCCCCGAAAGGACCTCTTTGACGAAGCCAATGTGGGAAAAGCTGTACACCGCGATCATGCCGGGCTGCGGATCTGCGGTGGGGGGAAGGACGAATTGATCCTGGCGCCGGGCCCAATCGAGGAAACTGAAGGCGGCCGCGGTTTTCGGGCGCTTGGCGTCCGTCTCTTCATTCTTCCAGCCGAGCGCGCGCCGCGGCTCCGGTTGCACGAGCCATTCGCGGATGACCCAGCATACGAAGGCAGCGCACCAGGGCCAGGAATCAGGCGCCAGGTCGGTCGAGCGCTGGTACTCGCGAATGCGCGCGCCATTGTTGTTTCCGCCGACCTCCCGGGTGCCGACTTCCCCTTGCGCGATGCCGAGCAGGCTGGCGACGAGGTTTGTCTGCACTGAGGGAGAAAGCACGGGCGCAGCCGGAGCCGGCGCCAGGCGCAGATCGTCGATCTTGCCGAGCGTCTGTGGCCCAGCGACTCCATCTACTTCGAGCCCGAGCTTCTTTTGGAAGGCCTTCACGGTCGTCTCCGTGTTCTCGCCGAAGATTCCGGTTCCGGCCAGGCGCCCGGCAGGCAGGGCGAAGACGCCGCGATCGGCGAGTTGATTGAGGGCGAGCTGCATTTGCGCGACAACACTGCCGCGGCTTCCCATTCGGAGGATCATGGCTTTTTGGGTTGGGTGGGACTTGGTCCTGGGGGGGAGGGCCGGGACTTCACTACCAAAAAACGGCAAATGTCGGCCAGTGTTACGCGAATTCGTGCTTGGCCGCGGGGTCAAGCCGCGAAAATCTCGCCGCATGAACACCACCGGGCGGGGAGAGGGCAGCCGGGTCGCAGCCCGGATTCGTTTCGCCGCGGACGCCGATGCGGAAGCGATAGCAGAAATCTATGCGCCGTACGTGCGCGAGACGGCGACTTCGTTCGAGGTCGAACCGCCTTCGTCCGCAGAAATGCGGGGCCGGGTCGCCGCGGTTAAGGCGATTACGCCCTGGCTCGTGGCGGAACAGGATGGCTCCGTGGTCGGGTACGCCTACGCGAGCAAGCACCGGGAACGAGCGGCATATCAGTGGTCGGTCGATGTGGCGGTTTACGTCGCGCGGACCTGCCAGCGCGGTGGTGTCGGACGGTCGCTATACAAAGCACTCTTTGGGCTGTTGTCCGCCCAGGGCTATTATCGGGCGTATGCCGGGATCACTCTGCCGAACGCCGCGAGTATCGGGCTGCACGAAGCGCTGGGCTTCACTCCGGTGGGCGTCTACCTGTCGGTGGGCTACAAGCTCGGCCGGTGGAATGATGTGGGTTGGTGGCAGAAATCGCTGCGCGATGACGTGGAGACACCAAAGCCGCCGGTGGCATTGCGGGAGTTTCTGGTGACCGAGGCGGGGCGCGGGTTCGCGCGCGAATGGGGACTCGGCTGAGGAGGAGCACCTCAAATCGCGTCCCAATCGATTGGCTGGGCGAGATCGATCCGGGGCAGATCTTCGTGCACGGCTTCTGGGTATTTCTGCGCGGCGCCGGTGTTGAAAATGACGATGCGTTCGTCCGGCTTGATGGCGCCCCGCGCGAGCAGGACTTCGAGCGCGCCCAGGCACACAGCCGTCTCCGGGCAAAGCGAGATGCCCTCGAGCGTCGCCGCAAGCTGCATCCATTTCGGGATGTCGGCTTCGGGCGTGGCGAGAGCGAGGCCGCCGCTCGCGCGGACGGCATCGAGAATCATGAAATCGCCGACCGCAGCGGGCACACGGATACCGCTCGCAATCGTGGCGGCGTTTTCGAATTTCGGCGCAAAACGCTCCCCCTTGGCAAAAGCCGTGGCGATGGGCGCGCAGCCGGTGCTCTGGCACGAGATCATCCGCGGCTTCTTCGTCGTTTCCAGCCATCCCAGTTCCTCGAGTTCGGCGAAGGCCTTCCACATGCCGATGAGTCCGGTGCCGCCGCCCGTGGGATAGAGGATCACGTCCGGCAAGTCCCAGTCGCATTGCTCCGCCAGCTCGAGGCCCATCGTTTTCTTGCCTTCGATCCGATAGGGCTCCTTCAGCGTGGAGACATCGAACCAGCCTTTTCGCGCCCGGCCTTCGCCGACGATGCGGCCGCAATCGGTGATGAGTCCGTTGACGAGGTAAGTCTTCGCGCCGGCGAGGAAACACTCCTTACGGTTGATGCTCGGAGTGTCGTCGGGCATGAAAACGGTCGCCTCCATCCCGGCGCGCGCGGCGTAGGCCGCCATGGCACCGCCGGCATTGCCGGCCGTCGGCACCGCGACGCGCGTGAGCCCGAACTCCTTCGCCTTGGAGATGGCGAGAGCCATGCCGCGGGCCTTGAAACTGCCGGTCGGCAGGCGGCTCTCGTCCTTGACCTGAAGATGCGGCGTGCCGAAGTGGGCCGCGAGGCGCGGCACTTCCAGCAGGGGCGTCATGGTCTCGTCGAGCGAAACGATGTTTTCCGCGGAACGCAGCGGAAGAAGTTCGCGGTAGCGCCAGAGCGTGCGCGGCCGGGTGTGGAGCGCCGCGCGCGGAAGGGCCGAGCGTACGGCGGGCAGATCGTAGCGGACCCAAAGGGGCCGCTGGCAGGCGGTGCAGAGATTGTGCACAAGCGCGGCATCGTAGTGCTGCCCGCAATTCGCGCATTCGAGATGGGTGACGAACATGCCCGTCGAGATAGCGAGATGAGGCGGGGGCGCACCCTCATTTCGCGGCACGAGGCGACGGGATGGACGGGATGGAAGCCTTCAACGCGCGCCGCGGAGAAACGCGGCGGTGCGATCGAGCGCGTCTTTGAGATCGGCGCCGGAGAAGCCGTGTCCGGCTTCGGGATAAATCTTTAGCTCGTGCCGAACCCCCAGTCTGCGACAGGCGGCCTCGAGCTTGCGCGCTTCCCCGACCGGGACGACGCGATCGGCTTCGCCGTGCAGGATGAGGGTAGGCGGCAGCCGCTTCAACTGGCGGTCGATGACATCAGGCAGGCCGCCGAAGAAATCCACGAGGCCTGAAACCCGGGGGTCGAACGAAGCGACCGCGATGGACAAAGTTCCTCCCAAGGAGACTCCCATGATCGCTACCCGCTGCGGATCGACACGCTTCTCGCTGCGCACCGCCGTGATCGCGTCGGTCAACGTTTCATGCCAGGCAGGCAGGCAGCGCACCTGACTCTCGGCGTCCGCGCGCACGGTGGCGGTGCGCTCGAAATAGTGCACCACCGCGACGACGAAGCCACGCTGTGCCAGCGAAGCGGAGAGCTGGCGGTAACGCGCGGCGCCGTCCGGTCCCGCGAGCCCATCGGCGCCGTGGGCGAGCACAATCGCCGGACCCCGTCCCGCACCTGGGGGAGCGAGGTAGTCGATTCGAATCGTATTTCCGCCGCTTCGAAAAGTTCCCTGCCACTCGCTGGAAGGCGCGGCTGTGAGGGTGAACGCGAAGGCGCAACTGAACAGGAGTGCGGCGCGACGGAACATTTGTTGAGGCACGGTCAGATGAGGCTTCTGCTGCGGGGCGACAGCACTCGCCCGACGCATCGCATTCCACCGGAGAAGACATCCCACAACCGAATCCGCCGAGAAGCAGGCAGCAGAAACTGCCTTTCGCCGGCGGTCCCAAGCGGCACGCGCGCACACGCTTGACCGGTGGGGTCGAGTTGCTACGCTAAATTTCCTGCCGTGCCTTACGGCAAGCACGAACCTACATCCCCCTTAAGGAACATGAGCGACTCCGGACTTGTACCTGTCGCCGCTGGCCTTGGACCGAAAGTTTCTGGGATTCCCGAAGCGGTCATCCGCATCGCGGGAAACTCCCAGGACGGCATCCAGGCAATCGGCGGATTCCTCGCCCGTCTCGCCGGGCGGAGTGAGCAGGAGGTCATGACCTTCATGACGATTCCGTCCACGATTTCCGGCGGACCCTCGCTTTTCCAGGTGCGCATCGGCTCCGGCGAAGTGCTCAGTCCCGGCGACGACGCCGATGTGCTGCTCTGCTTCTACCAGCACAGCTACGAGGGGAATGCGGCTGCGCTGAAGAAGGGTGGCATCGTTCTGTACGATAGCGACCACGTGAAGCCGAAGGAGGAGTGGGAAACGATTTACCATCATGTCGGGGTGCCGATTTCGGGCCTGACGGTGGAGGCGATCGGCGGCACCGGCCGGGATCGGGGCAAGAACATTTATGCGCTCGGCCTGATCGCGAAAATGTTCCATCTGGACGTAAATAAGCTGACCCGCCTGATCGAGGAGCGCTTCACCGGGAAAGACGACACCGTCGTGCAAAATGCACTCGCCTGTTTCACTTCCGGCTATGGACACGAAGTACAAAATTTGCTGGAAAGCTACGCCTTCCATCCGAGCGCAAAGGGCGGTCGCGGCCAGGTCGTGATGAGCGGAAATGAAGCGCTGGCCTACGGCATCATCGCGGCGGGAGTGCGCTTTGGCGCAGGCTATCCCATCACGCCTTGGAGCGACATCATGGAGCTGCTGCGGCGCGAACTCCCGAAGTACGGCGGGACGTTTGTGCAGGCCGAAGACGAAATCGCGGCCGTCTCCATGGCGATCGGTGCCAGCTATGCGGGGCGGGTGGCGGTGACGGGCTCTTCCGGGCCGGGCATCTCCCTCAAGACCGAAGCGCTGGGCTGGGCATCCATGGCGGAGATGCCGCTGCTCATTATCGATGTGCAGCGAGGCGGACCTTCCACGGGTCTGCCGACGAACGTCGAGCAATCGGACCTGAACGTGGCCTGCTTTGGCGGACACGGCGACAGCCCACGGGTCGTAGTTGCGCCCGCCAGCGTGGAGGATTGCTTTTACACGGCCATCGAAGCGGTGAACATCGCGCGAAAGTACAGCACACCCGTCATTCTTCTGACCGACCAGGGCATTGCGACCCGGATCGAGGCTTTTGAGGCGCCGGACCTCGAGCAGGTCTGCCAGGACATCGGCCCGGATTTCACGCCCGTGGCCGAGCACAAGCCTTACGACCTCTCCGCGGCGGACGGGGTCACGCGCCATCTGGCGCCCGGCACGCGGGTGGCGAGCGGCAAGTATCCGGTCGTCACGGGCCTCGAGCATGATGAACTCGGGCATCCGAGTGGATCACCGGTGCTGCACATGGCGATGACGGCGAAGCGTCGGACCAAATACCGGAAGCTCGCCTCGGAGCTGCCGACGCCGGTGATCTACGGCCCACCGGAAGGCCAGATTCTGCTCGTCGGCTGGGGCTCCGTACTGGGTCCCCTGCGGGAAGCGGTGAAGCAGGCACGGGCCGCGGGCGAGGCGGTCTCGGCGGTACACATCAAGCATTTGCATCCGCTGCCGAACGGACTCGAAAACATTTTCAGCGGCTTCCAGCACATCTTTGTGGTGGAGCTGAATGACGAGGGAATGTACGGCTATGGCCAGCTCGCCGCCATCCTCCGCGCGCGGTTCTGCGATCCACGCATTCGCGGCATCAACAAGACGGACGGCCTGACCTGGAAGGTGCGGGAAATTCTCGACCGCGCCCGCGCCCTGGCGGTCGCTTCCAACAACGGACATTCTCCGATTCCCCCCTCATGAGCATACTTGCCATCTCGCACGAGCGGCTCCCGCGCACCGGTATCGGGGCGCAACACCCCGCCCCGCCGGAACTCCTGGACAGCGACCGGAAGCCGCTGACGAAGAAGGAGACCTCCGCGGATCATCCGACGTGGTGCCCGGGCTGCGGCGACTTTTCCGTCCTCGCCTTCTATTACCGGCTGATCGAAAAACGCCGCATCCACCACGAGAAGATTACGACCGTGGCGGGAATCGGGTGCTCCTCGCGCTTCCCCTATTTTGTCCAGGCGCACGGAGCGCACTACATTCACGGGCGCGCGCTGCCCTTCGCCAGCGGGATATCGCTCTCCCGCTCGGATCTCCACGTCTTCGTCTTCGGCGGGGACGGCGACGCCTTTTCGATCGGGGGCAATCATTTCACCCACACGGCGCGACGGAACGTGAAGATGACCTATGTGGTCATGGACAATTGGATCTACGGCCTGACAAAGGCACAGACTTCTCCAACCACGCCGATCGGGCACAAGTCGAAGACGGATATCTGGGGATCCGGGGACCGTCCGGTCAACCCGATGAAACAAGCGATTAGCGCAGGCGCGACGTTTGTGGCGCGCACGGCGGCGACGAATCCCAATCACGTGCTCGCGATGATGGAGGCGGCGATGGATCACGATGGTTTCAGCTTCATCGAGTGTCTGAGCGAGTGCATCGAGTTCTTCGCCGGCTCTTTCGATGCGTCGATCCCGCGCAAGGGCGGCGTTTTCAAGCCCGTGCCGCCCGAGCACGATGTCACGGATGAGTTCGCCGCCTACAAGCTGGCCGATGAAGCCTTCCCGGGAAGTTTCGGGATCTTTTACCAGCAAAAGATGCCGACGAAGAACGCCAACGAAGCAAAGATCATTGCAGATCAACGCGCGAAGGTCGGCAATCTGGCGGATTGGCAAATCCTGCAGAAGAATTTCGACCGGATGAAGTAGGCGGAGTGGGCGGCTCGAATGTGGCCGCCCGCCTCCGAATTTGGCGAAGGGAGGGGAGTAAAGGGCGTTCCCCGAATCTAAGGCGTCTCAAAGCGCCCTCAGCTTCACGAAGGAGTATCGACGAGTTTCATTTACGAATAGAGCCGCGCGGACATGGGCAAATCTCGCTCGCGAAGCTCCATGAGTTCCTCAAAACTCATGAAGTCCCGGCAAGTGCCGCTGTATTCCACGAATTCAGCCATCCGATGGCGGCGATTGAATTCCTCGAGCACTTGAACCACGGCCTCACGCTTTGTCTTCGCCTTGGTGTAGCGCATGACGTCGCGAAGTTCCTTTTCGGGAATATCGATCGTCGTCTTCATTCCTCCAAAATGCACCCGGGTGGAATCCGAATCAACGCCAGCTGGAATCGAATCGTTGATGTTTAAATGATCGACCGACGGGCTACGGCTTCGTGACGCGCAAGCGAATGAACCGTTTCGTGGCGCCATTCATCGGCACGGTGTCACCCACTGTGACACTCATCACGGTGCTGACCGGTGTCTCGAGAAGCGTGCTCGGGGTTTGCCCAGCGGCCGCATTGGTAATCGCGCCACCCACACTTTGGGCAATCACCGTCCAGCCTCCCGAGAGGTCCGACACTTCGACGAGATAATTGATGTCGGTCAGCAACGGGTCACGCCGGAAAGTGAGCGTAAGATAGCCGCCGGCCTGGCCGGTTGCGGGCGCTCCCGGGGGCTTTCCCACTGCATGCGGATCGGAGCCAAGGGCGTATTCGAGCAGGTTGGACCAGCCATCCTGATCGGGGTCCGCATTGACGCCGGTGATGAGGGGGTCAGCGATTTCCGCCGGGGTAAAGCGTGTGCTCAACCAGCCAGCATACGTGCCGGTGCTGGCCGGATACGCGCTCAGATCGGTCGCATAGAACGGACTGGGCGACGCCTGACCGGCGGCGAGGCCGATGATGCCGTCCGTAAGATTCGTGCCAATCCAGGTGAGCGTGATGGTGCCGTTCACCCACAGCTCCACCTGGGCGTTGAGCAACTGGCTGAGGTTGGTGCGACGCGGAACATTCGCAAACGTGACCACCACGCGTTGCTGACCCGCGGTCGTGACGACGTTGTAGCTGATCGTGCCACCCTTCGTGGCGTCCAGATCCTGCCCGAAAAGGGAGACGCGTTTGCGGCCGGAAACGAAGTGCTGAAAGGTGTAACTGTCGGTCCCGGCGTCGCCGCTTCCGAAGCTGACGTTGCCGTTCGTATTCACGTAGATCGTGGGGTAAACCGTGCCGAAAATCGTGGGCTGGGCCGCGAGACCCGTGAGCTGCCAGTAGCCGTCGTCGAGAGTGCCCGAGGTTACCCCCACCACGGCGGCGTTATTGGTGGCCAGCACCGTTCCGCCCGTCGGGTCGGTCGGGAACGCCGCCGCCGCATCGCAAATGCCGCGGTACGCGGTCGCACTCGTCGGCGTGAACGTGAGTTTCCGACCGTTGAGATCGAAGGGATTCGGGGAGCTGCCCGAGACAAAGGCCTCGGTGTAGAGATCGGTGGAATCGTTGTCGACGATCACCAGGGTCGCGATGGAATCCGCGCCAACCTGATAGCCGGTGCCGGCAGTGACCGTGGCGACCACCGTTTCAGCGCCCTCGACGATGGCATCATCCACCGGGGTGATCTGCAGGGCCGCATTCAGCGTGCCGACTGGGAAGACGACTGTGCCGACCCCGGTGGTGGAATTGTAGGTGCCGGTGGCCGGCGGAGTGACTGCCACGGAGTAGTCCGTCGCTTTGTCGGCGGTGCCCGTGAGAGTATAGTTCACCGTCACGGCTGCGGTGGGCGGCACTTCCTGGCCCCGGGTGAAGCTAAACGAAGCGGGTACCGGACCGGCCTCCCGCGCCGAGGAACTAGGCGCGATCACACTCAGAGTGGCACCGACGGAAGTTCCAACAAAATTCAAGTTCGCCTGGCTCGGGCCGACCACGACGGGATTCGTGAATCCCGGCGTTGCGGTCGCCGTGAATCCGGCCGACACCGCCCCTAACGTATAGCTTCCCGCCGCGAGGTTTGTCAGCGTGTATTGCCCGCTACTGTCCGTGTAAGTGCCGCGGTAGCTCCCTCCGGTCAGGCCGTTGTGTACGCGCACGCCCGCCATCGTCTGCCCGTAGTTGTCGGTCACGGTGCCACTCGCCGTGAAGGTGGTGGGCGCCCCCACCGTGACCAGCACAGTGCGTGAGGTTGTCTTGCCCTTCATATCCGAGACGATGCAAAGAACATTATAGCGGCCGACGGAACTCCATTGCGTGCTTGCGGTCGCCGAATTGGGACCGATCAAGCCGTTGCCAAAATCCCAATAGTAGGCGAGCGCGTCGCCATCGGGATCGGAAGCAGTGGCGGTGAAATTGACGGCGGTGTTGATGGCGACGGTCGTGGCGGAGGCGCCGATGGAAACGACCGGTGCGCGATTGCCGGGAAACGTGCCGCGATTGATGACCACATCGATCGATTCGGGGGTGGTGGCGATCTTCGCGATCGGCGTGATATGCACGCCCGCAAGCGTGTCGGAGAACGTCCGGCCGAGGACGATCGCCGAGTCGTTGATGCCGTTGGAAGTGCCGGGGGTGACGTCGAGCAATTGCGAGCCGCCGTTGCTGCTGCCCCACGGGCTCCAGCGCAGGAGGAGCCCATTCGCGACGGTCAGGTTGCTGGCCCACTGGATGCGGTGCTCGAGCCAATAATCGCGCGTCGAGTCTTTGGTGGTTTTGACCGCAAGGGTCTGGTTGGCGGTGAGAGTGGTTTGGTCAAAGGCGAACACGCGATACGTGCCGCCGGTGGCGGTTGCGGACTGGACGTTGGTGTTAGGCAGCCAGCCGAGGATGTTCCGGTGGCAGGCATTGAAGGAATTGTGGCCGGCCGCCGCGGAGCCCATCGTGTCGTAGCCGTCGCCATATTCGCTGTTCGTGCCGCTCCCGATGATGGTGTCGTTGGTCGCATTCCAGTAGTTCGCGTGCCAGAGGCCAAGATTGTGGCCCCACTCGTGGCAGGCGACTCCGGTGCTGCTGGTCTGCAGCCAGACTCCGCGGCCGCCTACATAGGCCTGACCGCCGAAGCCGTAGATCGAGGCGTAGCGGACGAATTCGAAATCGTAATTGAGATAGTTGTACCCGGCCGCGGTTGCGGCCGCGCGAGCATCGGCCAGGAAGGAGATGGAATTGTTTTCCGCGACATAGGTCGCCTTCGTCTTCGGCATCGTGATCAGGACCGGCGTCACAAGGGAATTGGCGAGATCGATCTGGAGCGTGCTGTAGGAGTTCTCGAACATGAAGGCGGACGTCGCCGAAAGGAGAGTCTGCCCGGCGGCGACGCTGATCGGTTCGGCCAGATCGTCGGTGAAGTTGGCGCGGATCAGCAGGACCTTCTTGGTCCCCTGGTTATACGCGCTGTCCGTCGTCGCCCCGCCGGAGCTGTCACCCGGCACGCGGTACTTCCCGGCGTCGATGCCTTGCTTCACGTCTTCCAAGTGTCCTGCGCCGCAGAAAAAATGGACGGCACCGCCAATTTCGAGTGCGTGGGCGTCGGCGGGAACTTCGCCTGGATGGGCGGCGGCCACCGTTTCGCCGGAGACGGGACACACCTCGCTGACGGGTGTGCCGGGCGCGATCTTCTCCCCGACCGCGAGGACGCGCACCGCGCTTTCTGCCACGGCGAGTTTTCCGTCCACTGCGATGCCGTTAATCGGCAGGCGGGTAGCCGTGAGTTGCCGAAGTCGCGTGCCGTAGACGTACGCATCGTAGGAAGTTCCGTCGGCGGCGATGACCAGGCGTCGAACCGCCGGAACTGCGGCAGCTCCTTCGACTGGAAGCGTCGCGAGAACGCGGTAGTCCGCGCGCGTGCTCACGCGATCTTCCAACTGGCTGACGACCGCGGAGGGGAGCTCCTGGCGGACCCGTGGAGGAATGGCTTCCGCGAGGGCCCGCTCGGGATCCTCCACGATAAGTTTCGCCAGTTCGACCCGACGCGCCTGGGCCAGGGCGACGCCGCGGGCCTGAAAATCGCCGGCCTTCGCGCCAGAGGTCAGCGCCTCTTCTGTCCAGGCGCGGAATTCGGCAAAGCGGGTTTGGGGGGTGGGCGCAGAAATAGGCGCGGGAGAAACTACTGTGGCTACCGCGGGTGGAGTGCTGGCGCCTTCTGGGCGCGGACCGGGCGTCGCAGGCGGGTTCGATCCGGGTGCCGCCTGGGCCGTCGGGCTCGGCTTCCCCGGCGTCGGCCCGCCAGCGGAAAAAGTGCTGTCTGATCGAAAAGTCCAGGTGACGGCCAGGAGCAGCGCCAGCGCAAAGACGGCGAGAAAAAGTAAATTCCGGGGGCGGAGCATCAGCTTGCCTCAGCAGGAAGGGTGCCCTCCAAGCACACTCCCGGCCCGCAAAGACAAAGTCCTACAGCAGGTTACGCCGAATGCCGCGAGTTTGGCGTGCGCCAGGGCCGAGATGGCGCCGTTTCCGCCGCCGCGACGTTGCCACGGTGGCCTCACTCGCAAGAAAGCGAATCACCCGCCGCGAATGCGTTTGCTGCTGACCCATTCATTCCATGCAGGACCGAAGCCATCGTAGGTGATGAAGTGGACCCCGTTTTCTTCTCGCAGGATCTCGGCGGGCCACCATTTGCCCTCCCATCGCACCTCCACGTGCTTTCCCACGACGTAACGCACGATGGAAATCGCGCGCAGATATTTGGCCGCGAGCCACGTGTCGTCCTCCTCGAAATAGCCCGTGTAGCGCACCCGATACTCTGGGCCTTGCAGCGTCTGGCGGCTGTCGACAATGCGTCCCTTCCACCACGCCTTTTGCGCGAAGGCCTCGACGCGTTCTCCGAGGCGGGGATCGCGGACCGGTGCCGGCGTGGCCAGCACGAAGGATTCCGCCCAATCGGATGTCGTGGCGAATGAGCTGTGCTGACCCTCGAGGAGCGCCATGTCGCAGCGGGTGAATGCCGCCAGCTCCGCCAGGGTGATCTGGCCGTCGCGGTTGAGATCCGTAAACGCAGACCCGCGCAGGGCCGCGAGCACTGCCTCCGTAAACGTCCAGTTACCGGTCGAGGATTCGCTCGCCGAAGAAGAGGTGAGCGCGGCGAGCGCGACCCGTCCTTTTTGCCGCGCTACGATCTCCGCCAGCGAGCCGGAATGGCAGCAGTCCGCGAACAGGAGCGCCTGATCGCCCGCAAACGAGTGTTCGATTTCGGCGACGATTTCGGGCACGCTCCAGGGGGCGATGTCCGGAAGTCCGGCATCGTAACAGGCGAAGTAAGTTTCCCGGCCGGTGTCGTTTTTGTAGCCGTGCCCGCAGTAGTAGAAAACAAGCAGGTCGCCGCGGCGGGCTTTGCGGAAATGCGTGGCCATCGTGGCGTCGATGCGGCTGCGCGTGGCGGCCTCATCCCGCAGGTATACAATCTGCGCAGGCGGCACTCCGGCCGTACGAAAATGCTGCACGAGTTCGGCATCGCGCCGGTGCTTTTGCGGAAACGCGCCGAAGCTTTTCGCCTCCGCCCATTCCAACGTCCCGACGACAAATAGCCAGGTGCGTGCGGGTTCCCAGGAGTTTGGCGTCGCCTGGGCTGCAGGCGCGGCCGCGGCCGCGAGCAGCGCGCCAAGAAGCGAACTCAGGGCGAGGAAGTTCGAGCGCATGGGAGTTGCCATTCGGCCGTGGGCGGCTTCACGCTGCCTGGGCGGTTGGGCGCGGAATGGGGCGGATGATGATCGTCGAAAGCATGGTCGCGACCAGCACCGGACCGGAAGCGTGCAGGGCGAAGACATCGGCCTGGCAGAAAGTGAGGGTGCGACCGGGACGGAGCACGCGGCCACAGGCGCGAAAGCGCGGGCCCACGGCCGGCGCGAGGAGGCTGATCTTGAACTCGACCGCCAGCACGTCCGTTCCCGGATCCGCCAGCGTGAAGGCGGCATATCCGTTGGCCGAGTCGGCCACGCTCGTGAGCGCGCCTCCGTGCATAAAACCGTTCTGCTGGCAGAACTGCGGATTGTACGGGAGATCGACGTGAATTTCACCGGGCACGACGCTTGAAAGCGTGGCGCCGAGCGAAGTCATGAACGTCTGGCGGCTGAAACTCTCGCGTACCGTCGCTTCGAAGTCAGGATTGCGCGGGACGAGTGCGGCGGCGGGCGTGGACGTGGACATACAGTCTAAAAACTGCCTGAGCCGCGAGTGGAGGAAAGAAAAATAGGGCGTTCGACGTCCGCGGGAGCCGAATGGGTCGCCAGTCGAGCATCGAGCGCGGCGATGCTCGCGTCGCTTCCTTCGATTGGCCGGACAGCGTTGGCAGCCCAAGGATCGGGCATGCCGGAATCCCCAACCTTTCCGAGCCCCCGACTGCCGATGGGGTTGGCGCGGGAGTTGCATCGGATCGACGCGCGCCACGCCGGGCGGCTGCTCGTATTCGCCGCCTTGTATGCGGCGGCGGTGGCGACACTGCTCGCGCTGGCGCCGGGATTTCGCGGCGGTTTTGGCTGGCGCTGGATCGCCGCCGCACCGCTTTATCTGCTCGCGGCGGCC
Source organism: Chthoniobacterales bacterium (assembly GCA_038226705.1). Taxonomy (GTDB): domain Bacteria; phylum Verrucomicrobiota; class Verrucomicrobiia; order Chthoniobacterales; family SZAS-18; genus SZAS-18. The sequence goes on along the minus strand of JBBRQH010000002.1, from coordinate 10,185 downwards.
TCGCTGCACGGCATGAGTCTCTTCACGCACGAGGCTGTCCACGGGACGCTTTGCAAGAACCGGCGCTGGAACGCCGTGCTCGGGGCGCTCTGCGCGGTGCCCGTGCTGCAGAATTTCTCCGCGTACCGCGTTCTGCATCTCCGCCACCATGATCACCTCGGGGCGGAAGGCGACCCGGACCACTACCCGAACTACACGCGCTGGAGCTGGCTGGTGTTTCTGCTGAACTGGGGGCGCCTGCTCCTCGGTTATCCCGCCTACATCGTGGCGATACCCCTCCTCGGCTGGAAGCAGGGTGCCGCCCGCGACCGCTGCGGGATCGTCGTCGAGGGTGCGCTGGGCGTAGGTTTTTTCGGCCTGCTCTGGGGCTGGGTGCCGCACCCGGCGGTCGTCCACGCCTGGCTGATCCCCATGCTGCTGATCAACACGATGGTGAACATCCGCGGGATGAGCCAGCACACGCTGCTCGAGGAGCATCACGGTGATCCAGTGCGCGGCACACGCAGCATCCTTACGAATCGCGTGACGGCGTTCTTCATGTGCAATGAGAACTACCACCTCGAGCACCACCTTTACCCCGGGATTCCGTGGTATGAGCTGCCGCGAGTGCACGCGGAATTGCGCGAAAGACTGGCGCAGGGGGGCGCGCCTTTCATCCCGTCTTATTTCGCGTTCGTGCGTGAGTTTATTGCCGGCAGCCTGCGGCGTAGTCCGCTCGGGCAACCCCGGGAGCGCGGATCATGAAGACGATTCCTCTCCGCGCGGGTCGCGCAGCCATCGAGGCGACGCACTTGCCGCTCGCCTTCAGCCAAGTGCGGGAAGACGCCCGGATCGATGCGGCCGTGCTCGCCGGCCTGCCGTCGGGCGCAAACGTTGTGCTGGTCGCGTCCGGCGGGGACACCGCCGCGTGGCTGGCCGCCGGCGGTCGCGTGCATGCTCTGCACTTGGTCGATGTAAATCCGGCGCAGCTCGCGTTGACGCGCTTGAAACTGCACTTGCTCAAGCGGATCGCCCCGGCCGAGCGACTCGGGATCCTGGGGCATGCGCCGTTGGCGCGCAACCGGCGTGCGGCCTGGCTGCGCGATCTCGAGCGTTATCTCGCGCTGCCGCCGGGTTCTTTCGGGCCGTCGGAATACGTCGCCCGGGTGGGACCGGACCAGGCGGGGCGTTTCGAGTTCATCTTTGCACAACTCCGCGCCTGCCTTGTGCCGGTGCAGGACGACTTGGAGGCTCTGCTGACGCTAAGCGATCCCGGCGTTCAGACCGCCATGGCCGCTCCGGGCACCGAACTGGGCGATGCATTGGAGAACGCCTTCGAGCACGCGCTGAGCCAGGCGAATCTGGTTCGGCTCTTTGGGGCCGAGGCGACACGGAATCCGCGCCAGTCCTTCGCGCAGCATTTTCTCGCGCAAACGCGGAAGTGCCTCGCAACCCAGCCAGCCTGGAGCAATCCCTTCCTTGCCCAGTTCCTTCTCGGGCGCTTCCAAGGCGGGCACGTGTACCCGTGGCTGGACGCGACCCCAGCCGACCATCTCCCCGCCTTGCATTGGTATGGCGGCCCGATGCACGAAGCTCTGGGCGCGTTGCCCCCAGGTAGCGTCGATTTCGTGCAGCTTTCGAATATCCTCGACTGGCTCTCCCCTGCGGCCGCCAGCGAGACGCTGCGGCTCGCCAGCCAGGCGCTTCGTCCGGGGGGACGACTCTTGCTGCGCCAGTTGAATTCCATGCTCGACATCTGCGCCTCTGGTCCGGCTCTGCGCTGGCTGGTCCGCGAGGCGGCGCAACTGCATGCCTTCGACCAAAGCTTTTTCTACCGCGCGTTGCATCTCGCGGAGAAACCCACCGCGTGAAAATCCACCGACTCGAAGCACCTGCTCCTGGCGCGCTCGCAGCGGCGCTGGAGACCTTTGAGCGGCAGTTTGTGTACCCCCTTGGGCCCGGGCGCTCGTTCCGGATCTCGCACGGCCGCGACTATGCGCGCTTCTTCCGCGCGATCGGACTCGAGAGAGGGGTCAGCTTTGTGGCCGAGGAGGATACTGGCGAAGTGCTGGGAACGCTCGGAGTCGCCTTGCGCCCCGTGCAATGGGTTCGCGCCGGGTCGCCGCTTACGTGGGCGATCTAAAGACCGTGCGCGATTTACGCTGCGCCAAGGCGTTTGTGCGGATGGCCACAAGCGCACTCGCTTGGGGCCTCGGGCTCGGCGCGGAAGCCGTCTACGGCATTGTCATGGATGGCACGCCGCGTTCACCTTCCAGCTACAGCGGACGCTTCGGCATCCCATCCTTTCAAGCTGTTTCGGCCCTCCGGGTGCTCCGCTTTCCCGTCGACCGAAAGGACAGCGAAGAGCGGGACAAATCTGACGGCGCTTCCCTCGACGAGGTGGACCAAGTCTACGTGGCGTTGAGCGCTCGTGAGCCGGCCTTCGCACCCCTTGGAGGCGCGCCCACACTTCGTTCCGCCATGGCGCCGGTCGGGATTCTCACGCCGGATCGATCCGCCTGCGGTGTGCTCGAGGACACGCGCCTCGCCAAGCGTTTGATGGAAAGTGACCACACGGAAATGCGGTCGGCGCATCTCTCGCGCTTCGCTTATGCGAACGTCGAAGCGGGTGCAGCGGTGATCCGCGCGGCGCTCTTCCGCACCGCGAAGTCGGGTGGGGAGTCCGCCCTCTTCGTTTCGGTGCCGGTGGGCGACACGGCTTTGTGGGAGCGACTGCGCGCCGATCATCCGGCGCTCGTTGAAGCGCCCGCCACCGTTTTCGGCGCGGGTTTTCCTGCGAACCGTTATTGGAATGTCAGCACCTCGGAAATCTAAACCATGAACATCCTCGAATCAGCTCCAGCCGGACCCGCCAAATCCAACGCGCCACGGGTGAAAGCCCGCGCCGACGTCATCCTCCAGGAGAGCGGACTCTGGGCCAATCCCTACTTTGAAGATTTGCAAAACGCGACCATGACGCGCGAAGGTTTCTTCCGTTCCCAAGCGCAGTTCTATTTCGCGGTGGCCTTCTTTTCGCGCCCCTTGGCGGGCTTGGTGGCCCGCACGCCCGACTACCCTTCGCGGATCGATATCCTGCACAACGTGGTGGAGGAGCACGGTGATTTTCAGCCGGCGAAGTCGCACGCGGCGACCTTTCTCGCTTTCCTGCACAGCCTAGGCGTCGAGGCGAGCCAGGCTCGGTCCGCGCGGGCCTCGCCGGCAGTGCACGCCTTCAATAGCGTGCTCTTCTCCGCCTGCCTGCTCGAGGAATTGGAGCTGGGCGTCGCCGCGGTCGGGATCGTCGAATACGCCTTCGCGACGATTTCCGCCCGGATCGGGCAGTCCGTCCTCGCGCGGGGTTGGGTCGCCGAGGACCGGCTCGTGCACTACGGCTTGCACGCCGAACTCGACCAGCGGCATGCGGAGGAGTTCTTCGCCATCCTCGAGCCGAAATGGAGCGATGCCGCGCAGCGCCAGACCATCGAACGCGGCCTCGCGCTGGGCGCGCACATTTTCGATCGCCTCTATTGTGAATTGTCAGACCTGGCGGGTCCTCCGCCCGCGCTTCGAAAATGCGGGAGACGTTGCGCCGGCACGAGCGAATAGGCTTGAACCGGGTACGCAGATACGGTCAAACGCGAAGGGTCGACGCTTCCGCCGACTTCGTTTTTCCTTCCGATCCGTGGGCACGCGAGCCAACTACCCGTATTTTCAGGCGATCACGACGCGCTGGAAGGACAACGACCTCTACGGCCACGTGAACAACGTGGAGTACTACAGTTTTTTCGACACCGTCATCAACACGTGGCTCATCCGGGTCGGCGGGCTGGACATCCACGGCGGCGAAGCGATTGGCGTTTGCGCAGAATCGCACTGCCGATTCGCGGCGCCAATCGCGTTTCCCGAGGTCGTCGAAGCGGGCCTGCGGATTAGTCGCGTGGGGCGTTCCAGCGTGCGCTATGAGATCGGACTCTTTTGCGCCCCGGCGAATCGTGCCGCGGCAGAAGGCTGGTTCGTCCATGTGTTCGTCGGCCGGGAGACGAGGCGTCCGGTCGCGATTCCAGCGGCGTTGCGGGCGGCTTTCATGGCGCTCACTTCCGAGACTCAACCGCAGCCAAAGGACGCGATCACATGAAAGCGCAGGGCGCGATCTTGCGGGAAATGGGACTGCCTCCGCCGTACGCGGAGTCGAAGCCTTTGCGTATCGAGGCGCTGGAACTCGAGCCGCCCGGACCCGACGAATTATTGGTGCGAATGCGTGCGGCCGGGCTTTGTCACTCGGATCTCTCGGTGATCGACGGTTCGCGTCCGCGCGTGATGCCGATGGTGCTGGGACATGAAGCCGCGGGCATCGTGGAGGCTATCGGCGAGGGGGTGGCGGACTTCGCCGTGGGAGATCACGTCGTGCTCTACTTCGTGCCGATGTGCGGGCATTGCGCGCCTTGTGCCACAGGGCGGCCCGCGCTTTGCGAGCCAGGCGCGCAGGCCAACCTGGCCGGCTCGCTTCTGCGTGGCGGACTCCGCTGGCGGCTGGGACCCGGGGACCAGCCGGTGCATCATCATCTTGGCGTTTCAGCCTTTGCGGAACGCGTCGTGATCTCGACGCGATCGGCCGTGCGGATCGATCCTGATTTGCCGCCGGAAATCGCCGCGCTTTTTGGGTGTGCGGTACTGACCGGAGTAGGCGCCGTGGTAAACACGGCGCGGGTCGCCCCCGGCGAGAGCGTGGCGATATTCGGCTTGGGCGGGGTCGGGCTAGCCGCTCTGCTGGGAGCGCACGCCTGCGGGGCGCACCCCATCGTGGCGGTGGATGTTGTGCCGGCGAAGCTGGAACTGGCCCGTGAGTTGGGCGCCACGCATGTGGTGCTGGCGGACGACGACGCCAGCGGCCGGGTGCGGGCGCTTACCCACGGCGGTGCGCATTTCGCGTTCGAAACCGTCGGCAGCGAAAAAGTTCTCGCGACTGCATACGCGGCCACCCGGCGGGGCGGCACCACGATCACTGCGGGCTTGCCGCATCCGGACCGAATGTTTTCCGTGCCGGCCTTCAGCCTCGTGACGGAAGAGCGAACAGTGAAGGGATCCTACATGGGATCCTCGATTCCCTCGCGCGACATTCCCCGCTTCGTGGCGATGTATCGCGCGGGTCGATTGCCCGTGGACCGGCTGCTCTCGCATCGATTGAAGCTGGACGAGATCAACCGCGGTTTCGATCGGCTCGCGCGCGGGGAGGCGATGCGGCAGGTGATCGTGTTCTGAGGGAAGATGCCTTTAAGTCGCGCGCGGATCGGTACGCGCTGGGAGTGATCCAAAAATGTCGCCGATAGACCTTCGAGGGATGTCTTCGGGACGGAGCCTTCAGTAGCGGTTGCGCTTGTAGCGCACATTATCCAACAGCAGATCGGCTCCGGAAATCGCGACCGTGACCGTTTTCGTCGTCTTCAGATCCTTGTTGCGCAGGGTGAGCTTGTTGCCCTGCAGGCGCCAACTTCCCTCCCAGAGAGTGGCTTCACCGTCGGGGCCGCAGATGACGAGCCGACCGTCTTTGATGAAGCAGTAGTTGAGCGCCGTCCCTCCGATCCGGGCCCAACCGGAGGTCCCTCTGCGGTCGTACAGGAAGCGCGGAAGCTGGGCCGCCTCGGAGGAAGCCAGAAGTTGGGGTGCGACGGTCGGTAAATCGGCCGGAGCCGCCGGGACCAAGGTCTGCCCGAGACAGGCAGCGAGGAGGACCGCGAGAAGTCGAGGTGAGGTCATGGGATCTTCGTTCGAGGAGAGATTTTCAAAATAGACTGCGACCGGCGGGGCGCCCCTGACCGCGCGGTCAGCCGGAGCCGTGCGGGCAGCGCAACTGGCAGAAGCGGGAGTGCGAAAAACTCCTTCAGCGACCCGAATAGAAGGACGCCACGATCGCTCCACCCCGGCAGCGGTGCAGGGCCTCTCGCTGGGCTCCGCGCTCGGTCGAAGCATGACCGGACCCGAAGCTATTTCCCGGTCCGCGCGCGAGAGCGAGATATTTGTTCGCCACCCAGGTCAGGACCCGCGCATCGCGGGTCCCGCACTCTGAGAGAGCGCGACGCTCAGCCTGCGCCCGCGTGTCGTAGTTGTAGGAACTGCCAAATCGCCCGGTGCTGCGCGAGATCGCGACGGCCCCATAGGCTCCCGCCTCGCAGATCGTCACCCCCGCGAAGAGGAACACGAGGGCGAGCAAGACCAGCCGGCCACGGCGAGCGAGGGAGGAAATCGAGGAAGGAGCGGAGAAGTGCATCGGAGGATCGGTACCGATTCGCCGAGTGAGGGTCAATGACCCTTTGCCCTTTCAGGGTAGCCTGCTTTCACAATGAGCTATCGGAAGGCGGAATCCTCGGGGGGCCGAACTCCTGATGGGGCGGCCGCGCCCCGTCGCCTATTTGCCCGCGACACGCACGATCGCCCCCACGATCGCGAGAGCGATGCCGCCCAACTGGAGGATATTGTAGACCGTCGGCGACAACGCGGATCCGACCACGAAGGGCAGGACCAAACCTGATACGAGCATCAGCAGTCCGATGGTCAGGAGGAGTTGGCCGGTCTTCATTGCCCGATACAACCGGGGCAGGGCTCCCTCGACAATCAAAATCGGAAAACCATTTCTATCCCTCCAGGCAAATACCAGTGTCGGTGGAAGAATTTCGACGCGCCCCCCCATGAGCTGTAAACCTTTTAACGAAACTAACTATAGTATGGACATTGGACTCCGTCGCGGAATCTCTCCGCAACGCGAGCGCGCGAAAGCGGCGATCGATGAGGGCAACGGGCAGGCCGACCATTAGCGCGTGGTTGAGGAGGCCCAGCAGCACAGAGACGACAGAATAACGGATGGGCAATGCAGCCGAGAGCGGCACCACGACGCAATTCATGACGTCGTATGCGACCAATCCGTAGACGAGTCCGCTCAGAACGGCGTGGCGGCGCAACTGTTCCACCCGCGAACTGAGGAGCACATAAAAAGTGGCGATGCCGAATGCGATCAGGAAATGGAGCATCAGTCCGAGCATCGCGCTGGTCGATCCGCCCGCGAAGGCGACGCGCCCGAGCAGTCCGCTGGCCACGTGATGTCCGATCTGGACGGGGTTGACGTCGGCAAGTCCCGCCCTGCCGCAGGCATAGAGGCCATCGAGGAGACCGGTTGCAAGTCCGGCGCGCCACATGATGCCCGGCACACCGACGCGGCGGCGTTCCGGCAGGATCGCGGCGGGAGCGCGCAACGGATAGGTGCGTGCAGGGGTGCTGGGGCGGGAAGCGGTAACGGGTGAATGCCTGGGAGTAATATTTCTGGACGGGGTTGGGGACGAAGCGCGACACCCGGAAACCACACCGCCGAATCGCTGGCGCGATTCGGCGGCGGGTTCTCTTCACCTATTTGACACCGACATTGTGGGCCGGGTGAGGGCTCAAAATTTCTTGTTCAGACCGATGTAGTAGAAGCGGTTCCGGATGCTGTAGGTCGACGTGTCGTAGTTGTCGTTGAACGCGCCCGCATCGAACGGAGGAGGCGTGTCGAAGACGTTGTTCACGCCGACCTTGATCTTGGTTCCCCTGAGCAATTTCTGGAGGAAGTTCCCGCTCACTGCATTCGAGGCGACCTCGGTGCGCACGCCTTTGCTGTCCTTGGAATAGCCGGCTTCCGCGGGCTTCGGCTTCTTGAACTCGCAGCTCGCTTGCAGGTCGAGCGTGATGTACTCGCGCGTCTTCCGGTTGAATAGATACGTCGGGTTCGAGGCACTCGTGTTTGTCTGGGTATTCGCGGTGAAGCCGCCGCCGGGCACCGCGCCATTAATGAACGACCCGTCATTCTGGTAGTCGCCGATGTAGTTGATCGTCGCCGACGCCACCACGTTGCGGAACTCCCACTCGGTCCGAAAGAAACCCTTGTTGTAAGGAATCGCGCCGGGCGCCAGCGGAAGCGAAGGCAGGTTTTTCCCAAGGAAGTTGGTCGACCCGACGCCGGCGCCGGTATCGGCCTTCCAGCGGAAGAAGTGGTTGTAGCCGAGTTTCCATGTCCACTTGCCGAAGTTCGTCGTGGGCAGCTCGTAGACCGAGACGATGTCGAGACCCTCGACCGAACGCTTGCCGGTGTTGCCGAAGCCGGCATTGATCTGGTCGATGGCGCCGGAATCATCCCGGAACACGCCAAACACTCCCGCGAGCGCCTGGGCTTGGGTGATCGCGAAGGTCCGGCCAACGCTTAACCCGTTGATCGTCGCCCTGACCTGCGCATTGGCCGCGGGGGTGACGATCAGGCTGCCTGTATTGATCTGTTAGTAGTCGACCGTGAGCGTGAAGCCGCGGAACCACTTCGGGGTGAAGTCGAGGCCGACGGTATACGTGTCGGATTTTTCCGGGAGCAGATCCGGGTTACCGCGCTGGAAGACGCCGGAGGCAGGTTGAAGCGTGCGGGCCTGGAGGGGATCGCTGATGACGGGGAAGTTCTGGCTGTTCACCAGGAAAAGCGTGGCGAACGAGGGTTGCACGTAGGACTTGCCGTAGGAAGCGCGCAGGGTCAGATCGTCATACGGCTGATAGCGCATCGTGAAGCGCGGCGTGCTGCCGTTATCGCCCACGATCTTGAGTTTCGGGCCGGTCACGGCACCGGTGATGGGATCTGTGATGGAAGGATCCTGTCCGATGTTCTCGAAGGGCTCATACCGAATGGCGGCGGAGAAATCGAGGGACTTCACCCCCGGGACCTTCATCGACTGGACGATGACCGGAATCGCCACCTCGCCGTAGAAGGAATACGTATTGCGCTTGAAGTCGCTGTTCACGGCGGCGTTGAAGCCCAGCGGGTCGCTGTTGCCATTGACCAGGTCCGGCGTCTGCGCGGGATCGCCCTTCGCCTTCGGATGCTCGGTGCGGTATTCCGCGCCGACGCTGAAGCTGATGCCGCCTTGCGGGAGATTCGGGAAGAGCAAACCGCCGAAACGCGCGTCGAAGAGGGAATTCGTCAAGTAGCCGTTGCCGTTGGCGGTGTAGAGCGCGCGCTGGACGGCCGCGACGTTATCGAACGCCCAGGTCCCCGTCACGGCCCCGTTCGTGGAGTTGTAGGTCATGGCAGTTCCGACCCGCGGCGCTTTGGCGCCGAGAAACGGATTGAAGGTGCCTCCAAATTGGCGATTCAACTCAATGGCGCGGGTGAGCGGGTCGCCACTGGTCAGCGTGCTCAAAATGACTTCGCTGGCCGCTCCGGGTGGCAGAGACTGGGCCCCCAAGGCGGAGAGAAGCGCGTCGCCGTTGAAGGTCTGGACTTGCTTGAACCCCTTATACACCGTTCCAAGGTTGTGCGCGAAAGACGCATTCGCACTCACAGTACGAAGCTTCGCGCTTTTTCGAGGCGCGTTCACACTCAAAGTGCAAAGCTTCGCGCTTTGTCGGGACAGGAGAGAAGGCGCCAGGTGGGTGAGGCCGAAAGACCGGTGCGAGCGGGGTGGGAAGCTGCTAGGCGTAAGCGCAGCCGAACGGGAGAAGCGCCAGCGGGGCAACCGCCGAGGGGGATTGATTTCTACGGCTCTTGGCTTCTCGACTTCCAGCCCAAAATCTTCCGAGACGGTCCTGCCGCGGCGGTGCTTGCGGCCGCCTGACGCCACCCATGTACGGCCCAAACCTCAGCCCCCTCACTCCGTGAATGACTCCCCCAAAATCCTCATTTACAGCAAAGAGAACTTCTGACCCTATGCTCCAGATGGAACGTCCAAATCAGGCACTTGGACTCGCCCCGGAAGTGCCTCTGCGAGGCTGCGGAGGGGCGAAGGCGGGATCGAATTCGGAAAGAGGGCCGCGAAACGAGACGTTCATTCACCGTATTCATGGCTCTTCCTTCAACAAATGACCGCACGGTCCATCCGCCTACTCAGCGATGGCTGATGGCAGGTTTGTTCTTGACCACCGTCGCAACGCTTATTCTGGAGATCCTCGATTCGCGGCTGCTTTCGGTCTTGACGTGGTATCACCTCGGGTTCTTCGCCGTGTCGCTGGCGATGCTTGGGATGGCGGCGGGAGCGGTGCTTGTCTTCCTCGGGGGTGATGCGTCACTGCTGTCCGGTCATTTGAAGGTGCGTGCGTCGTAAGCGGTTGCAGACTGGTCATATGCACCGGATTATGAGTGTGAGCGATCCAGAATGCACTTTTTGCGTTTACTCTGGATGCCCCAAAATGCCGCCGTTTTGTCCC
>JBBRQH010000001.1:0-229321 GCA_038226705.1 Chthoniobacterales bacterium | reverse complement strand
GGTTTGGCACCTCGATGTCGGCTCATCACATCCTGGGGCTGGAGAAGGTCCCAAGGGTCCGGCTGTTCGCCGGTTAAAGTGGTACGCGAGCTGGGTTCAGAACGTCGCGAGACAGTTCGGTCCTTATCCACTGTGGGCGTAGAGAATTGCGGGGTTCAGTTCCTAGTACGAGAGGACCGGAACTGACGACCCTCTGGTGTTCCTGTTATCGTGTAAACGGTAGTGCAGGGTAGCTAAGGTCGGCAAGGATAAGCGCTGAAAGCATCTAAGCGCCAAGCCTATTCCAAGATTAATTCTCGTTGAGCGGTGGTAGACAACCACCTGATAGGTCGCTAATGAATGTTTAGCGTATACTAATTGCTCAGTTACTTTCTTTCATTTCTTGTATGTAGGTATCAGGGAACGGTTCCGTCTTCAGAGGCGGGGCTCCGGCCCCGGCTCTGGTGGCTCAAAGTGGGGTGGCCCTACTCGTTCCCATTCCGAACACGAACGTAAATCATCCCGTCCCCGATGGTAGTATCACGCAAGGTGATGCGAGAGTAGGCAGTTGCCAGTATTATCGCCGGTCAGACCGAAAGGTCTGGCCGGCGTTTTTTTTGGCTCTTCGCGATTTTGAGTGGGTAAGTGCCGAGGGCGAGTTCAAGCGGGTTTGAGGGAAGGCAGGTCGAATTCGAGCTTGGCTCCGAGCAGGTAGGTGATGGTCTGAAGGTTTTTGAAGGAACGGAACCCCCGGGCGCGCCGCCGGGCCATTTGCAGCACGCTGTTCATCGCCTCCATCGCCGCGGTGGTCAGCCCAGTGGTAAAGAACGCGAGCACGCCCTTCCAGTGGGCGCGGATGGTTCGCGCCAACTGCACAAAGCCGCGCAAGCGACTGCGCTGGGCCCAGCCGCACCACCACTTCAAAAACCCCGGCGCGTCCGCGGGAGTGGCCAGCGCGTAGACGTCCTGCAGCGCTCCGCGCAACGCCAGAGCGCGTCCGATCTGTTTGTAGTCCGCGGCCAGTTCCCGCCGCCTCTGGAGGTTCTGCGCACTCAAGTTCCACTCGTTGCCGCGCAAGGCCCACAGCGCCCCCTCCAGTCCCGGCTGGCCCTCCCGCACCAACTGTTTGCGGACCTCATCAATCGCTTCGCCCGTCTTTTGCATCACGTGAAAGCGGTCGAAGACCAAGCGCGCCTTGGGGAACCACGCCTTGGCCCCGGCGATGAACGCCCGGCTCATGTCCAAGGCGATGCTCTCGATCTGATCGGGATGTCCGCCGTGCGCTCGCAACTGCCGGGCAAAAGCGTGCAGCGACTCTTTGCCGTGGCCTGCGACCACCAGCAACAGCAACACCGCCCGGGTCACCGCGTCCATGATGATGCTCACGTAGCGCTGTCCCTTCTTGGCCGAGGTCTCATCAATCCCGATGGCCCGCACCTGGCTCCAGTCCGTCCGCGCGTGCGCCACTTCCACATGATGACCCACCGCCCGCCACAACCGCGTGTCGTGCTCCCCGAGGTAATCGGCCGCCGCCGCCATCGTCATCTCCCGCGCCAGCAACAGCGCCAACGCCTCGAAGCGGAGCGTGAACCTACTCTGCGGCCGCGCCCACGGCACTTCCACTGTGACCACCCGTCCATCGGGCAACTTCACCCGCGGCACTTTGGCCACCAACTCACACCGAAACTGAAAGAAGTTCAGATGCCGCCACCGCCGCTCCACCGTGTCGTGCACTGGCAGCTGCAACTGATGGCCAGCCTCTGCGAGGGCAAAGCGCGCTCCCCGCTCGAACTCCAACCGGAGCTCCAGTTGCTTCGGCTCCCCATGCAACCGGATGTCCGCCACCCGCCAAGGCTGCTGCAGTCCCAACGCCGCCGTGAAAAGTTCTTTCATTTCCATCCCTCCTCCCTGCCACAAACCCGCCCACTTCTCCCCGCCAATTCCTCCCTACGACCTCATTTACCCACTCGAAACAGCGAAGAGCCTTTTTTTTGCTGCGGCTCGGTGCTCGGTCCTCCTGAATCGTAAATCGGCCGTCAAGCTTCGGCGTCGCCATTTGAGCGGGAGTAAAGATCAAGCTGGTCAGCGGCCGATCAAGGAGAGCATGGATATTGAAGACTCCGGCAACTGGGTTGCCTCGCTGAATACTTCGTCAATCCTCAACGGGCGGCCGCGTTTCGGAGGAATCGTTTTCGGTTCGGATATCCCGCTGCACCCGAAGGAGCAGACCGAGGAGTACGAGTGCGGAACAAAGGTTCGAGCCGCCCGCGCTAATAAAAGGAAGCGGCATGCCTTTGTTTGGCGCGAGGCTGGTGGTTACCGCAATATTAATCCCAGCCTGGAGGAGAAGGAGGACGGCGATGCCGCCGCAAAGGAGTTTATGGAATGAGTACGGGCTGCTTCGGCCGAGGAGCAGGGCGGATGCACCCAGAAGGAAAAAAGCGAGAGTCACCGCCAGGGTCATCCGGACGCCGAGTTCCTCGCCGATCACGGGAAAAATGAAGTCCGTGTGGGCGTAAGGGAGATATTGTAATTTCTGCCGTCCCGCTCCCAAGCCGAGCCCGGTCGTTCCGCCCGTCCCGAATGCCACCTTGGCCTGGTTTTGCTGCCAGGCGGCTCCTTCCGCATAGCGCTCTGGATCCATGAACGCAGTGAGGCGTTGGAATCGATTCGGCATGCGGACAGCAAGAACAGCAATCCCAATTGCAAGCACGGCAAAGAAAAGCGTTAGCCAACGGAGCTTCACGCCGCTTAGGAAGAGGAGCGCGATGAAAGTGCAAAAAAGCAGGGTGGCGGTGCCGAGATCCACTTCAATCAAGACAAGCGCGACCAGCGGCAAAATCAAAAGCGTGGCGCGCAGAGGGGCGCTGAGCCCGAGCCAGCGGTTGGGTCGAGCGAGAAAGTGGGCCGTCACGACGACCAGCACGATTTTGGCCAGTTCAGAGGGCTGAAAACTGAACGACGCGACGCGAATCCAGCGTCGCGAACCGTTTAACGACATTCCGATACCGGGGATGAAACATGCGCCCAAAAGGGCAACCGCCAGTAGACAGAGGGGGAGCCAACATCTGCGCCACCAACGCAGCGGAACGGCCGTGGCGAGAAATGCGCACACCGTCCCAAAGGCGAGCCATTGCAGCTGGCGTTTGAGAAAAATGAGCGCGTCGCCGTGAGCGTCTCGCGCATAGGCGCTCGAGCTGTAAAGGATGATCAACCCGAGGGTGAGGAGCGCGGCAGCGCAAATCACCGCACCAGTTCCACCGGCGCGCTGGAGGCGGGCAAACAACATTCCGGGAACGGCTAACGATTCACTTGCGTCGCCGTCGTCTGGCGTTGTGAGACGGAACGCAAATCGGGTTTGGGGGCGCCGTTCTTGGCCTTCGGGGAAACAGCGGAACGAACGGGCGTGGTGGTGTTCGGACGGGGGTTGCCCTCGACGATGGCAGCCGCATCACGTAGCGCCGGATCCAGCGGCCCCGGCTTTGTGCTCGTGACGACAGCCGGCGTAATCCTTGCAACAGGTTGGGCAGCGATCGGCCCCCGCTCAAGAGCCTGCCCGGCGGATGCGGAGGAAGATCTCGCCTTCGTGTCGCGAGGCAGAATTCCGGACGCCTTGTCCTGAATCAGGCTAAACGCGAGAACGCCCGCCACCGCAACAAGGTGCATGAAGATCACGACGATTACCGCACGCGAGAGCTTCATGCTATCGCTCGGGATGGCGGCGACTTCGGCTCGATGACGGAATTGATGCTGCAGTTTTGCGGAAGGCTTCATGGCTGGATCAAGTAAGAGCCTCGACGAACGCACGAAATTGATCTCCGCGGTCGGCGTAGTCGCGGAACATGTCAAAAGACGAAGTCCCGGGCGAAAGCAACACCGTGTCCCCTGTGGCGGCCGCCGCGGTGGCGAGGCGAACGGCCTCGGCGAGAGAGTGTCCAGCACGCTCACAGGGCAACGCATCCGACCACGCCTCTTCGATTTTCGGCGCGATGTCACCCATGAGTATTGCCCTTTTCACGCGTTGGCCGACGAGGGAGCGTACTTGGGAGTAGTCGATGCCCTTGTCCTTTCCGCCAACAATCAGAACAATGCCTCCCGGCTGCGCGAGGAGTGCCTTCTCCATGGAGTCGAGGTTCGTTGCCTTCGAATCATTGACGAAGCGGACCCCTCGCAATTCACGCACCAGTTCACAACGGTGGGCGAGGGGAGCGTAGGCACGCAGAGCCTCTGCAGCGGAAGAGAGGGAAAGCCCAAGCGCCTGCACGATCCCAAGACACGCCAGCATGTTCTCTGCGTTATGCGGACCCGGCAGGCGGGTCTCTGCCTGGTTGAGAACATGTTCCCCGCGGAAACGGAGTGAGCCCTGTTCCAGGATGAGATCAGCCTCCCGGTCCGCGGAAAATGTCAGCCGCGCCGCGACGAGGCCCGGAATCTTGGCGGTCGCATTGAGCACTGCAAAATCTTCCGGCAACTGGTAGTCGAAGACGTGCAGCTTGGCCGCCTTGTAGTCTGACATATCGATGTACCGATCGAGATGATCAGGAGCGAAATTCAGCCAGGCTGCGACGTGGGGACGAAATGAACGAATCGTCTCGACCTGAAACGAGCTGATCTCAAGGGTGATGAAGTCGTACGACTCGCTGCTGGCCACCACATCCGAATAAGGGAGGCCAATGTTGCCCGCGGCGACCGTCCTAATGCCGCAGGCAATCAGCGCAGCAGCCGTGAGCTCTGTCGTGGTGGATTTTCCATTTGTGCCCGTGATCGCAACGACCGGCACCTTCGAGAGGGACCAGGCGAGCTCGATCTCTCCGATGATGGGAGTCCGACTCGCGAGTGCCGCGCGCCAAAGTTGCGTACGGGGATCGATTCCAGGGCTGGTCACGATCAGATCGAACCCATCGATCTCAGCGCATTCATCCGGTCCGCGCCGTGTTTCGACGCTCTCAATGTTCGGAGCGTCAACTCGAACATTTTCGTCAAACCCGACGACCTGCGCACCGTATTTGGCAAGAAGTCGCGCGGCTGCCGCCCCGCTGCGCCCAAGTCCGAGCACGGCAGCCCTTCTCCCGCGGTAAATCTCCGTGCGCTCCTGCATGATCAGCGAAGCTTTAGGGTGGCGAGGCTGGCGACCGCGCAGACGATCGAAACGATCCAGAATCGCGTCACGATCTTCGTCTCAGGCCAGCCCATTTTTTCGAAAGTATGGTGGAGTGGCGTCATCGGCAGGATGCGCTTCCCCGTCAGCTTGAAGCCTGCCACCTGGAGGATGACGGAGCCGGTTTCCAGCACGAACACGCCCCCCGCGAGCACGAGAAGAAACTCCTGCTTGCAGCAAATAGCTACGACCCCAAGAAATCCCCCAATGGCGAGCGAACCGGTGTCGCCCATGAACATCTGCGCCGGGTGCGCGTTGAACCAAAGGAAGCCCAAGCCCGCCCCCGCCAGCGCGAGACAAAGAATCGTGAGTTCGCTCGAGCCGGGAAAATGCGGGACGAGAAGGTATTGCGCCTTTTCTGCGTCGCCTCCGACATAGGTGAGGATGCCAAAGACGCCAGCGACACAAATCGTACAGCCGATCGCGAGTCCGTCGAGTCCGTCCGTCAAGTTCACCGCATTTGACGCTCCGACGATGACGAGGGAGTAGAAGAAAAAGATCCAGAGGCCTATGTTCGAAACGAGCGGGACTTTGAAGAAAGGGATGAAGACGGAACCCGCCAATCCGGACCGCGAAGTGCCGTAGAGGAGGAACGCAGTAAGGATAGCCGCAAAGAAAAGCTGCACCGCGATTTTGGTCTTCCCCGAGACGCCTTTGTTGTCGCCTTTCTCCTTGTTCAGGCGGTTGCGAACCTTGCGATAGTCGTCAACGAAGCCGAGGAGACCCAGTCCGCTGAAAACCCCCAGAGCGAGCCAGACGTAGGGGTTGGTAGTACGCGCCCAAAGAATCGAGGAGATCAGCACCGCAAAGATGATCAGGACTCCGCCCATTGTCGGGGTACCCGCCTTGCGGCTATGCCGCTCGTAAATGGTATTGAGATCGCCCTGGGAACGAATCGGCTGCCCGAGCTTGAGCGAGAGGAGCTTGTAAATCACTGGCTTCCCGAGAATGAGACAGATCACAAAGGCCGTGATGGCGGCGCAAAAAGCCCGAAACGTGACGTATTGAAATACGTTTAGCGCAGACACCCGGTCCGAAAGGAGATGCAAGTAATAAAGCATGACGTTGGGGGAGTTCAGCCTTGCTCCAGGTGGGAGAAGATTCTTTCCATGCGCGCGCTGCGGCTGCCTTTCACGAGGATGAGGTCGGCCGGCGACGCGACTTCGCGCAGCAGGTCGGCGGCTGCGTTCGTGTCGGCACAAACATCGACGTGGGGGACGCCGCTGGAGCGGGCGGATTCCGCATACCAGCTGGCAGAATCGCCCACCGCAATCACGCGATCGATGCCCTCTTCGGCGGCATAGGCTCCCACGCGGCGGTGCCCGGCTTCAGCGAGGTCCCCAAGTTCACCCATGCACCCAAAAACGGCAATTCGCCGGCCCGCCAAAGGAATGCGCGCGAGCGTCCTCAGAGCCGCCCGCATCGACTCAGGATTGGCGTTGTAACTGTCGTCCAGAAAATGGAGGCCCGCCGCCTCGCGCGGTTCCAAGCGGCCGCCGACTAAGCGTGCTTCCGCGAGCCCGGCGACGCATTCGGCGAGCGAGAGACCGAAATGGAGTCCCACCGCCGCACCGAAGAGGGCGTTGACGACCATGTGCTCGCCGAGTGCGTGGATTTGCGCCAGCGAACATTGGCCCACATGGCAAATCTCAAAATGCATTCCCGTTCGCGTGTAAGCGACCTTTTCGGCCCGGATGTCTCCCGCGTGGATTCCCACCGTTTGCACCGGCGCAGCCGAACGGGAGCGCAGGAAGGTCGTGAAATCATCGTCCGCATGAAGGATGACGAGGCCTGACTTCGGAACGGAAGCCGGGAGGTCTCCTTTTTCCCGTGCGATGCCCTCGCTGGATCCGAGGTGCTCGATGTGTGCCGTGCCGATATTTGTGACGATGGCGACTTCCGGTCGCGCCATCTCGCAGAGTGGGTGGATCTCGCCGAAATGGTTCATTCCCATCTCGAGCACGGCAAACTCAACGTCCGGTGTAGCACGCAGCAGCATGAGCGGCACGCCGAGGTGATTGTTGAAATTTTTCTCGGTCTTGAGCACGTGATGTCGCCGCGAGAGCACAGAGGCAACAAACTCTTTCGTGCTGGTCTTGCCGTTGCTGCCCGTGATGGCGATGACCCGCATGGGAAGGCTTTCACGGTACGCACGAGCGATCGCCTGATAGGCTTTCACGACATCCGGGACGCGCAGCAGGGGGAGATCCGCCTCTACTCTCTCCGAGACTAGTGCAGCGCATGCTCCCGCGGCGGCGGCGGCGGCGACAAAGCGGTGGCCATCGTCTGTTTCGCTCTTGATGGCGGCAAAGACTTCACCGGATTTCAGCTGGCGCGAATCCGTTGCGATCCCGCGCGCGACTACGTCCGGCACCGCCGTCGCGTCCGCGCCGCACAGGCGCGCAATTGCCTTGAGTGAGAGGGGAAGCATCGGGCGGAGGAGCATCAGCGGGAATCCGCAGGCCGGTCGTCGAGCGTCTTGGAGTCGAGGGCGGCGAGAGCAACCTGCACGTCGTCGAAGGGAAACTTTTGCCCTTTCACCTCCTGGTAGGTTTCGTGGCCTTTCCCCGCGATGAGTACGATATCGCGAGGTTGAGCGAGAGCGATGGCGCGGTGAATCGCCTCCCGCCGGTCGGCGATCATCTGGTAGGGCCGGTTCTGGAAGCCCGCTTCGACATCCGCCAGGATTGCGAGCGGATCTTCGCTGCGCGGGTTGTCGGATGTGGCGATGCAGACGTCACTGAACTCGTCCGCTGCCCGGGCCATGAGCGGCCGCTTGGCGCGGTCGCGGTCGCCGCCACAGCCAAAGACCGTGATGATGCGGTTCGGGCGCAGATCGCGCAGCGTGCGCAGGACGTTCTTGAGCGCGTCGGGCGAATGCGCATAGTCAACAAAGACTTGGAATGGCCGCCGCGAGGAAACGCTTTGCAGTCGTCCCGGCACGCCCGGCGCCTCGGCCAGCGCCGTCACCGCCTCCCGGAGCGGCACACCCAGCACGTGCGCCGCCGCGAACGCGGCGAGGGTGTTGTAAACGTTGAACATGCCAATGAGGGGCGAGCGCACGAGAAAACTCTTCCCGATGGCTTCAAGCTGGAACGAGGTTCCGTGCAACTCGGACTTCACTCCGATCGCCCGAAAGCTGGCGCGCGCACCCTGGCCAAAGGTGAGAAGCGGCGAGCCCAGGCGCTCGAGGCGCTGGATTAACTGCATCCCGTAGCGGTCGTCGAAGTTTACGATGCTGACCGCGCGGGTTTTCTTCTTTTGATAGAACAACAAATCGGCAAACCACCGCGACTTCGCCGCGAAATAGGCTTCCATCGTCCCGTGAAAATCGAGATGATCCTGGGTCAGGTTTGTAAAGACAGCAGCATCGAATTCGAGCCCGCGGATGCGCTCCTGGGCAATCGCATGCGAGGAAACTTCCATCGCCGCGGCGCGGCATCCGCTCTTGCGCATCTCAAAAAAAAGCTCTTGCAGGTCGCTCGCCTCCGGCGTGGTACGGGTTGCATCGATGAGACGCCGGCCGGTGTTGTATTGAACTGTGCCAATCAGGCCGCAGGTGAGCTGCGCGCGGTCGCAAAGATGCTTGATGAGATAGGTGGTCGTCGTCTTGCCGTTCGTGCCCGTGACGCCCGCGAGTTTGAGTTTTTGAGTCGGCTGCCGATAGAGCGCCGCGGCAAATTCTGCCAGCGCCGCGCGCGGATCTTCGACCTCCACTGCAGTCGCCGCGCAATCGATCGGAATGGAATCCGAACGTCCCTTGGCATAGATGATGCCGGATGCGCCGCGCTCGAGCGCCTGGGGAATGAAGCGGTGACCATCGGCATGCTCACCCGCGAGGCAGACAAAGACACTCCCGGCCTCGACCAGGCGAGAGTCGTAATTCACGGTTCGAACGTCGGTCTCAAGCGAGCCCTCGACGCGGAGGGTCCGCATCTGCGAGAGGATGTTTTTGAGCTGCACAGGGGTAGGGGAAAACAGGCCGGGAGACTAGTCGCGGGCGGGGTTTCCTGCCAGCTTCGGCCCGGTTTTTTCATTCAACTCCGGCGCGGGCTCAAGACCGAGGTGCTGCGCGGTGCGTTCGGCGATGCGGGAGAAGACGGGAGCTGCCACGAGCCCGCCGAAGTTCTCATTGGGCTTGGTGTGCGCGTTGTCGAACAGCACGAGGCAAACGAACTCGGGATTTTCGGCGGGGAGATACCCGAGAAACGAGACGACGTACTCGCCTCGAAGATAGCCGCCGTTCTTCGCATCCACACGCTGCGCCGTGCCGGTCTTGCCTGCGACCTTGAAGCCTCGCACTGCTGCACCCTTGGCGGTTCCCTTCGGGCCGACCACGTCTTCCAGCGCACTACGCAACTGTCGCGCTGCCTTCTCGGAGACAATGCGCCGCGGCGGAGAATTCTCGGAGACGACAGAAGTCGCACCGGTGCGGCTATTGAGAATCGAATGAACAATTCGCGGCATGAGCCATTCCCCGTCGTTGGCGATTGCGCACATCGCTGCTGTCATCTGGAGCGGGGTGACTCCGATCTCGTGTCCCATCGGAATGCGGGAAATTGAGATCGCGCTCCAGCGTTCCACGGGGTGCACGATGCCGCTGATTTCGCTGGGCAATTCAACCCCGGTACGTGAGCCAAAACCGAAATCGCGAATATAGCGGTGGAAGGGACGTGCCCCCAACTGCACGGCCAATTTGGCTGCTCCGATGTTCGACGAATGCACGATGATGTCGTGCACCGTGAGCGTCCCGAAAGGATGCGCGTCTCGCAGCAGGCTGCCGCCGAATTCCCAGCGTCCATTCTCGCAAAACACGGTTGTGTCCGGTCGCACCCTGGCCTCGTTCAGCACGGCGGCCACGGCCACGATTTTGAAGATGGAGCCGGGCTCGACCATGTCCGTGATGGCGCGATTGCGCATCTGCTCAAGGCGCGTGGCGCCCAGCGAATTGGGATCGAAGTCCGGCTTGCTGGCCATCGCCAGGATCTCGCCGGTCCGCGGGCGCATCATCACGACGGTCGCCATCTCGGGCCGATACTTCGCACAAGCGGCCTCCAGCTCCTGTTCGACGATCGACTGAATTGCGGTATCGACGGTAAGCACGACGTCGCTGCCGTCCCGCGGCTCCTGTTCAACCCCACGGTATTGCGCCAGTTCATTGCCGACGCCGTCTTTCTCGATCCAGCGGTACCCGGGCTGACCGGCGAGATACCGGTCCATCGATTTTTCGATTCCCTGCAGGCCTCCGCCATCCGGATCGAGGTAACCGACGACGTGGGAGAGGAGTGAACCGTTCGGGTAAACCCGCTTCGGGTCCGGTTCAAAAGTGATGCCCCGGATTTTTTGTTGCTCCAGCGCGAGGCGCAGCGTGTTCGCCTGCGGATCGGACACACGGCGGCGCAGTACGAGGTAGCGTTTACCATCGCGCTCCTCGGGGACGGCAACTGCTTCGAGGATCTTTTCCTGGAGCTGAATGCGAGCCGCTTCGTCGAGCTCCAGGGACCGGGCGATTGTGCTGGCGGCGATGGCGGCGTTCTCTCCCGCCTGGCGTTGAAGGTCTGCCGCCGTGGGCTTTTTTGGCGTATCGCTTCGCGCCACGCGAAAGAGGGTGCCATCAAGGACTATTTTTTTTAACGGCAGATTCGCTGCCAGCACTTCGCCACGAATGTCGCGGACGCTTCCCCGCTGCGCGGGGACGTTGACCTTTTTGACATGCCGCTCGCGCGCCTCGGCCTTATACTCGGCGTGTTGCCAGACTTGAATTTGGATCAGTCGAACCGCGAAGACGGAATAGATCGTCGCAAAGAAGCAGAGCAGGATCGCGATCCGCCGATTGGTGCGGTGCAGGTCCATAAGGCAAGGGTGGATGCCGGCGGGCCGGCCCGGCACCGAGTGTGGGTTCAGCGAGTGCGTTGATTTGAAGCCGGGCGAATCCCGCCGGTGGGAGAGGTCATCACGAGCGCTTCGGCGGGTGCGCCGCCGAGCGGTTGCACCCGCACGATGTGATTCGCGCGGATCGGCTCGAGCTTGACGAAGCGTTCGTCCATGCGGCGCTGCAGGGCAGTGCGCGAGGTAAGATTCGCGATCTGGGTATCGTACCCCCGGGCTTCCTCGATCAAGCGGGAAAGTTCCCTTTCGAGGCCAAGTTGCTGCTGGCTGATGACGTGGCGTTGATGACGGAGGTAGCCAACAAGCAAGCCGGCGATGACCGCGGTGATCAACGCCATCAGGATCAGGGGTACGACTCGGATCGTGGCGGAGGGAGAGAGGAGCTTGGGGCTCATGGTGAAGGTGAGTGAGGGGTTGGAAAAGGTGATGCGAACCGGACTTAGAGTCGCTCGGCCACTCGCAAGCGGGCAGAACGGGCGCGGGGATTTCGACGGATTTCGTCTTCGCCCGGGGTGATGCCGGACTTGGCGATCGGGCGGAAGTAGCGCCGTGGGTTGGCTCGCGGCGCGGGCCATTCCGGCCGGTCGATGTTGGCGGCACTGGTCTCAGCGAGGAATCGTTTTACCATTCGGTCTTCCAACGAGTGGAAGGTGATAACGGCGAGGCGCCCGCCTTGGCGGAGATGAGCGATACTGGCTTCAAGGGCGGTTTCGAGCGCGCCGAGTTCTGCATTCACGGCGATCCGCAGTGCCTGGAATGTCCGCGTTGCCGGGTGCCGTGCGCCATGACGCCCGATCGTGCGCTCGATAAGCGCGGCGAGTTGGGCCGTTGATTCGAGACGGTGCAATGAGCGTTCCCGCTGGATGGCTGCGGCAATCCGACGCGCAGAGGACTCGTCGCCATAGCGGTGAATGATTCGCGCGAGTTCGTCTTCCGGCGCTCCGTTGATGAGCTCGGCGGCAGTCATCGGAGAGCGGCGGTCCATGCGCATATCGAGCGGGCCGTCATTTTGAAAGCTGAAACCTCTCTCTGGATCTTCCAGCTGCCGGGAGGAAACCCCCAAGTCGAGGAGGATGCCGTCAGCCTGATGCAGCCCAAGCTCGTCGAGGACTGACCCGAGTTCCGCGAAGTCGCTACGGAGCAGCGTCGAGCGGGCACCAAAGCGCGCCAGACGGGTGCCCGCGTGGCTGAGAGCGGCATCGTCGCGATCGAGCGAGACAACTTGGGCTCCGGCTTCCAGGAGGGCTTCGGAATGGCCGCCGCCGCCCAAGGTACCGTCCAGAAGCAACCGGCCTGGGGCAGGTCGAAGATGCTCAACAACCTCGGCAAGCAATACCGGCACGTGATAGACGCCCGCAGACGCCGGCGCGAAGGCGCCCTCGTCGAGGGGGGAAAGCGCGTGCGGGGACATGCTGGTGGGCAGATGAGAGACGGTGAAAAGCATGGGTGGGACGAAGGGTTATAATCCCATCGCCTCGGCCACGTGTTGGTAGGCGGCAGCTTCTTCGGCGGTCTTCTGCGCCCAGCGGGCCGGGCTCCAGATTTCAAACCGCCGATCGTTGCCGACGAGAACGACGCTTCCTTCAATACCGGCATGAGCGAGCATCTCCGCCGGGAGGAGGAGACGACCCTGTTTGTCGGTGGTCAGAAGGCGCGCTTTGGAATTGAACTGACGGAGAAAGCCTTTGCGGGCTTGAGGAGACAGCGCCGCGTTTGCCGTTACCCGCTCGCTTACGGCCCGAAACTCGGCGGGCGGAAAGGTCTGCAGACATTCGTGCTGATTGGGCGCTGGAACCACGAAGAACTCCGTTCCCTCCGCGCCACGCCAGCCCGCCGGGACGGCAAGCCGGTTCTTGTCGTCGAGAGAGTGGCTAAACTCTCCCGCGAAGAACGCAGGTGCTGCACTGGCGGCTGGCGCGGACATCAGGTCGAGGTGTTCGGGGCGGGGAGGGTGGTTTTCACGGTTGTGACACAGTTTTACCCACCATTCCCCACAACTCCCCACCGTTTACGCGAACACAGGTGGGTGGGTCAATGAAAAAAGCAGAGTTATTTCACGAAGGTGTCACTATAATTTCAAGAATTTGAGCATCCTTGGTTCATTTATAAATCATTGAGATACAGTTAGTTCTAGAAAATATATTGGCCACTGCTTATCAAAAGCAGTGTTCGATAGAACACAGCTATTGTCAGTTATTCACAGCCACACTGCGATCTTCGTGTTCCAGAAGGCAGGTCGATCCTCCTCCCTGCTTGTATTTCGTCATATTCGCAGCCTTCGCGCGGCTTATTCGCTACATATTCCCTGAAATTCCGATGGGGTGGGGAAAGGTGGGGAACATTCTGTCGTCAAATTCCTCCGTGCGACCTCGAGCAGTTGTGCCATCCTTCCCGCCCACTTATTCACATGAGCGAAGAGAGCTTCATTCAGCAGCGGTTTGCGGACCGGATCGGCGGTGCCCGGTTCGGCAAAGACACGGCGATCTACAAGTTTGAGAAGATCAAGCGGGCCAAAAGGGCCGCGTTCGCCGCCCATCCCGGGACCGAGCTCTTTGACCTTGGGGTCGGCGAGCCGGACGGCATGGCCGACGAAGGGATTCTCGCCACGCTCGACCAGGAAGCACGGATGCCCTCAAACCGTGGCTACTCAGATAACGGCGGGGGGCCCCTCAAGGAAGCGGCGGCCCGATATCTTGCCTCGGTCTGCGGAGTCACAGTGGATCCAGCCACGCAGATCATCCACTCGATCGGCAGCAAGGCGGCGCTTTCCATCCTCCCTGCGGCGATAATCAATCCAGGGGACATCGCCTTGATGACGGTGCCGGGTTACCCAGTCTTTGGAACGCACGCCAAGTACTACGGCGGCGAGGTGCACGCCCTTCCGCTCACACGCGAGAATCGCTTTTTGCCCGATCTCGAGGCGATTCCTGGAGAGGTGCTGGGTCGGGCGAAAGCGCTTATTCTCAACTATCCGAACAATCCCACGGGGGCTAGCGCTACTCCGGAATTCTTTGCCGGTGTCGTCGCTTTCGCGAAGCGTCACAGCATTGTGGTGATCCACGATTTCGCCTACGCGGCCCTCATCTTCGAGGGTCGCCCCCTCAGTTTTCTCGCCACCCCGGGAGCACTCGATGTCGGGCTGGAGCTCCATTCTGCGAGCAAGAATTTCAACATGACCGGCTGGCGTTGTGGCTTTGTGGTGGGCCATCCCCTCCTCGTCAGCGCGTATGGAGCCGTGAAGGACAACAGCGATTCCGGGCAGTTCCTGGGAATTCAGAACGCGGTCGCTTATGCGTATAAACATCCCGAGATCACGGAACGCATCGCGGAGAAATATTCCCGCCGACTGGATCTCCTCGTGCCAATGTTGCGGCGTCTGGGCTTCGCCGCCGACAAGCCGCGCGGCTCATTTTTTCTCTACGTTGCGGCGCCGCGCTGTGCCCTGCCGCTGGCGGGTGGTGCTTCCGTGGAGTTTGCCGGTGCCGAGGCCTGTTCCGAGTGGCTCATCACCGAGCACCAGATTTCCACGGTTCCGTGGGATGATGCCGGCGCTTTCCTCCGCTTTAGCGTCACGTTCAGCGCCGCCGACGAAACGGAGGAACGAAGGGTGGTAACAGAAATTGAGCGCCGCCTCGCCCGCTACCGTTACGAGTTCTAATTCGATGCGCGCGTTTCTTTTGTCCGTTGCTACCGGTGCGATCCTCCTGCTCAGTGGGTGCGCGGACCTGGGCGGCAGGGCCAATCCGCAACGCCCGGGCGGGTTTGCGACCGTGTTACTCGATGCGGGCCATGGGGGAAAAGATTCCGGCGGACGCGGACGCGGACTCACGGAAAAGGATCTCACGCTCGACACTGCACTCCGGCTTCGAGATGAACTGCGATCCACGGGCCTTCGCGTTGTGCTCACGCGCACGGACGACCGCTTTGTCGAACTCGATGACCGCGTCGCACTCGCCAACGCTCGCGCAAATGGCGGCACAGTGCTCGTCAGCGTGCATTACAACGCGGGTCGATCATCCTCCGCTGGCGCGATTACATTTTACTGGCGCACGGACAGCGTTGGACTCGCGACTCGCATCGAGCAAGCCTTGATCGCGGAGACGGGTCTGGACAATGGAGGAGTCGTTCGGCGCCGACTCCGACTCACGCGAAACCCCGAGATTCCGAGTGTGCTGGTGGAGTGCGGTTTTATGACCAATCCGGCCGATGCCGCACGCATTGCGGTTCCGGAGTTTCGCCAACGGATAGCGCGCGGGATTGCGCGGGGGATTCGGGATCAGCTCGCCCGAGGCGATGCGGGTATCGCGCCGGTTCCGCAGTTGAATGAACCGATGTCGCGCAAGAGCGATGCGCGAGAGTATTGAAGCGTCGCGCGGTCTCAATTTCCAACGCCGACGTACGAGACGCGCCAAATGCAGTTGCCTCCATCGTCCGTCACGAGCAAAGCGCCGTCCTTCGCGGTCGTTACGCCCACCGGGCGTCCCCACACATTTCCGTCGTTGGCCACAAAGCCCGTGAGGAAGTCGATGTATTCTCCTGCGGGCCTGCCATCTGCCACCGGTATGCGAATCACTTTGTAGCCCGTCCGACGAGCGCGATTCCACGATCCGTGTAAGCCGACAAACGCCTGGCCGCGATATTCCGCCGGAAACTTCGTCCCGTCATAAAAGGTGATCCCGAGCGCCGCGGAATGCGATTGCAGCAACAGGTCCGGCACGCTGACTTTTTCCCGCAATTCGGGATGCTTGCCAGGATGGCGAGGATCGGGGATCCCGCCCAGATAGAACCACGGCCACCCATAGAATCCGCCTGGTTTCACGCGGGTGACATAGTCCGGCGGACAATCGTCGCCCAAGCCGTCGCGCTCGTTCACGGTCGTCCAAAGTGAGCCGCTCTCTGGCTCGATGGCGAGGCCGACCGGGTTGCGCAGTCCCCAACCCGCCACCTTCTCGTTTCTCCCTTGCGGATCGTACTCGAAAATTCGGGCCCGCCGTTCCTCGGAAGCGTCGTCGCTGACATTTGAGCGCGAACCGATCGAAACGAACATGCGTTTCCCGTCGGGGGAAAAGATCACATCGCGAGTCCAATGGCCTCCGCCGGTAAGGCGGCCGCCACTTGAGAGCTCTGCCAACTGTTCCGGCTCGGCCTCCGCGCGCACCTGGCCGTTGCGATACGGCACCCGAACGATGGAATCGGTGTTGGCGATGTAGAGAAACTTCGGGTTTGGACCAGGCGGATAGAACGCGAGGCCAAACGGTTGCTTCAATCCCTCCACGAAGACTTCGCTGATTTCGGGTTTGCCGTCTCCATCTGCGTCGCGCAAGACGCGGACTCGATTGCCGCTGCTCTCCGCCACGAAGATATCTCCATTGGGAGCGGTGTGAATGATGCGGGGTTCTCGCAGGCCTTCGGCGAAACGCTCGACCTTGAAACCAGCGGGCGCTTTTGGCCATGCATCTTTCGGCCGAGAGACCACGCGAGGCGAATTAAAGGCAGATTTTGTTGCACCTGGCGGCGCGACATCGCGGAGGGTGATTCGGCGTCGCGCTCCAGGGGAATCAGTCGTCCAGTCTCCGAGAGCGGCAGCGCCTGTGAGCACGAGCTGCTCGCCCTGTAGAAGCGCCGGGCCATTTAAGGAGGTCAGGAAAAGCGAGACGGCGAAAAACGCGGTTTGGTTCGGGAGGATTGACTGGACTAAGCGCATCACCCCCAAGAGAGAATTTCAGGCGAAGGCATGCAAGCACCCATTCGCCCCCGAAGTGTCAGCAATGCGATTTCCAATCTCCGTAACGCGCCGCAGTTCGATGCCACGATTGACGCCAAACGCGAAAGGGCGAGAAATGCGCGGACATGTTCCCTTGCCGCATTCCCCGATCTCCCTTGCGTTGCTTCGCGGCGATAGGCTTGGCTTTGCTCTCGCTCGGGTTTGTTTCAGCCGCGCCGCAAGCGGATCCGAGGATGCTAATGCGCACGGGAAATCACGCCGCGGCACTGGAAGTTTGGGAAGAGTTACGTCAAAGCGCGGTGGGATTGCGCGCGCACGCGATTCGCGAGCAGATCGTCCACTGCCATATCATCTTGGGGCACACGCGCCAGGCCCTGGCGGAAGCTGCTCTCCTGACGCGTGATTTTCAGCAATCTCCGGTCGCCGTCTCGCTCGCCGGCTATGCGTTACGATGCGATGGACTCGAGCGGGAGGCGAGAATCGTGCTGGAGGCGGGATTGAGTCGATTTCCCTCGAGCCAACCGCTCGCGAACATGCTCGCCTTCCAGCTTGCCACTTGCCCGGAATCGCATTTGCGGGATGGGCGGAGGGCGATCTTCTTGGCCGAGAAGGCGTGCACGGCAATGGCTGGAAGTCGTTTCACATGATGGACACCTTGGCGGCGGCCTATGCCGAAGCCGGGGAATTCGCCAAAGCGGTGGCAATGCAAAAAAGGACCGTGCCTTACTTCGAGCGGACTCTGGACATGACTCCTCTGGCCCGAATGCTTGTTCGGGAAAGGCTGCATTGCTACGAGGAGGGCCGCGCCTGGCACGGACTTCCTCCTTTTGAGTGAGGCTCAACGCTCGCGATCCGACGGGAGAAGAAGCTGCTCCTCCGCGGCATTGGTCGCATTCGGGAGGATCGTCATCTCCCCGTCAAAGAGGCCGCCCTTTTCCACGTTGAAGCTTCGGGCCGCGACGCTTCCGGAGAGTTCGCCCGTGCGGCGAATGACAAGTGGACCCTCGCAATGAATGTTCGCGTGTATGCGTCCCTCGATCTCCGCTGAGGTGACGCGAACCGGACGCACAAAATCAACTGCTGCGCCTTTTTCGACATGCAAGTGCCGGCCCTCGAGTTCCCCATAGAGTCGGCCTTCATAGCGGATCGTGACGTCGCCGGCGCAGTAAAGATTTGCGCGCACTTTGCCGTAGATCGTCGCCGAGCCGCATACCACCTTGGAGCACGCGAGGTCGGCGCGGGCCAGGACCAGGAGCGAGCCCGCCGTGCGAATATCGCGACTAAAGCTGCCGCTGATCTTGTAGTTCTGCAGGTCGACGTACGCGCCGCATTGCTTGCAGGTGGCCGACTGCGCCGCAGAGGCGACTTCCTGCTCACCGCCACAGTCGAAGCAGCGGACGGTGAGACTGTTTGGGCCGCGGAAGTACTGTCCAAAGCGCAGCCGCAAGTGCGAGAGAGTCGTCGGAGCCTGTCCCGTCACCGAGCGAGGACGTTCGTCAGGATCGTGCAGACTGGGTGCATCGATCGGCACCGGCGCGGGCCCGCGCGTCACCGCCTCATCGAGCGGAATGGAGACGCGGGTGGGCGGACGCGCGGATCGCGCCGCCTTCAGCGCCTGCTCAATCGTGAAGTACTCGCTGCAAGATCGACAGTAGGTGGACTTGGCAATCCGCGGCTCGAATTGCTCGTGCGCGCAGTGCGGACAACGAACGCTGATCTTCGGAGCTAAGGTTGCCAAGGGTCACCTCGCATTCAATGCGAATCAGCGGTTTCCAAACGTGGCGCCACCTTTGGCGGCGGCATCGCCGCTGCCACTGCTGGAGCCGCCCGAGCTGGCAGAGGATGGGGAGGAAGCCGAACTTGGAGAGGAGCTGCTGCCTCCTCCGGACGGATCGCCTTTCGGGGCCGGGGTCGCCGTCTTGCCGCCGGTAGTGACTTCGGACTTGCCGACGAAGGTGGCGCCTTCTTCGATGACCACGCGCGCGGCGCGGAGGTCGCCCACGAGGTGCGCGCGGGTCTTGAGTTCGCAGCGCTCGGTCACCGAAATATTTCCGTGAATCTTTCCAAATACCGTCACGCTTTTCGTTTTGATCTCACCTTTGATCTCGGCGTTCTCGCCAACCGTGAGATTGCCGTCGGAAATAATTTCGCCCTCAATCTTGCCGTCGATGATGAGCTCGTTGGTGAATTTGATCGAGCCTTTGATCTCGACGTCTTTGGACAGGGTGTTCTTCGTGACGCTTTCGGCCATGGGAGTGGAAGTGCTAAGGTTTGGAATGGAAGTGGGAGCAGGGGTGGTGGGCGAAGAAAAGCCGGCGCTACGCGGCGCGAGTGCAGCGGCAGGAGGGGCGGATGAGGCGGGGGCCGCCGGAGCGGCAGGAGCAGGAGGTGAGGGCGCGGCGAGCGGAGCGACAGGCGACGGGGAGACGGGCGTCACGGGAGGCGCGGGAGACGCCGGGTCGGGGGTTTGTTTTTGCGGGAAGAAGCGGAGCACGTCGATTAATCGGTTCGGGTTGTCGGCTGTCAACGCCCATCAGAGCAGGCTCCGGGCCGCGGGGCTGATTTCTGCGTCTTCTGCAGGATCAATGCCCATAAGTTCTTCCGCCGGGTATGTCCAGATTTCGCTGAGCGTGGGGTGGTAGTGGGGTACGCGGGCGAGGTCGCGCGCGGTCGCCCCAAAATGCATCGCGACCGCAATCTCGTGAATGATCTCGCTCGCCTCCGGCCCCACTGCAGCAGCGCCGAGGATCTTCCCGGTCGGTCGCTCGACAAGGAGCTGGACAAATCCCTCGGTCTCCCCGTGCACGATTGACTTGCCGTGATCGGCGAACGGATAGGAGGCGTCGCGGAAGTCGATCCCGGCCGCCGTCGCCTCGCGTTTCGTCAGGCCGATGACCCCCACCTGCGGTTGCGTGAACACGCAAAACAGCTTCGAAGCGTAACTCATTTTCTCGATCGCTCCGCCGAGTCGGCCCAGCAGCCGGGCCGCATTTCGCGCCGCGATCTCGCCCTGCTGAATCGCAATGTGAACGATCTCGTGTGGGCCCGCGACATCACCTGCGGCAAAGATGTGGCCCACGCTCGTGCGCTGATCGGCGCCGGTGCTGGGCCGCCCGCGCACAACCTTCAGCTCCGCTACGTTTTCGAGCCCGAGCCTCTCGGTTGCAGGCGCGCGCCCCAATGCGAACAGAATTTCACGCGCTTCCACTTGCTTCTCCGCCCCGCTGTCGGTCTCGCAAAAACGCACTTTTTTCAGTCCCGCGGTCGTCCGCTCCACGCCGAGAAGCTTGGTCCCAAGATGGAAGATCAGACCACGCGCTTCCAACGCATGCTGAAGCGCGCGGGCGACGTCGGTGTCCATTTCGCGGAGAACCTGCGTGCCGCGATTGATCACGGTCACCTTCGCGCTCAGACCCGCCAAATGGTGCGCCGCTTCGAGCGCAATCGCGCCGCCTCCGAGCACGACGACTGACTCCGGAATTTCAGCCAGCTCGAGCGCATGGTCGCTCGTAAGGTAGCCCGCCTCCGCCAGCCCCGGGATCTCGACGCGGGAAATCACGGATCCGGTGGCCAGCAGAAATGTCCGTCCCCGAATCGTTCCCGTCCGGACATTGGCGGTGTCAAAAATCTCGAGCGTCTCCGCATCCACGAAGCGGGCGAAGCCGCGGAGAAAGGTAAATCTTCCGTTCTCGAGTTGCTCGCGCCGATAGCTGGCGAACTCCTCCACGAGCCTTCGTTTTCGCGCGAGAACCTCCCCGCCGATGACACGCAAATTCTCGGCCCGCAGGCCAAATTCGTTCGCTCGTCGCATCGAGATCATCCGATTGGCGGATTCAATGACGGTCTTGCTCGGCATGCAGCCGCGCAGGATGCAGAGGCCACCCACCTCTTCGCCGCCCTCGATGACGAGGGTCGAAAGTCCAAGAACCGCAGCAGTCCGGGCGGCGGCATAACCCGCACTGCCTCCGCCAATGACAACGAAGTCATACTCCTGGGGTACTGTTGGCACGGGGCTGCGCATGGCGAACGATAGGCGGGATCGAGTTCGAAAACCACATCGAGAGGGTCATGCGCCGAGGAAATGCCGCGACTTGGCACCTGCATAAATCCGGGCACTGCCGAAGGGGCTCCTATCAGGCGATTCGCCAGGGCGACCCGGTCGGGGAGTTCGGCAAATCGAATGGAGCCAACGTGGAGACGCTCGGGAGCAGGCCAAGCAGGATCAAGGTGGAAAAAACTCCCTCGGGTGAAAATATGCTTTCCCAGTTCGAGACGCGTGGAAAGGCCCGCGCCGCAGAGCATGAGCAGCCCGACGAGGGGGAAGGGGTCGGGCATCGAAACGATCGCACGCCGCCGGAGTGCGCCGCCTGCGCCCAGTTGGCGGCCGCTCAAAAAACCCGGTAAGATGGGATCTCGACGCCCAAGCCGCTCAACCGCCGGCCGGCCGTATGCTACGACTCCGAAGCCGTTGCGCCGGACGGCCGGTAAGGGGTGATCTCCAAGATTTCGTGTGCGCCGGTATTCAGTTGCACGGTGTCACCCACGTGTTTCCCGATGAGCGACTGGCCGGAAGGAGCGAGATACGAGACGATTCCTTTGTCAGGATCCGTGTCCCACGCTCCCAGGATGGCGTAGGTCTCCTCCACACCCTCCGGTCCGCGCATGCGCACGACGGTTCCCACGGAAACCTGGGACGCGTCGACGTCGGAGAAGTCTGTTCCGCGGCAATTCGAAAGCTGCGCCTCATAGTCGCGCTTCTGCCTTTGCAGCACACCCTGCATTTGCTTGGCGGACTTGAACTCGAAGTTCTCCCGCAAGTCTCCGTAGGAGCGGGCGATCGAGATATCCTTGATGTTCTGCGGGATCTTCACCTTCACGAGTTCGTCGAATTCAGCCTTCCTTTTCTCGAGACTTTCCCAGGAGACGATCAGCGGGCCATCCTCCTGCCGGGTTTCGGAGGAGGCGCTGAGCAATTCGATGATGGAAGGATGCACCTTGATGATCCTGGCCACGAGCGATTTGCGGGTGAGATCGTCAAAGACAGTGCTGTGCAGCAGGGTGCGCGCGACACCGCGCACGCGGTGCGCCTCCACTCCGCTCACGAGGTCGGGAATGAGATCCCGGTCCCCGGTGAGAATCTCGCGCAGACGCGTGCTGCGCTTGATTTCGCTCGTCACATCGCGTTCGAGCGCGGAGAGAATCGAACTCAGCAATTCGGGTCCCACGAATTCACTTGCCGGAGTTTCCGCGCGCTCGCTCGCCAGCCAGTAGAGCATTTCGCACGTCACGGTGTGCCCGCGGATGGATTGATCGTAAGCGCTGCGCAGCGCTTCGTCCTCGTTTCGCTCCACCAGCGCGCGCGAAAGTTCCGCCGGCAGGCGCGGTCCGGTGGTGCGCGGGATAAGGGCGGCGACGCGACCGGGCCATTCCTCGCCAAAGGCATCCGGGAAATGGCTGAGCACCTGGCGGAGGCGCGTGGCGTTCAAGGGCGAGAGGACCGGCACGAGATCGCGCTCCATGGCGCGCAGGGCGGCCGCAATCCCTGGCTGCGGTGTGGCAGTTTTCGTCGCCACCGCGAGTTCCTCGGCCACGGCGAGCAGTTCGAGCGCGGCGGTGGCATGCAGCTTCTGCGTCTTTTGGGCCGCGAGAGCAGCCGCGACGATGATCGGCTGCACCCGAGCCGGGGCATCATCCAGCGAGTCCAGGCTCTTGAGAATTTCATCGAGGGCGGCAATCTGGTCTTTCGATTGTCGGGCGCTGTTCCAGCGCTCGAAAGCCGTGCCCGATTTTGAAATCGCTTCCGTTCGATACTCGACGGGATCCGTCTTCTTGGCGGGCAGGACGAAGTGCCCGTCGCCCTTGATCGCCTTTTTCGCCTTGTCCCACCAGGTCTTGAACGCGACGTCATTCGCCACGATTTCCGGCGTCAGCATCTGCTGGATCTGAAGCAGGGTGGCCTTGCCCCCCAGGCTGTCCAGGATGTGCTTCAGCACTCCCCGCGGGTTGTTCTGGGCATCCGCCTTGAGCGAAGCCAGGTCATTGACTTTACGCGCCAGGAAATGCGACTCCGCCATTGCCTGCAGCGTCTCCGCAGCGAATTGAAACTGCATGGGATGCGACTTCTTGGCGAGGAAGTCGATCGTCACACTGCCGAGAGTGGCATCCCACGCGGCGATCCGACCGAAGCCCCAGGACTTGTGTTGCACGTAAGTTCCCGGGGCGAGCCGCGCGAGTTTTTCGGCGGCGCTGGCGGAGACCACGCCGGAGAGGAGAAGTTTTTCGATATCGGCTTGCATGTCAGGGTTCCACCGGGCGGCGGGGGCGCGGAATCTACTTCTGCTGCCTGCGGAGGCAAGTGAGCGTGCGTGTGTTACGCACGAAACGTGCCCGCGCTTTTAGTCGCGTCGTGCGCCTGCGCAAACGGGGGCGCGCGGCAGCAGTGGCGCAGACTGCCCGGCGGGGCCGGGAAATCGCGATTCCGAATCCGGCTGCAGGACCGGCGCACGACGCGAGAGCACGATGGAGACGAGCACCACCATCGCGGCGAAAAACATGGCGGGGGAGAGCGTCTCGCGTAGCCACCAGGCCGAGGCGATGAAGGTGAGGAATGGCATGAGCAATTGGAGCTGTCCCACGCGCGACACGCCGCCGAGTTGCAGGCCGCGGGTCCATAGCATTACGCCAAAAAGTTGGCTCATCGTGGCCACATACGCGAAGGAAAACCAGGCGATGGGCGTCGCGTTGAATGGAGCGTGACTCCCCATTCTCCAGGCCGAGATGGCGAGATTGGCCGGTGCGACCAGCAGGAGCGCCCAGCAGACGACCTGCCAGCTTCCCAGCGCGGCGGCGAGTCGGGCGGATTCCGCGTAGCCGAAGCTTGCGATGATCGCGGCGGCAAAAAGCGCGGCGTCCGCGCCGCCCTGGCCGCCAACTGGATGCTGCCACCACGCGTAGGCGATGACCGCGCCGCTGCCCAGCAAACCGGAGAACCAAAAGGCCAGGGACGGTCGCTCACGCATCCGCAGCATCCCCGCGAGCGTGGTAAAAAGAGGCAGAAGCCCGAGGATCACGGCCCCATGCGCGGAAGTGGCGTCGCGGGCTCCGATGCTCGCGCACTGCGGAAACCCGATGCCGAGGCAGAGCCCGACGACCGCGAGGCCGGGCCAATCGGCGCGCCGGGGCCTCGGGGCGCGGGCGATAAAGAGACAGATCGTGCCGATTGCCGCCGCCAGCAAAGCCCGGCCAGAGGCCAGGAGGATCGCGTCGATCCCCTGAACCGCTACGCGCGTGGCGGGAAGGGTTAGGCTAAACGAAGTGACTCCGAGGAGGCCGAAAACGTATCCGAACACCTTCGTGCGCTGAGCGGTTGCGGCGGACACGCAGATCAAAATGAAGTTGGCCGCCCGCAGGTTTCGTTCGCAGGCGGCCAAGTTGGGTTTAGAGATCGGCAGAGCGGATTATTCGCAGGCGGAGCGGATCCGGAGGAGGCTGTCTTCCAGCGCCTCGACCAGCACATGGTCGCCGGGGCGCGTCACGTAGGTGCGATCGGGCAGAAGCAGCACGTCATCGAGAAGCCCGCTGCCGAGGGTCAACCAGACGCAACCGTTAACACATTCGATAGTCACCGGATCGGCGTTGACCTCGTCGCCGCTCCAGAATTCCCCCTTGTCGAGCCGCATGGTGTCGGCGAGCCGTACTTCACCGGCGAGAAAGTGGCGCGGGTCTTGTACGCGTTGAGTTTCGATGTTTTGCAGGAGCTGTGCGGCGAGTGCATTCTCGAGATTCGCGAAGCTTTCAGTCAGATTCAGTTTCATAGATTTAACGCAAGCAGCATCGCATGCACCGACTTGTGGAACAGTTCCAATAAAAACGATTTGATATAGGAACAGTTTGCGCTTTTCTCTGAACTTATGCATGACCGGCCGCTGCTCTACGAACAGGTCGCAGACAGCATCGGGCAGCTCATTGAGGAGCGAATTCTGCGTCCCGGCGATCGCGTGCCGTCCGTGCGCAAACTGATGGCGCAACGGGGCATCAGCCGCTCGACCGCACTCCAGGCGTTTCAAGTGCTGGAGGGCCGCGGCCTCGTGGAGGCTCGCCCGCAATCGGGGTTTTACGTCAAGCCGCACCACGATCATCTGCTTCCGGAACCGGAGCACGGGGTGGACGATCACGCCGGGCAGATCGCGCTCGAGGGAAATGCCGCAAAGGTGGTCGAGGTCATCGATTCGTTTCGGCATCATCCCGAGTACGCGCCATTTGGAGTTGCGACTCCCAGCGGTGAAATCCTCCCCAACCGCGCGCTCAATCGCGTGCTCGCGTCCGTGGCGCGGCATAGCACCGCTGCGGACAACAACTACGATTTTCCGCCCGGTCATGAGGAACTCCGGCGTCAACTCGCGCTCCGGGCGCCGAACGCCGGCTACCAGGTCGCCATCGATGAGATTGTCACGACCTGCGGCTGCATGGAGTCGTTGAACCTGGCCTTGCGCGCGACTTGCCGGCCGGGGGATGCCGTCGCGATCGAGTCGCCCACTTATTACGGGCTGCTCCAGGCGCTGGAGAGTCTGGGCTTGAATGCGATCGAGATCCCCACGCATCCGCAGACGGGCGTGAATCTGGAGGCACTCGAATCCGTGCTGGGCCGCACCCGCGTCGCCGCCTGCCTTTTCACGACGAGTTTCAATAACCCCCTGGGGGCCTGCATGCCGGAGGAAGCGCGTCGCGCGCTCGTCCAGGATATTCTCGCTCCACGCCGCCTCCCGCTGATCGAGGACGAGATCTACGCCGATCTCCATCACGGGGCCGCACGGCCCAAATCCTGTCGCGCCTTCGACACCGAAGGCCTGGTTCTGGTCTGCTCGTCGATCTCGAAATGCCTTGCGCCCGGCTACCGGGTCGGGTGGATCGTTCCGGGTCGCTTTGGGCAGCGCGTGCAGCTCGTGAAGTTCATGAACACGCTGGCCACTTCCACCCATCCGCAGGCGGCGGTGGCGGAATTCATGCGCAGTGGTGCGTTTGACCTGCACCTGCGCCGCTTGCGGCGCGCCCTGCGCGAGCAGGTCATGCGGGTCGCCGCCGCTGTCTCGGAGTATTTCCCGAAAGGCACCCGTGTGACCCGTCCCGCTGGCGGTTTCGTCCTTTGGGTGGAACTGCCGGGCAAAGCCGCCGATGCGATGAAACTGCATCGGGCGGCTCTCCAGGCCGGTATCAGCATCGCGCCCGGCCCGATTTTCTCCCCACAACAGCGCTACACGAACTTCATTCGTCTCAGTTGCGGACATCCGTGGAGCGCGCGTCTTGACAAGGCGCTCGGCTCGCTCGGCAAACTTGCCTCGCGCGTCTGAACCGGCGTCCGCCTTTTCCATGAACACTTTCGATCTCCGCACGCTCGCTCCCGAGCTCAACTACAAACTCCTGGTCGGGCTCGTCACCCCGCGCCCGATCGCCCTTGTCACTTCGCTCGATGCCACCGGCCGGGTGAA
This sequence comes from Chthoniobacterales bacterium, assembly GCA_038226705.1. Classification (GTDB taxonomy): domain Bacteria; phylum Verrucomicrobiota; class Verrucomicrobiia; order Chthoniobacterales; family SZAS-18; genus SZAS-18. The sequence continues at coordinate 203,085 of JBBRQH010000001.1, read as the reverse complement.
CGCCGCGCCCTTCAGTTATTTCAACGTGGTGGGCTCGGCGCCGCCCCTGGTCATTCTCAGCATTGGCGACCGGCCGGACAATGGCGCGCCCAAGGATACGGCGGCAAACATTGCGGCGACCAAGGAATTCGTGGTGCACCTCGTCGACGAAGGCATCGCAGAGCAGATGAACCAGTGCTCCAAAGACTATCCCGCCGGCGTAAGCGAGTTGGCCGCCGCGGGCTTCACCTCCATCCCTTCCAGCGCAGTGCGGCCGCCGCGGATCGCGGAAGCTCCCGTCCATCTCGAGTGCGTCGAAGAGCAGACGCTACTCATCGGCGATAACCGGCTGATCTTGGGCCGCATTCTGGTTGTGCACGTCCGGGAGGGAATCGTCGATCCCGAGAAATACCGCGTGCGCGACGGTGCGTTCTTTCCCATCGGCCGAATGCATGGCCGCGGCTGGTACACCCGCACCCGCGACCAGTTCGAATTGGTGCGGCCGACGTAAGCGCTGCGTTGATTATCGGGCGGGTTGCCGAACCGGCCGCGGTCCGCCGGCTATCCCATCGAGTGCAGCCCGATCATAGTAGGTCTGCCCTGCTGTCCCTCCAAATCAGCACCCTCTCGCCGTCATCCGTTTGGATCTTGGAACGCGCTATCCTGACTCCGACAGACTTCGCGTAGTCCGGGCTACTAAAGTTCGAGTCGAACCGTCCGGCCGGCGTGGTCATTCCCGTCGAGCGGGCGCCGAGGATGGCGACTTTGCCCGGGTTCATCAATCGCGGTCGAGACTCGACGCAGCTTTAGAGCGCCGTCGTACTACGGCCTCGCAGGAGGCTGGGATTTTCATTCCGCACGGCCGGGCAGGCATCGACTACGCCCGTTGACGCACACCCGCCCAATCCGACGAGAAGGCCGATACAAAAGGCCAGCAACAGGAGTGGCCGCACCAGCGGGTTGATGACGCGAATTGTCATGTGGAATGGGGGGTTGGCTTCGCTTCAAATTGCGCCGTCGAGAGAATCTTGGCAAGCAAACGGGTGCATCGGGTCACTTGCGTTCCTCGAGCGATTCCGCGACCACGCCCAGCCATTCCTCAAAAGACTCGGCCGGCCAATTGTTGTCGATCCGGAGCGCCGTTTCGTCATACGGGCGCGGCTTGCCCCCGAACCAGTTGAACCAGCCGCGAGCCGGGATTTGCACGAGAGGCACGTCGAATTCCTTGATCACAAATGCCGTCCCCGGCGGGAAGTCTGCGGCGGTGGGAAGAATGGGATCAGCACTCATCAGGCAGCTTTCCTTGGATCGAACGTCGCCCGAAACGAGACGCGGCTACGCTGCTATGCCAGCGTCAACAACCGGGACAATTCCTGGAAGTCGACGGGCTTGGTCAGGTGATGGTCGAAGCCCGCTTCCCGGCTCTTCTGCTGATCGCTTTCCTGGCCCCAGCCGGTGTGGGCGATGAGAACGGTGTGTTTGAAAAGCGGATCCAGACGCAGCGCCCGGCAGACATCGTAGCCGTTCATTCCGGGCAAGCCGATATCGAGCACGATCGCATCGGGCTTGAATTCCTTGGCCACTTCGAGGGCCCGGAAACCGTCGTGCGCCAGCGTCACATCATGCCCCACCATGGCCAGAATCCGTTTGGTCGTTTGCGCCGAGGAGATGTCGTCGTCCACCACGAGCAGTTTGAGCGGGCGAACGGCCGGCTGGAGAAACGGGGTGTGGGCAACGGGATCCACCAGGGTTTGCCGGTGGAGGGGCAGACGCGCCGTAAAGGTGCTCCCCAAGCCGCGGCCGGGGCTTTGCGCCTCCAGTCGCCCTTCGTGCAGTTCCACGAGTTGGCGGGCCAGCGCGAGGCCAATCCCCAAGCCACCACGCGAACGGGTGTTGCCGCTCTCGACCTGGGTAAAGAGATCGAAGAGCTTGGGCAGCATGTCCGCGTCGATCCCCAAACCCGTATCCGCGATGCTGATGACCACCTCGTCCTTTTCCGCGCGCACGGTCACCTCGATCTTGCCCCGCTCCGGCGTATATTTTGCCGCGTTGTTCAGAAGATTGCTCACTACTTGCGCAAGGCGCGTGAGGTCGGCGTGCACCCAGAGGGGTTCCTCGGGCATTTCCACCGTCAGGGCGTGCTGACCGGCATCGATCGTGGGACGGCTCGATTCAATCGCAGCCTGCAGCACGGTTTGCAGGGTGATCGGCTGCCGGCGCAATTCGATCTTGCCCTGGCTGATGCGGGAAACATCGAGCAGGTCGTCGATCAGGCGCACGAGATGCCCGAGCTGGCGATCCATCATCGCCGGAATATCCGGGGGCACCGGCAGCTCCGGCTCCATCCGGATCATCTGCAGGCCGTAGCGAATTGGCGTGAGCGGATTGCGCAGCTCGTGGGCCAGCACGGCGAGGAACTCGTTCTTGCGCCGATCGGCCTGTTCCAGCGCGCCAGCGTAAACTTTCAATTCCTCATGCTGTCGGGCGAGCTGCTGACGCTGGCGAAACAGATCGAGGAAGACGTCGGTCTTGCTCCGCAGGATGTCGGATTCGATCGGCTTCAGCAGGAAGTCGACGGCCCCCGCTTCGTAGCCGCGAAAACGCCGCTGATAGTCGGCCACTCCCGCGGTCAGAAAGATGATGGGAACCCGGCGGGAACGCTCGTTGCCGCGCATCAGCTCCGCCAGTTCGAACCCGTCCATCCCCGGCATTTGGACGTCGAGCAGTGCCAGCGCGACCTCGTGCTTGAGCAGTAATTCGAGCGCTTCGATGCCGGAGCGTGCCTTGAGCAACACCAACCCATCCCGGCGCAGCAAGGCTTCGAGCGACATGAGGTTTTCCGCCAGGTCGTCAACGAGGAGAAAATAAACGGAATCAGGAGTGTTCATCGGCAAGCGCTTGCAATACCTCCGCGATTCGTCGGGTTTCGACAACCGCGGCGTCCGGGCACGCGCGCAGTGCGGCTTCCGGCATCGCTGCGTTCTGGGCCTCGCGCGGAGATTGGATCAACGCGGTTCCACCGGCGGCCGCGATCGCGTGCAGTCCGAGCGCGCCATCGCTGTTCGCCCCGCTCAGCACAAGCCCGATCAAATCGCGCCGGTAAACATCTGCGGCGGACTCGAAGAGCACGTCGATGGACGGTCGCGAGTAGAGCCGGGGAGCGTCGGCGCAGAACGCGATCCGCCAGTCGGGCTCGACCAAAAGATGGTAATCCGGTGGCGCGAAATAGACCGTGCCGGGCTCGAGCGACTCCTTGTCCTCGGCCTCGCGTACGGCGATTGCGCACTTTCGCTGTAGAACCTCGGCGAGGACACTGGGGCGATGGGGCGGCAGGTGCACCACCACGAGAATCGGTCGCGGAAAACTCTGGGGCAGCGCGGGCAGGATCTGCGACAGGGCGTCCAGGGACCCGGCCGACCCCCCGATCACCACGGCTTTGGGCGCCGCGTTACTCATATGGCCCCCCGTTTCTGGAAGATCTTTTCCTCGCGCACGAAGTCGGTGAATTGCTCGGCGTGACTTGAGAAGCGCATGCTTTCCTTCGCCCCCAGCCCGAGGAAGCCCTTGCGGACGAGCGAGTCGTTGAAAAGACCGATGGCGCGATTTTGGAGATCGCGATCGAAATAGATCAACACATTGCGGCAGGAGACGAACTGCATCTCCCCGAAGACTTCGTCCGTCACGAGACTGTGGTCGGAAAAAACCGCGCGGGCCCGCAGCGACCGGTCAAACCGCGCGCTGCCATACGCCGCCGTGTAGTAGTCGGAAAGGGATGACTTCCCACCCGCATTGCGGTGATTCTCGGTGAAGAGCTGGATTTGGTCGAGCGGATAGACTCCATCCTGTGCGCGCTTGAGCGCGTCGGCGTTGATGTCCGTCGCATAGAAGATCGTCCGCTCCTCCAGCCCTTCTTCGCGGAAAAGAATCACAAAAGAATAAAGCTCCTCCCCCGCGCTGCATCCCGCGATCCAAACCTTGAGCGATGGATAGGTGCGCAGATGCGGCACGACCTTCTCGCGAATGGCTTTGAAGTAGAGCGGGTCCCGGAAAAGCTCGCTGACCTGCACCGTCAACAAGCCCAGCAGGCTCGGAAAAACGGCGGGATCGTGCAGCACCTTGTCCTGCAGTCGCGAAATGCTCCCGCATTCGAAACGCTCCAGGGCCTGCTTGAGCCGGCGCTTGATCGACGCGATGGAATAGCCGCGGAAATCGTAGTGATACTGCTGGTAAATGGCTTCGAGCAGAAGCCGGAGCTCGATGCCTTCGGTCGGAGCAGCCATTCTATTTGAGCGGCATCCACACGCGGACGAGCGAGAGAAGTTTCTCCACGTCGAGTGGCTTGGCCATGTAGTCGTTCGCGCCAGCATCGAGACAGCGCTCCTGATCATTCTTCATCGCTTTCGCGGTCAGCATGATGACAGGCAGTTTTTTCCACTCCGGCCGCTCGCGCAGCGCGCGGGTGGCGGCGAGGCCGTCCATCTCGGGCATCATGACGTCCATCAGCACGAGTTCGATTCTGTCGGCCGGATTGGCCGTGCTCTTCTCGAGCGCTTCCAGTGCTTCCCGGCCGTTGCGCGCGATCTGCACGCGGACGCCCCTCGGCTCGAGAATATTCGTGAGCGCGTAAATGTTCCGCACGTCGTCCTCCACCACGAGGATGCGGCGACCTTCCAGGATCGCATCCCGGTTCTGCGCCCGCTCGATCATCTTCTGCTGCTCGGCCGGCAGGTCGGAGACCACGCGATGCAGGAAAAGCGTGACTTCATCGAGCAGACGTTCCGGCGATTTCGCACCTTTAATGATGATGGATTTCGAATAGCGCCGAAGGCTCTGTTCCTCGGACGCCGAAAGTTCGCGGCCCGTATAGACGATGACTGGTGGAAAGCTGTACGCCTCTTCCTTGCTCAGGGTCTCGAGGAGCGAGAAGCCCGAGGCATCGGGCAGGGAAAGATCCAAGACCATGCAATCGAAGGTCGATTCGCGGAGCTTCTCCAGGCACTCGCTCGCGGTCCCAACGGCGATCGCCCGCACTTCTGGCGAGCCGAGGAGCTGCCTCATGCTGTCGCGTTGGACGGCATCGTCCTCGACAATGAGCACGTTGCGCTGTCCTCCCGCCACGCGGGCCTCGATCTGTCGAAGCGCCCCGACGAGGTCTTCGTGTTTCACCGGTTTGACGAGGTACCCGATGGCGCCGAGCGAAAGTGCGGTCTGCGCGTGGTCGCCCGCGGAAATCACGTGAATCGGGATGTGACGGGTGCGATTGTCCTGCTTGAGGCGGTCGAGCACCGAGAGCCCGGAATTATCGGGCAGGCCCACATCCAGCAGCACAGCATTCGGCAAATATTCCCGCGCGATGGCGAGGGCATCCTCCGCGGTGCTCGCGACGAGGCACTGAAAGCCGCTTTCGCGCACGAGATCGAAAAGGATGCGCGCGAAGGATTCGTCATCCTCCACCACTAGGATGACCCGTGCATTCGCCGTCAGGCCCTCGCGGTCATCTGTGAAAGGGGCAGAGCGCCGCGGAGTCGGCACGGGTGCGGCCGCCGCGGGTTTCATCGCTGGGACCGTTGGTGACGCGGAGATCGCGGGTGGGGGGAGTTCCGCGCCGAGGATTTCCGGGAGCACCAGCGTGAACGTGCTCCCGTGCCCCGCCGTGCTGTCGAGGCGGATCACGCCGCCCAGCAGACGGGCCAGCTCGCGTGAAATGGACAAGCCCAGCCCCGTGCCGCCATACTTTCGACTGATCGCGCCATCGGCCTGGCGGAAGGCGTCAAAAATGGCCGCCTGGTTGTCGGCCGAGATGCCGATGCCAGTGTCGCGCACGGCGAAGGCGAGCGCGCTGCCTTCCGCAGGACTCACCGTCAATTCGACTCCGCCTTGCTCCGTGAACTTGAACGCATTCGAAAGAAGGTTCCGCAGAATCTGGTCGACCCTTTGCCGGTCGGTCTCCAGGGCCATCGGGCAATCATCCGCCACGCGCACGGTCAGGCTGAGCCCCTTCTGTTTGGCGACCGGCTCGAAGACGCGGTTGAGATCGGCGATCAAGCGCGCCACCGAGACAGACTCCGCGTGCACTTCCATGTGACCGGCCTCGATCTTGGAGAGGTCGAGGATGTCGTTGATGAGGGAAAGGAGATCGTTGCCGGAGGATTGGATCGTCTGCGCGTGCCGCACCTGCTCGGGCGTGAGATTTCCGCCGGGATTGTCGGCCAGGAGCTTGGAGAGAATGAGCTGCGAATTCAGCGGGGTGCGTAGCTCATGCGACATGTTCGCGAGGAAGTCGGACTTGTACCGATTGACCCGCTCCAGTTCCTCCGCCTTGGCTTCCACGGCGACGCGGGAGAGGGCGAGAGCGTCGCGCTGCCCTTCGAGCATCTGGGTCTGTTCCTCGAGCTGCGAGTTGATCTGCTCGAGTTCGGCCTGCTGCAGTTCGAGCCGGGCTTGGGACTCGCGGAGAGCCCGCCCCTGTTCCTCCAGCTCCTCGTTGGAGACACGCAGCTCCTCGCTCTGCGCCTGGAGCTCCTCGCCCTGGCGCTGGGTTTCCTCCAGAAATTCATGCAGGTTGGTGCGGTAGTTGGCGGACTTCACCGCCACTCCGATCAAACTCGAAATTTCCCGGAGAAGCGTGAGGGACAGTTCGTCCAGCGGATGAATGAAACCCAACTCCAGCACGGCATTCACCTGGCCGTCGGAAGTCGCCGGGGAGATGAGGAGATGGCGCGGCCGGCCGCGGCCCAGGCCGGAGCCGAGGGCGAGATAGCCTTCCGGGACGTCTTGCAACGAAAGTGGAGTACCTTGTTTAGCCGCCTCTCCGAGCAGGCCATCGTTTAGGCCGAACTTGGTGGGCGTGTCGCTCCCTGCCGGCACACCGTAGGTGGCGACTCGCTCGAAGTGCGACCCCTGCCGGACAAAGAACGCACCAGCTTGCGCATCGAGATAGCGGGCCAGGAACGCGAGAATCTGTTCGCCGATCTTCGCGAGGTTTTGATCCCCCGCTACGGCAACGGTCAGGCCCATGCTGCCAGTTTGGAGCCAATCCTGACGCTGGCGATTCTTCAAGGTGCGGTGCAGCAGGATCGCGGTGATGATCGAAAGCACCGCGCCGAGACTGGCGGTCAGGAGGCCGGTCAGCGTGGCGGAGCGATAGGCCTGCGCCATCTGGGCGATCCGCAGGGTGCGCAGCTCGGTCTCCGTGCGAATTATCTTGCTGACTTTGTCGCGCAGCCCGTCCATCTCGGCCTTTCCGCGATCGCTGATCACGACCGCGAGAGCCGCCTCGAATCCTTGGGAGCGCCGCAATTGGATCGTCTCCTCGAGTTCGGCCAGTCTTGCGCTGGCGTGAACTTGGATCAACGCCAGCATCGCCACCTGGTCAGGGTTGTCCTGAACGAGCCGCTCCGTCAGGCTGAATTGCTCATCGATTTCGGCGTGCGCCTTTTTATACGGCTCCAGATAGTGTTCGTTGCCGGTGAGAAGAAAACCGCGCTGGCCGGTTTCCGCGTCCTTCATGAGCGAGCGGACGTTGGTCAGGGCGATGATGACCTCGTGCGTGTGCGCGACCTGCCCGGCGCCCTCGATCAGGAAACGGGTGTTTCGGTAGGAGATCCCCCCGCTAATAGCGAAAAACGCCACCGCGAGAAAGAGCCCGATCGCCAAGGCCGGCTTGTTGCGGAGTGAACCACGGGCCCGGGAGGAGGTTGCCGAAGAAATCATGAAAAACGAGCCGATCCTATGCGCGCGCCTGGATTGGCGAAACACCCGGGAAGAACCCGTTCGCACGGAAACCCGTTGTTGAGGGTATCGCAGCGCGGGAAATCGTCTGAAACGCGCGGCGCACGTGCCGGCTCAGGAAATCGCTCCGCGCGAAGGAGGTGCGCGAGAAGATCGAGGCCGAGGCAGGAAAAGGTGGAGGAGCCGCGAACTAACGCGAGGTCGCCCGAGCGTTCCGAAGCGCCGGCCCGGGCTGCAAATTATCCCTCGTTACTTCACGAACTCTCCCCCGATCTCGCGGGGGAGCGCCTCGCCGAGGGCCTTCAGCATATTCGTGTAGATCGACGAGCGCGCCCAGGACTCCAGCCGCTCTTTCTTGTCCTCGCCCGGCTTGTAGAGGTAAGAGACGGTCTCATCGGGCCGCGTGGTCTGGGTCCACTGCGCCAGAAGTTTTCCATCGGCCAAATCGTAAACGAAAAATTCGACCACGGCGCGTCCGCCCGTGAAGGACTTCTCGTCCTGCGCGATGGGACGCTCGTACTTCACCGGCCGATACACGCCCAGGTAGCGGACTTGCGCACGCGGCTTGGCCAGCATGTCGAGGAACTTCTGGCCCGAGCGCGATTCGAGTGTGGCAGCGCTTAGGGTTGTCGGCTTGGCGATCCAGCCGAGCAGTGTGCGAAAATCGCCCCCGAGGTAGAGGTTGAGGTCGCTGAGTTCGTCGATCCGCACATCCACGTCGCTGAGCTGCCGGACGTGTAGGAAAACGAGATTTCCGTGCCCGTCGTCGCGCAGGACAGGCTTGGGGTTGGGCGCGTCGCGCTTCCCGCCCAACTTGCCGGCGAGTTGCGTCGCCTGACCGTCCGGAAGTTCCGCCGCGATCTTCTGCACTTGCAGCCGGAGCGGTTCATATTGCGGACGCACCTCTTCGAACAGCTCGCCGTTCTTCTTTCCGCAGCCGCTGAGGGCGAGGGCTGCCAGCGTAATCGAAAGGAAAAAAGGGCTGCGATAGGATGGCATACGCCCTGTGTGCCGGAAACCCGCGCCTCGGGCAATCCTCACAGCGCCCATTTCGGAGCTTCCTTGTCGCTTCCCCTTTCCGCTACTTCCCCGCGTCTTTCTCCCATGGGCCTCGGCCTCCCGACGACGCCCAGCTGTCTCCCTTCAACACGGCACGTCGCTGCCCCAAACACACAAGGTCTCCCCACAAAGCGGAATTGACTCGATACAAAGCGGAATCGTCATGACGCAAAGCGGAATCGTCTCGACCCAATGAGATGCCGTCTCGCGCGGTCATGGTTTTGCGTCGCTCGTGCGACCCAAAATCACTCGACAACATGGCGGCGGGTCGCTCCAGCGAGACATCGTCTTGTGGCAGAGTGGCCGCGAGTCGTTCGGTCGAGGCGGTGGGTGCCTCAATCGAGACGGCGGGTAGTTCGGTCGACGCAAAATCACGTGACAACGCGCTCGCGTGTCCTGCCCTCGAGGCCGCGAGTCGTTGCAGCGTGTCCGCGGCTTATTCGTTCGAGTCAAAATCACTTCGCCACGACGCCTCGTCTTGTTCCAGAGAGATCATATCATTTTGGAAGATGGCAATTCCATTTTGGAAGATGGCAAAATCATTTTCCAGCGAGAGCCGCAGTCGTTGGAAGCACGCGCCGTCTCGCGCGTTCGAGACAAAACCACTCCGCAGAGCGATGCGGCGTCGTGCGATCGAGACGATTCCGCGAGGCCGAGCCCAATCGTCCCGCTCCGTCGAGACGAATTCGCTCTTGGGAGCGCAGACGAGCCGTTCGAGCGAGACCACGGCTTGTCGCCAGGAGCCCAAATCTCTTTTGGGGGAGACAAAATCCCGTCGCAACAAGTGGGCGACTTGATCCGTCGAGTAAGTTTCATCCTCTGGAGTGACCGCGTCTCATTCGACCGAGACAAAATCAATTTGCGGCAAGCCCCCGCCTCGTTCCGGCAAGACGATTCTGCATTGGTGGAAGAGAATTCGGCGATTGGAGAAGAGCGTGACCTCTCTCGGCGAACACGTGGCATGTGTTCGGGACCCACCGTCTTGTTCCCTTGAGCGGCAATCACACTTTGGAGTGGTGCTGTCATTCGCGTTCGAGGTGTTTCGGCGCTGCAGGGGCCCGCCGTTTCGCTCGGTCGCATCGAAATCACTCTCCAGATTGACGCCTTCTCACGCGATCGAGGCGATTCGGCGGGGCAGGCACCCGCCGTTTTGCCCTTTCGAGATGAACTCCGCGCGTCGATCCGGCAGTCTCCGGTCTTCAATCATTCGGAATCCAAAACTTCCACCAAGGCGGCCGTTTGTACCTCACGCCGATCGAACTGGCGTCTGACTTCGGATCGTAACTCGCGCCGATCCCGCCCCAAGGATAGGCGCCTGGCGGCACGTGCATTTCCTCTTTCAGCCACTGTCCATAGTAAGTTTCCCACTGAAGTTCGGTCCAATCCATCCGGGCGGAGGCGGGGAGCGGATATTGCGCCATCTGGAGCATCTCGAGCGCCTCCCCGCGGAAGTAACAAATCGTGCAGAGAAGCTCAGTGGCCGAGAGGGGGAAGCGCGGGAGGTGAAAACTGCACCAGGGTTCGTTCTTGATCGCGATCGTCAGGTTGGCGAATCCGGGCAGGCCGAGAAACTCCGTGCGGGTGAGCCTCGGCCTGAAGGTGACCCCGATCTCGGGCATCGAGACCCAGCCGTTGGTTGGATTGATCGTCATGAGAGTTACTCGGCAAACCGCACGCTGCTGAACCAGCGAACCACCGTCTCCGTATCGTCGCCGGCTTCCGCATTCAGACGGTAATAACCGATCCGGCCATCCGCCGCCTTCTGCTGGAAGCATTCGGTGCTGTAATACGCGCCATCGGCTCCACTGCTGGTGGACTCCTGGAACCAGCGGACCTTCCTGCCATCGATCATCACTTCCCTCCACGACTGCGGGCGCTGAAAGCCCGTTAGCTGGTCGTTGACCATCTTCTCCCCGCTGATCAATGGCGGGGAAGTAAGGAGCGGCAGCGGCTTGGTCATGCCGTAGATCAACAGGCGGGTGAAGGGTTGCTTGGGATCCTTGTAGATGAGCAGGTAGGTGCTCCCACTGGCGTCGCGCTTTATTTCGGGAGCACCCCATGCCCGTTCCAAGCCCGGGCTTCTCAGGAGCGGGACCTCAATCCGCTCTGGCGACGCGACTAGGTGAAGGCTGTCCCGCTGCGCGCGATTCGCCGCCTCCCATGGGTCAGGGTTTTTCGCGCCGGAGCCGCACCCGCCGAAAACGAGCGCGAACAGCAGGAAGGAGGCGGGGGCGAGAGCGTTCTTCCAGAGAACAAGGGAGCGGGAGAATCGCATGCAGGGTCACGCATAGCGGGCGCTGGGCATCTGCCAAGACCGGCGTGTGCCAGTGAACTACTAACCGCGGGTTCAGATGTCGGACGTCAACTGAAGCGCCAATCATGGGCGGCCGTTGGGCTGCGCCACATCTCGCGACCTTCCCTGCGTTCGATCCTCTCCTTTCACCTCCGTACTTTTGCCGCTTTGGAAGAGCCCTGGCCGGACTCGCGATGCGCTCGGGCGGCCTTTGACGGAAGACGGCGGGTTTTTGTGGGGGACGGAGCGTCGGTGTCCACGTTCGTAACCAAGGCCATGGTGAGCAGCGCGAGGGAGAGGGGGCGGAAGTGCCTGGAAGGATTCCGAAATTACGGCGCCAGTGGTGGGATGGGTGCATGGAGAACGGCTGCTCTCTGGCTGGTAACGGCTGCGTCCCCATCCAGCGCGAACGCTCCAGTCGCGACTTGTCAGCGTTACGGCATGTGCGAGCCAGTCCGCCCATGAACGAAATCGCGCCGAAGATCGCCCCAGGCTGGCGCGGATTGCTCGACCATCCGCGCGGACTTTGGGTGCTGGCGGGAACGGAGTTGTGGGATCGGATCTCGTTTCACGGCATGCAGGCGTTGCTGGTGCTCTACATGACGGAGACCCTTCTGCTCCCGGGTCACGTCGAGGGGATCGTCGGGTTTGCGCGCTACCGCGCACTCCTTGAGTCCGTGACAGGGTCGCTCTCGGTCGTTGCGCTGGCAGCCCAGACTTTCGGGCTCTACATCGGGCTCGTCTATTTCACGCCGGTGCTGGGCGGAATCATCGGCGACCGGTTGATCGGACGCCGCGCGGCGGTGGCGACCGGGGCGCTCCTGATGACGGCGGGGCATTTCTCGCTCGCCTTCGATGCGACTTTCCTGCTGGCGCTGCTGCTCCTCATCCTCGGCGCCGGGTTCCTGCGCGGTAATCTCTCGGCGCAGGTGAAGTCGCTCTATGCCGATGGCGACCGACGCGAGGCGGACGCGTTTCAGCTCTACTACGTCTCGATTGGGGTGGGGGCGTTCATCGCGCCGATCCTGACCGGAGCACTGGCGTCAATTTATGGCTGGCATGTGGGATTCGGCTTCGCGGGCGTGGGCATGCTCATCGGGCTGATCGTTTACCTTCTCGGCGGGCGCCACCTGCCGCCGGAGCGGGCCCGCGAGGCGGCGGTCGCACGCCGCAAGCTGACCGGAGGGGAGCGACGCCGGCTGGTCGGGTTGTTCCTCGTCTGGCCGCTCTCGGTCTGTTTCTGGATTGCGCAATCGCAGGTTTGGAACGTCTACAACCTCTGGGTGCGCGATCACCTTGATCTGCAGGTGGGCAAGTTCCAGATACCGGTGGCGTGGCTGCAGGCGATCGACGGACTCGCTCCGGTGATTGTGCTGCCATTCTTCCTGGCCCTCTGGCGGCGACAGGCGGCGCGAGGTCGCGAGCCGGACGATCTCCGCAAGATGGCGATCGGCTGCCTGATCTTTGCGGCCGGTACCGTCCAATTGGCCGCAGCTCCCTATATTTCCGGATCCGACGGACGCGCGCCGCTGCTCTGGGCCATAGGGTTCCACTTCATTTCTAATATCGGATGGCTGTACTTCACGCCAACGACAACGGCGCTCTACGCGGCCAAAGCGCCGGTGGCCGTGCGCGGCACCATGCTCGGCGTGAATGTGCTCACGACCTTTGCCGCCGGACTAATCAGCGGCCGGCTGGGCGGCCTGTATGAGAAGCTCCCCGCGACGAGTTTTTGGTTGCTCCACGCCGCAATCGTCGCCGGCGGAGGCGTGGTCTTGCTGGTGCTGGCCAAGCCGCTCCGCGCGCTGCTGGCGGGAGATGAGGCAGTGAGGAGCGCTTGAGCATCGGAGCGTCGCGCCCTCGCGTGAAGAGGAAGATAGGAGCGTCGGTGCGGCCATGAGGCGAAGGGAACGCCCAGAGCGGTAAAATCGGCTGGGCTGTCTCGCTCCGCTGCCGGGTCGTGGCGTGTCGCCGCGAGCGAGCGCACATCGGGACAGGGTTGCTCCCGTCAGCACGCGCAATTCGACTTGCGCGCCTCGGGGCGATCGTCTCCGTAGGCCCGTGAAAATATTTCTGACTTCCGCTCTGCTCACTCTTGCCCTCGCGCTTGGCTCTGTCCACGCCAAGGAATTCCAGCTTCCCGAGAAGGCGCCGGTGCTTTCGATCGACATCCCGGACGACTGGGAACCGGATCAAACCGACAAGGGGATCGAGGTCTACAACGAGGACATGACGATCTATGCCTCCATCGAGAGTGCGGGGGACGCGGCGGGCGTGGACGGGCTCATCGCCAGGATGCGGGATACGCTCAAGGAGCAGGGGAAGAAGATCGACGGGTTGCCGATCACCAAGCGCGAGACCACGGTCGCGGGGATCAAGGTCAACGAAATCACCTACGAGTCCCAGGACGAGGCCGGACCCGTCAAGATCATCGCCACGACCCTTCAAGTTGGTGACGTCTACTTCGTCATCGCGGTGGCAGTTTCGAAGGACGCCGACAGCGACGATCGCGAGCTCGTCCTCAAAATGCTGAACAGCATTGCCGTGCTCAAGGGGAAGAAATAATCCGAGCGTCGAAGCGCGAAGGAGCAGAAAGGATAGCGAAGTAGGTCTCGCTGGCGGAATGCCGAAGGCTCCTGGAAAGCGGAAGCCTGCTGCCGCCTTTTCCCAGAGCAGCCTGCTGCGACCGATCGGCGAAGCCGCGAAAGACGGAGATCGGAGCGCCGTGCGAGCTTCGGCGGATCCGGCGCTGAGCACCCCAGAATTCCCGCTTGCAGATCGCAGCGCGGTCGGAAGGCTGCGCCACGATGGCTTTCTCCGCGCTGGCGGTCACTTTTCTCGCCCGTACCAGCGGCGCGATTTACGTCTTTGGGTTCGTTTTCCTGCTCTTCGCCACGGTCGCCTTCTTCGCGAGCCGACAGAAGATGCGGGAACGCTGGCGCCGTGAAGCCCTGCTGCAGACGGGCCAGAGGGTGAAGGCGATGGTCGTCTTCCATTCGTGCACCGGCTCGGGGAAGAATGCGCGCTATCATGCCAAGATGAAGTATGCGACTCCCGATGGCCGCACCTTTCGCTTCCGCTCGGCAGAGAGCTGGTCGAAGCCCTGGCCCCCGCTCGGCACCAAGATCGCGCTGGCCTACGATCCGGCTGATCCCGATTTTGCGCTTGTCGTGAAGTGGCCGCCGGAGCCGCCGGGCGGCGTTTGAGCGGCGCGTTTAGCGGGGGAAGAAGGAAGGTGGGCGCGCGCCCGCGCTAACCGGATGCCTTCGGCGTGCCTTGGCGCAGAACCGCCGCCCGTCGCACTTCGATCTCGCGGAACCACGGCGCAGCATCTTCCCCGGAGCGCTGAAGGACCGCGCCCAATTCGCCGACCAGGGCCTCCACGACCGACTCCAGCACCGCGAGCCTTAGACCAAGCACGGTGTTTGCCTCGGCCAACGCTCGCACGCGCTCATCGCGTTCTCCCTCGTTCATGCCGTCCCTTCGATCCCGCCGCGCTGAATGGCAAGGCTGCAAAACACCGACGGCTTGGGCGCTCGGTAGACTTCGGCGTAATCACGAACAGCGCGAACCGGTCGGCTGCGAGCGCGGGGATGATCCGGGCGATGAGAAACGCGGAACGGATTACGGCAGTCCATCCGAGATGTGCATAGATGCGGCGGACGGCTCGAGGGAAACACCACGCCAGCAAAATGAGGAGCGGGGGGCGCGCCGCGCAGATCGAGCCCGCGGTAGCCGAGCGGACCTCCCGCGTGCCGAAAAATTCCGGCCACCAAAATCGCGCACCCGAGGGCGGCTATCAACGCGACGATGAAGTACAAATGAACAGGATCGATCCCACCAGTAACTTGGAAAATAGAGGTTGGCGTGCCCGTCAGGCCGGAAACGCTTGGCGTGGGCGACCCACGAACGCATTATCCTCCCTGTCGATGTGCCTGCGCCTGCGTTTTTTCGCCCTGCTCGCGTGCGCCGCCGTGCCCGGGAGCCGGGCCGAGGAGGGATTGTGGACCTTCGAAGCGCCGCCGCGCGAGCAGCTCAAAGAGCGCTTTCAGTTCGAGCCCGACGACGCCTGGCTTGAGCATTTGCGGCTTTCGACGATTCGTTTCGGCGGCGCTTGGGGGTCGGCTGCTTTCGTCAGCACCGACGGGCTCGTCATCACGGATCATCACGTCGGCTGGGAGACGATCGAGCGGTTGATTACCTCCGAGCGCAATTTGCTCGTGCGTGGCTTCGTGGCTCGAAATCGAACAGACGAGATCCCGTGTCCCGGGCTCGAACTCAGCGTCCTGCAGTCGAGCGAGGATGTGACTGCGCGCGTGCAGACTGCGGTCGCCGGAGAGAAGGAGGCAGTCACGGCGGCGGAAGCGCGGCAGAGAGCCATTTTCAAGCTTGAACAGCAGTCTCGCGAAGCGACCGGCCTGCGCTCGGAAATCGTCCGGCTTCACCAAGGCGGTCAGTTTCAGCTCCAGCGCTATCGGGTTTGCACCGATATCCGCCTCGTCTTCGCACCCGAGGCGATCCTGCAGGAGATCGGCGATCCAAGGCGGACGGAGGACCCGCGCTTGAAGTTCGATGTGGCTCTCTTTCGGGCTTACGAAAACGGCCGGCCGGTGCAACTGCGGCACTATCTCCATTGGGCGAAGTCCGATGCGGCAGTCGGCGACCTCACTTTTCTCGCCGGCTATCCGACCCGCTCGCAGCGGTTTCTGGCGGTGGCCGAGCTGGCCTACCTTCGCGACTCGCTTTATCCCCACCAGATTCGTCAATTCCAGCGCGACGAAACGATGCTTCGTCGTTGGGCAGCGCTCAGCGCGGAGAACGCGAAACGCGCGGAGGACCTCATCGCGAGGGCGCAAGGGCTGAAGCAGAACCGGGAGCGCCGGCGGGCTATCCTGGCGGATCCCGCCGTCTGGGCCGTGAAACGGCGGGCCGAAGAGGAACTTCGGCAAGGCCTCGCGGCGGTTCCGGAGAAGAATGCTGCAGTGCGCCGGGCATTCGAGCGTCTGGAGGAAGGGCAGAAAGCCATCGCCGCGCTGGCACCGCGCTACGGATTGCTCGAGGAGGCTGAGGGCTTCGGCGCGGCGTTCACCCTCGCGCGCTTGCTCCTGCGAGCAAGTGTGGAGACGACGAATCCGGACGGCGCGCGCCTGCCGGAGTTTACGGAGGCGGTACGACCCGCGCTCGAGCGGCAGCTCTTTACGGCGCAGCCGCTTTACGCGGAGCTCGAGTGCGCCCGGCTGGCCGACGCGCTGCAAAGCTTGGGTGACTTGCTCGGCGCGGAGGACCCGCTGGTTGTAAAAGTGCTGGCGGGCAAGTCGCCGGCGGCACGCGCCGCGGAAGTGATGGCGGGTACGAAGGTGCTCGATTGGGCCGCGCGCCGTTCACTCTTCGCGGGCGGCGCGGCGGTGATCGAAAAGGCTCAGGATCCCCTGATTGAAGTTGCCCGTTTGATCGATCCCGCGGCGCGCGCGGTCCGGCGCGAATTCGAGGCCGCCGAGGAATTGAAGACGCAGGCGTATGCCGGGATCACTCCGGCCCGCCGCGCGTTTGTCGGGTCAGCTTTCTACCCGGATGCCACGCACTCGCTCCGGCTGTCTTTTGGCGTCGTGAAACACTTTGGGGATTTCGGCCAAAAGATCACGGGCCGAAGCGACTTCGCGAATCTCTTTGCGCACAGCGAGGCGGAGCAAAACCGGCCGCCTTTTGAGCTGCCCGAATCGTGGCGGCGAGCCCGCAGCCGATTGAACCTCGACGCGCCGCTCAATTTCGTCACGGGGCACGATACGCTCGCTGGAAGCTCCGGCAGCCCTTTGGTGAATCGCGCGGGCGAGTTCGTCGGCTTGCTCTTCGGCGCGGTCCGCTGGGGCGTGGTGGGCGATTTCGTGCACGACGAGCGCGTTCGAGGCGACATCCATGTGCACGGCTCCGCCATTCTCGAAGTGCTCGAAAAAGTCTACGAGGCCCCGGCGTTGGCGGGAGAGCTCCGGACCGGGAAGCGGTGACGGACCCGAATGGCACTCAGTAAAAAAGCTGGCTGGAATCGCCGCAAAAGAGGCTCAAAAGGCGCAAAACTCTGGTGGCTCACGTCCGGTCCTTTGCCGGGCCTCGTTTGCTGGTAAGACGAGGGGACGAGATCGGGGCCCCGATGTGTGTCACTACTCGTGCTTTGCGCGATGCAGGGACGCGGCGATATCGTCGCCGCCGCTCAGCCACGTGTCGCGATCTTGCATGATGGCTTGCGCAGGCAAGGCAGGGGTCGCCGTCGCGAGTCCAATGACTCTCTTCACCGCGGTTCCGATCGCCACGAATTCAATCAGGTTGCCGTGTTCGTGGATGTGCGTCTTCAAGCCGATGACGTCGTCGGCTCCGATGGCGTCGGCCTCGGCGCGGATGAGCCCGATGGCGTGTTCACGGGCATCATAGATCAGGGACGTGAGATCGTTCACTTCGCCGCGCGAGAACGATTGAAACATTGCTTTCAAGCCGCCGACGATTCCGAGGGAATAAACCGCCGTGCCCAGCACGAGCTTGAGCGGGGCGAGGCCCATGTTTGTCACGGACCACATCTCTTCGCAGGTGAGGTCGCTCGTCACCGGCGCGCCGCCTGGCTGGGCCGGCAAACGTGGATGATGGGAAGCGGTGCCCAGCATGAACATCTCGTGCACACCCTGGAACGGCATGATCTGCGTTTCGATCCCCACAACCGCATTGGCACCCGCCGCCTTCGCCTCGGCGGAGATCCGGTCGAGCGCAAGATGACGGGTATGGTTGAAGATGTCGCTGAACTCGCGGATTTCGCCCCGCGCCATCGTCTTCAGTCCGCCGAATAAGCCGCCGCCGATTCCGGTGGAGTAGGCGACGTTGCCGAAGACGGAACGGAGCGGGATGTAGCCGGCGTCGAGCTGGCAATAAAGTTCCTGCCCGTCGCCGCTGGTGGAGAAGGGGCTGCTGGGAGCCGGGGCGGCCTGGCCGTGCACGCACGAGGCAACGGAAAGGAATTCGATATTGCCGTGGAAGTGGCGCAGCTCGCTCGTCACGCCGGTTATGCCCGCGCCGCCGTGTTTGCGCGCTTCCTCGACCATCCGTTCGAAGGATTTGGCACGACCCTCGTGGATGATCTGACTGATTTCGGTGACCTCACCGCCGAACGCGCTTTGAAAAGCGGCGCCAATCCCACCGACAAATCCGAGGGAATAGACGCTGTTTCCGACGACGAGTTCGCCGGGACGGAGCCCTTTGAGGGCGAGGCAATACATCTCATTGCCCGAGAGACCGGTCACGATAGACATGTGGCGGTGCTAGCAAAGGGGAAGACGCGAAGCAAGGGGCCGGGCCGTACGTGGCGCAGGACGGCAACTTCGGACGATCGCGCTGACGTCATCGACTCACTCGCGCTCCCACGCCATCACGATGCTGGTCGTGAGGCTGCCGCCCATGTTGAAGGTGGCGTATTTCTGCGCGTTCTCGATCTGGCGGGGTCCGGCTTCGCCCCGGAGTTGCGTGTAGGCTTCCACTACCTGGCGGACACCCGTGGCGCCGACGGGATGCCCATCGGCAATCAGGCCTCCGCCGGGGTTGATCGGGATGACTTTGCGCGTGGGCTTGGGCAAACCGAGAGACTCGCGGCACTGCGGGAGGGTGGTGGCACCGCTTTCGGCGAGTTCGCCGCCTTTGCCGGTGGGCGCGAGGCCGAGGAGCTCGCTCGCCACAATCTCGGTGATCGCAAAGCAATCGTGTACGTCGATGCCATCGGCATCCTCGGGCTGCCAGCCCGCCATGCTGAAGGCGCGGGTCGCGGCTTTGCGCGCGATGGGGAACTCCGGCATCTGCTTCTCCTCGAGTCGGAGCCGATCGGTCGAAACGCCATATCCGCGCAATACGACGCGGGGTCCTTTGTAGTTCATCCTGGACAGCATTTCGCCCGAGACGAGCACGAGGGCGGCGCCGCCATCGGTGATCTGGGAGCAGTCGGTCAGGCGCAGCGGCGCGGCGATGACGGGGTTCTTTTCCGAGACCGTATCCGCGAAGTCGACGGAGACCGTGTTGTCGCGCATCTGGGCGAGCGGGTTCAGCCGGGAATGCGCGTAGTTCTTCGCCGCAACGATCGCAAGCTGACGATCGGTGAGGCCGCATTTCTCCTTATGCGACGCCGCGATGCGGCCGAAGAGCTTCGGGAACATGAAGTCCCCAAAGAGTGGACGCTCATGGTGGAAATCGCCGGCGGCGGCTAGCACGTCACCGCCATCGGCGCTGGACATCGTTTTCTGCTGCTCCGCGCCAACGACAAGGACAGCATCGTGGAACCCGCCGGCGATGAGCTGGATCGCATTGATCACGGCGAGACCGCCGGAACCGCAGGCGGCCTCCGTATGAACCGTCGGGAGTCCGCGGAAGGCGTCGTCGATCTCGGTCAGGAAGGCGCCGAGATGGAGCTGCTTGGTAAATAGGCCGGCGGCGAAATTGCCGACCACGCCCGCGCCGATGTCAGCGGGCTGGAGTCCTGAGTTCGCCAGGGCCTCCCGGCCGGGTTCGAGAATGGCGTCCCGGATCGACTTGCCTTCCTTCTTGAAGTTGCGCTTGAAGTCGGTGCGGGCTGCGGAAACGAGATAGACGGGTCGCATGGGAGGGCGGGGGGCTGAGGACGAATGGCGGGTTGGCTCGGGCGATGACAGCAGAGACTTGTATCTACGCCGGAGGGCAGACGCGAAGGGGGGTCGCGCCAAGCGCACGGGATGGGGTCCGCACGGCTCTAGTCAAGCATTGGCACGGGCAGCGCTCAAGCGCAGTGAAGGGCACGCGGCAGCGATGGCATCGAAATTATCGAATCGGACGCCGCTGAAATCGATATTCCCTGTCGGGCCCACGGGCTCCAGATTGCAATAGTTCGCTTTGCTTTGACCGGCGGCAATCGCACCGAATACCCTCGCGCGATTCGCCGGCCGATCACCGCCTCCATGGAACCCATCTTCTTTTTGCTCGGCCTGTTCGTTTTCCTGGCGGTTTTCGTCCTGCCGATTTGGGCGCTGATCAACATTCTCTCGCTCAAGAAAAGCCGGCTGACGCTGCAAGCGGATATCGCAAATCTCCGTGCCGAAATCCGTCAACTCCGCACCACCCCCCTGGGCGCAGTCGAGCCGGGCCGGGAATCCGCGCCTGAAGCCGTGGCTCACGTTGCGGCGACTCCAGCCTCGGTACCAGCGGTCGTCCCACTTCCGGTGGTCTCAGTCGCCGCGGAGCCGGCGGCTCCCGAAAGGGCGATTCCCGAATTGGCGGCGGTCGTGCCGATTCTGCCAGTGGCCTCACCGATCGCCGAACGGCCGGCCGCCATCACGGGGGCGGAAGATTTCCTCGGGCTGGCACCCGCCGAGAGCGCGCGGGCGGCCCATGTTCCCGCACCCCCACCGCTGATTGCCGCGGCCAAAACGATGCCCCCGCCGTTACCGCCGGCGTCGGATCCCACGCTGCCGAAACGAGACATCCCTCCGCCGCTAGCGCCGGCTCCCTCGCCCCCGCCCGCGCGCCCGGCGATGCAATGGGAACAATTCATGGGTGCGAAGCTTTTCGCCTGGATCGGCGGACTCGCGCTCTTTCTCGGCGTCGCGTTCTTCATCAAGTACTCCTTCGAACACGATCTCATTCCGCCGGAAGTTCGGGCCGCCCTGGGCTTCCTCATCGGCGCCGGCCTGGTCGTGGCCGGGCTCAAGGTGCCGCGCGAGAAGTACGCGGTCCTCGGGCAGACCTTCTGCGCGACCGGCATCGTGATTCTCTATGCGGTGACGTTCGGGTGCTTCGCGCTCTACAAATTCCCGTTCTTCGGCGTCGGCCCCACCATGGCCTTGATGGTGTTGATCACGGCGGCGGCCTTCTTTCTCGCGGTGCGGATGGATGCGCGGGTCGTGGCGATTCTCGGCATCCTCGGAGGTTTTCTGACGCCGATCCTGATCTCGACCGGCAGCGGCGATCTGCTCGGGCTCGCAGGATATCTCGCGGTGCTCACGATTGGGGCCTCTGCCGTGGCATTGCGCCAGCGCTGGCACTTTCTGGTGCCGATCGCGGCCGCAGGAGTGCTCGTTCTCGGGCTCGCCTGGTGCGCCGCCTATTACGAGGTGGGCAGGACCACGCTGCTCGTCTCCGTTAACGTGGGCTTCAGCGCCCTGTTCCTCGCCGTGCTCGCTTTTGCGGCGCAGCGCGGATCGGGTTCGAATCCGCTGGCGGCGGCGGCCACGCTGGTGCCGATCTCCGGTTTCGCGGTGGCCTTTCGCCTGCTCGATTTTCGTTCGCTGAGCGCGGATCAGCCGGGGCTGCTGCTCGCGCTCGTTTTTCTCAGTAGCGCCGCGCTGCTCGCCGTGGCGTGGCTTTACGCGCCTTTCGAGAAGGTGCAATGGGTCGGCGGAGCGCTCGCCTACGCCTGGCTGGCGGGTTGGACGCTGGGGCGCGTCGATGCGTCACTCCTGCGCTGGGCCCTGGGTGGCTATCTGGGTTTCGCCCTTCTGCACACCGGGTTTCCCTTGCTCCTCAACAAGCGCCGTCCCGGCTCCTCCAGCGGCCTGGCCTCGGGGATCGTTGCGCCGCTGGCGCTGGTCCTCACCTTGTTGCCGGTGTTGCGGCTGGATGAGCTGTCGATGCTCGTGTGGCCAGTCGTTCTCCTCCTCGATCTGCTGGTAATCTGTCTCGCCCTGCTGACCGGGATGTTGCTGCCGGTACTGGCGGCGATGTTGATCACGCTGGTGGCCGGCTTCGCCTGGCTCATGCGCCTGCCGGGTGCCGCGGGCGTGGGTCCGGGGCACACGGATGGACAGCTGTGGTTCTTCCTGCTCGTGGTCGGCGGATTCGCCGTGCTCTTCACCACCGCCGCGGCCTGGCTGGCGAAAAAACTGGGGTTGAAGTCCGGCATACCGGGGCAGCCGGCAAGTTGGGAAGAGCAGGCGCGGGCGATTCTGCCCTCGCTCTCGGCCCTCCTGCCGTTTGCGCTGATTTCACTCGCGGTGCTGCGCCTGGCGCCGCGCGATCCCGGCAGCGTTTTCGGACTCGCTTTGCTGCTCTCGCTCCTCGTCCTCGGGCTCGCGAAAATCCTGCGCCTCGCCTGGCTGCCCACCGCGGCCCTCGCGGGAGCGATGGCCGTGCAATACGCCTGGGTGGAGCGCGTGGGCATCATGCTTCCCCCCGGCGAATCAATCCTGGGGCCGACTCTTTGGCACATCGGTTTTTACGCGCTCTTCGCCGGTTTTCCTTTCGTGTTTCGCCAGCTCTGGCGAGAGGTGACGCCGGTTTGGATTTCGGGAGCGCTGAGCGGCGTGTTCCATTTCTGGCTGCTCTATCGCGAGTCGCCGCGCTGGATCCTGCCGGATTATTTGGGACTGCTGCCGCTCGCCTTTGCCTTGCCCGCGCTGGCGGGGACGATCCAGCGCGCCCGGGAACTTCCCGCCGAAAATCCTGCGCGGCTGGCGCAACTGGCCTGGTGGGGCGGAGTGGCGTTGAGTTTCATCACGCTGATCTTCCCGCTCCAGTTTTCGCTCCAATGGATCACGCTCGCGTGGGCGCTCGAAGGAGTCGCACTGCTCTGGTATTTTCACCGGGTGCCGCATCCGGGGCTGCGGATCGCAGCGGTCGGATTGCTCGCAATCGTGTTTGTGCGGCTGGCCTTGAACCCGGCGGTAGTGACCGATTATCCGCGCGGCACCACGCCCATCCTGAACTGGTATCTCTACACGTTTGGGATCGCAGCGGGCTGTATGTTTGCCGCCTCCCGTCTGCTCGCGCCGCCGCGCGATCGGCTCGGCGGGATCAATCTGCCGGGGTTGTTTGCAAGTCTCTGGGTGGTGCTCTTGTTCCTCCTCGTGAATCTCGAGATCGCCGATTACTTCAGTACCGGGGATCGCACCCGGATGCTCGAGTTTTCCGGGAATGTGGCGCGCGACTTGAGCTACACCATCGCCTGGGCCGTCTTCGCGCTCGCGCTGCTAGTCGGCGGAATCTGGACGAAGCAAAAGGTGGCGCGTTTTGCGGCCTTGGGGCTACTGAGCGTCACCTTGCTCAAGCTTTTCCTCCATGATCTGGCTTCGCTGAACCAGCTCTACCGCATCGGCGCCTTTGTGGTCGTGGCCGTGATCACCATGGCGGCCTCGTTCCTTTACCAGCGCTTTGCGCCGGCTGATCCGGAGGTGCAGAAATGAAGATATGTTCCTACGCTTTTCTCGCCCTCGCGGCGCTCGGCGCCGCGAGCGCGCGGGCGCTCGACGATTCCGCGTGGTCGCATCGCCTGGAGTTCGAAGTGCCCGAGGCAGGGCTCCTCCAACTCGAATTGCCGCCGGGTGTGCTGGCGCTCGCGGAGGTTGATTTGCGCGATGTACGGCTGGTCGAGACCGGCGGCCGCGAGCTGCCCTGGCGGGTTTGGGGCGGTGAAGCGGAGCCGGCGACGTGGCTGGCGGGGGAGAATCTCGAGGTCACGCTGGCCAACGGCGAAACGGTGGTGCGATTCAGCACACGCGAAACGGCGCCGATCGATGCGCTGGAGTTGAAAAGTGCGCCCGGAAACTTCGTGAAGGCCGTGGATGTCGAGAGTTCCGCCGATGGGCAAAGCTGGGAGTCCGCGGTGCAGGGCGCGCCGTGGTTCAGCCAGAATGGGGTGCAGGAAAGCCGCGTGCGATTTGCACCCCGATCGGCCGCGTTTTGGCGCATCCGAATCGACGATCGCGCCGGCGAGCCCCGCCCGGTGATCGCCGTGCAGCTCAAGCGTGCCGCGCGAGGCGGACTGCCGCCCCGGCGGGCGGCCCTAAAGATCTTGGGTCGGGAGGAATTTGCCCGCCGCAGTGTGCTCACGCTCGCGTTGCCCCATGCCCATGCGCCGCTCGCGGGCTTGCACGTGCAGACGGCAGAACCGATTTTTCAGCGCACCGTGCACGTGGAGACGCGGCAGATCGTGGACGAGCAGTTGCTCGACCGCGAAATCGGCCGGGGGGTCATCCATCGTCTGGCGCTGCCCAACCGGCCGACCGCCGTAAATCTCGCCGTGCCGGTCACGGCGCCGCTGCCGGATGCCACAGTGCAGCTCGTGATCGAAAACGGCGACAACGCTCCGCTCCCGATCTCCGGAGTCGAAGCCGATCTGCGCCCGGTGCGTCTCGTTTTTGCCGCGGCTGCGCCGGGAAAGGTCACGTTGCTGGTGGGTGCGAGCGGCCAGACGAGGCCACGCTACGATCTTCCGGTCGAGCCCTCCAACTATCCGGCGGCACGATTGCTGGAGACCGTCGATCAGGCTGTGGCGGCGAACCCGAACTACCGCGCGCGCGAAAGCTTGCCGGGTGTGCCGCTCGAAGGGGCGGCGATCGAGCTCGGGGCGTGGCGGGCGCGCCGGGTCGTCCGCCTTGCTCAGCCAGGGTTTCAGCAACTTGAACTCGATCTCGCGGCCCTCGCGCACGCCCAACCCAGCCTCTCCGACTTGCGGGTCGTCCGAGCCAACGGGAAGCAAGTTCCGTTTCTCGTCGCTAAGGCCGCTCTCGAGCGCGCGCATCCGTTTAATCCGGCACTCGAGCCGGACCCCAAGCGACCAAACGTGAGCCGGTGGAAGATCGTTCTGCCCCAGCCAAATCTTCCGCTCTCCCGCCTCACCTTGCTGAGTTCGACGGCACTGTTTGAGCGTCCCGTGCGGATCGTGCAGCGGATGCGCGATAATCGCGGAGAGATGCGGGACCAGACCGTCGTCGAGACCGTGTGGCAAGTGCAGCCGGGCGTTTTCGGGCCGGCCCGGCTCGATCTGCCTTTGGGAAATCGCCCCTTCGAGCAGACTCTCTACTTTGAAGTGGAGAACGGCGACAATCAGCCCATCGAGTTAACCGGTGGGGAGATTGCTACGCCAGTGGTGCGGCTCTTTTTCAAGACCGAGAACGTGGAGCCCGTCACGCTGGCGTATGCGAATCCCGCGGCGCCGGCCCCTCGCTACGATCTGCGACTTGTCGCCGGGCAAGTGCTGGCGGCGCCGAAGCACGTGGCCACGCTCGACGCCTCGGCTGCTGCGGCCGTGCCCGATCCCGCCGGGTCGTCCGGGCTGGGAGGATACGGAAAATACGCGTTCTGGGGGGCGCTCGCCCTGGTAGTGGTCCTCATGCTCGGCGTGGTCGCGAAACTCGCACCGAAGCCGCCGGAGACGTGAGGTTGGGAGCAGAACGGGATGGACCGGTTTACACTGAAAGCGTGAACGCGGCACGGACGCCGTGCTTCGGCGAAGGGAGAAAAAACGAAATCCCTGCGTCGGATTTCGTTATCCAACGGATAACCCACCATCCTTCCATCCTCATGAGCCTCGCCGAAAAACGCGCCCGCCAAAACATCGAAACCGATGCGATTCCCACCCTCGAAGGGGAGATCAAGACGTTCTGTCCCACCGGCGAGATCAAGATCGAAATCGATTGGGATTCATTCGAAGCGGATCCGGATGTGTACAAAATTTTCTCGTCCGGCGCGTCGGCCCGGGCCGATCTCTTCAGTCACGCGGTCGGTTCGACGATCGCGGCCCTCGAGCGCATCTGCTACGACGAAGCGGGGCGCGAGGCGCTGGCGGAAGGAGTGCAGACCATTCGGGTTGTGCATGAGCCGGGCCTCGAAGCCGGAACCGCATCGCTGGAAGGAGGCGTGATCACAATTCAAGCCGACGTCAAAGAGCGGGCCGGAGGTTCTGCGACAGAAATCCGGACGGCGATCGAAGAGGGGTTGTGAGTCGCCCCTGTCACCGGAGTCCACCGGTGTAGGGACGCGGTGTCAACGCGATGATGTCCGCCGCTGCCGACTCACCGCTTCTTCTTCGACGCGAGCCACGCGATGATGAGGATCGCGATCAGGATGCCGACGACGAGCAGCGTGATCTTGATCCAGCTCTTCGGGTACTTGCCGGCAATGGCGCCGGTGTAGCCGTTGATCACCACCTGGAACGATGTGCCGTTGTAGTTGTACGCCAGCATCCAGATCGGCAACAGGAGATGCTTGAAGGTGTCGGCGGCGAACTCAGGGGCGATCTGGAGATTCCGCTGGGTGTCGCCGGGGACCTGCTGCGAGCACATCGACTCGAGCTTCGACGTCATCTGCGTGCGGGCCTTCTGCGCGGCGGCAATCAGATCGATCTGGTACTGCTCCACGACCCAGCCGGAAAGGAATCCGGGATCGTACTTCACCAGGTCGGAGGTCGTGGGGAAGGGCTCCACCCGGCGGAGCAAGTCGGGCGCGACGCCCTTCGAGGCGGGGACGAGTTCGTCGTCAAAAAAATGGTCCACGATCCCGGAGGCGTACTCCCAGCGGGTGCGCTGCACCTCGCGCGTCTGCCGGTTCCCGGCATCGTCGGTGTACGATTCCGTCTCGTAGTAGTGGTAGCCGGCTTCAGCCGTCCACGGACAGTGCGTCTGGGAATCGAAGGTCCAATAGGGCAGATAGTAGCCTTTCACCGTATCGGTGAGGGCCGCCTTTTTCAGACGGTCGGGCGCAAACCAGACCTGCCCATACCACTTGCGCACGATGTCACGCGCGTTGTTTTCGCTGAGTTTGAAGGGGAGCAGGCTCTCCGGGCTGATCGGCGGTTTTTCCTGGTCGTACGGGACGAGGGCGGTCGAGCCGCAAAAGTCGCAGGCCTGCGAGACGCGCTCCGGGGGGAAGACGGAAATCGCCATGCAATGCTGGCATTTCACCGTGCGCTTGGCGGTGCCCCAACCGCGGTCGCTGTCGGGGATGCTTCGCAGGGCCGCGGCCAGATCGTGTTCCTCGATCTCGCCACTCGCGACATCGAGTTTGGCCGGAGATTCCGTGCCGCAATAGACGCAAATCAGGGCCTGCTTGGCGGGATTCCAGCGCGCCTCTCCCCCGCAGACCGGACAGGAAAACTTGCTCCGCGCCTTGAGCGGATCCGGTTCGTTGGAGGCGGGGGGGCGCGCGAAATCGTCCGACATGGAAACGGGGAGGGGATTTAACGAAACGCGGCGGAGCGTGGCGCAGGCCACGTTCCGCCGTCGAGATTTTCTTTCCGTCAGCTCGCGAGAAACTCGTCGAGCGCCTTCTTCGAGATGCGCCAGGAAGCGCCGATCTTCTTGCCCTTGAGGTCGCCGGAGTTGAGGCTGGCAAGCACGTCTTCCTCGCTCACGCCGAGCGCTTGCGCCGCCTGTGCGGGGCTGAGCAGATCGGGCAGGCCGCCGCCAGCCGGCGCGACGGGGGCCGACGGAGCGACCGCCTGCTGCGGGGTGGGAGGCGGTTGCTGCTGCTGTTGCATCATGTCGCGGGCGATCTGCATGCCGATGCCGAGCTCGGCTCCCACGGCGCCGACGCCACCGCCATTGCCCTTGGCCATGCCTTCGGCCATCTGGAACTTCACGTAGTCGTTCAGGTTTCCGATGGCGCCCATGCTCGCGCGCTTGTCCATCGCCGCTTCCACCTCGGGCGGAACGCTCACGTTTTCGATGACGAAGCTCGTCATCTCCATCCCGTACTTCTCCTTGAAGATCGGGTTGAGGATGGGGAGCAGGGCGTCGCCGAGCTCGGAATAGCGCATGGCCACGTCCAGGACGGGGACTTTCGCCTTCGAGATGGCTTCGCTGAAGACACTCACCATCCGGGAGCGCATGACATCGGAAAACTCCTCGAGCCGGAAATGCTCATCGGTGCCGACGATCTCCTTCAGGAACCGGGGTGGATCAACGATGTGGAAATCGTAGGTGCCGTAAGCGCGCACGCGCACCATGCCGAAGTCGGCATCGCGCATCGGGACGGGGTTTGCCGTGCCCCATTTGTTCCCGGCGAAGACGCGGGTGGTGATGAAGTAGACATCCGCCTTGAAGGGCGAATTGAAGGCGTACTTCCAGCTCTTGAGCGAGGTCAGGAGCGGAATGTTCTCCGTCGTGAGCGAATGCTTGCCGGGGGGAAAACAATCGCCGTACTCGCCGAGATAAACGAACTGGGCGACTTGCGACTCACGCACGATGAGTTGGGCGCCATTCTTGATCTCGTGGTCCTTGTCGGGAAAGCGGTAGGAAAGCGTGTCGCGCGAGTCGTCGAGGAAGTCGATGACATCGATGAACTGGCCTTTGATGAAGTCGAAGAGTGCCATGGGCGGGAGGATGCGGGTGTGGGTGGAAAGGCGGCGGGCGCACCGCAGGCGGTGCGGAAGTTACGCGGCGTGAGACAAAAGCGACAAGAAAATTGTACGCTGCAAGGGGGGTGGAGCCAACCGGAAACGGGCGCGATCAGTCGCGATCGCGGCCGCCGCCCAGCAAGAGCGGCAGGAGGTAATAAAGAGCGTAGGCCAGCGAGGTAAGGAAGGCCGCAACGTAGGTGAAGCCCGCCGCATTGAGCACCTTGTTCACTCCCGCAGTTTCCTCCCCGGGACGGATGAAGCCCATTTCCCCGAGGATCACCTTCGCCCGGGCCGAGGCGTCAAATTCCACGGGCAGCGTGACGAGATTGAAAGCCATGATGACGCCCCAGCCAAGTCCCATCAGCATGAAGGCGGTCGGACCGCGGAAAAAGCCGCCCATCAAGCCGAGCCACGGAAGCCAGGTAACGACTGAACTCGCGATGTTCGTCGCGCCGACTGCGGCCATGCGCCAGTGCAAGGGAGCGTAGGCCACCTTGTGCTGGAGGGCGTGGCCGCACTCATGCGCGGCAATGCCCAGCGCCGCGATGGAGGTGCCCTGGTAGTTGTCTGGCGAAAGTACGAGCCGCTTGTTCATGGGGTCGTAGTGGTCGCCCAGGAAGCCTTCGCCCTCCACGATCTCGACGTCATAGATGCTGGCGGCATGGAGAATGGCGGCCGCCGTCTCCGCGCCGGTATGACCGCCGGACGTGGGGATTTCGTTGAACTTCCGCACGACGCTTTTAACCCGCCATTGGGCGTAGAGTGAAATCGCGAACGTGGCGATGATGATGACGAGGAAGATCATGTTGAAGCCGCCACTGCGGGGCTGCTGCCCATAATATTGGGCGATCAACGCGGGGGCTGAGGCGAGGAGTGCAGTCATGAGGAGTGGTGTGAGCAGAGACAATCTAACGCACTTTCCGTTGGCTTCGACTTGCGGAATGACACGGGATCGCCAGGCGCCCCAATCCGCCGCGCCTTCTGGCTCACAGTGGGCTTTGGAGGTGGGGTGGACGACCCCGAGAATGGCAGTTCTCGCGGGAACCCCCGTTCATTTTCCTTCGACACCTCCCGGGTTTGTCGGAGCGTTCCCGATGTTTCCCTCCCGTTCTTCCCGGCGCCGGCTCGGCGTTTGCCTACTCTCGTCCATTGTGGCTGTCACGGCTTTTGCGGCCGAGGCACCGCCCGCTTTTGAGCCCGCCAACCTGGACCTGAAGGCGAAGCCGTCGGAGGATTTCAATCGCTACGCGAATGGCGGCTGGCTGGACCGCAATCCCATCCCGGCCGACCTGACCTCCTGGGGCTCGTTTGACGAACTCCGCGAGCGCAACCTCGCGACTCTGCGGGAAATCTGCGACGCAGCCTCCAAAAAGAGTGACTCCCCCAACGGAAGTGCTCCGCGGAAGATCGGGGATTTTTTCGCGAGCGGGATGGACGAGGAAGCCATTGAGACGGCCGGCGCCAAGCCGCTCGCGGAGGATTTTTCCTTCATCGACGCGATCAAGGATCGCGAAGGGCTGGCAGTTGCGCTAGGACGCTTCCGTGATCGCGGACCCGATGTCGGTTTCTCCTTCTACGGGGATCAGGATCCGAAGGATACCACGCAAGTGATCGCGCAAATCGGGCAGTCGGGGCTGGGTCTGCCGGATCGCGATTATTACCTCAAGGACGACGAGGATTCGAAGAAGCTGCGCGAGGGTTATCTGACGCACGTGGGGAAGATGTTCGGGCTGCTGGGCGAAGCGCCGGATCTCGCGGCGGAAAATGCCCGGCGCGTGATTGCGCTGGAAACGGAGCTGGCGAAGGGCTCGATGACGCGGGTGCAGCGTCGCGACCGGGATGCCGTGTACCACAAAATGACGGCGGAGGAGACGCAGGCGCTCATGCCCGATTTCGCGCTGCCGAAATTCCTGGCGGAACTAAAGATCACCGCGCCGGGGGCGATCAATGTGCACCAACCGGATTTCCTCAAGGCGTTCAACCGGCTCGTGAAGGAGACACCCCTCGACGATTGGAAAGCGTACCTGCGGTGGCACCTCGTGCACCGGGCGGCGTCCTACCTGAGCAAGGATTTTGTGAATGCGGACTTCGATTTCTTCGGCCGCGCGCTCACGGGTGCGAAAGAACTCCGCCCGCGCTGGAAACGGGTCGTCACCGCGGTCGATGCCGGCATCGGCGAACTTCTTGGCCAGGTCTACGTGGAAAAGACTTTCCCGCCGGAGGCGAAGAAGCGCGTGCTGGAGATGGTCGAGAATCTGCGCGCCGCCTTGCGGGAGAAGATCGACAAACTCGAATGGATGAGCCCAGCGACGAAGCTGGCGGCGCAGAAGAAGCTGGCCGCCTTCACAGTCAAGATGGGGTATCCCGACAAGTGGCGCGACTATTCCTCCCTCGCGATCGACCGCGGTCCGTTTGTGCTGAATGCCTTGCGGGCGCGGCAATTCGAGTCGCGCCGTTCCCTCGGCAAAATCGGCCAGCCGGTCGATCGCACCGAGTGGGGCATGACCCCGCCGACCGTGAATGCGTATTACCGCTCGACCTTGAACGAGATCGTCTTTCCCGCCGGAATCCTGCAGCCCCCGTTCTTCTCCTTTACGGCCGATGATGCCATCAACTACGGCGGGATTGGCGCCGTCATCGGGCACGAGATGACGCACGGATTCGACGACCAGGGCCGAAAGTCTGACGCGAATGGAAATCTCGTGGATTGGTGGACGGCGGACGACGCCCGGAACTTCAATGAGCGGGCGAAGCTGGTGGTGGAGCAGTTCAACGGCTACAGCGTGCTCGACGGCCTGCATATCAATGGCGAACTGACCCAGGGCGAAAACATTGCGGACCTCGGCGGATTGAAAATCGCGTATGCCGCCCTGGAAAAGGCGCTGGCAGCGAAACCGGGTGCAGCGGAGAAAAAAATCGACGGCTTTACGCCGGCGCAGAGATTTTTCCTCGGCTACGCCCAACTCTGGCGGCGTAATATGCGCCCGGAAGCGCTGCGCCTGCAGGTGAAGACCAACCCGCATTCGCCGGCGTCTTTCCGCGTTATCGGCCCTTTGTCGAATTTACCGGAGTTTGCCGCGGCCTTCGCCGTCCCGGCGGGTGCGCCCATGGCGCGTCCCGCGGAACTGCAGGCCAGGATTTGGTAGTTCTCCCCGGGCAGGGCCTCGGCTGTTCCGGGCAAGCGTGACTCAAGTGCTCCAGCGTGTGTCAGAAGCACGGGGTTTGGCCGTGCCTGCGTGCGCGCGCGGGACGTGTCATAGGCCGCTAAAATGGAACCGCCCGATGGTTCCAAAATCGATGGTTTTAAAACGACTCCTGCCGGATGGAAATGTTTGAGACCAGAACGAGCGTTTTACATCCAGAAACAGAGCCTCCCACGAAGAAATCACGACACAAAAATCGAACCTGGCGGCCACCGGCCGCCAACCCAACCAAAACCATGAACTGGCTCAAAAGTATCTTTGGAATAAAGACTTGGATCTACTCTGATCCCTTCCTGGTGAATGACACTCACCTGACCGCCCGCTACTACCAAATTGTCCGTTGCGTCGAAACAAACCAGATCGACTTCGTGCGGGTCAAGAACTCCCCGGAAGTCGGGCTGGAGTCGCAAATGCTCCCCTACGACGACCTTCTTTACCCGAACGAAAAACCCAATCGCATCCGGAAGCCCGCGCCCGGGAAGATCATGCAGATGGTTCGGCCGGTCGAGCGCGTCGCCTAGTAATTTTGGGATAGTTCCGGGTGGCTCCGCGCAAAGGGCGTGAAGCAGGGATCTCCCGCCGGGTGCGGCTCGGCAGACGAGAAGGGATCGATTCGTCTCGCCGCCGGCGCTCACTACGGCGTAGCCTCGGCCGGCTTTCGCCCGCGCTCGGTCGCCTTGACCGCCTCCCAGGCGACGTCCCATTCCTCCGGGCTGACCCGCTTGCCGCCGACGGCCGCTTCGGCCGCGCGAAAGCGCCGGATGAATTTCTCGTTCGCACGCGTGCCCGCCAATTCGGCGTCGACGCCGAGACGCCGCGCGACATTCACGACGCTGAAAAGAAGGTCGCCAACTTCCTCTTCGATCTCGCGCGCCGCGCCGGCCGCGACCGCGGCTTCGAGCTCCGCAATCTCCTCCCGCAACTTCGCGATAACTGGCGCAAGATCGGTGCCGGGCCAGTCAAATCCCACGCGAGCCGCCTTCGCCTGGACTTTTTGGGCGCGGAGCAAGGTCGGCAGCGATGCAGGCACATGATCGACGACGGAAACCGGCTGGTCACCTGCACCCTTCTCCCGCTTTTTGATTTCCTCCCATTGCGTCAATACGGCGCCGCTGTCTCCGAGACTCCCCGCGTCGGGACCAAACACATGCGGGTGCCGGCGAACCATCTTGTCGCATTCTTCCGCCGCGACGTCGGCGAGCGTGAATTCGCCGCGTTCCGTCGCAATCTGGGAATGGAACACGACATGGAGAAGCAGGTCGCCCAGTTCCTCGCGCAGATTGACCATGTCGCCGCTTTCGATCGCCGCGATCACTTCATGCGCCTCCTCGAGGAGCGAGCCCCGGAGCGAGAGGTGAGTTTGCTCGCGATCCCAGGGACATCCTCCCGGCGCCCGGAGCTGGGCGACGATTCGCGCAAACGTTTCGAGGGGGTTTTCCGGCGCGGTTTGAGCCATCGGACAAACGTGCGCCAAATGCACGTTTTTGCACCAAAAGTTCGCACGCGCTCACGAACTCAGGATTGGCCCGGGACCCATCTGCCGACATCGTTGCCATTGCCGCAGGCAACCCCTAGCTTTTTCGCACCCCGCAGCGAGATGCACTTTCGCCCGTGAAACTCCCCACGCCCCTCCGCCGCCGCTTGATCGCGTTGCTGCGGATTCGCGTGTGGCTCGCGGAGCACTTCCGGCCGACCGACAATCAGGTGTCGGTCTTTTGGGCGGGGTTGATCGGCTTCGGTTGTGCGCTCTGCACGATCGGATTCCGCGCGCTCACCCGCAATCTCCAGTACCTTTTCACCCAAAGCTCGGGCAGTGCCGTGAGGGCTTTTGCCGAGCTCCCGCCGTGGCAGTGCGTGCTCGTGCCGATTGTGGGCGGCTTGATCGCCGGGTTGGTCATTTACCTCGGGGGTCGGATCTTTCGACGGCCCGGCACCACCACGGACTATATGGAAGCGGTCCTCCTGGGCGATGGCAGGATCAGCTTTCGGGACAGCATCGTGAAGTGCACTTCGGCGCTCTTCTCGATTTCATCGGGTGCTTCGATCGGCCGCGAGGGTCCGCTGGTGCAGCTCTCCGTCCTGTTGGCGTCGCTCTGCGGCCGATTCGGCAAATGGCCGGCCCCCCGGCGACGGCTGCTGGTCGCCTGTGGTGCAGCCGCCGGCATCGCGAGTGCCTACAACGCTCCGCTCTCCGGCGCGCTTTTCGTGGCGGAGATTTTGCTGGGTTCGCTCGCGATGGAGAGTTTCGGCCCGCTCGTCTTTGCTTCCGTCGTCTCGACCCTCACCCTGCGGCAAATCCTCGGACCTCGACCGATTTACGACATGCCGGCCCTCAGCACGATTCCGACCTGGGAAGTCTTTCCAGCGGCCGTGATCGGCTTGGTCTGCGGCCTGGCCGCCCCGATTTTTTTGAAGCTCCTGCGCGCCAGCCAGGCGGGGTTTGCGCGGCTGCCGTTGCCTACCGTCCTAAAGCCGGCTCTCGGCGGCCTGGTGGTGGGCGTTCTCGCGCTGCAGCACCCGGAAATCTGCGGCAATGGCGAGAATGTGGTCAGCGCAATTCTCAAGGGCGGATTTCTCTGGAAGGCGCTCGCGACCGTGCTCATTTTCAAATTGATTGCGACCAGCGCGACTTTCGGATCGGGTGCGGTGGGAGGCGTTTTTACCCCCACGCTTTTCGTCGGCGCCAGCGTGGGCGCCCTGCTGCATCTGGCCTTCACGCCCTTCTTTCCGGCCTTTGCCGAGCATGGCGTCCGCTTTGCGCTGGTGGGCATGGGGGCCTTTCTCGCCGCCACTACGCACGCGCCCATGATGGCAATCATCATCGTCTTCGAGCTCACGCTCGACCATCAGGTGATGCTGCCGCTCATGCCCGCCTGCGTGATCGCGTACTACACGGCGCGCGAAATCGACCACCGCTCCATCTACAGCGAATCGCTCGAGGCCCGCGAGGATCAGCCCTACGAGCGCCGTCTCGACAAACTCCGCGTCGGCGACCTGATGAAAGCCAACCCGGCCACCGTCCTGCTCTCCGCGCCGTTTGAGGAGATCGCGGCGACCTTTCTGACGCAGCGCTTCAACTACCTCTATGTGACCGATCGCGAGCACCGCTTCCAGGGCGTCATCTCGCTGCACGACATCAAGAGTTTCCTCAATGAGCCGGACCTCGCGCGCCTGGTCATCGCGGATGAGGTGCGTCGGGAAGAGTTTCCGACCGTGACCCCGGACGCGCCCTTGCCCTGGGCGTTGGAGCAGTTCACCCGGCATGAAGGAGAACGGTTGCCGGTCGTGTCCGCCGACGGATCGAATGAACTGCTCGGAAGTATCTCCAAGACCGACATCATCCTGGCACTCGCGGACCGCAAACAAAGCGGCGTTCCGGAGACAGCAGGCGCACCCGGGAAGAACGGAAGTCCGGCTTAGGGACGGCGCCCTTACTTTCGCAGGGAATAGTACCACCGGTGCAGAGTCACCGGCGAAACGCCCAACTTGAAGAGCACGATAAACGTGCCGTTCTGGATCGAGGTGCGCCAGGCGCCCCGCTGCAAGGCGCGCCGGGCCGAAGTCGCAATGGGTGGATCGAGCAGGCGCACGCCCCCGGCGCGGCGCAAACGCTTGGAGAATTCCATGTCCTCCATGAGCGGATAGTCCTTAAACCCGCCCAGGCGCACAAAGTGCTCCCGCCGGACGAAGAACGATTGGTCGCCGTAAATGGTCGCGCCAAAGCGGTCCCCCAGCGTCCGATGAACCCGCTCCAGCCAGCGCAAGCGCGGGTGGCGCTCGTCGAATTTCCGGTGAAACGCGCCGCCGAGAATCGCCGGATCGGCAAAAGCCGCGCCGAGCGAGCTGAAATGGGCGGCCGTGAATTCGGTGTCGGCATGATGGAAGAGGAGCAACTCCCCCCGTGCCGCCGCCGCTCCGGAATTCAGCTGCGCACCACGGTTGGGCCGCTCGCAGGTCACCACCCGCGCTCCGCGCGCGGCCGCCAGTTCCCCGCATTCAGAGGTCCCACTGGCATCAGCCACGATGATCTCGCGCCGCGCCGAATCGGGCAGCACGTCGAAGGCTTCCAGCACCCCGGCCAGGACCTCCGCATCCTTCCAGCATGGAATGACTACGCTGAGCCATGGGGCGGCAGAGGAATGCCCCATGCGTCAGCTCGCGCGATCCTTTTTCCGATTGAGGAGCGAGACCCGAGCCCGCTCGAGTTTCGCCCGCTCGCTTTGCGTCAGGCTGCCAATGCCCTGCTTGGAAATCTTCTCGAGGACCGAATCCACGGAATCCACGGCGTCCTCCGCGTCGGCATCGTCGCCCCCGCTCGAACGGCTGAGGGACTTCACCTTGGCCGCTTTCGGACGGGGCGCGGGAGTGAACCGCTCGCGCAGTCCGGCAAACAGGTTCAAGCCATCGCCGACGCCGGCAGCGCGCACCACGTAGTAAGAAAGAGCTGCGCTGGCCCAGAGCAGGACGATCATGGCGAACTGCTGTTGGGCGATGTAATAAAGCGTGTAGGCGAAAAGGAGGAGAGCGGCGATCGTCTTGGCGCGGATGCTGAAGAAGAACTGCACGCTGGGATAGATCACGGCAAAGGCGATGCACATCGAGACATGTACGATGTCCGAATCTGCCACCACCTGGGGACCAAAGACGAAGCTGAGCGGAACGACGACCACCGTGGCCATCAGCACCAGTCCCACATAAAGCCAGATGAAGAACTTCCGTCCCATGAAGCGCTCCACTTCGCGCCCCAGGGAAAACAAGATCCAAAACTGCAGGATGTAGCTCAGGATCGTACCGGGCGAGCCGGGAATGTGCAGGAACACATACGAGATCGGCCGCCAGAGCTGCCAGTTGTGGAGCACTTCATCCGTCGCGAGCGGAAGTACGTTCAGCCAGGTAATGAGGCGCGCCGAGAGCAGGAGGCCGCACACCACCATGGCTGCCGCATGGACCACCGCCAGCAGCGTCGCCACGTGAATCGGATAACCCCGGAAATATCCGAGTGGTTCGCGCTCTTCAGTATTCTCGAAATCCATCATCTTGAAAGGCATCGAAATCCTAGTGCGCGCGCCTCGCGTGGCAAGGTGGAAGGAAGACAGTTTCCAGATTCCCGTCGCTTTGCGGAAGATTTTTTGCGGGTCGGGCGGAGGAAGCAGCGCTCAGATGAGTTCCATCTGCTCCGGCACCCCGGGCCGCCGAAAGTCGGCGGCAGAGAGCGACGCAGGCCTCTGCGGCAGCCCGTAACGCTCGCGCGCGACGCGGAAGAGCTGCCGGATCTGCTCGGCGAAGGCGCCTTCTCCCCGCATCCGCTTGCCGAAATCCGACTCATTCAGCTTCCCGCCGCGGAGCTCGCGCACCCGACCCAGCACCTTCTCGCGGTGGCCGGGGAAATGATTGCGCAGCCATTCGTCGAAGATGTCTTTCACTCCGTAGGGCAACCGCAGGACGGTGTAAGTTGCGAATTGGGCGCCGGCCTCCGCCGCAGCCCGCAGAATCGCGGGGATTTCGTGTTCATTGAGCCCCGGAATGACCGGAGCGACCGAAACTCCCGCCGGCACTCCGGCGGCGTGCAGCT
This sequence comes from Chthoniobacterales bacterium, assembly GCA_038226705.1. GTDB lineage: Bacteria > Verrucomicrobiota > Verrucomicrobiia > Chthoniobacterales > SZAS-18 > SZAS-18. The sequence goes on along the minus strand of JBBRQH010000001.1, from coordinate 166,141 downwards.
CCGCAATCGCGGCCAGCCGCCGGGAAGGGGGCGAGGCGCGCGGCTCGAGCTTCTTTGCCAGGTCCGGGTCGAGGGTCGTGATGGAAACGTAGACTGCCGCCGCCCCGTGCCGCGCGAGATCTGCCAGCACGTCGGCATCGCGCGTGACGAGATGATTCTTGGTCACGATTCCGACCGGGTTGCGGAAGTCGGCGCAGACTTCCAGGCAGCCGCGGGTGATCTTCAGCCGCCTTTCCACCGGCTGGTAGGAATCCGTGACTCCGCTGAAGGCGATAACCTGCGGCTCCCAGCGCGGCGCCATAAGGGCGGAGCGCAGCAGCTCGGCCGCGTACCGCTTCACGAGAATGCGACTCTCGAAATCGAGGCCGGCGCTCCAGCCCAGGAATTCGTGGGTCGGCCGGGCGTAGCAATAAGCGCAGCCGTGCTCGCAGCCGCGGTAGGGATTCACGGAAAACGCGAAGCCGAGATCCGGACTGTCGTTCGAAGCGAGAATGGACTTCGTGTCGTCCCAGAAAAACTGGGTGCGGACATCCGGCCGCTCATCGTCCTCCGGGCCAAATTGTGCGTCGGCGTCCACCGTGATGCGGGTCGAGGCAAACCGGCTCTCGGGATTGCTCCCGGCCCCGCGTCCCGCTGGAAATTCCACTGGCACAGCGGCAGCATCGCGCTGGCGGAGGCCGGCCGCAATAAAAGTGTGTTCAAATGATTCAGGAGGCTGACCGGCCCGAATTGGGAGCTTCGCTTGATCGACAGGCGAATGTTATGCGAGCTCAGCGACCTGCGCGATTGCCGACGGTTTCACTACGATCATGAAGTCATTCTTCGGGCGCTATATTTTACTGCTTGGGTTTGTTGTCGCCCTCTGGACCTTCTGCCCCGGGGTCAGCGGAAGCTCGAAGTTCGAGCCGCATGCGGGAGACATGCTGTTCCAATCGTTGGGGAAAAATTTGCTTACCGATCTGATCCAAGGTTCGAGTGAATCCCCTTTTTCCCACTGCGGCATGGTCGTGGGTAAAGCGGGAGCCTGGCAGGTCATCGAAGCGATCGGTCCGGTTCGCCAGATCTCCCTGGAGGAATGGATTGCGCAGGGGACTGGTGGAGGATTCGCCGCTTTTCGCCTCAGTGACGAATACCAGGTGCGTATCCCACAGATTGTGGCGGAGGCGCGAAAGTTCCTGGGTCGCCCTTACGACTCGCGCTTTCGCTTCGATGATGAGCACATCTATTGCTCGGAACTCCTCTTCAAGGCTTTCCGCAGTGCCACCGGAGAACCGCTCGGACGCGTGCGCCAAGTGCGTGAACTCAAATGGGAGCCGTATCGAGCGACCATCGAGGCGCTCGAAGGCGGGCCCGTTCCGCTCGAGCGCGAGCTGATCACGCCCCGCGACTTGTCCGAGGCGCCGCAACTGCGCGCAATCTTCCGGGTAGGAATCTAGCAGGCCCAGAAAAAAGACGGGCGCTCCTGCTCGGAACGCCCGTCTCTCTTTCGTGCTCCAGCCGGTCTTCCCGGAAGGCTTGCGCGGATATTGGCCTTGGTGCGCTCCGGCGGCGTTTTTGGGTCGCTTCCGCGCCCGCACGGACTTTCTCCTGCTTCGCAATTTCCGCGGCTTCCTTCCCCTTGATTATCTAGGTCATTACCCCTAGAACATCTAGGCTGACGCCTGACGACCCTGCCCGCCGCCATGAACTGGATCCCGAGATTTCGAAACGTGTTCGGCAAGCGCCGCTACGAGACGGAGATGGCCGAGGAACTGCGCACGCATCTGGAACTGCGCGAGGAACAATTGCGCGCGGCCGGACATTCCGCCGAGGAAGCGCGCCAGGCCGCCCGCCGCGAATTCGGTGGCGTGGAGCAGATTAAGGAGCGTTGTCGCGACGGTCGCAGCCTCGCTTGGTTGGAGCAATTCGCCCGCGATCTCCGCCACGGCGCGCGACAGCTGGCGCGTTCCCCCGGCTTCACGATCATCGCGGTGCTTTCGCTGGCCATCGCGATCGGTGCGAGCACGACCATTTTCACCCTGGTGAACGACTTTCTCCTGCGCGCGCTTCCGGTCCGCGCCCCGGAGGAGCTCCTCCTCCTGCGCAACCTGAACGGGGTCCGTGGCGGCACCATGGCGCGGGAGGAGGAGGGCAGTATCACGATCGATCCAGCCACGGGCCGGAGCGGCAGCACTTCGTTTCCGTGGCGGGCTTTCGAACGCTTCCGCGCGCAATCGACCGGGTTGAGCGAGGTCTTCGCTTTCGCGCCGCTCTTTCAGGCAAATCTCCTGATCGATGGACAGCCCGAGCTCAACCCGAAGGTCCAGGTGGTTTCCGGCAACTACTACCAGGGGCTGGGCGTCAACGCCGTCCTCGGTCGCACGCTGCTCGATTCGGACGATCGCGCCGACGCCGCACCGGTGGTGGTTATTTCGGATCGGTGCTGGCGCACACGTTTCCAGCACGATCCCGCAGTTCTCGGACGCATCGCCGTCATCAACCGGATTCCCACCACCATCGTGGGCGTCACGCCTCCCGGTTTCGAAGGCGCCATGCAGGTCGGTGAATCCGCCGAGTTTACCCTCCCGCTCTCCCTCATCGCGCGACTCGCCCCGGAGAATGGCGCCGACCGCGGGCAGAGTTGGTTTTGGTGGATGCGCGTCATGGGCCGTCTCGCGCCGGGAGCCTCACCGGCTCAAGTGCAGGCCGCGTTGAATCCAGCCTTCCAGCAGGTCGCCGCCGAAGGCTGGCAGGCCGCCCTGGCGCTCGACAAAGGACCAGCGAAGGAGAGGCCGGACCTGCCCACGCTTGCCAGCGAGCCGGGAGCACAAGGGGAGAACGACACCCGCAAGGAGTTCGCGCCCGCGCTGCATTTGCTGATGGCCTTTGTCGCCCTCGTTTTGCTCGCGGCTTGCGCCAATGTGGCCAACCTGCTCCTGGCTCGCGGGGCCGCTCGGCGCGGAGAAATTGCCATCCGTCTCGCGCTCGGCGCCGGCCGCGCCCGGATCATTCGCCAGCTCCTGACCGAATCGCTCCTGCTCGGCTCCCTGTCCGCGGGCCTCGGGATCGCGCTCGCCTGGAGCAGCCGGGGACTGCTCCTCGCTCTGCATCCATTCGGCCACACGCCCGTGCAGCTCGATCTGCCGCTCGATGCGCATGTGCTGGGCTTCACCGTCGGCCTTGCCTTCACCACCTCGCTCCTCTTCGGGCTCGCCCCGGCGCTGCGCGCGACGCGTCTCGATTTGACCGCGGAATTTCACGGCACGCGTTCCTTCGGCTCCCGCGCTCAATCCCGGCTCAGCCGGGGCCTCATGGTCGTGCAGGTGGCTCTTTCGCTCGTGCTTCTGGTCGGCACCGGACTCATCTTGCGCAGCCTTAGGAATCTCCAGGCCGTCGATCCCGGCTTCAATACGCGCGGACTCGCGTTCTTCCGCATCGAGGCGGGCTCCGCTGGCTACGATGGCCCCCAGGCCGCCGCGCTCCAGGCCCGCATCAAGGAGCGAATCGAACGCGTCCCCGCCGTGCAGGGCGTCAGCTATTCTCAAGTGGGTGTCCTCGCCCGCAGCAGCTGGCGGAGTTCGATCGCGGTCGAGGGCTACGCGCCTCCGCCGGGCGCGAACAAGTACGTCTTCATCAACCAGGTCGCCCCAAACTTCTTCCCGGTTCTCGGGATCCCGCTCTTGGCGGGTCGGGGCTTCACCGGCCGGGAAACCCCCACGGATCCGCGCCTGGTCGTCATCAACCAGTCGCTGGCTCGCAAGTATTTTGGCAATGCCGACCCCATCGGCCGCCAGATCATCCTGGACGATTCCGGCTCGCCGAGCGCGCCTCGCGCCGAGATCATCGGCTTGGTGCGCGATGCCAAGTACAACAACCTGCGCGACGAGTTTCCGCCCACGCTTTATCAGGCCTTGTCCCAGCGTCCGGGCGCCACCGCCACCTTCTCCGTGCGGGTGGGGGGCGATGCGTCCGCCGCGCTTCCGGCCATCCGCGCCGCCGTTCGGGAGATCGACCCAGCCTTGCCGGTGCACGACCTGCGCACGCTGGAGGAAGGCCTCGCCTTGCTGCACGGGCAGGAGATCCTCTTTGCCCGGCTTCTCGGCTTCTTCGGTCTCGTGGCCGTCGCGCTGGCCTGCGTGGGCCTGCACGGCTTGATGTCCTTCTCCGTGGCGCGGAGGACGCCCGAGCTCGGCCTTCGGCTCACACTCGGCGCCACCCGCGGCAACGTCATGGGCCTGATCCTGCGGGAATCGGCTGTGCTCGTGCTCGCCGGGATCGGCCTCGGTCTCCTGAGCGCCGGTCTGCTGGCGCGCGCCCTGGCCTCGTCGCTCTACGGCTTGTCCCCGGTCGATCCCATCACGTATGGCGCGACCGCGCTCTTGCTCCTGGTCACCGGCCTGTTTGCCAGCTCCGTTCCGGCCCTCCGCGCCAGCCGCATCGACCCCGCGCGCGCGCTGCGGGAGGAGTAGCCGCGAGGCGCGGCTTGGTGGCAACTGGGAAGTTTCTCACCCTACCGAAGGAGGTCGTGCGAATGAAGCCTGGCCCGCGGTTGCCTGAGGCGTGATGCCCAATCGAGGCATTGCGCCGGGTTTCGAGCCCTTCGCCCTGCAGACGAATGAAACGTCGTTTTTTGCCGGCGATCAAATCACGGGTAGAGCGACCGCTCCGATTCCATCAACGGAATTTCCGATTGTACAATCAAATTCCTCGATTTCCACGAACCTCGGCTCCGATCTCATCGGCGAAATTTTCGATTGTGAAATCGAGCGCGTCGATTCCCACGAACTCAGCGCCGATTCCGCCGACGGCGGTTTCGACTTCACAATCGGTCTTGAGATCGTGGACGACGAAAATTTCGATTTCACAATCGAACTTTTCGATAGCGACGAGCTTCGCGAGGTCATCGCCGAGCCCAATTTCGATTTCACAATCGAACGAGCCGATTTCCACCACGGCGCGGAGTTCGTGGGCGAACCTGGTTTCGATTTCACAATCGGCTGCGTCGATTCCGACGACGCACGTGAGCTCGTCGATGAGCCAAATTTCGATTTCGCAATCGGCGCGGGGCCCGTCGAGGACCTACGCGAGCTCGTCGGTGAACCGAATTTCGATTTCACAATCGGCGCGGAGGGCGTCGAAGAGCTCCGCGAGATCGTCCGCGAGCCTGGTTTCGATTTCGCAATCGGCGCGGAGGTCGTCAAAGACCAGCGCGGGGTCGTCCGCGAGCCCAGTTTCGATTTCACAATCGGCGCGGAGCTCGTCGAAGACCTGCGCGAGATCGTCGAGGAAGAGCCCGACGATTTCGCGGTCAACGCTGGGGTCGTCGCAGACCGCGTTGAATCCGTCGAGGAAGAGCCCCATGATTTCGCGGTCAACGCCAAGGTCGTCGATGACCCGCGCGAGGATTTCGAGAAGCAGCCGCCCGATGTCGCGGTCAACGCCGAGGTCGTCGCTGACCCGCGCGAGGCCGCCGGGGAAGCGCCGCTCGTCCTCGAGGTCGATGGCGAGTTCGCCGGAGATCAGCTTGAGTTCGTGAGGAAGCCGCTGCGCGAGTTCGGAGCTGGCGCCGAGGTCAGCGAATCCCTCCACGAAGTCGTCAGCGCACTGCCGTTCGCCGCGAAAGTCGAAGCCAGGGTCCCGAAGACCCCCGCTAGCCGGTCCGCGAATCTTCTGTCGCCTTCGGATTCAAAGCCGAGGTTCGCCAGTCAATGCGGCGAGATCGCCGAAGAGCTTTTTTTCGGGTTCAAAATCAGACCCGAGGTTCGCCCGTCTCCTCTGCAATCGTCGCCGAGGGAAATCGCGCTTTCGAAGTCTTGAATTGTGAACTCGTCCGCGACCCAGCCATCAACCGCTGGGGCGATCCGACCAATGGGCTACCCCAATGACACCGCTATCGGTCCAGCGGACTGACGACTTCCAGGCCGGGCCGATTCATGACCTGGGTGTAAATCTGCGGCGGGCGCACGTCCACATGGCCCAACAAATCCTGGACCGTCCGGATGTCCGTGCCAGCCTCGAGCAAATGCGTCGCAAAGGCGCCGAGCCGCCTGGAGGTGCGCGAGACAGACTGTGCCGCTTGCGGCACAGGCCCGCAGGGCCGACGGAGCGGGAGCGACGGAGTCAATGCCGGAGCACATGCGGCGAGACCCGTTTCGCGATCCCGGCGACCGCGGCCGCTTTGCGCACTGCCCGTTGGATCGACTCGACCAACATATGATGCCGGCGCATTGTCCCGGTGCGTGGATCGCGGGATAAACTCGCGGCGGGAAACACCCACTGCCATTCCCAGCGCAAGCCGGCGGTCGGGTCCTTGGCGGCAAAGGCGTGCGGAAGGTGGACCGGCGCACACCCCTCGGCCCGATCCTGTGCGAAGCGAGCGCGGACCTTCTCCAATTGCTCCTGCACTCCGGCGCGGACCAACTGCGGAAGCATTGTGACGCGATCCTTGCCCCCCTTGGCGTCCCGGACCCGGATGATCCCGGCCCCGATATCCACGTCCTTCACCCGCAGTTGCACGCCTTCGATCACCCGCAAGCCGGCCCCATACAGGATTTGCGCAAGGAGACGATGGGTCCCTTCCATTTTGCCAAGTAAACGGCCGAGTTCTTCGCGGGTCAGGACTTCCGGGAGTCGTTTGGGACGCGAAGGGCGGTCGAAATCGCCGAAATCCAGTTCCTCGCGGCCGAGCACGACGCGGAAAAGAAAGGTAGTGGTCTGCCTCCGCGGAAATGACGGATCCGCGCAGCGCAAAACCGCCCGCCGCCAAGGCGCGAGGCGGGAGCGGGTTTCAGGGCAGCCCCGTGACCGACGAGCAACGCAGGCGCCGGGTGGTTTTCCGTTTCGCCCAACGGGCCGCGGTGCTTTTGGCGGCTGGCGGCGTTACTCGCTCGGTGGATAGCGCAGTGGATATCCCCTCTCGCTCGCGTCCCGCTCTGCGCGCTCTGCGGGACCAGCCGCCAAAAGTCCTCGCGGCGGACCCGTCATTTCAGCGGAGACAGACCACTCGCGCATTGAGCGCCTGTCGCTGGGTGGAAACCGCGACGTCGCGATCCCGCACGAGATGGTTCAGGAAGGTCCGCACTTCGTCGGTCCCCATCGTCTCGGGATGGCGTTCGCCATGGAAAAGAATGAGCTGGCGAGTCCACAACCAGTACGCATCTTCCGTGCGGCGGGAATAGGCCTTCAGGTGAATACATCGCGCACACGCTGTTCAAATCGGATTGGGGCAGCCGGCAGCGGGAGGTGGCGTGTTTTCGCCCTTGGTTTTTTCCACACCAAGTCGCAGATCAATCCCTTTTCGGCTCGTCAACCAAGGTAGCACTTGAAAATCCGCGCATTATCTGACAAAAGCTCGGCGGTGATATGCGACACAAATAGTCGTCCAATAACTTGTTAGGCGACAGAGGACGCTTTCTCCGCGAGCGGCTGGCGCGATGATCCTCACCTCTTCAACTTGATACGAGCCATGACCGACTTGAAGCAGTACGCTAACGACAAAGCTTCAGAATTCACCAAGCAGGTTACTATGGATCAGCGTTGGAAGCTCGAAGATGAATTGATGTGCCAGGTATTCGGGTTCACGCTGTATGGCTATGTTTTCGGTATTGGGCGGGTGCATGCCTTCATGGACGTCGGGCATATCCACCAAGTCGTTATCGAACAGCTTGCGGGTCTGGGCATTGGTAGGAAGTATGTGGAAGGCTTGGTGCATGCGGCCCACGAAGAGTTCAAAACCGAGAACAATCAATCGGCAAACAGTCGATTGATCGGAGTCGGGCACTCGCATGCCTTACAGGAAAACATGAGCGCTTTGGTGGATTCGATCTTCAACAACAGCGTCGCCTTGCGGAAGCCTACCGGACGTCTTTGGTGGAAGTTCTGGAATTGATACCAACAGCTGCTTTCATTAGCGCAGTTATCGCCGAACCATACGGTGCAGACAACTCCGCCATATGTCACGCCTCCTGCGCTCGCTTCGCTCGACTGCCAGGAGTCGCGCCACATGGCGCGTCTGACCTCATCGTTAGGCCACTCGACCACGCCATGAAACGTTCCATCGAGCTAGCAGGCGGAGCGCTACAGGCATTCGAGTTTGTTTTGTTTGTGTGCGCTGCCATTGCACTCGTCGCCATTGGCCCGATGACGTGGTCTTATCGATTGTTCACCGCAGACCGCGTCGTTGGGGCGGCTATCGTTGCGATTCTGTGGCTGGCTTCTGTGGTCACGGTTGCTCGCGAGGTTCGGCGCAAAGCCATCACCGTGGTCTCACTCGGCGTCTTTCTCACTTGGTTAGTTGTCCTCGTCTGGGTACTTCAATTTATATGACGCGACCTAACCATGCGCTGCAGCGAACGCGGCTTGAGCGCAGCCGTTACACTTCACGTGTCCCGTGGGCCGGGTCGCTGAGCTTGGGGCGTTAGGCCGACTCGCACGGTATGTCTTGGAATCTTCTCATCTACAAACCAGGGGACACCCCGCAACAGAACGAGCCACTCGGTGACCTTGACGTCGTGACTGAGGCGTTCACTGCTGCATTCAACGGCCTTGAGTGGGAGTCGCCCACTGAGGCAGCGTTGCCTGTCGATGCCGGCTTTCGACTTGAGTTGACCGAGGAGGACGGGACAGTTCAAGACGTTTACACGCACGGCGGCTTCAATCACGTCAGACAGTTCGCCGCGCTTTGCAAGCGCGAGGGCTGGCGCATGGCCGACGCGCAGGAAGGGGAGGATGTTGACCTTGATGACCCACAGAGATGGATGGAGGAGCGCAGTGGATAGCCGTCGGCCTAACCATACGCTGCAGCGAACGGCGGCGTGCCGTCGCGGTTGCAAACGGCGCGTCTCGGGGGCGGGCTGAGGGGTTTTTGGTCCCGTCTATGTTGCACTACAGATCGTTTTTTGCCCGAATGCTACAGAAAAACCTCCAGGACTGGTATTTACGTCGAAAAACTTGCAGACGCTCATGACTCCGTTCTTTAAGCCGCGGAGCAGCGTAGTTCAGCCGAGCACTGGAGCGAACGGCCCCGGCTATCCACACTCCTTTGCTTGCCAACAGCTTCGCCGTCGCTCAGTTTTGCGCGTTCCGTGAAAACGATGGATTGAACGAGATGAGAGAGATGCAACCGTCGCCCCAGGTTGCTGACCGGGTATTCTTCAGTGTCTCCGGCTTGTGGTTCGTCGTCTTGAAGTTTGTCGGCTTCTCGCCGACGTTTTTTATGCGAGTCATCCAGGAGCCTCTGCCTGCGCATCAGGTCGTCCACGGCGTCTTGAATTCCGCGTGGGTCGCCCTGTTTCTTGTCCAGGCGCTGCTAATCTCCAGCCGTCGTCTGCGTTTGCATATGACGCTCGGCGCAGCAGCGGTGCTGCTGCTGGCCCTCACGATTCCGGTGGGGATTCATGAGGTCCTGATCAAGACGGCTGCGGGCCTCAAGACTGTCGATGAAGCGGGCTTCAATCTCCTTGGACTGGCTTTGGTTCTTGCCTTCGCACTTGCTGGCCTGGCAAACCGCACGCGGCCCTTCGTCCACAAGCGGCTGATGCTGTTCGCGACCCTGATGCTAACGTGGCGGCGGCGGACCGCGTTGCGCTCGTCCTTGGATTGGGAGACGAGCGGGCCTTTCGCAAGGTTCTTGCCGTCGCACCCGCGATCGCCCTCGTCGTCTACGACGCGTTGCGTGGGCGGCGAATCCCGACCCTCAGTGTCTCCTTGCTCGCTCTGGTTTGGCTCGTAATCTGGTTCAACGTTTCCGGTGTGGTGTTTATGCATCCGGCGGGCGAAGTGATCATTCAGACAATGACGAGAATCTTTGTCTGGTAGAGACGGCGCGCGAAGATTAAAGAAGTGAGAACAACGTCGGAAACCATGCGCTCCAGCAAACGGCGGCGGGCCGTCGCAGCTGCAATCCACGTGCCTGGTGGCCGCCGTCGCCGAGCTTGGGTCGTTAGATTCTGAAACCCTCAAATGTGGTATATTAAACCCATGAAACGCGCCCTCCTATCGCTGCCGCTGTTGCTCCTTCTCATTGTGCCGTGTGCATCTGGTCAAACCCCCCGAATCGATTCAACCTCGCCGAAGCCCGAGCCAGACGAGAAGGGAATCAAACAGGTGTTGGCAGGATTCGTCGAGGCCTGGAACCTGCATAACGCCAAAGCTTTCTCGATGGTTTTCGCGGAGGACGCTGACTTCACGAACGTGCGGGGAATGAGTGTGCATGGCCGAACGGAAGTCGAAAAGGTTCATGCCCCGCGGTTCGCAACCAACTTCAAGGACAGCAACCAAAAAATGACGGAGATAAAGATCAGGTTCATCAAGCCTGATGTCGCAGCGGTCGACGCGCGGTGGGAGATGACGGGTGCAAAAGGCCCGGACGGTCAGGAAACCCCGTTAAAAAAGGGGCTGCTAAATTTCATCACGACACGGACGAACGGCCAATGGCTTATCACCGTCATGCACAACATGGATTTGCCTCAGCAGTAGCGGATCTGCACTTAACCACACGGGAGCGAACGGCTCCTTGGTGAGACGAAGGAGCTGCCTATTCCTCAAAACGGCATCTACGGGTGGACGAAACAGCACCCTGCGTTTTTCACATGAAGAAGGCCAGCTCAGGAGAGGAGAACGCCTAAGGGCCGCGGACCCAGGCCACGCAAAAACGTGAAGAAAAATTCTCAGACGGAGCCGCAAAGGAGGAAAATGAAGGACTCAAAACAGTCCAGTGGTTCCTCCGATTTCCTTAGTGACTTTGTGCCTTTGGGTGAGCCATCCGCCCGCGCCACAGCAGAGCATCGAATCACCGTTTACGGGAGCTCGTAAATCTCCACGAGGCCCACACCGCTGGTGTCGCCGAGACCGCTCACGATGACGGTGTAGGGGCCGGGCGGCAATGTGGCGACGATGGCGCTCTCGCGGTTGTCGGTGGGGGGGAACGTACTTGCGATAATCTCGGCTTGCTGGGTGGCGCGCCAATCATCGTTCACGGCGAGCGTGGTGGGTCCGCTGATGAGCTGGATGATCGGATTCTGCAGGGCGCCGGGAACGCCAAACGCGGTGAGCGCGGGTCCGATGCCGCGGACGACCACCTTGCGCGGCTCGAAGCCACCGAGGACAAATCCTCCGATCATGACATTCTCTCCCGTCTGCACGCGGCCGCGGGTGGAAACGTTGATGAGCCGGGCGGAATTGGCGTCGCTCACCGGATCGAGATCGTAGACCTCCACGATGCCGACGCCGCTGCCCCCGCCATTGCCGCTGACGAGCGCGGTGTAGGACCCCGCACCGAGCGAGACCACCATGGCGCTTTCCAGATCGTTCGTGGGGGCAAAGCCGCTCGCCATGATTTCGGCCTGCTGGGTGGACTTCCAGTTGTCATTCTGCTGGATCGTAGCACCGGCTGAATTTTTGAGCACGAGCACCGGATCGGCCAGCGGACTCGTGACTCCGAACGCGCCCAGGGACGGGCCGGCGGCCCTGATGAGGAGACGTTTGTTGCCCCCGCCGGTGATGACGAACCCGGCGATGCCGATGTTGTCGCCCGTCTCGACGCGCAGTCGCGTGGAGAGATTGATGAGACGCGAGACGGGTGCCGCGGCGTAGACGCCGAAGCCGCCAACATTCGTCGCGAAGTCGAAGAAATTTGCCTGGAAGACGACTTGCCGCTGGCCAAGCGCGTTCACCTGGATGGGTGGCTGAGTGAAGTTTTGGAGAAAGCTGCGCCCGCTGATGACATCGCCCACCGCCGCCACTTTGCGGATGGCGCCGCCGGCGGCGGGTACGGAATAGATGCCGGCGCGGTTGTTTCCTGCGTCGGTGCCGATGAAGATCACTTCCCCGCCGCTGAACGAAAACGAGGTCGTGTTACCGGCCACGCCGAACGAAAGGAAGTTCCCCGTTCCGCCGGGCACGGGCGTGCTCGTATCCACCAGCTTCACCGGCGCGCCGGTGCCGGTGACGCTATAAAAGCCCAGAATGGATTGGGTGCTGCCACTCGCCGCGCGAAAGACGACCGTATTGCCCTCGACCTGTGGGCCGTCGATGCTGCCAAAGACGCCGCCCTGCGCGTCGCTGGGCGAGACGTCGAGGAAAGAGGCGTTCGTCTCGAAGCGGCGCTCGTCGAGGAAAGAGGAATTCACGCTGATGGTGCCGCCGGTGTCGAAAATAACCCGGTTCCCGCTCACGGCCGGCTCGTAAAAGAAGACCGCGCTTCTGGTGCCGATCGGGAGGTTGGAGTTCCGCAGCACGACCGCCGTTCCGGACCCGCCGCCACTCGCGGGGAAGGCATAGATCCCGTTTTGCAACGCGAAGGTGAACTGACCGTCGCCGAGTTGGCCGGCACTGTAGCCGTTGAAATCGAAAGCCGGGCCGCCGCCCGGCCGGGGCGTGGTCGAATTTGCAATGAGCGCGAGGGGACCCCCCGCGACGGGCAGGCTGAAAAGCCCGCGGTGCGCGGCGCTCGCGGCACTGCCGAAGAAGGTGGCGGTGCCATTGCGCAGGCGCATAAACGCGAAGCCATCGAAGGTTTCGCCCGGGAAGCCGGGAATGGCGTCGATTCCGCTGGTCACGAGCCGGGTGAAGCCACCGGTGCCATCGAGCTTGGCACTCCAGAGCGCGCTGGCACCCGTTTCCGTGGCCGCAAACAAAACCCGATCGCCATCCGTGGCGGGGAGGGGATTATTCCCGCCAATGAAGTTAAATGTCTGCCCGGTCCGATCCGGGATGACAGTGCGCGTATCGGCGATGGTCCGAATCTGGTAGTAGCTTCCGCGCAGTGACGGGGCGGGCACGCTGACAAACGAGTGGTTGTTGCGTCGATTCGAATCCGCGTTGTTTGCGGTGACGTAGCCCGACGCAGTGATTACGCCTGTTACGTCGACGCGGGTCGCGACGGTGACGCCAGCAGTGCCACCGCTGGGCAGCGCGGCGAGCGGAAACAGCACGGTGCGGCTGGGCGCATCGAAAGTTCCTCCGCCGGAAGCGGAAAGGAAAGTCAGGCCGGGCGGCAGCGTGACGCGTGCAACCGGTCCCTGGGCCGTCGCCGGGCCATTATTGGTTACCGTGAGAGTGAGCGTGGTATTCGAGCCGACCGCGGGGGAAGCAGGATTGGCCGCGAGCGCGCTCGAGACATCGGCGCTCTGCGCAAACGGTGTGATAAGATACAGCCCAAAAGCGCTGAATGAGGGAGCATTGACGCGCGCCACCAGCTGGCCTCCGGAAAACGCCCCCGATCCGAGATCCAAGCCCTCGACTTTGCCGCGGGTATCGGCGAATGGCCCGGCGTCGCCGGCGGCGGCCACCTTCGCGATCGTCGTGCCGTCGCCCACGTAAAGTCCGTACTGATTGTTGGGCCCGCTGGCGGTAAAGGCGAGCTGGGTCCCGGAAGCCGCGTAGGAGGGGAAACTGCTGATGGGTGAAACGCCGGGCAGGGTCGAATTTACGTCCACAATGCGAGTGATGGCGCCCCCTCCGCGCGCCACGCGAAACAAGCCGAAGAAATTGGGATTGGTGTTCGCATCGTCCGCGGCAAAGAACAGATTGTCGCCATCGAGACGAGGTGCGCCGAAACGGGTATGAAAAACGGCGGTGGCGTCGCCGGGAAGAGGCACGTTCGAATTGACTGGCTCCGAATAAAGAAAGCCACCGGCGGTGCTGGTGCCGTAGAGCGCGTTGTAGCCGGTGCTGGGATCGAAGACGCCGTTGCCAAAGAAGGCCACATTCGTTCCGCTCACCGCCGGAAGCGCGAAATTCGTGATCGGGAACGTGAATTCCGGGTGCGCCGGATGCGCGCCGTTGGCGATCCCAGCCGGATTGGCGCCGTTGATATCGGCCGCGTAGAGTCCGCCGTCACCTGCGACCGTGCCCACTCCGTTGAAGACGACGCGAGTCCCGCTCACCGAAAAGAACTGAAACCCGTCCGAGAAAGACCCAGTTCCGCCGGGGATCGCAGTGCGGCCATTCGCCACGCGGGAAATCGGGCCTCCGGCGGCGGAGACGGAGTAGAGGCCGCCGTTATAACCGCTCGTGGAGGAATCGCGGCCCGCAAAGACGACCACACCATTGCTCATCTGAACGTAGCCCGGACCGGAAAAATTGATGAACAGCTGGGTGAATTTCCCCGTTCCGCCCGGGACATTGGTGGTGGCGAGATCCACCAGCTTGAGCGGCGCACCGCCCGCCTGCGTCGACCAGATCGAATCGAAGGCAAAATTACCACCGTTCCAAAAGGCGGCCGTGGCGCCGTCGAATGCGGCCTGCGTGTTGGGCTGGAACAGGGCTCCATTGCCTCCAGGAATCGGATCATTCGAATCGACCAGCTTGGTGAAGACATAGAGCGGCGTCTGTGCGTCTGCGCTCAGGGCGGCCGCGAGCAGGGCGGGGAGAAAGATCCGCTGGTGAATAGAGATGCGGGTTTTCATCGGGCGACAATGGGGGACGACTTTGGTTTCGGGGTGGGCCGGGGAGCTGGGACGAGAGCGCAGCAGAGGAGCCTCGTCTGCTCTTATCGGGGAGGCTCACTCCCGATCCGCTTCCCCGCTATCGTCAGAAATGCGTAACGAGCGGCGTGTCATTTCTTCGGCTTTGGCTCGAATCTACTTGCTTGCTCTCGAAGTGGCGGCCGCGCACTCTGCTCCCGTTGTCCCATGCCCGCGCTGCGTGCCTTGCATCTTCGTCGTTTCTCCGCAGCCACGGCCGAACTGGCTGGGCTGCGTGAAGACGTGGGCTTTTCCGAGCGGGTGCTGCATGCGTTGGTTACCCTCATCCCGGTGGACCGCGCGAGTTACAATGAGGTCGATCGCGCTTCCGGCCGGGTTCTCTTCGCGCATTCCCTGAGCGAACCCTCGGCACCTGCCCTGGTGGCGAGCTTGAATGCCCACATTCATCAGCACCCGGTCTTTGCCCACCCGCTGCAGGGACGCGCCTGGCCGCCGCCGATGAAGATCTCAGATTTTCTGACCCAGCGCGAATTTCGCGGTCTCGGGCTCTGGCAGGAGCATTTTCGCCTTTACGGTATCTACGATCAACTCGGGACGAACTTCGCGGTCGGCCCGACGCGGAAGCTTTCCTTCGGGTTGAACCGCCGGGGCCGCAATTTTACCGAAGAGGAGCGGCTGCTCCTCGACCTCGTGCGGCCACATGTCGCACGGGCCCGGGCGCGCGTGCGCGCTGAAAAATCGCTGAAGGATGCCCTCGCGGTACGGGATTCTGCGCTCGCCTCGGTGGAATCGCTCGTCGCCGTGACCAGCGCGCAAGGCGATGTCCTCTTCGCCACCCCGGCGCTGCGTGGACTTCTCGGCGAGCCGCCCTGTCTGCCGGTGGCGGTACGAACGTGGCTGGCAAAGGGAAGTTCTGCCCCTTGCGACCTGCGCTTGGAGGATTGGGACGGCCGGGCGTGGAAAGTGGGGCTGGTGCCAGGCACGACCCAAGCGGTGGGGTCTTTGCCGCAACGCGTTCTACGCTTTCAGCCGCAGAGCAGTCCTGGGGATATCCCGCAGTTGGCGTCCGCCCTCGGTTTGGGGCGTCGCGAAGCGGAAGTCTTGCATTGGGTGGCGCAGGGCAAACGCAATGCGGAAATCGCCATCATCGCCGGTATGCGCGAGGCGACTGTGGCAGCTCATCTGCGCCGGCTGCTGGACCACCTCGGCGTCGAAACCCGTACCGCCGCGGCCGCGATGGCGTGGGAAAAGTTGGGCGTTCGCTGAAGATGCCCGGCCGGGGATTTTTAGCGCGGCTTTCCACGGCGAGTTTGGAAACTCGCCCCTATTCCAATTGAATCGCGTCGGCGCGAAGCGATGGATCGAGGCTGATCCGCAGGCCGATTGTGCGGGATTTCGAACCGGTCTCCGGATCATTTTCTTCACTCACGTAACGACCTCCGTCACCCCAGCAATCGAGGCAGCGATAGGCATCGTCGAAATGAAAGATCCGCCCATGGTCGCACTCGCAGGGCAGCCATTCGTAGCCGCGTTGCACGATTGCCGCGTGGGCCTCGACCGGCGGCTGGTGCAGTGAATTGATGAGCGTCACTTGTTCCACAATGCATCCATCGAGAGAGACTTGCCCGAATCGCGTGGCGTAGCCGGCCAAGTCTTCTCCCCGTCTATAGCATGGCGCCGACATCGATCCAAGGCGGAGCGATACGCGACAGCGGCTCCATTTGCGAGCCGAACTGGCATTTGACCGTCTCGCCGGGTGGATTCGAAGGATTCCGCGGAAGGTGGCGAACGCCAAGTCCCGCACCGCGCGCCGCGACGCCACGCAAGCTGATTGACTCCAAGACTTTGAAGTGGTGGCTAGGGAGGGAATCGAACCCCCGACACGAGGATTTTCAGTCCTCTGCTCTACCGACTGAGCTACCTAGCCCCTGAGGCGAAACGGAGGCAAAAGCTGGCGAGATCAGGTCGGAACGCAAGGGGAATTGGACTCGGGCCGCTGGATTTACCCGGAGGCAAGCGGGCACCGCGTTTCAAAGTGAAACTTGATCCAGTCCGGTGCTTTCAGGCCTGGCGCAGGGAGCCTTGTTCGAGGTGCCAGACGGGTCCGGGCGCGGGACCATCCAGCCAGTCGAGATGCGTCGTGGTGACGAGCTTTTGCGCGCCAGCGGGCAAAGCGCGAAAGAGCGCGTTGCGGCGGGCGGGATCGAGTTCACCAAAGATATCGTCGAGCAACAGGAGCGGGGCGCAATCGCGGGCGGAGGTAAGAATATGAGATTGCGCGAGACGCAGCGCGAGTGCGAGAGTCCTTTGCTGGCCCTCCGAACCAAACTCTGCGGCCGCGCGGCCATCCAAGGCGATTTCGACCTCATCGCGATGCGGTCCCACGACGGTCTGGCCGAGGCGCTGTTCCTGCGGGGCGGAAGTGGCGAGAGCGGCGGCAAAATCATCTGTCGCGGCCGGCTGGTAAGACAAGGTTAACTCTTCGCGGGTACCGGTACTGTCCGTGCGAATGGCGCGCTGCGCCGCCGCCGCGTGGGGTGCGAGTTCGCGGACGAGATTGGCGCGCAGCGCTGTGAGGACGTTGCCTGATTCCACGAGCGGCGTGGTCCAGGCCTCGACCTCACGGCGTGGGACGGGAGCTTGTTTCAGGAGGCGATTGCGCGAGCGCAACGCGCGATCGTAAGCCCGCAGATGGTGGCGGTAGAGCGGCTCGAGTTGGACGCCAAGAAAATCGAGATAGCGCCGGCGCACTTCGCCGCGTCCACGTACGAGATCGAGATCCGCATTCCCAAAGTAAACGAGATGGGCGAGACGGAGGTAATCAGCGGTGCCAGTCTGAACGACGGTGTCCAGCGCGAGAGTTTTCTCCGTGCTCGACCAGCGGAAGTCGAGCTGCGTGCGGTCAAACTGGGCCCGGAGTGAGAAAGCGGAAGCCCCGTGGCGGGCCAGCGGGGCTAGCGTGGCCGAGCGCGGGGAGGCAAGCCGCAGCGCCACGCAAGCCGCCTCGAGCAGGGAGGTTTTCCCCTGGGCATTCGGGCCCACGAAAAAGTTGAGGCCCGGTTCG
This sequence comes from Chthoniobacterales bacterium, assembly GCA_038226705.1. Lineage (GTDB taxonomy): Bacteria > Verrucomicrobiota > Verrucomicrobiia > Chthoniobacterales > SZAS-18 > SZAS-18. The sequence continues at coordinate 148,672 of JBBRQH010000001.1, read as the reverse complement.
AACTCGCACGCCAGCGACTCGAAGCAACGGAAGTCGCGGAGTTTGAGCTGGAGTAGCATCAGGTGCGACCGAATTTCCGTTTCATTAGCGCGGCCAGTCGCGCTTGAGCTCGAGCCAACGGTTGAACGCATTGAACGCGCGCTCGGTCGCGGCGAGGGGAGGCGCTCCCCGCGCGGCTGTCCGCGCCCCATCCTCGAGTTCGGCCAGGCGGTGATAGAGCGTGACGAGCTGGAGGTATTCGCTGTCGCTCAGCTTTTTTTTCGGACGGGATCGATCGGTGTAGAAGAAGATGGTGTTCAGATTGATCTCGGTGTCGTCGCCCTGGTAGTATTCCACCGGATCGACCTCGCGCCGGACGAGGCGCCGCGAGTATTTCAACTCCTGGTTGCGCCGGAAATCCTCCAGCGTGATGCGCCCGAGGTCCGGCTTGCCGGGCATTTCGGGAGCCACCCAGAGAAACGCGCCCTTGCTCACCCCACTCGCTTCGATGCGCATGGGCAGTTGGTTGACGATGTTTTGAATCTCCTTCGTCACCGTTTCAATTTCACGTCCGTGGTTGACCGCAGCGGGGGTCGGCAGGGGCGCTTCAAAATCGATCTGGCGGATCCGCGCGAACTGAGTGTTGGCGAGTCCATCGATGGCGGCGAAAGCGGCTCGATCCTGCCATTTCCGCGCCTCGATGAGGGCGGCAAGCAGGGCTTGGGAATCGCGCGCGTTGATGGCGGAGCGCACCCGCGCGAGCGCTTCCACGGCGGGCTTCTCGAAATCGGCGAAGGCCTTGCGCGCGGCTGCTTCCCGGGCCGTGAGATCGTGCAGCTCGGTCTGCTCCTTCTTGAGCTGCGTGCGGTCGCGCAGATACGCAGCGGCCTCGACATTGAAAGCCTCGACTTCCGCCCCGGTTTTGCCCGCGAGCGCCTTGCGACGCGTTTCGAGCGCCTGATACGACGCCAGCAGCCGCTTCTCTTCGGACTCCAGGCGCACTTGTTTGTCGCGCAGGGCGGAGGCGAGTGCGGCCGCTTCCCGGGATAGTTCTCCTCCTGGTGCTGCGCCGGTCGTACCAGAGGTCGGGGGCAGCGTGGTGGTTCCAGGCGGACGGGATTGCCCCGCCGGAAGGGGGGTCGGCGTGGCGGCAGCTTCCGGGAGCGAGGGCGCGGGACTACATGCCGGGAGAACCGCCACGGCGAGAAGAGCCGCAAGCAGAGCCGTGGTCCCGACGCGGTGCACGTTTATTTTTTCTCCTCGACCAGCTTCTTCGGCGTTTCCGTCGAAGCAGGGGGGGCTGGCTTTTTCGCATGTTCGGCCGCTTCCTGCGCGGCGAACGAGTTGGTCTTCTCCGCGACCTCCAGATGAAACTTTTTGGCCGTGTCGGAGCGCTGCCGCATGCAGGCGGGCGTGGCGACAAGCACGGCGGCGGCTAGGGCGACGAGAGCGAGAGTGCGGAAGAATGGGCGCATGGCGGGCAAAGTTGGGGCGACTGGGGAAGGGTGGGGAGAATCGGCGACGCGTCAATCCACCAGCCGGAGGGTGGGCGTGACCGGGCCGCGGAAAAGGCAGCGGGCGGTTGGGGTCTCATGAATCACGATCTCGCAGAGACCGGGCAGAACCGGTTCGAGGCGCTGCCAGAACCACGCCGCCATCAGCTCGATCGTCGGGTTTTCGAGCCCGGGAATATCGTTGAGATAACCGTGGTCGAGCAGCTCGAGCAGCGGGCGCATGGCCTCGCTGATCTCAGCATGATCGTAAATCCAGCCCGTGATGGGATTCACTTCCCCTTCGATGCTGATCTCGATCTTGAAACTGTGGCCATGCAGCTTGCCGCACTTGTGCGGGGACGGGACATTGGGGAGTGTCTGGGCGGACTCGAAACGGAAGTCCTTGGTGAGGCGGCAGTGCATGGCGGAAATCTAGGCAATTCGCCGGGGACGTGAAGTCCGATCTAGTGAAACGATGTCCTCAGCCCGAGGTCGAGAGCAACCGTGCGGATTGCGGATCGCCGAGAGCCGATCGGCCACGCATTCGCACCGACCGTCGTCAAACGCCGCGTTGATTCGGCGGCCAGACGTATTTGTGCATCTGCAGTTGGAAGCGCACGGGCAATTTGTCTTCGAGCAGCCATTCGACGATCCGGACAGGCTCCAGGCGGGTGAAGATCGTGGAAAAGAGTACCGTGCCGCAGCGTTCCTCGAGACGGTATTCACGCAATTTTTCCCGTGCCCACTCGTAGTCTTCCCTCGAGCCCAGGACGAACTTGACCTCGTCGCGCTTGGTCAGGTGGGCGATGTTTTCGTAGAGGTTGCGCGCGCATTCGCCGCTGTCGGGCGTCTTGAGATCCATAATGCGAAGTACGCGCGCATCGACCTGGGAGATATCGTGGGCGCCGCTGGTCTCGAGCAACACCGTCTTGCCGGCGTCGCAGAGCATCTTTAGCAGCGGAATCGTGTTGGGCTGGAGCAGCGGCTCGCCCCCGGTGACTTCCACAAGTGGGCACGCGAAGGCGAGAACACGCTCCACGATCTCCGGCAGGGTCATTTTCGTGCCCTTGTAGAATGCATGCGCCGTATCGCAGTACGTGCAGCGCAGATCGCAGAAGGTCGTGCGCACAAAAGTACATGGCAGACCCGCCCACGTGCTTTCCCCCTGGATCGAGTGGTAGATTTCGTGGACCGTCAGGGTGCGCGGCTTTCCCGGGGCCAAATCCTCCACGGGCGGCAAGGCGATGGGGTAGGCGGCGGACACCGGGAACGGTAGCAGCGAGCGGGGCGCGCGTCGATGGAGAGCGGGTCGCCTTTGCCGCCCTTCGGGGAAGCTCGATTACGGGCTCGCGCGCTTGCGGCGCGTCTGGGTGACGAAGATGACCCGAAGAGGGCGTGCGAGATCCTCGAGGAATTTGCGGACCGCTACCGTGCCAAACCAAAAATTTTCACCGGGTCATGATTCGCGGCGAGCCGCTCCGACCCGAGCGGAATGGCCTCGGTATCCACCGGAAGCAGCGCGAGGACGTAGCCGGAAGCCACCATGGGCGTTGCGTGTTGCGCTCCCGCGGTGGCCAGGGCGGTGCTCTCATTCAAAACCGTGCCGATGAGAACGGGCTTCGACGAGTTTCGTCCGCGTTCAAACGCGGCCATGCCCGTGTGCAGAGCGATCCCCACGCGAAAAGGCGAGCGGTCCGGCCAGTGGGGCATTTTGTTCGCTTCCGCCATGATCCGCCGGGCGGCTTCCAGCGCATCAAATCCTTCGCGGCGGCCCAGGGAATTTGAAACTCCCGCCGTCACCGTGGCGTTCGTGCTCGTGTTCGCCCAGTAGCAGACCACCCGGTCGCCGACGAAACGGTCCACGAATCCGCCCTGTTCATCCACAATCGCAATTACGGCCTTCGTCCAGGACATCGGAGTCACCGCGGGGACCTTCCCAATCACAGGTGGCGGGCGGACGTCGCAAACCAGGGTCACCACGAGTTCGGAGATCAACACGCTCTCCCCAAACTTGCTCAACGACTTGGCCGCCTCCGTATCGTGCACCATTTCGAAGATCAGCTTTTGATCGCCCATCCGAATGATGGAGCGGGCGCCCAGCCGGGTGGGGGCGGTGACTTCCCGATCGTCGACATAAGTTCCGTTGAAACTTCCGAGATCGAGAATCTCGAAGGAGTTCTGAGTGGGATCGGCCCGGCGGATCACCGCGTGAACCCGGCTGACGGAGGCGAGTGGAATCACGTAGTCATTCGTGGGCGCGCGCCCGATGATGAGCGAGTGAATCACCTCGATCCGTCCGTCACGTCCCGTCGTATCCGGAGCGAGTCGAATGGTGGCGCGCATATCGAGGGAAGAACCGGGCGGATAATTTCGACTTCTGCCTTGGTTGTCGAGAGTTACTCGCCGGTTTCGGGTCAAACGTCGGTGCAGATGAGCCGCGCGGGCAGTCACTTCGGATGGGTCGCGCGGACCACCGGCCCCGACTTGATCAGGTGGGTGGGCGAAGAAAAGCGGCAGCAGACTCGTCAAGCATAAGGCCGGAAGGGGAGCCGGCTGCGATTTCATGATAGCCATGAACTCATCGCTCATCACCCGCAAACAGATCCAGCAACTTGAGCGGCTTTCGCATCGCGCCCGCGTCAGGCTTTGCTGCAAAACGGTGCTCGACTACATGCGCACGCTGCACCGCGAGACGATCGAAGCCACCTGCCTGCCGGCGCCGTTGCGGAGCATCTTCGGCTAGAAGTAAAGGTGCCGCTGGAACGGAACGGCGCCATGCGGGCCCGCGTGAGTTTCCTACGCAAAGGGAGATGGGGTCCTTGGCGCAAACTCAACTGCCCGGCTACTTTATAGGAGATCGGAAAAAACGGGATACAACGTTGGGTTCTTGCTGGTCAGCCAGGTTTTCACATAAGCGCTTGCATCGCCGTGACCCAAACTGTTTCGAAACGCTGAATCAAGAGTGACTTCAGTAATCCCCTCCGTGCCAGGCGGCACGTCAGAAAGCTTGATGCGCCCGCGAACCTCGGCGAGGATCACTGACGGGGTCACAGGATTGTTGTTAGCGTCAACTCCACTCGCTTTTACACCAAGCGACCACGCCTGCAACGCAGTCGGATTCGCGCGGAGAAAGGCGACTACCTTGTCGAAGCCACTGCAAGACCCGGTGTTCAGTTTCGCAAGTAGTTCGCAAGCCATTCCCATATTTTGGGAGGGATTCGAAACTCCGTCGAAAACGATCTTGGCTTGGACGGAGTCCACGATGAACTGGACGTGAAATTCGTAGTAGTAGGCCGGAGATTTGACGTTGTCATTCCGGTCCTGAATGGCGTTGCGGTTCCAGTAGAAATTTCCCATAGTCTTGACTTTTTTAGAGTGATTCTTGCGGTGCAAGAAAATAATATCGGGATCTTGTGGGACTAGCGAGTGATTTTATTCCATTCCGGAGATGCTCGCAAAGAAATTTCGGACAGCGCAGCCGGCTTTAAAAGGATTTCGTTTACAAGATTCCGAGCTTCTTGCTCGCGACCACAGCGAAGGTAAACAAGCGCCCGTTGCTCTTGGAAAAAAGGAAGATCGAAATGGTCATTGCGAACTTGTGGCATCGTTACGACATTGTCAGCTATCTTCAGTGCCGCCTCGAATTGCCCGGTGCCTGCAAGCGCAAACGCAAGTTGAATTGAAATACGGGGGTCTTCTCGACGGGTCGAGACAAGCGGCGTGTAATCTTCTGTCACGGATTGCCAGCGAGCCGTCGATTCCCTGCGATTACCCTCTTGTTCTGCAATCTCAGCAAGCAATGCGTCTTTCGAAACATAAATCCGTTGGACGTCCAGGATTACGAACCCACTTTGCTCAGTAAGGCGGCGCGCGGCTGCGTGATTGCCCTCAAGAAGCAAAATATGCACTTGCCGCCAAATGCGGGCTTCTTCGGAATCTTCGCTCTTCTGCGCGGCGAAGGCCGCATTCCGGAGTGGCTCAATGTCGCCCTTCCAGTAAAAAAAGATGTCGTTTCGGACCACTTCGAGTGCGGGGTGATGTCCAATTCGCTCCCGCGCTCCGTCCGCAATTTCGAGCGATTCCATATATCTGCGCATGCACAGCAGTGTGTTCGCGTAATTGTAGTGCAAGATTGGATCCAGCGGGTTGACGCGGCTCGCTGCGCGGTACGAGTCCAGCGATTCGTTCCAACTGCCCACCCGCCTTTGAATGTTCGCGATCGAAGCGAGGGCTTCGGCGTTTTGTGGTTCGAGCGCGAGCGCCTTTTGAAAAAACTTCAGGGCGCCCTGATAGTCGCGAATGCCACGAAAAAAGTAGATGCCAAAGGCTACATTTCCTTCCGCGAAGTCACCTCCCGTTTCTACAGCCCGCTTTGCCTCCGCAATCGCTTGGCCCAGCCGGTAATCAGTGTGGTCCGAGCCCCAATCATACCGGTATGTGTGCACAATCGACAGCATCGCGTGGCCGCGCGCGAAACGTGGATCTATTCGTATCGCGTCCTCCAACAATTGTTGTGCTTTGGAAAGGTCGGTTTTAGGCCCCCTCGCCGCCGCGACAAGTTTCTTTGCTTTTAGGTAGTTTTCGTAAGCTCCCGGCGCCGCTACTCCGGCGCGCTCAAGGTTTAGACGCTCAGAGGAGTTGGGGCTGGCTCCCAAGGCCTCGGCTACTCTCAGTGCGATTTCATTTTGCACCGCGAATACCTCGGTGGCAGGACGATCGAATCGTTGGGCCCACAAGCTTTTTTCGTCGTTGGGATCCAGCAGCCGCACGTTGAATCGCACGTTCTCACCGGCACGTTGGACACTCCCCTCCAGGATCGCGCGCACCCCCAACCTTTCCGCGATCTCCTTCAAGTTGGTTGCCTTGTTGGATCGAAACCCGAGCACGGAAGTGCGCGATATCACGCGGAGACCGCGAATCATGGCGAGGCTCGTAAGTATGTCCTCGTGCATTCCATCGGCGAATTCGGTCGCCTCGGGAGTGGCGGTCGAACTGGAGAATGGGAGCACTGCGACGCCGCTCCGCTCTTCGGGCGGTCTTGGATCGGTAGCGCCAGTCCTGGGCACTTTCGTTACGGCAAGGGTGGTGGGAACAACCGCGACTTTTGAGTTCCCGTCCGACGCCTTCCGCGTCCCCAGCACAAAGATGACGGCGAGGACCAGCATCAGCAAGATCGCGGCGCCTCGCGCCACCATTTTCCACTGCGCCGACTGGACGGGGACGGGCCTTGTCTGCGCGACAGCCGATCCCCGTGCGGTGGAAGTCTTCCGCCGGACCGGCGGAATTCCGTCACCGGAATCCGGCGAAGTGGGCGTGGTGTCGGAGGACGATTCGGTCGGCCAATCGGTGACGGTGTCCGCCCGTCGGTCTTTTCCGTCCGCGATCAGGATCCGCGAGCGCTCCAGGGCCACGACGACGGCGGCACAGTTGGCGTAGCGGTCCTTCGGATTCTTCAGCAGCAGGCGCGTGACGATGGCGACGAGGCTGGCGGGCAGGTGACCAAGGCGCTCCACGGGCGCGGCCTTTCCCACGTGATAGTTCATCAACTCGCGATGCGTCCTGGCCGCGAAAACCGGCCCGCCCGCGAGCAACTGCCAGAGGATGCAGCCGAGCGAGTAGAGATCGGAGCGTCCGTCGAGATCCGGACGCTCTTCGCATTGCTCCGGGCTGGCGTAGAGCGCCGTGCCGCGGAAGCCGATGCTCTGGGTCTCGGTTTCCTTGCGCTGAATGGGGCGCGCGAGTCCGAAATCGATGATTTTTGCCAGCCACGCTTCCTCCAAGGGGCCGTTCCCGTGGTCTGAATCGGTGGAGCGCACGTCCACGAGCATGACGTTCGAGGGCTTGAGATCGCGGTGAATGATACCCTCGACGTGAATGGCTCCCAGGCCGCGCGCGATTTGCTCGACGAGATTAATGGCGAGGAGCGGCGGCACCGGGCCGCGGGCTTTGGACCATTCCTCGAGCGATTCGCCCTCCACGAACTCCATGGCGTAGAAGAATGCGCCGGGTGTGTCGTTGAGAAACAAGACGCTCGCGACATTCGAATGGCGCACCCGCGCCGCGGCCCGCGCCTCCCGCAGGAAGAGTGACTGCGCGGCCGGATCGTGCACGCGGACAGGAGTGATCACCTTAAGCGCGACCGCCAGGCGCAGGCGCTCGTCGAATGCCTTGTACGTGACGCCCATGCCGCCATGGCCAAGCTCATGGAGCGAGCCGTCGACGCGCTTCTCGATCCGGTAATGCGCGAGCTTCTCCGGCGGACCAAGTTCCCATGGATTCCGCCATTCTTTATCGTCCGGATCGGGAGCACCCTTTTCGAGCACGATCGCGAGCGCACAACGCGGGCACACATCCCCCGTGTATTCGGTGCCACATATGGCACAGCTTTGCGTGTCTCGCGGTGCCACAGGCGTTCCGGATGTTGCCCGATGACGCCCGGATGGCAATACTGAAGGTTCTGGGAATTTGAGGCGGCGGGGAGCGGGGTGGAACGGCGATTTCGCGGGCAGGATGACGATTTTTTGGAGCATCGCCCCGCGCAAACCGACCAACGATCAGGCGCGACGAAGATTTGCACGCAGCAGTGCTTTCGGAGGCGCCGACTTCCGGACCTTCCCCCCAATGAAAACGCGACTCCTCTCTCTCGGTCTGGCCTGTTTCGCCGGGCTATTCGTCCAAACGCTTCCGGCTCAGGATAAGCGCATCCCCAACCCGCAGATCGACTACCGGCTTTTCCTGCAGGAGGCCGCCCGTCTCGAACCCCTGCGCGAAAGTCACCGCGTCACGGAGGCGGATTTCCAGCGAATGGCGGCCGCGCCAGGAACGATCGTTCTCGATGCACGCAGCGCCGCGAACTTCCGGCGCCTTCATCTCAGGGGGGCGATCAATCTGAGCCTGCCCGACTTTACGGCCGTCGATCTCGCACGGGTTATTCCCGATAAACGCACGCGGATCCTGATCTACTGCAACAACAACTTCAGCGGGGCTCCCGATGCACTCATGGCCAAGACCGTGAGCGCCTCGCTGAATATCTACACCTTCAACGCGCTCCACAGCTACGGCTATACGAACGTCTACGAACTCGGCCCGGTCCTTCCTTTCGGACGATCCCGGGTTGAATTCGAGGGGGATTCCGTGCGGCGGACGCGCTGAGAGGATCGACTGCAGGGTCGGGCGCGTTAACGGACCATTGGCCGAACGCAGTCATACCGTTCCTTTTTGGTGGTTGAAGGCGGGGAAGCGGTAAATTCTGCGGATAACTCCCATGAACGCCAGTCTCACCGTTGCCAAGCGCACCTTCCCCGACATTTCGCCCCGCGTTTGGGAACATCCGGCCGATCGTGCGGCGTTGAACGCGCTGCGCCGGGTACCAGGGCTGGACATTGCGATCCGCACTTTGCTGGGACAGACGACGGAGCGATCGCTTCGCCTGATGCATCTGGCCTCGGCGGTCCGCGTCAATCCCCGGCAATTTGGCCGGGTTTACGATCTTGCCCGGGAGGTGAATTCGATCTTCGGCGTCGCGGACGGAAAGGCCCCGGAAATTTTCGTTTCGCAGTCGCCTTTCTTGAATGCCGGGGCGGTGGGCTGGCAGCGACCCTTCATCGTCCTCAACAGCTCGATCGTCGAGTCGCTCACTGACGACAACGAACTCGCCGGAATCTATGGCCACGAGTTGGGTCATATCCTCTCCGGCCATGTGCTCTACAAGACGCTGCTCGCCATCCTGCTCCAGATTTCCACGGTCGTACTTTCGATCCCTCTTTCCGGCATTGCGCTCACGGCGCTCGTGCTCGCGTTGCGCGAGTGGGATCGCAAAAGCGAACTTTCCGCGGACCGCGCGGGACTGCTTACGACGCAATCGGTCGATGCCTCCCAGCGCATCCTGATGAAGCTGGCTGGGGGTGCCGGTATCGAGCACATGAATCTCGATGAGTTCCGCCTGCAGGCCGAGGAATATCACGCCGCCGACCACCTCATGGATCGCGCCTTCAAGGTGCTCAATTTGCTCAATCAGACGCATCCGTTTGCGGTCCTGCGCGTGGTGGAGCTGCAGAAGTGGATCGACAGCGAAGATTACAAAAAAATCATGGCGGGCGAATACGCCAAAGGTCAGCCGGAGGAAGCAGATCTGGGCGAAGACATGAAAGAAGCCGGCGAGTCGTACAGCGAGGAGTGGAAGGCGGCGCGGGAATCCGTGAAGGCGACTTTCCAGGAAGTGGGGAAGCGCGCGAAGATCGCGGCGGACGATGCCGGCAAACTCTTCAAGGACGCCTTCAAGCGGAAGAAGGACGATGCCGGGGACGAGTGAACCGCCGGATTTGCCGCGCAGAATTCGACGGGTGCGCGGTCCCGGCTACATTTTGGCGATGAAACCCTTCTCCCTCCTCGCCTGCGCCGCATCTGCCGCGGTGACCAGTCTTCTCTCGGCCCAATATTCCTCGGGAGATGCCGGCGGGCCAAAGGCACCCACCCAACCTCCCGGCGCGCAGGCGCCCGCGGCGCCGACGCCCGGACCGATCGTAAACCCGGTGCCCGGCAAGTCGCTGGCGAACGCGAGCAACACTGCTGGGCTCCGCCGCGATGTTTCCGCCGGAGTCCTGTCGCTCGAGAAGCAAATGGGTGTCGCGACGGGCTCGAAGCTGGTCGACACGAAAGTCGCGACGGCGCCCAAAGGCAGCACGGCCTCGGATTTGACGACCGCATCTTGGACGGAAGTTTGGACCGTGCAGAATCCCAAGGGGAAAACGAGCTATCTCGTCACCTTCACCGGACAGGGAAAAGGGAAGAACATCAAATTCGGAATCGCCCCGCAAAAGTAGCCCGCGGCATGGACGATATTCAGGAACTCCAGCGGCTGACTTCACCGGCACCCCGGCCGCAGTCACTGGCCTTCGCTGGATCGCACCTGTGGATGGGTTCGCGGGAGACCCGGTGCATCTATCAAATCCAGCCGGGGAAGTGGACGGTTGAATGGGAGACCGCCGCGCCCGGCACGCCTTGGGGCATGACTTTTGTGCAGGGCGAACTCCGCGTGCTCTGCGGCGAGACGGAGGAGGATCATCGGATCATTCGCCGCTGCGTTCCGGGGCAGGGATTCGATCCGGAGTTTGCGCTCCTCTGTCCCGGCGACACCGGCTCGCAGCTGGGCTTCGACGGGGAACATCTTCATTTGAGCCAGTGGTATGCCCAGCGCGTCGTCCGCTTGAACGCGCACGGGGAGATCGGGAAAATCATTCCGGTTCCGCACCAGATTTGCGGACAGGTGATCGTCGACGGCTTCATCTATCTCGTCACCACAGACGACGAAGAGACAAACGACTACTGGCTCACGCGGGTGGATGCGCGCGGCGAGACCCCCCTCAGCGTCGATCTCGCGCGAATCCCGTTTGCAGCCCGGGCGCTCGCTTTTGATGGCGAACGTTTTTGGACCAATCATCGCGAGCAACATGAGATCGTGGCGTTCGCGCGACCGGAGGCGGGGTGATCCCGATTTCCGGTATTTTGCCGCGGCGGCGGAGTTGCTCCGCCGCAAGCCCGATGCAAGCCCACCTCGGCTGTTGTGAGTTACGGTGGCGGCGAGCTTGTTTGGTAAGCAGGTTCACTCTGGGAGCGAATCGGAGCATTCTTTTCATCTGAGTGCAGGGCGGCCCACTGCCGCGCGAAGCGAGTGGCTGCTTCTGGCGAGACGCGCTCCTTGAGCAGAGCGATCGCTTGAGCGGGATCCGTAAAGGTCACTTGCGCCAGACGGATCCTGCTTTCGCGAGGGGTCCCCTTGGGCAACTCGATCGTCCGGGGCGGTTCCGCGAACACGTAGTCTACGGCGGGAATCTCATGCAGGAGCGCCGGAGCGAGAAAATCGCGCCGGCTTTCAACTCTCGGGATCCCGCAAGAAATTCTTTTTGTCACCCGCGCGAACAGGCGAGCGTCTGAGGCCGCGTATGACGCCGTTCGTCTTTAGGCCAGATTCATCCCGGTTGCGCTCCTTGCTCGTTCGGGTGGCTGGGCTGCTGGTCGTCGCCTGCGCGCGGGCGGCACCTGGAACACATGTTTTTGTCCCCAGCGCCACCGATCCCGCGATTTCCACCTTCAACAATCTGCAATATGCGGCGAGCGACGCCGCCGTTGCCCCCGCGGGCAACTCTTCCTCTTCCTGCCTGGAACGGGCGCCACGCCCTTCGATTATCAACTCATCCTGGCCAATGCGATTTCGCACGGTTACCACGCTCTCGGACTCATGTATCCGAACGCCGTGGAGGTAAACATACTCTGTGCGGGGGCCGCCTGCGATTGCGCCGCCAACGTACGCCTCGAGATCTTGGATGGGGTCGACCGCACCACGCTCGTTTCGGTCGATCGGACCAACTGCATCGAGAACCGGCTGATCAAAGCCCTTTTTTATCTCCAGACGAATTTTCCCGCGGAGAATTGGATCCAATTCCTCGATTCGTCTGGCGGCATCGCCTGGAACAAGATCGCCATCAGCGGCCATTCCCAGGGAGCGGGCTTGGCCGGAATCATCGCGAAGACTTACGGAGTCGCGCGTTCCGTCATGTTCGCCGGCTTGGACTACTGCGGCGCGTCGGCGCGTCCCAGCGATTGGGTTTTCCTGACCGGCGCCACGTCCGCCAGTCTCTGCTTCGGGCTCGTCCATCAACAGGATCCCATCGTTACCCTCCCGCTCGAAACGCAGTTTTGGTCCGCATTTGGCCTGTCCCGCTACGGCCCCGAGATTGACGTGGACACGACGCCGGCGTCCTACGGCCTGAGCCACCAACTCGTCACGAACGTCACCCCGAGCAACACGACCATCCCAACCGCATATCATGGCGCGATCGTGGCCGACGCGCGCACGCCCTTAAACCCCGATGGCACGCCGGTCTTGAGACCCACCTGGGATTACCTCCTCACCGCTGGCACGTTCGCCGTGGTCTCGGTGCAACGCGCCGCGGATGGAACCATTGTCCTGCAAGGCACGGGGCTGCCGGGCGAAATGAATTCGGCGCAGTATTCCGACACCCTGCAATTCTGGACCCTGTTGGGTAGCGTAAGGTCGGATGCGAACGGAAATTTCAGCATCCAGGATGCTGACGCCGCGGGAGTGGCCAAGCGATTCTATCGTGCGGTGGCTCCGTGAGTATGGGCTTTTCGACTGCAGGTCGGTTAGTCCGCCTCGCGAGGAGACAGACGTCCGCCCGTCAAGCTATGCTGTGGTGTTCACCAAAGCCGCACTGCTGCATCGTCATCGGAAGACTGGCGGCAAGAAGGCACAAAGAAAGCAATGGGATCCGCTTGTCTGTCCGCTTCCCAGACTGGAAGGACATATCCGCCAGCAGGGTCCGCCTGTGGGACTCTTTTGTGCCTCTTGCTCCTCATCGCGGTTCCAACGGCCGAGCTGTCTGCCGCCCCTCCCGCGCACCCTTTCAGCTTTGTGACTTTGTGGCTTTGTGTGAGACCCTTCCTGCCGAGAAGATGTTTGGCTTGACCATCTCACACGAGATGCGCCGCGCTCTCCGGTACGGCTGAGCTCCAGCTCGGCCCAAACTCCCCTCGCACGTTCGCGTCTGACAGCGCCTCCGCCTTCGCGCGAACCATCCCCGTATGCGTCCCTTGCGGTTCAATCTCCGGCGCCTCCGCGCAAGTGAGGACAACCGCAGAGAGCGCAAAGAACACAGAGGTACTACGGTCTCATTTTCTCTGCGATCTCTGCGCTCTTTGCGGTTCCACTCCAGGGTTGTGGCGCTCGCCTGCCGAGGTGGAATCGTGTTTCCGCCTCGCCGCACGGCCTTCCTGAAAAGACAAATCGGCTTCCGCCAGGGCGGAATCGTCTCCCCGCCCCGCCGTACGGTCTTTCCCCGAAGACAAAACGTCTTCCGACAAGGCAGAATTGCCTCGATACAAAGCGGAATTGCCATGGTGCAAAGCGGAATTGCCACGACCCAACGTGGAATCGTCTCGACCCAACGGGACACCGGGTCTCAAGAACATGGCGCCGGCTCGCTCGCACGAGACAAAATCACTCGGCAAGCTGACGGCAGGTCTTTTGATCGAGATAACGCCTCACGGCAGAGTCGCCACGGGTCATTCGGTCAAGGCGGCGGGTGCCTCGATCGAGACCGCGGGTCGTTCGGTCGACCCGAATTCTCGTTGCAACGCATGCGCGCCGCTTTCCCTCGAGGCCGCGCGTTGTTGCCGGGTGCCTGCGGCTTCTTCGAGCGGGACAAAATCATTCCGCCTCGACGCGCCATCTCATTCCGGAGAGACCATTTCATTTTGGAAGATGGAATTTCCATTTTGGAAGATGGCAAAATCATTTTCCAACGAGAGCCGCGGTCGTGGGAAGCACGCACCGTCTCGCGCCATCAAGGCAAAATCACTCTACCGAGAGACGGCGTGTCGTGCGCTCGAGACAATTCCGCGTGGCCGGGCGCAATCGTCCCGCTGCGTCGAGACGAATTCACTTCAGGGAGCGTCGGTGAGTCCTTCGCATGAGAATGCGGCATGTCGCCAGGAGGCGGCGCCTCGTGCGGTGAAGACAATATCCGTCGCAACAAGCGGGTGGCGCGTTCCCTCGAGACGATGTCATTCTCCGACGTGGCCGCGTCTCATTCGACCGAGACAAAATCGCTTTGCCCCGAGCCGACAACTCGTTCCGGCATGACGATTCCGCGTTGGCAGAAGGGAATTCTGCGTGGGGAGAAGCGCGTAAGCTCTTCCAGCGTGCACCAGGCATGTTTGAAAGACCGACCGACATGTTTCACCGAGTTGAAATCACTCTGCAGAGTGGCGCTCTCACGAGTGATCGAGGCGATTCTGCGTTGCAGGCGCGCGCCATCTCGCTCGATCGAGACGAACTCACGCTTCAGATGGACGAGATCTCGCCCTCGATGCATCTTTCAAGAAACCCAGGCCTCACTCGCTCCGCGGGTTCAGTCTGGGCTGGGCTGTAGCAGGCCTTCGGCCCTCGGAGCGTCGGAGGGACCCAGCAGAGCCAGCTACCGCCGCCGCGCCGCCGGATCGATATTCGGCAGGAAAACCGCGAGAAGCCCAAGCAGCGGGAGGTAGGCGCAGAGCTGATAAACGAACTCCAGGCTGGTGAGATCGGCGAGTTTGCCGAGACCGGCGGCGCTCATGCCGGCGGTGCCGAAGGCGAGGCCGAAGAACAGGCCGGCGATCATGCCGACTTTGCCGGGCAGCAGCTCCTGGGCGTAGACGACGATAGCGGAAAACGCCGAGGCGAGGATCGCGCCGATGCAGATGGTCAGGGCGATCGTCGCGGTGAGGCCCACGTGCGGCAGCGCGAGCGAAAACGGTGCGACGCCGAAGATCGAGGTCAGGATCACGCGTTTGCGGCCGATGCGGTCGCCGATGGGTCCGCCTGCGATCGTGCCCACCGCGACCGAACCCAGGAAGACGAAAAGACAAATCTGTGCTTCGCGCACCGCGAGGCCGAACTTCTGGATGAGGTAGAAGACGTAGTAGTTCGTCATGCTCGCGAGGTAGACATACTTCGAGAAGATGAGGACCATCAGAATGGCGAGCGCGAAGAGCGCGCGGCGGCGACTGACCGGGGCATCGGCCTTTCTGGCGGCGCGAGCGGGCTGACGAGCCTGCCGGGCGCGGTGACGGATCTGCCAGTTGCCGACGAGCCAGAGCACGATGAATCCCGCCGCGGCCACGAACGCGAACCAGGCCACGTGGGCTTGTCCGCGCGTGACCACCACGAGCGCGGCGAGCAAGGGTCCGAGCGACGAGCCGGCGTTGCCGCCGAGTTGGAACAAGGATTGGGCCAGGCCCCGGCGCTGGCCGGCGGCGAGGAAGGCGACGCGCGACGCTTCGGGATGGAAGATGGCGGAGCCGAGGCCGATGATAACGGCCGCGAGCAGCACGTGCGGATAGGTGTGGGCGAAAGCCAGCACGAGCAGGCCCACGCCCATCAGAGACATGCCCACGACGAGCGAGCGCGGCATGGGTCGGCGATCCGTCAGCGCGCCCACGAGCGGCTGGAAGATGGAGGCGGTGCCGAAGAACGAAAAGGTGATCCAGCCGAGCTGCGAGTAAGTGAGATCCAGCGAAGTCTTCAGCACCGGGAAGAGCGCGGGCAGAAGCGCCTGCATGGTATCGTTGAGTCCATGCGAAAGGCTGATGGCGAAGAGCACGGCGAAAACCGTCCGCGGCGGCGCGGGTGCGGCTTCGACCGCGAGGGAAGGGGCTTCGGGAACGGCGGACACGGCGGCTCTCATAAAGCGTCAACCTTCGGTTCCAGTAGCGACCCCGCAACGGCTCGCGCAGGGACTGAACCTAGGCTGACTGGTATTTTTCTCGGATTTCGGCTCGGAACTCCGCCGGACTCGATCCTGTCTCGCGGCGAAAGAACCGGGCAAAGTACGACGGATCGCGGAAGCCAAGCTGGTAACCGATTTCCGAGACGCTCAAATCCGAATGCGAGAGCGAGCGCTTGGCATCGAGCAGGCGCCGTTGGCGCACGAGTACACCCGGAGGCTGGCCGAGTTCCTCGCGAATGACATCGCTGAGATGATTCGCGGTCACGCCCAGCTCGGTCGCGTAAGCGGTGAGCGGTCGCTCGGTGCGAAAATGCTTTTCCACCGCGAGCTGGAACTGACGCGCCAGGCCGGCGGCGCGCGTGAGTTGGTGCGCGGGCCGTTCGCCCGCCTCGACGCGTCCGATCCGGACGAAGAGCAGGCGCAGCCAGGCGCGCAGGGCGTCGCTCGTGCCGGTTTCAGCCGCGAGGAATTCGCGCTGCATCTCCGCGAAGATCTCGGCGATCCCCGCGACGTGGCGGGGCGCGAGCTCGAGATGGGCGTCGTGTCCGGCCGGATCGTAGAAGGGCAGCTTGAAAAGCGCGCTCGGCGGCGGCGCATCGTGATCGAAGAACGCCTGGCTAAACGACAAAATGACCGCGGTAAATCCTGGCTGCGGGCGGAGGGAATGGACCTGGCCGGGAGTGACGAAGAGCAATGTCGCGCTTCGGACCGCGTAGTCGCGAAAGTCGTGCATGAACCGGCCCTTACCGCGCAGGAGCATGAGCTGGAAGAAGTGGTGGAAGTGGGGCTGAAGTCGCTGCGGATCGTGGCGGGCATCTTCCAGCGCGCTCACCGCGATGCCTTCCCGCCGGAGAGATTCCTGGCCCACGGCGGTCATGCCGAAGGAGGGGATAGTCCGGCGATTCACGGCGAAGAATGAAGAGAAGTGGAACCACGAATTTCACACAAATTAACACGAATCTTTGGCTGGCAACGCGAGGGAGGAATCCAAGAGAAGTCACACAAAGCCACGAAGGCACGAAGGCAAGGTGAACGGGCGACGGGCCACGGATCACACGAATGAACTCGGATCGAAGGTTCACTACGCGGTTTCATTCGGAAGTGTACGGCGATATTCTTCTGACCATGAGCGCACCCGAGATTCTGGCAGAGCTCGAGAAGCTGAGCCGGAAAGACCTTGAAGCGGTTGAAATCCGACTTCGCGAGCTGATGAGGGCGCGCCCGGCGAATGACACGTGGGCGGGCGCCCTCGCCGAGGTCGCCGGCTCCGTGAATGGCTTCCCCGAAGACTATTCGGAAAAACACGACTCGTATCGCCGCAGCCGCTTCGGCGCATGAACGCAGTTTTCGCGGACAGCGCATGCTTCATCGCGCTGCTGAATGCGAGAGATCGCTGGCCTGGCGCAGCGCTCCGTGCGCAAGACGAAACACCTCGTTCTTTGGTCACAAGCGAGTGGATTCTCATCGAGGTCGCCGATGCCTTCGCCGATACCGACGCGCGAGCGAAAGTGGTTCGAATGATTGAAATCCTAACCGCGAGAGCCGATGTGGAGATTATCCCTGCAACAAGCGTTGGGTTCGCGGAGGGTCTCGCGCTCTACGCGGATCGTGAGGACAAGGATTGGTCGCTGACAGGCTGCATCTCGATGCAAGTCATGACTGAGCGCGGCTTGACCGACGTGCTCACGAGCGACCGGCATTTTGAACAGGCCGGTTTCCGCGCACTGCTTCGAGAATTGGAGTGACGCGGGGCAATTGGGAGAGTGATGGCGGCGCGAAGGGCCTCAGCTTTCCGGCGGAGGATTTCGCTGGCCTCGCACTTCCGGCCCCATCGATCGCGACAATTGGTCCGCCGCGAACGCGAATCGCAAGCACCATTGAAGGCCGCCATCGGATTGCACAGATGCACCGCCAAGTGATAAAGAGTCCGGACCACGCTCCCATCGCTCGCTGGCGCCCTTCCAGGGTGCGATTTCGATCTGCGGTATCGAGGGGTATCGCTGCGCTCTCACTGCCGAAGGCCGTATTTCGTCCGCATAACTTTCTTGGTTCCACTCACCCAGCAGCAAGCTGCTTGGCCAACAGCGGCAGCAAGCTACGACGCAGTCCACGGCAGCATTTCCGCTTGGGCCAAACCTAGCCGACTCACAAAAGCAGCGCGGCCGCGAGCAAGGGGCTGAGCGAGGGCCGATGAATCCACATCCACGGATATCGTAATGCGGGCGGAGCAAGAGGCGCAATCCCTGGCGGATTGGATGGAGGAATGCGTGCTTGCAGAGGTAAGCCGCTGAACGGGTTGTTCGTTCTAGCGCGGGCAGCGGACTCTCCGTTAAGTCAGGTGATTGCGGGCTGGCGAGGACAGGACGCCGTGGACTGCGCGCAGTCCCGCTCTGCGCGCTCTCTGAGACTGAGACCGCTTTCGAGCACTTATGACCGAAGTGAACAAGCGCATCTTCAATCGCACGGGACAAATTTGGAGTGCGGCAGTCCACTGCCGCTTTCCGCGGCGTGCACGTTTGCCAAAAGGAATACTCATCGCCCCGGCAAGCGCGACGCCCGCCCTTCCGCTGCCTTGGGAATAAGCTGCACGCACGCGCCCAATTCCCGCCAAAGCGTCAGAGGACTGTCGCACTCCATAGCCCGCGCGAGTTCCAGCTAATCGGCTCTGGCTTGAATTCATCGGCGATGACAATCCGATTCAGATTGAAGGCGTTGCCATCGCGCGAATTGGAGGGCATTCCCGCCCTGCGCGCTCTGAGGGACCGCTGTTTCCCAGCGCAGCTTGCTGCGCTCTTCCGGTCGAAGGCCGTATTTCGTCCGCACGACATTCCTGGGTCCACTCACCCTGCAGCAAGCTGCTTGGCCAACAGCGGCAGCAAGCTGCGACGCAGTCCACGGCGTCGAGATTGCCTGCGCCGAATCTTCCTGGCTCACCGCACCGCAACGGCCTTCGCCTGGTTCTCGGCGATCCGCTCCAGCAGGAGGACGAGTGCCGCTTCCGGCACGGAGAGACTGCCGGTGCCGGTGCCGAGGCGGATATCGGGTTTGCTGGCGCCGTGGAAATCGCTCCCGCCGGTCACGAGCAGGCCGTATTTCTGCGCGAGGCCGGCGTATTCCGCCATCTGTTCGGGGCGATGGCGGCTGTAGTGGACTTCAATGCCCTGCAATCCGACGTCGCAGAGTCCGCGCACGATTTGCTCCAGGTGTTCGCTCGACGTGGGCTTCAACTGATACGGATGCGCCAAAACCGGCACACCGCCGGCCTGGAGGGTGAGTGCGATCGCCTCGGCGGGTGCGATGCGCTCCTGCGGAACAAAGCCCGGCCGACCTTGATTCAGCCACTGCGCGAAGGCCTCATCGGTGCTCGCCACGTAGCCGCGCGCAATCATGGCGCGGGCGACATGCGGCCGGCCGATGCTGCCGCCGCCTGCGGCGGCCTGGACTTCTTCGATCGTGAGGGGCATCCCCAGCTCGCATAAACGCGCCACGATCCGCGCGCTGCGCGAGCCGCGGTCGCCGCGGAGCGATGCGAGCTTTTGCGTCAAGGCCGGCGCAACCGGATCGATCCCGTAAGCTAGGAGATGCATCGTGCCGGGCTCGTATTCGGCGGAAAATTCCAGGCCGGGGACAAGGCGAAGGCCGTGCTGCGCGGCGGCGGCCTGCGCCGCCGCGATGCCGTCCACTGTATCGTGATCGGTCAAGCCGAGGACCGCCAGCCCGGAGTCCCGGGCGAGAGCGACCAATTCGGCCGGAGTGAGGCTGCCATCGGAGGCGGTGCTGTGGGAATGGAGGTCGATCATCGGAGTGGGGCAGTGTGCCTCAAGATCAAAGAGTGCGCCTTCGGCGTTTGGAAGAACGGTTCGAGGACGAGGACAACCGAGGCGATGGGATCGCCGAGACGGCCGGGGCACCGCAGGGGACGCGGGGAGCGAAACGGGAGTCGAGCGAAGGCAACGACGAATGATGTGCGCCTACGGCGGTGATCGAGGACCGCTGCAAAGGGAAACGTGGTCCCGTTGCAGTATTTGTTGGACAATGTACTTTGTACTACAAAGTATATGGACAGCCGCGCTACTTGCGCTGTTCCCAAGTTGCCGAAACACCAGCCTGCATTCAGTCGGTCGTGTGCCCTCCCTGCACCCACTTCATCCCACAAAGCATCCGAAGCACCCATATGAACCTCTTCCGCTCCCGCCGTTTCGAACCTGTCGCAACGATTCATTTTGGCAGTTGGGCGCAGTATTTCGCGCTCAACAACGCACGCCGAGCGGGTGAACCGGCCGTGGGCGGGGAGACGCTCGCGGACTCCGAACGGGAGCGCGTCGGCGCTTCGATGGCCGAGTTCGCGCGCGGGGAGTCGTCGGAGGCCCGCGATTTTCTGGCGCGATCGGCGGCCTTTGCGCAGCGGACGGGAGATGCCGCCTTCCACGCCGCTTCGGTCGCGTTCGTTCGCGAGGAGAATTTGCACGCCGAGTCTCTCCTCGGATTCATGCGTTGCCACAGCATTCCGCCGGCGCGGGCTTCGTGGGGCGACGCCGTCTTCCGGCTCCTGCGGCATTTGGGAGATGCGGCGTGGTCGTCCCGCGTGTTGCTCTGCGCCGAAGTGCTGGCGCAACTCTACTATCCGGCGCTCGGGGTCGCGACGCACAATTCAGCCTTGGCGGCCTTGTGCGATCGGATCATTTCCGACGAGTCGATTCATCTCGAGTTCCAAAGCGATCGCATCGCCGAACTCGATCGCTGGAATCCCCTCTGGCTGATGCGTCTCCAACGAATCGCGGCTTCCGTGGTGTTTGGCGGTGCGTTGGTCGTCGTCTGGTTTGGCCATCGCCCGGTGTTGCGTCAGCGCACCGGTTTCGCGGCGTACGCACTGGAATCGATCGAGCGCTTTGCCCGCGTCGAGCGCGTGATTGACGAGAAACGGTGCGGAGCGGCGAAGGCGCTGCGAGGAGCCATTGTTACGGGAGCGATCAGAGGATGAGATGGTCGAATTGCGCCGGCAGCAGGTGGATGAGGCCGATTAATGCGCCTGCGGCGTTCGGAAGATCGCTTCGAGGACGACGACGAGGACGAGGACGAATGATATGCGCCTGCGGCGAACGTTCGATTCAAGTGGCCCTCAATTCGAATGGTCCTCTACGCTGATGAAAGTGGCGAAAAAGCGCCGGCTGAGTTTGGCGAGATTCGTGGGTAATTCGTGTTAATTCGTGGTTCCAAATCTGCGGAATTGTCTTTCGTTTGTCGTCCCATTCGCGACACGACGCGATCTCGAAATCGGAAACGTCCGATACGTTCCACCCGCTTCCACCCTCGCCGAAGTCCGCGGATACAGAGACGGCGGACTTTCCCCGCAAGATTGGCACGGACCGTGCAATGGGCGCGGCAACCCCAACTCGCTTATGCGCCATCTTCTCTCTCTGACCCTTTCCGCCTTCGTCGCCACCTCTGCCTTTGCCCTGACCGAGGAAATCGTCGACAAAAAGCTGCCCGCCTCGCCCGGTGGAAAAATCGTGGTGCAGGTGGAATTCGGCACCATCGAGGTCACCGGCTCCGACACCTCGGAGGTCACGCTGAACGCGACGCGCACCATCAACGCGTCGAGCGAGGCCAAAGAGCGCGAGTACGTCGAGGCGGTCCCAATCACGTTTATCAAGGAGGGGAATACCATCACGCTCCGCGCCCGGTCGGAGAAGAAATCTAACGGGGGTTTTTGGAACTGGTTCGGCGGCGGACGCACGCAGACCAAGGCGCGCTACACGCTGAAGGTTCCAACGAAGTTTAGTGCAGCCCTCGATACCGCGGGCGGCGCGATCTCGGTTAGCGACCTGACGGGCGACGTGCACACCGACACCAGCGGCGGCGCGCTGAGGTTCTCCCAGATTCGCGGCCCGATCAAAGGCGACACGTCGGGCGGGGCGATCGTGCTTTCCGATTGCGAGGGCACGATCAAGGTGGACACGAGCGGCGGCAAAATCGAGGTCTCCAATAGCCGCGGCAGCCTGCGCGCGGACACCTCCGGCGGCTCGATCAGCGTGACGAACTTTGGCGGCGATGCGACGGTGGAAACCAGTGGCGGCGGCCTCAAGCTGCAAGGCATCAAAGGCAGCGTGCGTGGGGAAACTTCCGGCGGCTCGATCACCGCGACGCTCGTGGCACCGCTGGCGGGTGACGTGAAGCTGGGTACTTCGGGCGGAAGCATCGAAGTGCGGATTCCGGCCGGTGCCGCGCTCGACCTCGACGCCGCCACCGGCTCCGGCCGCGTGACGACGGACTTCGAAGTCGTGACGACCGCCCGGAAAGAAACCGACCGCGTGCGCGGCAGCATCAATGGCGGGGGCAAGACCGTGCGGCTGCGCAACAGCTCTGGCGGCATCGCTGTGGTCGCGATGCGCTGATCCGATTTTCCCGTATCCTTCGCGGTTCACCCTCGTCGTTTTCGAAATCCTTTCGCATGTCCGATTTTCGTCTCGCCTTTCGCCAGCTCCTGCGACACCGGGGCTTTACCGTCACGGCGGTGCTGACGCTCGCGCTCGGCATAGGCATCGCGCTGACGGCGTTCAGTTGGGTGCGTGCCGTGTTGCTCGACCCCCTGCCCGGCACGCTGGATTCCGGCCGGATTGTCTCGGTGGAGAGTCTCTCGGCGGCCGGGACGATGATCGACTCGTCGTATCCGGACTGCCGCGACTACGGTGCGCAAGCGACGCAACTCGCGGGCCTCATCGTCTTCAAGGAGCGGCCGCTGAATCTCGGGAATGGGGACGGCAGCGAACGCGCCTGGGCGGAGATGGTGTCGGGAAATTTCTTCTCCTTGCTGGGCGTGAAGCCGCGGTTGGGAAGATTCTTTGCGGAAGACGACCGCGCGGATTCGACCGCGGCGGCACACGTCGCGGTGATCAGCGAAGGCCTGTGGCGCCGCAGTTTCCAGGGCGCGCGCGACGTCATCGGACGAACGGTGCGGCTGAATCGCCACGAGTTTACGATCATCGGCGTGGCCCCGGCGGAGTTTCCCGGCACGATCAACGGGCTGGTGTTCGATGTCTGGGTACCGCTGGCGCTGCAGGGCGAACTCACCGGGTCGTCGAACTGGCTCGAAAATCGCGCCTCGCGTCCGTTGCACCTCCTCGCCCGCCTCACGCCCGGAGCGACCGTCGAAACCGCACGGGTGGAGATGGGCCTCATCGCGCAGCGCCTCGCCCGGGAGTATCCGAAGACGAACGCCGGCCTGAGCGCGACCGTCGTGCCGCTGGCGCAGGCCTCGTTCGGCGTGCAGACGATCCTGGCTTCGGTCGTGCGCATTCTCTTTGGCATGGGCGTGCTTGTGCTGCTGATCGTCTGCGCCAATCTTTCCAATCTCATGCTCGTGCGCGCGACCGCGCGGCAGCACGAAATCAGCGTGCGCCAGGCGCTGGGCGCCGGCTGGGGACGGATCGTCCGCAGCCTGCTGGCGGAGAGCCTGCTGCTCGCGCTGGCGGGGGCGATCGCGGGGATGGTCTTCACTTTTTGGGCGGCGGACTTGCTGCGTTTTTTTGCGCCCGCCTCAAGTCTCCCGCTTGCGCTCGCTGGCCGAGTCGATTGGTCTTTGGCACCGCTGGCCTTTGGATTTGTCGTGCTCGCGACTTTCGCGGCCGGCCTGGCCCCGGCGCTGTGGGCGGCCCGACCGGAACTGGTGAGTTCCCTGCGCTCGGGGCGCGGGGCGGGGATTTCGCCGCACGCCGAGCGTTGGCGCAGTGCCTTGACGTCGCTCGAAATCGCGTTGGCGCTGGTGGCGCTGAGCGGCGCCGCGTTTGCGTGGCAGGCGTTTCGTCAGGCGCGCGCGATCTCGCCGGGCTTCGAGGCGGGTGGCGTGCTCTTGGCCGCAATCAACCCGGGCGCCAGCGGCTACACCGCCGCAACCGGACCGGAATTTATCGACCGCTTGAGTGACCGGTTGCGCGCCCAGCCCGGCGTGGAACAGGTGGCTTTCGCCGAGACCGTGCCCTTTGGGCTCGAAGGCGGATCGTGGGAGGATCTCACCGTGCCTGGATTCACCCCGCAAGCGGGGGAAAGTATGAAGGTCTACCGGAACCGAGTCTCGCCGGACTACTTCCGACTCATGCGGATCCCGCTGTTGGAAGGCCGCGATTTCAATGCGGCCGACGACGCGCGCATGCCGCTGGTGGCCATCGTCAACGAGACGTTTGTGCGGCGGTATCTTGCCGGCGGTGAGGCGATTGGACGCACCTTCGAAGGCTGGGGGGAGAACCTGACGATCGTCGGAGTAGCGAAGGATGCGAAATACGCCCGCGTCGATGAAGCGGCCCAGCCCTATTTCTATGTGCCATTGCAGCAATTCTATCACCCGGGCGTCGGCCTGGCCGTGCACGTGCGCATGAATTCCGGTGTTGATCCCGCGCAGTTCCTGCCGGCGTTACGCCGCGAGCTCAGAGCTGTCGATCCGGAAGTGCCGATCTTTGAGGCCGCCACTTTGCAGGACTTCATCGGCGCGGCCAGCTTCTCCCGGCGCCTCGCGGCTGCCCTGCTTGCGCTCATCGGGGCGACGGCGGTAGGACTCGCCGCGCTGGGGTTGTATGGCGTCATCGCCTTCGCCGTCTCGCAAAGGACGCGGGAGATCGGCGTGCGCATTGCATTGGGAGCGCAGTCCTTCGATGTCGTGCGGCTGCTGGCTACGCGCGGCCTGCGCTTGATTGCGTTCGGCCTCGCCGCCGGTGGCGCACTGAGTCTGGCGCTGCTGCCGCTCGTGCAACGCTTCCTCGGCAGCATCGGCGGCCTCGACCCGCTCGCCGTGGTGCTGGCCGCGGCAGCCGTTTCGCTCATTGCGATGCTGGCCTGCCTGGCGCCTTTGCGCGGAGCCACGCGCGTCAATCCGGTCGACGCCCTGCGCGCCGAGTAGGTCGACCCGGATCATGTCCTTGTCGTCCCCCCCGTTCGATTTCATCGTTGTCGGCGCAGGCTCGTCCGGATGCGTCCTGGCCAACCGCCTCTCGGCCTCCGGGCGTCATCGGGTGCTGCTGCTCGAAGCAGGCCAGCCCGACACCTGGAAATGGATTCACATTCCCGGCGGGTACGGCCGGCTCATGTTTCATGAGGAGCTGAACTGGCGATTTTCCACCCAACCGGATCCAGGGATCGGCGGTCGCTCCAACTACTGGCCGCGTGGTAAGATGCTGGGGGGTTGCAGCGGCCTGAATGGCTTGCTCTGGGTCCGCGGTCAGAAGGACGATTTCGAGCACTGGCGCGCGCTGGGAAACCGTGGCTGGGGCTGGGATGAAGTGCTGCCGCATTTCCAGGCCACCGAGTCCTATGCCGGAGGCGATCCCGCGTGGCGCGGGCGGAACGGCGAGGTGGGAGTCGAACCCGGAGAGCGGCATGAACTCGTCGATGCCTTCATCGCCGCCGCGCAGGAATGCGGCATCCCGCCCAACGAGGATTACAACGGTGCCACGCAGGAGGGCGTCTCTTACTTCCAACTCAACAAGCGGGATGGCGTGCGGTCGAACTGCAGCCGCGCCTTCCTGCGTCCGGCGGAAACGCGCGCCAATCTCGTCATTGAAACCGGCGCGCACGTCACCCGGCTCATCTTCGATGGGGCGCGCGTTGTCGGGGTCGCATACGAGCGGGAGGGGAAGACTTGGGAGGCGCGGTCGACCCGGGAAGTGGTGCTCTCCGCGGGCGCGCTGCAATCGCCCCAAATCCTGCTGCTCTCCGGCATCGGACCGGCCTCACACTTGGTCGGGCTGGGGATCCCAGTGCGGCGCGATCTCCCCGGGGTGGGGGAGAATTTGCAGGATCATCTCCAAGTCCGCCTCCTTTTCCGTTGTGCGAAGCCCGTGACCAACAACGACTTTGTGCATACCTGGCTGGGGCGCATGCGCGCGCGGCTCGAATACAAAACGAAGCGGACTGGCCCGCTCAGCAGCGGCATCAATCAGGGCGTGCTTTTCACGAGCGCGTTTCCGGAGCGCACGAACCGCCCCGACGTGCAGTTCCACATGGGAACGACCAGCAGCGATCTGCCTGGCGGCACGCCGCATCGCCATTCCGGGTTTACGATTTCCACGCTGCAACTGCGGCCGGAATCGCGCGGCTGCGTGCGCCTGGCCTCGCCGGATCCTCTGGCCGCACCGCTGCTCTTTCCCAACTATCTCTCGCACCCGTTTGATGCCGAAACCGCGTTGAGGGGCGTGAAGCTGGTGCGCAAAGTGGCGCAAGCGCCTGCCCTCGCTGCCTATGTCGCCGCACACTATGCGCCGACGCTCGCGGTGCAGAGCGACGGCGAATGGCTCGCCTGGATCCGGGAGACGGGGGCGACGACGATTTTTCATCCCGCGGGACCTGCGCGATGGGGGGCGAAGCCGGTGGTGGCGTGGTGGACGAGCGTCTCCGGGTGCACGGCGTGCCGGGTCTGCGGATCGCGGATTGTTCCGTGATGCCGGTCATCGTTTCCGCCAATACGAACGCCGCCTGCATCATGATCGGCTCGAAGTGCGCGGAGATGATGCTGGCTGATGCTGGCTGATGCAGGGTGACGCGGATTCGGGGATGCGCGCCGGCGCTTGCGGACAGATCGTAATGGCGCTGCTTTGGATAAACGCCATGCCCCACGCCGATCTTCTCGCCGCGCTCCAGCAAGCTCGAGGGCTGGTGCCGGACGATCGCCACGTTTGGGCGTCGCTTTCCGACACCTTTGAGACTTTCCAAATGCGAAGGCGCGGACTGCTCCTCGGCGGGGCGCATTCGCCCCTGTTCTTGCGCGATCTACCGGTGGGTCGGGCGGATATTCCCTGGACGGTCCGGCTGCTGAATGTGCGGGTCCTTTTTTGCGCGGAGAGTGCGCTGACTTCCTGGCAGGCCTGGCTGCCGATGCTGGAAGCGGCGGTGCAGGCGCGCGAATCGTTGCTCTTCGTCGCCCCCGCGATTCATCCGGAATTTCTGAGCACACTGCTGGTCAACCTGCTGCAAAACACGCTCGCCGCCTGCGTCGCGCATCCGCCGCCCGAGTCTTCCGGGCCGATTCAAGCGGCGGTCGCAGCGATGGGAGGTCCACTTCCGGCGCCTCCCACGCAGCTGAGTGAATGTCCGCTTTTCGCCGAGGCTCGTATCCGTCGTTCCGCGAGCGTCCTTTTCCCCGCCGGCCCGGAAGCCTCGAGTGCTCAGCTCGCGCCGCTCGTCGAATTGCGCGTCGGCGGACGGCACTACGACGACCAGTTGGATCGGCTCCGCTTTCTCCTGAATGCGCTGGAGCCGGAGTAGAGTGGTTGGGTCGGCTGTCGGGCGGATTCCCGTTCAGCTCTCCACCCACGCGCGGAAAGCGGCGCCGTTTTCCTGACTGACCAGCACTTCCTCGTTCGGGCGCGGATGGAGCTGCACGCTCAGGCGGCCTTTGCCGACGGAAGCGAAACTTTTCACCGCGGAGGCGCGCGCCAGATAGTTGCGGTTGAGACGAAAAAACTGCGACTCATCAAGTTCGTCGGCCAGGGTGCCGAGCGATTCGTTGACCAGGCACTTTTCGCCGCCGCGAGTGACGAGGAAAGTGAGCTTGTCCTGCGAGAAGAAATACGCGGCGTCGGCGATAGCCACGGGCTGGTACGTGGTTCCACGCTGGGCGAGCACGCGTTGCCGTCGGACCGGGAGTGGCGCCAGGTGAGTGGCGAGCGCGGCCAGATTGCCGACATAGTGGCGGCCGAGTTCGCGGTATTTCTGCACTGCGGCCGCGAGCGCCGCCGGCTTCACGGGTTTGAGGAGATAGGCGATGCCGTGCGAGGCGAAGGCTTCCAACAGATACTCGTCGTGTGCGGTGGTGAAGATCACCGGGCAGGGCGGCGCTCCGGCGCGAAATAGCTCCAGCGAAAGGCCGTCTCCCAGTTGGATATCGGCGAAGATGAGATCCGGTGCGGGCGCGGTTCGCAACCAGCGCGCCGCTGCGGCCACGCTATCCGCGTTCCCCACCACCATGCAGGGAGGAGTCAGCGCTTCGAGCATAGTCTGCAACCGCGCACTCGCGGGCGCTTCGTCCTCGAGAATGAAGGCGTGCAGCATCGCGAGGATCATGCGCGCGCGGGGCTCGTGAGCGGCAGGCGGACGATGAACTCGCTGTCTTCCTGCCGGACCGCCAGTTCGCCGTTAGTAAGCAGAGCGACGCGATCGCGCAGGTTGGCGAGGCCGGTGCCTGTGCCCGGATTGAGCTGGCTCTTGGGCCGTAAAGGATTCCGCACGACGACTGCGTCGGTCTTGTCTTCAACCGTAATGACAAGGGGCTCTGCGGTGGAGAGACGGTTGTGTTTGAGCGCGTTCTCCATCAAAAGTTGCAGTGAGGCCGGGGGCAAGCGGCGGGGATCGTCTTCCGCCACGGTGGGAAGGACTACGCGCAGACTGAGGGGGAAGCGCAGCTCCATCAGGCGCACGTAGGAGCGCAGGTAGTTGAGTTCCTCGGGCAGCGGCACGAGATCGTGATTCTTGTGCGAAAGCAGGTAGCGGGTGACATCGGCCAGGTGCGAATTGAACTCGGCAGCGGCGGGCGGATCCCGCTCGATGAGCGCGGCGAGCGTATTCAGGCAGTTGAAGAGGAAGTGCGGGGCGAGCTGGCCTTTCATGGCCGCGAGTTCCGACTGCAGACGGGCGCGCTCGAGTTGTTCGAGGCGGCGCTGGTCGCCGTGGCGCTCCCGAATCAGGAACAACGTTTCGTACGCGTGCAGGAGAAAAAGGACTGTGACGATGTTGTTGGTCGCAATGGTCCGGATCGTCGCCAGCCAATCGAAAATCGGATAAGGCGAGTCGACAAAGCGGAGCCAGAGCCAGACGCTCGCAATGGTGAGTGGCAGCGTGCAAGCGACCGTGGCGGCGGCGAAGATGGCGACCTTCCAAAACGGTTGCACGAGCCAGTCGAGATGCGGCCGGAGCTTGAGCGCGAAGAGCCGGTTGCCCTCCCAGATCGCGATGGCGGTGAGCAGGAACCAGCCCGTGCCAAACCAGTAGTTGGTATGGCTCCACGCGAGTTTGTCGAAGAGCAGCGCGAAACGCGGAATGACGAAGCCCAGCAGGAGCAGCCCGATCGCGCGCATCCAGCGGTCGTGGACGGACGGGCGCGCCGATTCCGGAGCCCCACCGTCTGGATTCGGCGTGAAAATATCCCGGTTCAGGCGGGGTTGCGTTGAGCGCATGGGACGCGGGGAGCAGTACAGGTGCGAGCAAATCACTCCGCAACTCCAAACCCTCGCAACTATGCCCGAACCCATTCCCTTCAACTATCTCGCCATTTTGGTCGCCACCATCAGCACCTTCCTGCTCGGCGGACTGTGGTATTCCCCGATCCTCTTCCTCAAGCCCTGGCTGGAAGAGCAGGGCCTCTCCGTGGAGGACAGCAAAAAAGGCCAGGGCAACGTCGGCCGGATCATGGGCATCGCTTTCGTGCTCGAACTCGTCATGGCCTTCAGCCTCGCCGCCTTCATCGGACCAAAAGCGTCGCTCTCGTTCGGACTCTTCGCGGGTGCCGCGGCTGGCTTCGGCTGGGTCGCGCTGGCCTTTGGCGTCACCTATCTCTTCGAGCGCCGTTCGCTGCGGTTCTTCTTCATCAACGCCGGCTATCATGGGGTCGCCTTCACGCTCATGGGCGGCATACTGGGGGCCTGGCGCTGAACACCCGGCCGACTGAGACCGACTCCATCCAGCTCGCAAAATTTCCACCCTCTACCCTCCTCCCTGCATGAAAATCCTGATCAAAATCCTCGGCGGTTTCGCCCTGCTCATCGTGCTCCTGGTTGTCGTGGCCTTTTTCCTGCCCCGGAAATACCACGTCGAACGCTCCCTCGTCTTCCAGGCGCAACCCGCCGAAATCCTCGCGCCCTGCGCCGATCTGCGAGAGTGGAAGGCCTGGGGCGTCTGGTATCAGCGCGACCCGCAGCTCAAGGCGACCTATTCGAATCCGGCCACGGGTGTGGGCTCCTGGTGCTCGTGGGAGAGCAAGAACGAAGGCAACGGCAAGATGACCATTTCCAGCCTCGCCCCCACGAAGGTCGTCTACGCGCTGGAGTTTCCCGATTACGCCATGAAGTCGATGGGGGTGATGGAATTGAAGCCGGATGGCGGCGGCTACCGGCTCGTGTGGTCGGATGAAGGCGATCTCGGCCTGAATCCGATGAACCGCTGGTTTGGACTCTTTCTGGACAAAATCATCGGCAAGGACTTTGAGACCGGCCTCGTGAATTTGAAGAAACTCGTGGAGAAGAAAGGCTAGTTGTCCGACAATGCCCGTCCAGCCGGAGCCATTGCATCGCCTGTTCCGAGGAAGTGGCCAACGGCACGAAATAGAACAGCAAGCCGGCCGAGCCTTGCGCTTCCCGCCCGAGCAGGCTGCCGGCGGCGGAGAGCTGGAGTTCAGAATGCCGATAGCTGACCCCGACTCCGAGATTGCCAGCATCGGCCCGGCCGCCGGATCTGCGTCCCTGCAGTTGCAACCTGCCGGCCGCGAAACTGAACCCCTTCTTACGCTCCAGCGAAACCGCCGAGATCTCGTGGTGTTGGGAATCGAGCAGTCGCACCCGCAGCGTCCCCTCCGGCGAAATCCGGATCTCGACCCGCTCCCCCGGCCCGGGAGCTATCCGCCTTGTTCCGCCCAGAAAAGCGAAAAGCGAGGAACCGCGCCGGTGGGTTGCTCCGGTTGCGGCCAGGAGACTTTCATTCCGGAAGACGCCCTCGAACTGGCGAATTTCCGATGTCGCGACGGCGGTCGGCCAGGCGGGGTTTGGAACATCGCTTCGGCCGGCAACGCACCCGGACAAGATCGCCGCAGCCGCAAGGCAACCGATCATCAACGCATTAGTCCGGTACCTCCAGCCTCCGGAGAGCGAAGACGGACGAGTTGAGAAAATGGAGTGCAACGAAGCGTTCATACCCATCGGTCGTTCGTCTCCCGCCCCCGCGGGCATCGATAAAGCAGGGATTCGACAACTCCGCAGTCGATCTTCCGATGGAGGTCACCGCCGCCGTTTGGCCATCCATTCACGTGGGCCAAAGAATTCACAGGAATACGCGGCAACCAATGCGGCGGCGGCGAGCGCTCCCGGAAAATCGCGTCCGTGCAACCAATGCCAGCAAAATGCCCCATGCCAGATGTCGCCAGCACCGAGCGTATCCACCGCGTGCACGGCAGGTGGCTGGATCGTCCCGGCGCCGGTGACGCCGGACCGCCACTCAATCGGTCGGCCGCCGTGGGAGACGGCGGCGTGGGCGACTCCCTTGGTGACGAGCTCAGCCAGGACGTCTCCGCGGGCGGACGCGGGAAGAGCAAAATCGGCCGAGCAAAGCGCGATATCGGTCAGCCCGAGAAGATCCTCGAGCCCGGGTTTCCAGCTTCCGGCATCGAGCACCACGGGCACGCCCGCCTGGTGTGCGGCAGCCGCGCAAACGCGGGCGCAGACGAGCGCGTGCCCATCGGCGAGCATGATATCGGCCATCGTCGCGGCGCTCGACGCCGGGGTCGAAATTGCGACTTCGGTGCGGCCCGGGGCAGAGACGACGGAACGCTCTCCCGTGCGCGTCTGGACAAGGATGGAGGCGATGGCAAGCGCATCCAGGGCGTCCGGAGAGAGATCGATGAGCGCCACGTGGGCCGCGGCGAGTTCGGTGCGGACGAGATCCGCCGCCGGCCCTCTCCCCACCGCCGCAGCGAGCGTGGCGCGACCGCCAAGGTGAGCGAAGGTAAGCGCGGCGTTCGTCGCGGGACCGCCGGCGCAAAGGATTCGCCGACTGCCGCGGACTTTTTCGTTCGGCCCGGGCAATTTTCCGACTTCCACGATGAGGTCGAGTGTCGCCAGCCCGACAAAAAGACCGTGCGGGCGCTGGTCGGTCCGATCAGAATTGGGGGGCGGCACGCCAGGCATGAGAACGCGAACGGCGGGAATGCACAAGGTCGCCAATCCTCGAACCTGGCGGCGCCGGGTCGTCGTGCTTGCGTTGGCTGACCGGTGCGGTGCTAGTATTGTCATCGGCTCCCCCCGCCATGAAAATATCTCCTCGCCTGGCCGCCCTAGCCCTTTGTTTCGGCCCGATTTGTTCAGCCGCGTCAGCGGCCGACGTTATCCGGTTGGGGAATTTGAAATTCGTGCACTACGGCACGATTTTCTACATGAAGGAGATCGCCCCGAAACACGGGCTGGAGATTCAGGAAACGGTCTTCGCCAAGGGAATCGACATGCTGCCCGGCCTGATGCGCGGGGAAATCGATCTTGCCGCCAGTGCCGCCGAGGGTGCGATCGAGGCCCGGGCGGCCGGAGCGCCCGTCTATGTCGTGGCCGGGTTCGCCGCCGGGGGCGCGCGAATCGTCGGCCGGAGCGATGTGATCTGGAAGTCGTCAAAGGACCTGCGCGGAAAGCGGGTCGGCGTCACCCGCGGGGGCGCCCACGAGATGTTGCTCCTGGCCGAGCTCGCCTCCAACGGACTCTCTTGGTCGGCAGAACCCGGACAAGATGTTCAGCTCGTCTTCCTGCCCTATCCGAAGCTGAACGACGCCCTGGAAAGACGTGAAGTCGATGCCGTGTGCCACACGGAGCCACAGGGCTCGCAGGCCATCACGAAGGGTTTCGGGGTGGAGATCACCAAGCCTTATCGCACGATGATCGGTGAGCCGGTGCGGACCTTGGTCATGTCGGAGAAACTCTACAACGACCGTCCGCTCGCGCTGCGCGTGATGGCATGCTTCGCGGAGGCGACGAAGACATTCCTAGAGCAACCGGAAATCGCCGAGCGCTACATTCGGGAAACCGTCTTTGGCGGCAAGCTGACCGCGGAGGACTACAAGCTCGCCTTCAGCAACGCGCGCTTCAACTATGAAATCGCGCCGGTGCAAATTCAGGCCCTGACGGATTTCATGATTTATCAGCGGCTGGGGGTGGTGATCAACGCGTTGAATCGCCCGCAAACTGCGGAGGAATGGGTTCGCACGGACCTCCTGGCGGAGGCAAAGCTGGCGCTTGGTATCGTCGCGCCCACGCGTCCGGCGGCGAACGCTCCCACCCCCAAGCCGAAGTGAATCGATCCTTCCCGGGTAGGGAAGGAACCTTAATGCGCCACGCCGTTCGCGCGCGCCGGCAGGGCCGCGAGCTTTCGCTTGGCGAGTTCGGCCGCGAAGAGCACCACGGTCCTCGCGTGCGGCTGTCTTTCGAAGAGATGATCCGCGGCGAATCGGAGTTGCCCCTCATAGTGCCGCAAGTTCGCCTCCGGATCTGTTCCGTCCCTCAATCCGGTCAGGTGCGTCGTGGCGCTCCCCACGGACGTAATCACTTCTTCCAGCACCTTCTCGCCCCCGTCGGCGCGAACGCCCAAAGCCTGAATCTGCTTAAGGTAATTCTCGATCACCGCGACGGCGCAATTTTGAGTCGAAGACATAAGCCATCCCATAGCCGGTTGGTTCCGGGCTGCAAATTGATTCATCTGTAACTCCTTCGTTTGGCGAGGCATGGGGCGGTCGACGCGGGCGGCGAAACACCCGGTGAACCGGCGCTATGGTTACGGCCCCCACTTTGGGCTTGGACGTATCCGGAAAGCGGGTTTCATGCCTCACCCGCAGTCGGAAAAAGGATGGATCAGGGGCATCCGAGCAGGCAAAACGGTTCCTCCGTTGAGAAAACGCCCCTCTGCGCGCAACCGGGCCGTACGTATTAGACATCGACGCAAATCCGGTTGCGATCGCGCGCGCGCGAGCCGAAGCAGCCGCGCAGGAATTGAAAGGTGGGAATGTCCGGAAAAGGCTCAACAAAGCAGAAGGCATCCCGCGCGACCGCGCGGGGAACGGGAAAAAAGTTTCCGCGCTTGGGCGCACAGGTCGGCCCCTACGGGGTGACTTATCGCGTCTGGGCTCCGTCCGCGCAGAAAGTCGCTGTCGCCGTGGAGAATTCCGCGGAAGAAAACGCGCGGGTGATTAGGCTCAAGCGGCGGTCGGACGGAGGTTTCGTGGGGCGCGATCCGGTCGGGCGGGCCGGGGACCGATATTGGCTGCGCCTCGATGCCGGCGAGAGCGTCCCGGATCCTGTCTCCCGCTTTCAACCCGATGGAGTCGACGGTTGTTCGATGGTGATCGACCCGCAGACATTTCGCTGGTCCGACGCCGGCCGGAAAGCGCCGCGGTTTCGCGATCTCGTCATCTATGAGCTGCACGTTGGAACGTTTACTGAAGCGGGAACGTTTCGGGGAGCGATCGAGCATCTCGCCCATGTCCGGGACCTGGGGGCAACGGCCATCGAGATCATGCCAGTCGGTGAATTCCCCGGGAGGCGAAATTGGGGTTACGACGGCGCCATGCTTTTCGCGCCGTCGCGCAATTACGGCACACCGGATGATTTTCGCGCCTTGGTGGATGCGGCGCATGGGCACGGCTTGGCGGTCATCCTGGACGTTGTTTATAACCACTTCGGTCCCTACGGGAACCGGTTGCGAATGTTCGCGCCGCACTTCTTCGATGCGACGCGGCTCACGCCGTGGGGCGAGTCGATCCACTTCGATGGTCCGAACAGCCCGCAGGTCCGGGCCTTCTTCAAACAAAATCTCGAGAGCTGGATCCGCGAGTTTCATCTCGACGGCTTTCGCTTCGACGCCACCCACGCGATCTTTGACGAGTCGCCCAAGCACATCCTGGCGGAGCTGCGGGAGTCGGCCCACGCGCAGGGCGCGTTCGTGATCGCGGAGGATGAACGCTGCGAGGAGATGCTGCTGTCGCAATATGGTTTTCATCTGGACGGTGCATGGGCCGATGATTTTCACCACACGATCGAGGTGGCTTTGCTCGGGGAGCGTTCGATCTACGGAACGGGTTTTCATGGCAGTCCGGGCGAGCTCGCAGAAGTGTTGCAATCCGGCTGGACCAAGCGCTGGCCCGCGCCGGAGCGGGCCCAGCTTCGCCCGGAACAATTCATCCATTGCATTTCGAACCACGATCAGGCTGGCAACCGCCCGTGGGGGGACCGGCTGAATCACCTCGTCGGGCCGGATGCCTATCGCGCAGCCAGCGCCTTGCTTTGCCTCGCCCCCGGCACACCGCTGCTCTTCATGGGTCAGGAGTGGGCGGCCTCAACGCCTTTTCCGTATTTCACGGAACATCCCCCGGAACTTCAAGCCAGGGTCCAGGAAGGCCGCCGGCGGGATCTCTCAGCCTTCCGGGCGCACGCGCAGGAAATCGCAGCGCGCGGTCTGCCGGCGCCGCAGGACGAGCGCACGGTGGGTGCGGCCCGATTGAAATGGGAGGAAATCGCCGCTCCCGAACACGCGCAGATTCTCGCTTGTTACCGGGAAGCACTCGCCTGGCGGCGGCAGGCGCCTTTCGCTGCGGCGGTAAGTTTTTTCGATTATTTCACCCGCGCGCTCGCGAATGGTCTGCTCGCGGTCCGCTCGGCCGGGGAGAGGCCGTGGCTCATCGTCTGTGGGCTCCGGCTCCACGAAGTGCCCCTGCGATTCGAGCGCGATCCGGTGACTGCACCGCCTACCGGGATGCGCTGGAAATGCCTTTGGTCCTCAAACGACATTCGCTTTGGCGGGAGGCGAATCCTGGCGGATTGCCGTCGATGGGCGGAGGTCCAATTCGCGGCACCCGAGGTGATGCTGTTACGCAGCGAGAAGAGTTGAGCGTACTCGCGACGATACCACGCTCGAGCTGAAGGTCTAAGTAAGTCGAGGCTGGCTACTTTTCCGGGGATTTTGAGGCTTTTTTGGCGTTTCGCCCGCTTGGAAGCGTCCGGAGGAAGGCGAACGCTAAAAAAGGGCGTGCGACCGCCCGCATGACACACGCAGTCCCAAACCACCCTGCGAAGGGACTTCATGCCTGCAAAAAAACCCACCGCCAAAAAATCTCCCAGCAAAAAGCCCGCCGCGAAGAAACCCGCAGCCAAAAAGCCCGCCGTAAAGAAAGCGCCTCCGAAATCGGCGGCAAAGAAGTCTGCACCGAAAAAGGCCCCCGCGCGCAAGCGCGAACTGATGGAGCCACACAAGGGCGACAAGCGGTACGTGCGCCGTGACGCCGCCGGACAATTCAAGGACGTCGTGGACGTGGGCCGATCCCTCGCGGCGGATCGTCGCAGCCACGCCAAGAAGATCGTACCCAAGGGTCAGGGAGACCGAGGCGACACCAAACGTTAACGCGGGCGCAACTTTTTCCCGACTTTGGAGTTAACCGTAGACAACTCCCGCGGTCGTATCGGCAAGCATGCAAACCTCCCCGTCCCCGTCCTTACGAATCGGTCTTCGCTTCAGTGCGATTGACGAGAGGGCAGACTCCGTCGAGGCGCTGGGGATCCGCTCGCCGAGCGCCCGCTGCGCCTGCGGCGCGACGCGCGAAGCCCGTGACGTCACCTGCCGGGAATGTTGGGAACGCGTTCCCGGCACCATGCGTCTCGCCTTTGCCCGCACGGAGCCGGAAACTTCCGGGCGGCGAGCCGCCGTTTCGGCCTGCTTTGTCTTGCGACAGCGCTCACGCCGCGTCTAAGCCGGACCAATTCAGCAGAGCGGCATGTGGCTGCGACGCAGATTTTTTGCGAAAGCCTGGAAGTAAGGAGGGAGCAGCTTGCAACTCACGCTGTAACGGACGAGCGACAAAGGCTTTCGCAAAAAGCTCGAGCAGACACGTGCTGCTCTGCTGCATCGCTCCGGCTATGGAGGCACGCCGACAGGGAGCGAGCCGACGCGCGGGTGATCGAGATGCGACGGTCAATGCTGCGGACGCTTGATCGCCCGAGGCAAAGGTCAGAACTATGGGCGATGTCGGTTCCGGTTGATCGCCCGACTGCGCGCGGAAACGCGCGCCAGCCGGCGGTGCGCCGCAAACGATTGGGAGCGCGAGCAGCACGACGAAGGTAAACCGGACGGGGCGGGTGGGGGATGGAAGCATCTTGGAGGCTGGCGTTTGCGGCGATGAGAAGATGCTGTGAAGACCGCGGAGGGGCGGCGATATTCCACCGTAAGGACATTTCCGAGCAGATTGGCGCGCCCATCGTTCGCTCCGCGCCGGGAACGTGCTAGAACAATCCATGCGAGGTTGTCTCTGCGCAATTGTGAGCGCGGTGCTGCTCTGCGGCGCAGCGGGGGGGGAGGCGCCTCCGGCCGCGAGCCCGACTCCCACTGCTCCCGACGAGCCGGCGCTGACTCTGGCACGGCAAATCATGGCGGCTCCGGACGACGCAACGCGCTGGAAGCTTGTCGCGGCGGCCCCACCCGAAGTGCAAAACGCGAAGCGCCTGCGGGCAGCCATGTCGCCGCTGGAGTACCAGCTCGGCCTGGAAGGCGACTACGTAAAATGCGAGGCGTTATCGCAGTTTCTGCTCGAGCATGCGCGCTCGCAGGGGGACGAGGTGGGGGTCGCGACCGGAAAACTGCGGCTGGCCAACGCGATGCGGGAACTGGGGCAGGCGCGGCCGGCTCTCGCCCTGAATCGAGAAGCGATCGCGTATTGGGAAGAGAAGGGGGACGAGGCGCCGTTGGCGCGCGCGCTTGTCGCGCAGGCGATCGTCGAGCTTACGCTCGCAGACTTCCAGACGGCGCAGCGTTCGCTCCAGCGGGCCGTCGCGCTCGCGGAGAAGGTGGGTGATAAAGCGACGCTGATCCCGGCGCTGAATACGCTCGGAAATGTCTATCGCCAGCAGGGGCGTCCCGAGCGTGCTCTGGAGATTTTCGAGCGCGCCCGCAGGGTGGTGGGCGACGACACGGCGTGGAACATGGCTTTCATCTTCAACAACATGGGGCAGTGCCATGAAGCGATGGGCGAGCCGGAGCGCGCCGCCGCGTACATCCAGAAAGCGCTGGCAGTGGCGGAGCGGGTGAAATTTCGTCCGCGAGTGGCCAACGCGAATACGTTTCTCGGCGAGATCCGCCTCGCGCAAGGACGCGACGCCGAAGCGCGTCCATATTTCGAGGCCGCCCTGGCGTTGAGTCGTGAGCTCCACATCCCCCAAAGCGAAGCTCGGGCGCTGCAGGGGATCGCGCGGCTCGACCTTCGGGGCGGTCGCGCGGAACTGGCTCTCGCCGGCGCCACGGGAGCGGCCGCGATTTATCGCGAGGGGGGGAGTCGGGACCTCCTGGCCCCGGCTTTGACGTTGCTGGGCCGCTGTCTGCATGCGCTTGGTCGCGACATCGAGGCGCGGAAAGTATTCGCGGAAGCGATTGCCGAGGTTGAAGCGGTGCGCACGCAGCTGGCCGGCGGCGAGGCCGATGCACAGAGCTTCCTCGAGCGCCAGGTCGCGCCGTACCAGGAATTGGTGGCACTGTTGGTCGATGCGGGCCAGCCCGCCGAGGCGCTGGCGCGGGCCGAGCAGGCCAAGGCGCGGGTATTGCGCGAACTGGTGCGTGCAGGGCGGCCCGATCTCGACGAATTCCTGACCCCGGACGAGCGCGCTACCACGAGGGAGCACAGCCGCCGCGTCGCGAATGCGAATCGGGCGCTGGGCGCTGAGCTGCGCCGCGAGCGGCGCGATGAAACGGCGCTCGCGACGGCGCAGGCCGCGCTCCGCCGGGCTCGCAACGATGCGGAGGAGTTCCAGGACCTGATGCGGAATGCCCATCCCAGCGCGCGGGGTCGCACGCTCCTCGTTACCCCGGACGAATTCAGGCCCGCCCGATTGCCGATGCTCGAGCGCGCCGGAATTCTCTGGATCGAGTTCGTGATGACTGAGGAACGGACGTTTATTTTTTCCGCCGGCCCCGATTCCACACCTCGGGTGCGCACGATCGACGTGCCGCGCCGGGAACTGGCCCGTCGCGTCGAGGAGTTCCGCCGGCAGATCGCGCAAAGGAATCTCGGCTGGCGCAGCGAGGCGCGTACGTTGCATCAGCTTTTGCTCGAACCGCTCGTGCCTGAGATTGCGAAAGCGACCAGCATCGTGCTCGTGCCGGATGGCGCGCTCTGGGAGCTGCCGTTTCCTGCCCTGCTGGACGCGGAGGGGCACAGTCTGCTCGAGCGTGCGCCTCTTCGCCTCTCGACTGCGCTGGCGATGGAAACCCGTCTCGAGCCCGCGCCCGTGTTCGTAATCGTGAATCGGCCCAGTCCGGAGGGGCATGTGTTGCTCGTGGGCAATCCCGCCCTGGGCGCTGGCGGCGAGTTCGCCGCCCTCCCTGAAACGGAGGCGCAGCTCGATGCCATTGCCGCGATGTATCCGACCCGGACGGTCACCCGATTGACGGGGGAGGCGGCGCGAGTGGACGCTTGCTTGCAAGCGCTTCCCGAGAACGAAGTCCTGCACTTCGCGACCCACGGCGTCCTGAACAACGCGGAGCCGCTCGCGTCCTGCCTGGTGCTATCGCAAGCGGGCCTGCGCGACGGCGAGGACGGATTTCTGGAAGCGCGAGCGATCTTGCAGCAGGGGATGAGCGTCCGCGTGGCGGTATTGGAAGCGTGCGAAACTGGCCGCGGACGGACCGGTGCGGGAGAGGGGTTGCTCGGGTTGTCGTGGGCCTTCCTCGCGGCTGGCTGCGAGAATACCGTGGTGAGCCAGTGGAAGGTCGAAAGCGCCAGCGCCGGGACGCTGATGATCGAGTTGCATCGCCGGCTCAGCCAGGGAGCCAAGCCCGAAATGGCGCTGCGGGACGCCGCGCTCCTGGTGTCGCGCCGGAAGGAAACCGCGCACCCTTTTTATTGGGCGCCGTTTGTGGTGATCGCGCGGTGAATCCCGGACGTTCGCAACTGTCTTTAAGGTTCCAGCGCGACGCGCTCCGCCTTTTGTCGCGCAGCGTCGACTCCCCGCACTGACGCTAACGCCTCCAACGCCTCCTCGCGAAGCCCCGCCCGCGCATAGGCTACAGCGCGGGTCGCGGCGTCCTGCCCCGCCGCAGCTTCCATGGCTCGAAGGGTTTCGAGCTGGGCCAATGTGAGCACGGAGAACGTGGCCGGGGCTTCATCGGGCCGAGGCGACTTCGCCACTTCCCGGCCGCCCGCCAGCGCGATGACTTCCCAAGTATAGGAGACGCCGCGTTCCAGATTTTGCCGGGGCCGCCAAGTGTGCGCACCCGCCGACAGGATTCCGCTTTCGAGCACGTCCGCCGCCCCTTCGCGTAGGAGGACGACCCGGTATCCTTCCGCCTGGGCCATCGGCTCCCAACGGAATTCCGGGGAAGCGAGCCGGACGAACGTGCGGAGCGGGCCACGCGCCCGGGGCGCGTCGGACTCTATCGCCGCACCCAGCAGCGAACCGCCCGGGCGCCGCGCCAGCTCGGAAGGCAAAAGTGAGGCGAGGGTCGCGCCTTCCGCGACCTGTATGCAGGCGGCCGCGAATTCAGCCGGTGCCTCGCTCGGGATTCGCACGGCAAAACCACCCGTGGAAGCAACGTTGTTCCCGCCCTGATCCCGGAGCGCCACCCAGGTCAGTCCGGCCATCGCCACAGCGGCTGCCGCCGCCCAGGGGATGATGGAGGGCCGCGACCAGCGCGGCCGGATGATGTTGTCCGCCGGATGAGCCGCGAACCGTGCGCGAAAGGCGCGCAGGTCCTCGAGATCGGCGCGCAGTTCGGGCAGGACCGCCAGCTTCATTTCGAAGGCCTCGCGATCTGCTGCCTCCATTTTTCCATCGAGATACGCCACCATCTCTGTGCTCGAGGGCATTTCGTCCTCCTC
The DNA here is from genome assembly GCA_038226705.1 of Chthoniobacterales bacterium. Lineage (GTDB taxonomy): Bacteria > Verrucomicrobiota > Verrucomicrobiia > Chthoniobacterales > SZAS-18 > SZAS-18. The sequence goes on along the minus strand of JBBRQH010000001.1, from coordinate 108,338 downwards.
GTGCAGCATCTCCGCGAGACCCTTTGGCGGCGGGATCGCCAACGCGCAGGCGACCGTTTCGAGGGCGTTACGCAAGTCCGGTTCCCGTGCGAGGAGATCGCTCACTGCCAGCATTTTCGCCGGGGGCAGCCGGCCTTGCCGATATCCGGCAAAGTATTCCGGCGTGAGTTCGTCGCGATTCATGGTCTAGGGATGGAGAGTGCTTAAACGCGGAGATATTCCGCGACCTTTCGCCCGAGCTGGATGCGGGCGCTTTTTCGGAGGTTGATGACTTGTTGGCGCGCGAGCCCGAGACGCGAGGCAATCCGCAGGTCGTCGAGTGGAATCTCCGCCCAATATCCCGCAAACTCTTCGGCGGGAATGTCCAGTACGGCCGCGAGTTCCCGGATGGAGGCCACGCCTTGATACTCGAAATCGCGGGTCACGGGCGCATGCAGCAGGAAAGCGGTGCGCGCGCGCAGACCCAACGTTTGCACCTCGCGCCAAAGCCAGTGGAGATTTTCGCGCCAGCTCAGGAGTTCATCGGGTCCCGCCGAGGTGGCGGGAATCGCGGATACGGCCACAGCGGCGTCATCGATCCTCTGCCCCTCGGCTCGTCCACCTCCCTCCAGCCAGAGGTCACCCAGCAGCGCGGCCAGTTCCTCCCAAGGCAAAGGCGCGCCGCTTTCCCCGAAGATGGCCCGCAAAAGTTCTGCCGGGGGAATTTCGAGGAAGCGGCGCCCTGCGAAATAACTCCGCAGGAAGGTGGCCGCCGCCTCCCGCGTCTCGTCGCCGCGACGCTCGTCTGCCGTCGGGGGCGATTCGCCCCGTCGTTCGATCGGTCCGGCGATCTCGCGCCCAGCGAAGGTCCAGAGCGCGAAGCCGGCCGTGCGCGCGGCGCTGCCCTCGAGCAGGTAGCGTATCCGATGCAACAAGCGCCGGCGGGAGGGAAAGCGCCGATGCAGCGTCTCATCCCACGCGTGGTATGCGACTCCCGCAGAATAGCTCCGCAAATCGGAAATTTCCCGACCGTCGAGCAGCGCGCGCGCCAGGCGCATGCGAGCTACGCTGGCGGCATCCTCCGCGTCGAGCACCGTCAGCGGGCAGTTGCCCCGGAAACGTCCGCCTTCGCCGGGCGCCAGCCGGGCCTTGCGAGCAATGACCTGCGCCACCACCGGCGCGACGATTCCATCCATCACCCGTTGAAGTTCCGGCTCCCGCTCCCGCGCTCCGAGCCCGCGCAGGAACAGCACCGCGGGGTCAGCCGCAGCAGGCGCTCGGGAGTCGGAAGGAATTGCCCGCATCAATGAAATCGATTAAGGCACGGCAAGGGAGTGTGCGCGTGGGATCGCGTCGCAGGGTGCGGCGGCGCGGCACAACGTTCGTACATCAGTCTGAAACGTAGCAGAGCGAGCTGCCGGGCGTTCAGGAAAAGTTCGCGGGTTTTGCCTCTGTTCCAGAGCACCAGAGCGGCCTCGGGTTTGGAGATCCCTTGTGCCTTTTGGTCTCTTTGTGGGACAATCCCGGATGCTCCCGCGCCCAACTTGCTCCCATGAAGCCGCCTGATCTTTCCGCTGCGCCAGCGCTTCTGTGCCCGAACTGCGGTGGGGCAGAGACCAAAAACGTGACGTTTACTTGGTGGGGTGGCGCGCTCGGTCCAAAGATCCTGCACCACGTGGAATGCGCGAAATGCGGCGCCGGATACAACTCTCGCACTGGGAAATCGAATGCGACGGGCATCGCAATTTACGTCGCCGTCATGACGATCGTCTTCGGCTTGCTGGCCTGGAAATTCATGCCGGGCATCCTGCGCGCGTTCTGAGACCGCTGCGATCAAACCGAGCCCGGCAGAATCCCCTCAGCCGAATCGTCCAGGCACGGCGGCGAATGTTCAAGATCCCTCCAAACGAAACATTGTCGGCCTGGGATATCCTGACACCGGTAAATAAGTGCGAAGGTAACCTCCGAAAACGATTCTGGCGCGCTGCACAGCAGCCAGAATGATTTTCTTTGCGGACTCTCGGGCGCAAGTGCCAGCGTCGCGCCAGCGGGCTGAACGTCGACGACGTCGACGTCCGAGATGGGGGTGCCAATGTTCTTGAACTCGATGCGGGCACCTTCTTCCACGAGCAGCGGAACAGACCACTCGAAATTGGGGGTGGCGTCGCCGGATTCCCGCCGGATTGGGTCAGCCGTTTCCAAATCCTTCATCTCGTGGCGATTTCGGGGAATCATGGAAAATAGGAAAGGGCGATGGAAGGGTGGGCGGAGTGCGGCAGGCTCGCGCCGCGGCTTTCCCGAAGTCGAACGCCGGCAGGGCTGGAGGAGGGGCGCCGTCAGGCATTTCGCACCACGAAAAGGAATTGGCCGTCTTTTGGCCGAGGCAGGGAAGACCCACGCCTCAAACTCCGACGCTCGGGCTTCCGGCCGTCGCTACGCTACGCTACGGCTCGATCGGCACGGGGCGCGGATCGCAGCACTCAAGACGATACAGACCGAAGAAAACCTTGGGCAGGTCGGTCGGCTCCCAAGTATCGGCCAGGACGATCGGCTCACCTCGCACGAACGTCGCGAAAAGGTCCTCGCGATCCTTGGGGTGAACTCCCACCACCGTGACAAGGGCGTCGCGCTCCTGTCCGGCTCGTAGGAAGATCCACTCTTCAGTTTCCGAAGGAATCATCATCATCTTGCCCCCGGAGTTCACGATGCGAGTCCCCTTCACCATCGCGCGAATCGTTACGTCCCGTAATGCGATTACCTTATACACCATGGTGAAAAGCTGGTTTTGCAAAATGGAATCGGCAAGGAAAATTCTCGCCACAAGCGGGATAGGGTTGGACGTGAGCCCGCGCTTAACTTGGATTTCCCACCAGAATCCGCTCGGGATCAGGCACACGTGGATGCCTGCCGACGTGAACTGAAATCATGCTCTTTCGCGCGCTCTTTGCGTTCGCGATGCTGCCCGAGACCTACGCCGGATCGATTCTGTCCGCGCCTTTCGGGAAGAGCGGTCCCGAACAACGCCTGCAAGTCCTAAGGTGAGTATTGGCGTCCTTCACGGGAAGGATTCCGCCCAGGCAGCTTCATTCGAACCGTCCCCGGTTCGAGTCGAAGTCGGACGTGACTCCGCTTTGGACGGTTTCGCTCTGACATAACGACCGCCGTCCCCCCAACAGTCGTAGCAGCGAATCCAGCCGCCGAAGACAGGCTTTCGACCTTGGAAACAGTCACATTTGCGCCAGCGATACCCGCGTCGGATTATGGCGGCGTGTGCTTCGTCCGGTGTCTGGAAAGGCGAGTTCTCGAGCATCATGGATGTTCAGGGTCCCCCGAGGAGACGAAGGTGGGATGCACCCCCTTCGCGAAGCGTCGCGAGATCGGACGTGTACGAGGCTTACATTCTCCCCGTCGTGTGGGATTCTGTTTTCCGCGCAACCGAGGACCCACCCCGATGTCCCCCAAACGACGCCATGCCGATGAGCCACTCACTGGGACTGACCTGATCAAGGAGACGTCTCGGCGAATCCGGGTGGCGCGTTCGTTCTGGGATGCGCATAACAACGCTGCCTGTCGCGGAGAACGCGAGAGAGCTCTGGCGCTCTACGAAAGGCTGACAGAACTTGAGAAGAACAAGATTCCGCAGGTCTTGCGCGTCTGGCTGCGCTATCGGAGCGAAAAGTATTTTGGCGCTCATCGCACGCCTCCCGGCGGCGGGAAAAAAAAGTAGGCCGTTGGGCGTCCGCGCTGCCGTCTAAGCGGCCCGCGCTGGAAGTCCGTTTGCGAAGTTGCATGGTGTGAAAATGGAAACTGAAGACACTGAAATGCGCCAGCATGTGCTTCTTTCCGTGCAGCACGCCCTCATTGGCGAAATCACCGCGCAAGTCCGCTTTGTCGCTGTCCATTTCGACGAGGCGGGCATACGCATCATTGTCTGGCATGACGGAACGATGTCCGAAGCGGATAGGGCGGAATTCGAAGGGAACGTGATCTCACAGGTTACCACCCTTAACGCCAGGCGGGTCGGCGTCTCGAATCCGCCTGTGGAACTCGTGTTTGTGGTCTCGTTCCCGCCGTTGCGCCCGGCCTTCCGCGGAACCCTGGTCTACGGTCGCAAGGAACCGCATTTGTCCGGCTGCAGCTGCTGAATGAATTGGCTTGCCTTGTGCAGGCAGGTCCTAAGACGCAAAAACGCCCGGATGCCTTGCAGCATCCGGGCGCTGGGAAATTAGCTGGAGGCTAAAGCGGGGAATCAGCGACGATCGTAACCGCCGCGTCCGCCACCACCGCCGCCGCCGCCGTAGGAGCGCTGGCCGCCGCCGCCGCCGCCACCCGAACGTTCTTCCCGCGGACGGGCTTCGTTCACAGTGAGTTCACGGCCGTCGACTTGCTTGCCATGAAGGTCATCAATGGCCTTCTTGGCGTCCGCGGGGGATTCCATCGTGACAAAAGCAAAGCCGCGCGAGCGGCCAGTTTCGCGATCCTGCATGATGGTGGCCTCACGCACTGGGCCAATGCGACCGAAAAGATCCTGGAGATCGTTGTCCGACGTGTTGAAGGACAGATTTCCGACGTAGAGTTTAGCTGACATATGGATTGTTTGCCAAAGTGGCGAGGAACCTTGAGGGAATTGCGTTTCCGGTAATCGGATTTCAAACTGTCCCTTGAGCTTCCTCAACTGAACAATCCACCAGCGACCTAAAGAGCTTTCTCTTCCTTGACGACTTCAAGCTCGCAGGAATCCGGGGAAGGGCAAGCGATACTTTGGTTTCTTGGGTTCGAGAGTGGTCCGCGGGAACGGCTCGGGCCTTTCGCAGCGCCGAGTGACGAAACGCGCGAAGCCTATCGGATGCAGCAAGCGTCCAGAACGGGAAAGGATGCGCGCGCTTTCCGCCGCTTACGAATTGCCGGGAATCGCGTTGAGCGGTTCGGCATGGAGGGAAATCGCAAGCAAAGCGCGACCGCGGTTTCTGGCGCGACTTGACCAAACCGATCGATATTTCAGCTCTGCGGAAGACCATCGCGGAAACGCCGGCGAGTGGCGAAATCGGGGCGGGTGCCACCCGTGCGAAACACGACTAAGCCAGACGGGCGCGCCAGGCATTGATGCGGCCGAGATTCTTCGCTTCGATTGGCTCGGTCGGGGTAAATTCTGTCTGCGCAGCCGAGCCGAGGGCGCGATGAAACGAATTGCTCGCGACGATCTCGCTGGGTCCGCCGGCGGCGAGTAGACGCGCCCCGAGATTGATGCTTTCGCCGACGAAGCTCAACCGCGCGCGACTGAACGGTTGCATGGGCATCACCTGCAAATCACCGGTGGCAATCCCCACGTGCGCTCCTTGCGCCGCCTGGATCCGATCGAGCTGGCGCTGCCATTCGTTCGAGATGGAGGCTGAGATCTCGAGCAAATCGTGCGCACATTGGTAGGCGCGGTCCGCATCGCCTTCCTCCGCCTGCGGGATACCCCAGAGGCCGATCGCTTCGTCACCGACGAACTGGTAAAACATTCCACCGCTGGACTGGATCGCGTAGCGGGCGCGCGAATAGAAGGCAGTGAGGGCATGCGCGATGACGGAAGCGTCCCGGGTATCGCGCACGTAGCTGGAAAAGGCACAAAGATCCGCCAGCAGCACAATGACGTTGCGATGGACCCCGGGCGGCAGGATCGCATCGGCGCTCCGGCCGGCGCTGCGGAAGGTGTGCAACCGATGATGGCCGAAGTGCCAGACGAGATGGGATTGGAGCTCGTCGGCGCACCATTCGTCGCCAAAGGCGTGCCGGCCGCGGGAGGCATCGAGCGCCGCACGAATCTCTGGCATGGCCTCGGGCGTGAAATCGCGGATCTCGACCTCGTACATTTCGCGAATGCGGGAGAGAAGTTCCGCCATTGGCATGAGTTCCACCTCTAGCGAGGGATGCGCCGAGCGGCGCAGATCCGCCTCCGACACGTCATCGGCGACGACCGTCAGCCGCGAGCCCTCCGGGATGAACGGATTCGCTTCGCCGAATTTTCGCGCGATATGGCCGGGGATCCCGGCGCCGGGATACCCAAACTTGACCTCGACAAAGCGGGGTGGGCGGCCGGGTGGTTCCAGCCGCAAGTCGGCAAAGGCATGTCCGGCCCCCAACGCACATTCCTGCCGAACCCGGATCGTCTCCGGGGCGATTCCCATCTCGCCGGCGAGCCGGAAGCGAAAGAGGTTGCAGCACACCTCCTCGAGCAACAAACGGCATTCGCGCAGAAAACTCTCGTTGGCCGGAATGGCAATGTTTGCGGGGGGCATGGAACTCAAAACATACACAGACACCGCGCGAAGCGAGATGCATTCCGGCGCCTGACGATGGAGGGGTCAACTCGACAGCATCGCCAGCCGCGAGTATCCCCAGCCGGTCTTTGGTCGATTCCCATGTTCTTTCCTGATCGCGGCCGCATCCTTTTCGTCCTGCTGGCGACATTGCTGGCGGCGATCCGCCTGGACGCGGCGCCGAGCGCGGAGAGCGGCGCCCCTTTTCTGTGGAGAATGCTGGCGCCGGGTGCCCGGCACGCTTCCTGGCTCTTTGGCACGATCCATCTGAGCTCGCCCTCAGTCACCCGGCTCCGCCCTTCGGTGCGGCGCGCCCTGCGCAGCGTGGATTTACACTATGGAGAACTCCTGCTAGATCGGCGCACCGGTCGCGACATGCTCGCGGAAATGGAGGCGCGTCCCGGTGAATCCCTTCTCGCCGTGCTCCCGCGGGATCTCAGCACGCAAGCGGAAGGAGAACTCCGGCGGATCGACCCACGGTTTCGGTTGCAGCAGTTCGATCATATCAAAGTGTGGGGATTGGCGATGCTGATCCTTTCTGCCAAACAGCATGAGTCAGCGGGGCGGGATGTATGGCGGGGAAGGACGCGGCCCACCTTGGACGAGGTCTTGGCAAAGGAGGCGCAGCGCCTGGGTAAGAAGCTTGGCGCCATCGAGTATGTGCCCGAGCAGGCGGTCGTTTTCGACGAACAACCTCTGGCTGAGCAGATTCGCTTCCTGCGCCAGGTGCTCGATGCCCGTGATCCTTTTGGGGCACTCCGCCTCGTCTATTTGAGCGGCGACCTGGGACTGGTGGATCGTCTGTTAGGCGAGCAGCGACCCGGCTTCTTCGCCAGTTCCCACCGCAAGCGATTTGAGGCGGCCCTCTTCTCGCGCCGCAACGCCGTGATGGCCCGGCGAATCGAGTCGCTGGTCCGGGGTGCTCCTGGGAGCCGCTTCTTTTTCGCCGTCGGAGTTGGGCATTTCCCGGGCAGGTCCGGTCTGCTGCGGCTCCTCGGCGCGCGCGGCTTTCGTCTCGAACGTGTGCTCGACTAGGGCGGAAGTCCGCCTCAACGCAGGGCGAGCAGCGCGAGCATTCGACCGGTGCGTCCCTGCTCCCGTCGATAAGAATAATAGCGCTGGCCGTCCGCATGCGTGCAGACACCGCAATCATGCAATTGCGTCACGCCTTCCGCCCGGCATTGCTCCAAGATCCGGGCCGCGAAATCGGTTTCATAATGAGGCGGGCGGATGCAGGGCCCGATTTGAACGACGAGATCTGCCGGCTTGGTTCCAAATGCGGCTGTCATGGCTCGAATCGTGGAAGGGACGACGCCGAGCTCCGTGCCTTTGCGCCCCGAATGGGCCAGGCCGATCGCGGTATGGACCTGATCAAACAAAAATACTGCGGCGCAATCGGCAACGTAAATCCCGAGACAATGGTGCTGATCGGTCACGAGGGCGTCCACTCCGCGCAATGCTCCCACTGGGAGCGTGGTATCGGCTGCGACCACTCCGACCTTGGCGCCATGCACCTGCTCGGCGGTCACAAAGGGCCGGTGCTCGAGCGAGAGCATCCGGCGCGCGAGACGGTGGGCGGCATCGAGCGCGCGCAGGGCGGTGTGCCGATCCGATCCCACATCGACATCAGGCACCCGCCGGACAAAGCCATGCATGATCGCCTTCGAGCGCGAGGCGAGGGCAGGAAAATGCTCGATCAACGATGCGTCCACGGCCTTAAGCACCGATCATGTCGAAGGGCCGTCGCCGGTGCAAGGTCGCGTTCGCGCCAGACGAAAGCGTCCTCTTACTTTTCCAACGGTTCGACAATGGTCGTGGTCGTGGCGGTCGTGGACTTCACGGGACCGTCGCGGGTCGGGATCGGAACCAAGGCGCCTGCTCGGACGGCATCGATCTTTTCGGAATCCTTGCGAGGACGCGAGAGCTTGTCACGGGGCGCTAGAGATCCGGCACCGCGACGGGCAGCGATGTTCTGGCGCGACACGGGATCGGTGAAGTTATCGAAATAGACGGCGCTGGTGCCGGTAACCCGCCGGAGATCAGAAGCGGCCACATTGAAGCTGTAGCGCGCTTGCAACTCGGTAACCTGGGCCTGGGTCAGGGCCACCTGGGAATTCAGCACGTCGAGCTGGGTGCCTGCTCCGGCGCCCAGCTTGGCGCGCGAGAGCCGGAGGGCTTCCTCCGCCTTGCCGACATTCTCGCGCTGGCTGTTTACGAGCTCGCGCGATTGGCGGAGACGAAAAAGCGCGTCCTGCACGTCAAGTTCCACGCCGCGGTGCGTGTCCTCATAAGTAATGCCGGAGGAAATGAGGTTGGCCCGAGCCTGCCGTACCTTCCCGTATGTGGTGCCGCCGTCAAAAATATTCCAATTGGCGGTCACGCCGAGAATGTAGCCGTTGTCGCTGTGCGTCAGGTCGCCGCCCGTGCGGCGGTCGTTCTGAAACTGATACGTCGCCGTCGCATTGATCGTCGGCTGGTAGCCCGCTTTCGAGATCGAAAGCTGCTCCTGCTGGATGGCGATGTTTTGCCGGGCCAGGAGGAGGGTGGCGCGATTGGCCTCGGCGAGCGCGATGGCTTGCGGAATGCTGACATCGAAGGCGTTCATCTCCAGCCGTCCGATGAGCCTGAACGGCGGGCGTTCCTGGCGATCCGGCACGTAGTCGTGGCCGAGCGTGCGCGCGAGCTGGATTTGGGAAAGGCGGAACTGGTTCTGCGCGTTGATCAACTGCGGACGCTGATTGGCCAGAGCCACTTCGGCCTGGAGCACGTCGAAGCGCGGAATGGTGCCGGCATCGAATCGGTTCTGTTGATCCTTGAGCTGGCTGGCGAGAAGCCCGACCTGCTCCTCCTGAATCTTGATAAGAGATTCGTTCAGAAGCACGGTGTTGAACTGGTTCTTGACCGTGCCCACGACGGTTTCCACCGTCTCGCGCAGCTGGTAATAGGAATTGTCGCGCGTGAGTTTTGCGGCGCGGATGGCCGCGCCGGTCGCCCCGCCGTTGTAGATGAGCTGCCTCACCTGGACGTTCACGCTCCAAGTGCTGTTCCCTGTGGATATGCTGCTTCCCGAACTGAAGAGATTGCCCAAGTCGAGCGTTCCGCCGTTGACGAGCGGCACGACGAATAAGCCGGAAGGAATTCCAGAGCTGCCTCCGCTGCCGCCCGTGCGAAGCTTGTTGTCCGTGTTCGTGAAGGAGGAATTCGACACCAGATTGGGTAAGGCTTGTCCGGTAACCTCCAGGATGACGCCGCGCGTCCGCTGGATTTCCTGGAGCTGCTTTTGAATGTCGGGGTTGCTGGCGAGCGCTTTCTGGATCGCGTCTTGCAGCGTCAGCGTGAGCTGCGTGTCGCGGACCGTGGTCTTGACGCGCTTGGTGGTCTCACCCGCTTCCACGGGACCGGCGAGAAAGGACGGGATGAGCGCGGCCGCCAGCGTGAGCCGGACGAGAGGGAAGCGGGAGCGCGAAGGCATATTCATGGTTTTTCGAGGACGGTATCCGTGGGCGAATCGGTCTGGGCGCACAAGCGGTGAATCTTGCGGTAAATCTTTACCCAAGCCTTTTGTTCGGCGGGGGTGAGGTGAGTCATGATGGCCGAAAGATTTTGCACCATATCGAGCCGAATCCGGGTGACGAGGCTCTGTCCCTTCGCGGTAATCCGCACGCGCACTTTGCGCCGATCGTCCGTCGCGTGGGCTCGCTCGAGGTAATGTAAATTTTGCAGCCGGTCCACCAATCCCGTGGCGGCGGCGGTGGTGTGTCCCATCGTCCGCGCGATCTGGGACATGGTGAGCGACTCCTCCTGCCCGAGCGCCCCGAGGAGGAAAAATTGGACGAACGAAACCTTCCCGCGGGCCAATTCGCGGGAGAGGTTGCTCAGAAACCGGCGCTGCAATTGCATCAGGATGCCAGCCAACTCATCAGTCTCCGGCGAGGGAGCCGGGCGGACTCCGCCGCGCTTTGGTTGAATGACATTCATGGGTGCGAACTCACGCTTTGATTATTAATGGCATTAACAATCAAGAGTCTAAATGGCGTGTCAAACGCCGGGACGGAATTTTGCATTTTCAACGGGCTGCCGGCCCATGCGGTGCCCCTTTCTCAAAGCCGGAGGACCGGCAGAAGCGCGCCGTTCGGTAGGGCCGTCGCACCCCCAAGAAGCCCGAGAGCGTTGCCTTGAGCCAGCCCGAACAAGGCATGCGATTCCTGGCGTCCGCACGGCGTGAAGCTGCCATTTCGAATCCGACCGCGCAGCCAATGCGGCCGTGCGTCGCGATTCGCCAGGGGCTCGCTGCAACGGAGTTCTTCGAGCTGCGGGCCGGGTGACGCTGCGCCCTGCAGAGCCCGCAGGGCCGGACGGACAAGGAGCTCAAAGGTGACGAAGCTGGAAACCGGATTTCCCGGCAATCCGAACACCAGCGCGCCGCCCGGGGCGCGGCCAAAGAGAAACGGCTTTCCGGGTTTGATCGCCACCCGCCAGAAATCCGTGGCGACGCCGCAATCCGCGAGTGCATCCTTCACGAAATCGCGTCCGCCGACGGAAACGCCGCCCGACAACACCAGAACCTCGTGTTCGGCCAGCGCTTTGCGAATGGCATCGGCCAGGGCGGCACGCTCGTCCCGGGCCCGCGGCAGAATCGTTGCGCGCAACCCGTCCCGGGCGAGTTGGGCGGCGAGCATGGCACTATTGCTCTCGTAAATCTGGCCGGGACGAAGCGGCTCGCCCGGGGAGATTAATTCGTCCCCGGTGGCGAGCACGGCCACCTTCGGCGTCCCTCCGACCCGCAGCGTGGTGCGCCCTTGCGCGGCGAAGAGACCGACGGCCTGGGCGGTGATGACGGAGCCGCGGGGGAAGAGCATTTGTCCGGCGCAAACATCCGCACCGGCACGCCGGAGGAATTCCCCGCGCGGAGCAGGTTCGCGCAGCGTGATCCGATCACCTGCGCGTTTGACCTCCTCCTGCATGGCCACGGCGGCAGTTGAGAGCGGCACGGGAGCGCCGGTGAAGACCCGCAGTGCTTCGCCCGCACGCAGGGCGAGGCCGAGATCATGTCCCGCGGCCTGCTCACCCACCACATCGAAACCAGCTCCCGTCGCCGCGACCTCGCCCTCGAAAGCAAGCGCGTATCCGTCCATAGCGGAATTGTCGAAAGCGGGGAGGGAGACGGTCGCTCGTTCATCCTGCGCCAGGTAGCGCCCGAGCGCTTCCAGTGGGGAGACTTCTACCGCCGGCAGCGGGGCGAGGACTTCGAGGATTCGATGCCGGGCTTCCGTCTCGCTGAGCATCGGGCATGATGGGCGCGATCCGGTCCACCGCAACGCCCGGCGCGTTCAGGTCGGGCATCCCCGTGAAACTATTTTGGGATGAAGTGGATTTTAGCTGCAATGGCAGGAAGGTGGCTCGCAAACTGCCGCCATGCCTATCGACGTCTACCTCGACAATCTCCAGCCGGGCGAACGCGTGGCCAAACGATTCGACATCTCGGACGCGCTCGGTGGCGGTCCCGGCTATTTTTCGTATCGCGCTTACGATCGCGACGGCCACGACTGGGTCGCGCTCCGACTCCTTTCGCCGGAAGTCTTTGCCGATTTGCCCGACCGGAACGCGTATCGGCACACGGTCGCGACATTGAAGGCGAGTCCGCATCCGCAGGTGGCGCCTCTCCTCGAATACGGCACCGAAGCAGAATTCGAATGGATCACTTTCGGGTGGCTCGAAGGAGTGACTCTGATCGACGTGATGCGTGCGCGCAGCCGGCTGGCCTGGGCCGAAGTCGTCTGGCTGCTGGAGCCGCTCGTGTCCGCGTGTGAGTATGCCGCAACGTCGGGATTGATCGGGCTGGATCTCACGATGCGGCCCACCCTGCTCGCCCGCGCGGCGAATGCACGCGATGGTACCTCCCAACCATCCGATGCTCTGGCTCAGCCACTCGATGCGCTTCGGGGCATCAACATTTATTTCAGTCCGCTCTTCACGCCGGCCCCTCCGGCGGTGGCGGGAAACTATGTCTTTCAACCCGCCGATCCGTCGCGCAGCGCGCGGGGAATCGTCGCGCTGATTTATGATTTGCTTGGCAGTCCCCCGCAGGATCTGAACGCGGCGAATCCGCGCATCGTATCGGTTCTCGGCGAGAAGGAAAATGCTCTCCTGCGGCGGGCCTGGGCCAGTCACGAGAATTTCTCCCTGCGTGATTTCGCGCAGGATTTCCGCCGGGCCGGGTTGAGGAAATAGAAGCTCCTGTTTTTCGGCTCGATTGGGGGATTTGGGTTGTCGGGGTCAGCCGGTGTGGGAAAAAGGGGGAGACAAGACTGCGATGCCCATCGATGCCACTCTCGAGAACTTGCAGCCGGGCGAGTGGGTGGCGCGGCGATTCGAAATCCGTGACGGGTTGGGAGGCGGTCCGGGCTACTTCGCCTACCGTGCCTATGACCGCGAGGCCAAGGGGTGGGTTTCCCTTCGGCTCCTTTTGCCGGAGTTTCTGGCGGACGCCCCGGCGCGCTCGGCCTTTCTCCATACCGTTGCGGCGGGAGTGGCCGCGCCTCACCCCAATCTCCTGTCCTTGCGTGCACATGGCGTGGAAGATGGAGTCGATTGGGTTGCCTTCGGGTGGATCGAGACGGTGGCGCTGGTCGATATTCTCCATTCCCGGAGCTGTCTCGGCTGGGCGGAAGTTGGCTGGCTGCTCCAGTTCTTGTGCTCTGCTTGTGAACACGTCGCGAGGCTCGGTTTGGTCGGGCTCGATCTTACCCCGCGGACAACGCTGATTGCGCGCGCCACCAGCCCGGAAGACCGGCGGTCCGTCCCAGAGGGTGTCCTCACGACGGCACTGTTTGATTTGCACGATGCTCGCGTCGTCTACGCACCGCTCTTCGCGTCCGAGCTCGCGTCGGCCGCCGGAAACTACGCGTTTCAGCCGGCGAATCTCCCGGAGAGCATCCGGGCCGTGGTAGGGCTGGTTTGTGATCTTTTGGGACGTCCGCCGCGTAATCTTCGCATGCCGGCTCCCCCCGTCGTCACCACGCAGGGAGAAGCGGAAAACGCGCTGCTCCGAAAGGTGTGGTCGCGGCCGGGTGCATTCACGCTCCGCGAGTTCATCGCGGAGTTTCAGAGTATTCCGCACGGCGAGTAGGTCTGCGGCTCGACGAGGTGTAAACCTCCCGTCGGAATCGTTTTGCGAGACAATGGGTTTTGTGTCAGGCAGGGTCCATGCGAATTCGCCCAGCACCGCTTCCTTCGATTGGATCCTCCTGGTTTCGAATCGGCCTGCTCTGCTTCGCGTGCGCTGTGTGGACCACGACTGCGTCCGCCCAAGCGACGTTCGCGGGAGCATGGCAGGGCACCTGGAACGACCGGACAACGGGCCAGAGCGGATTAATGGTTCTTCGGATCAAGTCCGGCGGCGGGGTGAGTGGCGCGGTGCGAAACAAGAGTTTTGCCAAGGACGGCCCGCTGGAGGGAACCATTAGCCGGCAGGGCGTGCTGCGCGGCCGCTATGCCTACGATGAGGGTGGCGTGCTGCGCACTTACACCACCGTGGCGGAACTTCGACGCGCCAGCGGAGAGTTGAACGGGGTCGCCCGCTTCTACTATCAAGGGCGCGTGATTGGAACCGCCAGCGTCAATCTCGTCCTCAGCGAGGATTCGGCGCCGGCTCCGGCAGCGACGCCGAAGCCGCGCGTGCCGATTCCCCCTGCGCCAGGCGAAGAGTCGAGCGAAAAGGACAAATTGAAAAACAACTGAGTCGGCTCTGTCCTCCGCGGCGTGACGTTCAACCCCATTTTAAGCCGGAAGCGAGCACCGTCTGAAACGGGTGCGGCTCCGTCTCCCGCGCGACGATTGCGACCTGCGGATCGCGGAAACCCGCGGCCGTGACCATCTGGTGCAACTCCAGCTCGCTGAAACCGAGCCAGAGATCCGCGTACAATTCCCGCGCCTGTTCGAAGTTGTGGGCGAGCAAATCGAGCACGAGGAGGCGTCCGCCCGGTCGAAGCAGCCGGTGTGCGGCCACTAGTGCCCCGCCAGGGTTCGCCGCATGGTGGAGCGCCTGGCTGAAGATCGCCAGGTCCACGGACTCGGCCTCGATCGGCGGATTTTGCATGTCGCCGAGGCGATATTCGAGATTGGTGAATCCGTGCGCGCGCGCCGATTGCGCGCCGAATTCAACCATCTTTTCGGAACTGTCGACGGCAATCACCTGTTTCGCGGAGCGGGCCAAGAGCTGGGCCAGTTCCCCTTCGCCGGCACCCAGGTCGGCGATCACGAGGGGGGGAACCAGCGGAAGCAGGAGGTGCGACAGCGCGCGCCAGGAACGGCCGGGGCATTGGCTCCGACCGAACTTTCCCGCGATGCGATTGAAGTAGTCGCGAGCGCGGTCCTCCCGTTTGCCCAGCACCAGTGTGAGGGCATCGCTATCAGCGGCGGCTTCCTCGATTTCCGCTTCGCTCGCCTGAATGAGTTCGCGCAATCGCGTCCCAATCGGATCCGCGGCGTCTACGAGGGCGGCGCCGTAGTAGATATTTTTGCCGGCGCGACGATCCCGCACGAGTCCGGCGGACTTCAGCTGGGCCAGGTGGGTGGAGATCCGGCTTTGCCCCATGCAGAGAATTTCTTGAATCTCCGCGACCGTCAGCTCGGCGCGCTCCAGCAAAAGGAGCAGCCGGAGCCGGGTGGCATCGGCCAGAAGACGGAGGGATTTAACGAGCGAGGCGGACATGAAGAAGTCGGATGACGCGGATATATCGACGCATCACGATACGTTTATCAATTGTTCCTTGCACCTATTCCGAATGGGGACAGACTCCGCGCTCCAATTCCAAAAACCTATTTCATGTCCCGCACGTATATCTTCTCTTCCGAGTCCGTGGGTGAAGGCCACCCTGACAAAGTTTGCGATACGATCTCCGATGCGGTGCTCGATGCGTGCCTCAAGCAGGACAAGCACAGCCGAGTCGCGTGCGAAACTTACGCGAAGTCGAATATCGTGGTGGTGGGCGGAGAAATTACGACGAACGGATGGATCGATTTCAACAAGATCGTGCGGGATGCGATTCGCGAGATTGGTTACGTGAACGACGACGACGTCTTCCACGCCGACAAGGTTTTCATCAATAACATCATCACGGCGCAATCGCCTGATATCGCGCAGGGCGTCGACGCCAAGAAGGTGAAGGGCAAGAAGAGCGCCGAGCAGGGAGCGGGCGACCAAGGCCTCATGTTTGGCTTCGCCTGCAACGAGACGCCCGAGCTCATGCCGGCGCCGATCATGTTTGCGCATCGTCTCGGCCGGGAACTCACGCGGATCCGGAAAAGCGGCCGGGTGAAGTGGCTGCGCCCGGACGCGAAGAGCCAGGTATCGGTGGTCTATGAAGACGGGAAGCCGGTCGCGATCTCGAATGTCGTAATTTCTACGCAGCATTCGGCCGATGTGGAACACGCGGAGATCGAGAGATTCTGCATCGAGAAAGTGATCAAGCAGGTCCTGCCGAAGGGAATGCTGACGGCCAAGACCGAGTATCTCATTAATCCGACGGGCAAATTTGTGATTGGCGGGCCCCAGGGCGACACCGGGCTCACCGGCCGCAAGATCATCGTCGACACCTACGGTGGCATGGGCCGGCACGGCGGCGGCGCCTTTTCCGGCAAGGATCCAAGCAAGGTGGATCGTAGCGCAGCCTACATGGGCCGTTATGTGGCCAAGAACATTGTCGCTGCCGGACTGGCGGCGAAGTGCGAAGTGCAATTTGCCTACGCGATCGGCCATCCCAAGCCGGTCAGCGTTCATATCGACACCTTCGGCACGAACACCGTCCCGGAGACGAGTATCGAGCGCGCGGTCGATAAGGTCTTCAGCTTCAAGCCGGCCGATATCGTCGAGCAGCTCGATCTGCTGCGGCCCATTTACTCGAAGACCACGAACTACGGACACTTCGGCAAGGACGATCCGGACTTGACTTGGGAACGCACCGACAAGGTGGCGGCATTGAAGCGGCACGCGAAGTAGGAAGGGTCTGGAAAAGGCCGGCCTATGCGGACTCGGCGCCGTGGAGTGCTTGCTGCTTGCTGCCGCTGTCGGCCAGGCAGCTTGCTGCCGGGTGAGTGGAACTGAGGCCGTCGCTCGGATGAAACGGGGCCTTCGGCCGGGTGCACGCAGCAAGCTGCGCGGAAAACGGCGGCAGCAAGCTGCGCGCAATCCACGGCGTCCGATCCGCCCGCGCCTATTTACTGAACTTCGCGAATCATACCGCCGGTGCGGGGATTCTGAGGAACCAATTTACGCGCGAGGTGGCCGCTGCATTATGGCATCGACGACTCCAGTCCGACCAGCGATGAAGCGCCATGCTTTCCGCGAAATGGCGCACGCTTCTGCTTCTCTCGCTGGCAGAGCTGCTCGCGATGACGGTCTGGTTTTCCGCTTCCGCCGTGGTTCCGACGCTCGCGGCAGAGTGGAGCTTAGGAGAAAGCGGACGCGCCTGGCTCACGATGTCGGTCCAGGTCGGCTTTGTGCTCGGGGCCTTCGGGTCCGCCCTCTTCAATGTCGCGGATCGCATTCCCACCAAGCGACTTTTCACCGGCTCGGCACTCTTTGCCGCCGGCGTGACGGCCGCCATCCCGCTTCTGGCCGACGACCTGATGGCGGCATTGCCTTTGCGTTTCCTCACCGGTGTGGCCCTGGCCGGAGTCTATCCCGTAGGGATGAAAATCGTCTCCACCTGGACGCGCGAAGACCGCGGCCTCGCCATCGGGCTGCTGGTCGGCGCGCTCACGGTCGGAAGCGCCGTCCCGCATTTGGTGAATGCGCTGGGCGGGATCAGCGCCTGGCGTCCGGTGCTGTACGCTGCCGCGGCGATGGCGGCGCTCGGCGGATTGATCGGGGCTTGGTTCGTCGAGGAAGGGCCCTATCGCACGAAGTCTCCACCCTTCGACTGGCGGTACGCCGGGAGCATTTTGCGGGAGCGGCCACTCTTGCTCGCGAATCTCGGTTATCTCGGACACATGTGGGAACTCTACGCTGTCTGGACGTGGCTCCCGACCTATCTGCGCGCCAGCTTTGCGCGCCAGGGCGTCGACGCGGGGTGGGCGGGCGCGGCCGCGTTTGTGGCCATCGCCGCGGGCGGAATTGGCAGCGTGGCAGCGGGGCGTTTGGCCGACCGAATCGGGCGGACGCGCCTCTCGATTGGCGCGATGGCGATTAGTGGTGCCTGCACGATTCTCGCGTGTGTGTTCTTCGGCGGGCCGATCTGGCTGGTCACTGCGCTTGCGGTTGTGTGGGGCGTTAGCGTGATTGCTGACTCCGCCCAGTTTTCGGCCTCGGTCAGCGAGCTCTGTGATCCCGCCTACACGGGCACCGCGTTGACCCTGCAGACCAGCGTCGGTTTCCTGCTGACGATGTTCAGCATCCGGCTCATTCCGCCACTCGAGCGCCTGGTGGGATGGGAGTGGGCGTTCGCCTCGCTGACGATTGGACCACTGCTCGGAATCTGGGCGATGGAAGTCTTGCGCCGGTCGCCTGCCGCCCAGCGGCTGGCGGGAGGGCGGGGATGAATCGCCGGTGCATTTTTCCGCGATCGGCGTCTCTTCCCGCATGAAGCCGATCCATCATTTCGACACGCTCGCGGTTCACGCCGGTCGTGAATCCGATCCCCGCACGGGCGCGGTGACACCGTCCATCGTGCCGAGTACGACTTTCGAGCGCGCTCCCGATGGATCGTTTCCCAGCGGAAACACCTATACGCGCGCCGGAAATCCCAATCGCGATGCCCTCGAGCGTGCGCTCGCCGCGCTCGAGGGCGGCGCGACTGCATTGGCCTTTGCGTCCGGCCAGGCGGCGACCGCGGCAGTCCTGCAGTCGCTCTCCTCCGGCGATCATGTGGTCCTCGGCGAAGACCTGTATCACGGCACCCGGTATCTCCTCCGCGACGTGCTGGCGCGCTGGGGCCTCGAGGCGGATTTCGTGGACTTGCGCGATCTCTCCGCCGTCCGGCAGGCGATCCGATTCAACACGAAGCTGCTCTGGGCGGAGACGCCCTCGAATCCCCAGCTCCGGATCTGCGATCTGGCGGCGCTGGCCGATCTTGCGCACGCGCACGGTGCGCTCCTCGCCGTGGATAACACGTGGGCGACGCCGCTGCTCCAACGCCCGCTCGAACTCGGTGCAGATATTGTGATGCATTCCACCACAAAGTATTTTGGCGGGCATAGCGACGTTTTGGGCGGGGCCCTGATCGTGAACGAGGCCGAGTCCGGCGCGCTCGCGAGCCGTCTGCGCGCCAGCCAGCGGCTGGGCGGCGGCGTCCCGTCGCCCTTCGATTGCTGGTTGCTCTTGCGGAGCATTCCTACCATGCCGGCGCGTCTGCGCGGGGCGATGGAAACCGCGGGCCAGCTCGCCGCGTTCCTCTCCGCTCATCCGCGGGTGGAGATCGTACACTATCCAGGACTGGCCTCGCATCCCGGCCATGAGATTGCGGCGCGCCAAATGCGGGGATTTGGCGCCATGCTTTCGCTGCAAGTGAAGGGCGGGGAAAGCGAAGCGGTGGCGGCGGCAGGCCGGCTTCAACTCATCACGCGCGCAACCAGCCTTGGTGGGGTGGAGAGCACGATCGAGCATCGGGCTTCCATCGAAGGTCCGGAAACGCTAACACCGAGCAATCTCCTCCGGCTTTCCGTTGGCCTCGAGCACGCGGGCGATCTCCAAGCGGATCTGGAGCAGGCCCTCGCGTGAGGTGACCGTTGGATAGGCGGCAGCCCTCGCACCTTGGAGCAACGCTGAAGGATTCGGATCCATCCCGGCTTGCCCTTTTTTTTGTTTCCAGGGGCAGGAATTCACCGCTCGCGAGTCGATCCGTCTTGACATTCATATCAAACGCATCAACACATCACGATACGTAGATGCGAGCGTTCACATGGCGTGAACGAGCGTCCGTTATCCAACCCAACTCACTCTATGAGCACCACCACTGCGAAATCCCCCACCGGGCTCGACTACAAGGTCGCCGATATCACCCTGGCCGAATGGGGCCGCAAGGAAATCACTGTCGCCGAAGCCGAAATGCCCGGTTTGATGTCGATCCGGCGCAAGCACGCCGCCGCCAAGCCGCTCAAGGGCGTGCGGGTCGTGGGCTCGCTGCACATGACCATCCAGACGGCTGTCCTGATCGAGACGCTCGTCGACCTCGGCGCGAATGTCCGCTGGGCGTCCTGCAACATTTTCTCCACCCAGGATCATGCCGCCGCTGCGATCGCCGCCGCCGGTGTGCCGGTTTTTGCCTGGAAGGGTGAAACGCTGGAAGAATATTGGTGGTGCACGAACCAGGCGCTGTCGTTCCCGGACGGCAAGGGCCCGCAGCTCGTCGTGGACGACGGCGGCGACGTCACTCTTTTCATCCACAAGGGCTACGAGCTCGAGGAAGGGGCGGATTGGGTGAATAGCGAAAGCGGCAGCGAAGAGGAGCAGGTGATCAAGAATTTGCTCAAGGAAATCAAGAACGAGAACCCCTACCGCTGGCACGAGGTCGTGAAGGAATGGAAGGGTGTTTCCGAGGAGACAACCACCGGGGTGCATCGGCTCTACCAAATGCTCGAAGCCGGTAAGCTGCTGGTTCCGGCGATCAACGTGAACGACACCGCGACGAAGTCGAAATTCGACAACCTCTACGGCTGCCGCGAATCGCTCGTCGACGGCATCAAGCGTGCGACCGATGTGATGGTGGCCGGCAAGGTTGCGGTGGTCTGCGGCTACGGCGACGTGGGCAAAGGCAGCGCGCAATCGCTCAAGGGCCTGGGCGCCCGCGTGATCGTGACGGAAATCGACCCCATCTGCGCGCTCCAAGCCGCGATGGAAGGATTTGAAGTCACGACCCTCGCCGATACGCTCGGCCGCGGCGACATCTACGTCACTTGCACGGGCAACTGCGACATCATCACCTTTGAGGACATGGCGAAGATGAAGGACCAAGCCATCGTCTGTAACATCGGCCACTTCGACAACGAGATTCAGGTCGAGCGCCTCAACAAGACCCCGGGCGTGAAGAAGCTCACGATCAAGCCGCAGGTCGATCAATACACCTTCGCGAACGGCAACAGCATCTTCATGCTGGCTGAAGGCCGCCTCGTTAACCTCGGCTGCGCCACTGGGCATCCTTCGTTCGTGATGAGCAATTCGTTCTCGAACCAGACGCTCGCGCAGCTCGACCTCTGGGCGAATCGCGAGAAGTATCAGCCCGGTCTGTATCTCCTCCCGAAGAAACTCGACGAAGAAGTCGCACGGCTGCATCTCGAGAAGATCGGCGTGAAGCTCACCAAGCTCACGAAGAAGCAGGCCGACTATCTCGCGGTCGACGTGGAAGGCCCTTTCAAGCCTGCGCACTACCGCTACTAATCCAACGGCGCGCACAGGCGCATGAATTCAGGGGCGGATGGCGAGAGCTGTCCGCCCTTTTCTTGTCCGTGCACCGTGGAAAGACGCAGCCACGGGAGCGGTAGCGGCGCGACTTGGGAAGATAATGGTACGGCTGATGGGTTCTTTCGTCGACGTGACGGGCGGAAGCTGGCCCGGTTTTTGGCTGGCACGAGTTCCGGGGTGCGCGATGAATGCCGTGTGCACGCCCCGCCCTTGCGCCGGATCCTCGAAACGGCGCTTTACTGCGACGACATCGCGGCCGCGGCGAAGTTTTACGTGGAAGTGATCGGACTGGAGGTGATCGTGCCGCCGGATCGCCGCCAGGTTTTCTTTCGGTGCGGAGAAGGCGTGCTCCTGATCTTTGATCCGCGTGTGACCTCGGTCGACCCAACTTCGGTGAATGGCGGATTGATCCCCCTCCACGGCGCGTCCGGGCACGGCCATGCTGCATTCGCGGCGCGAGACGACGAGCTTCCGGCCTGGCGGGAGCGACTCGAACGAGCCGGAGTGCCGATCGAATCGGAGGTGAACTGGCCGCGCGGCGGCCACTCGATCTACTTTCGCGATCCGGCGGGTAACAGCCTGGAGATAGCGTCGCCCCGAATTTGGGGAATTCCCGAGTAGCGCCGAAAGCCAGTCGCGCTTGTCTGCGCCGCGTCCCGGGACCACAGTTTGCCGTGCACCGACTGCTCGTTCTCGCGCTGATCGCCTGCCTTCCGTCCGTACTTCCGGCGGCGGAATGGCCCGGGTTGAAATACGCGCAAGTCCGGGCCTATTTTTACAACACGGATTCCGAGCACGATCGCCGGCTGCTCAAAGATGGAAAACTCGATGCCTCGGTCACCAACCCGGCCGGGCGAACGTTGACTGCCACGGAGACGAAACGGCTTCTCGCTTTGATCAATCGAGGCGCGCCGCCCCATCCCCTCACACCGTGTTACGTGCCGCATCACGGCTTTGTCTTTTACAACGGCTGGGGTCGACCCGTCGCCGTCTTCGAGTTCTGCCTGCAATGCTTCAAGGCGACCCCGTCGCCCAACACGGCCGGGCCCTATTACGATTATCCGGCGCTGGCCGATTTCCTGGTGCAACTCGGACTGCCGATTGGGCCGAAGTTCGCCACCGCACAGGCTTATCGACGCTTCTGCGAAAAGGCGAAGCAGGCGGGGCGGTAAAGCCACTCGGATGAGCCGCCGCTTTGACGCCGGGCGCGAAGGATGTTTATTCTGGCCGCAATGACACGCCACTCGCTCCCCGAAAATCCCGCGCTCGATCCGCGCGATTTCCTTACCATTACCTAGTCGGCGTCTTCCCGTTCCCATCCCGCCCCGCCGGCTTCTGCCCGCGGGGCTTTTTGTTTTTCAGCCATGAATACTCAGCAACTTCAAGAACTCGGAGTTCCAACCGGACCAGCGATTGCACTCGCGCAAAAGTTCATCGGGCAATTCCTCCGCGAAGGAGGCGAAGTAGCCGCGCTTCCTGGCGAATTGGCCACGATCATCGCCCATCCCGGCTCGTTCCTCGGGGATCCCCTGCGCGAGGCGCTCGCTCGGGCTCTCTATGTGCCGGCTTTCCGGGCCCGCGCCGCGTCCGCCCCATGGCGGCAGTGGGGGAGCGGGCTCGACGCCAGTGCCGTCCAACAACTCGCAAACGCCTGCGGTCTGCCCGTGAGCGTGGCCGGAGCCTTGATGCCCGACGCACATGTGGGCTACGGCCTGCCAATTGGCGGCGTGCTTGCCACGGAGAATGCGGTCATTCCCTACGCCGTGGGTGTCGATATCGCCTGTCGGATGAAGCTCAGCATTTACGACCGCAAGGCGAACACCCTGGCGGGGATGAGGGGTCGTTTCGCCAATATCCTGGAGACCGAGACGAAGTTCGGAGTCGGCGCCGCCTTCAAGCAGAAGCGCGAACACGCGGTGATGGACGAGGATTGGACCGTCTCACCCGTCACGGCGCGTCTGCGCGACAAGGCCTGGACGCAGCTGGGCTCGAGCGGGAGCGGAAATCACTTCGTGGAGTTCGGCGCTTTCACCGTGCTCGATGAATCGATCGGTCTCCGGACCGGCGAATATCTCGCGCTGCTTAGCCACAGCGGAAGCCGCGGGGTGGGGGCGCAGGTGTGCCAGCATTACAGCCGGCGGGCGATGGAATATCACCGCGAGTTGCCGGCCCCGCTCAAGCAACTCGCCTGGCTCGATCTCGATTCCGAACCTGGCGCGGAATATTGGGCGGCCATGAACCTGATGGGGTTGTACGCCGCCGCGAATCACGATCTCATCCACCGCGCCATCGCGCGCAAGATCGGGGCGGAGGTCGTCCTCGACATCGAGAATCATCACAATTTCGCCTGGAAGGAAACGCATGTGATCGACGGCGTCTCGCGCGAGGTGATTGTGCATCGCAAGGGCGCGACCCCGGCCGGGCCTGGCGTACTCGGAGTGATCCCCGGTTCCATGGCGCAGCCCGGTTTCGTCGTGCGGGGAAAAGGGGAGCCTGCTTCCTTGCACAGCGCATCGCACGGCGCCGGAAGATTGATGAGCCGCACCAAGGCACTGCAGTCGTTTACCTGGAGCGGCGTAAAGAAAGAGCTCGCCGCCGCGGGAGTGGAACTGCTCAGTTCGGGACTCGACGAAGTGCCCGGCGCCTACAAGGACATCCACGAAGTCATGGCCGCGCAGACGGATCTCGTAGAGGTGCTGGGCCGCTTCGATCCGAAGCTGGTGAAGATGTGTCCGGCCGGGGAGAAGGCGGAGGATTGAGCATGCGGTCAATGCTGGAAGGGTCGAGTGAGTTCCCACTGCGATGGTCTGGCCGGAAATGAGGGGCCAAGCGGGTTCGACGCCGTGGATTGCGTGCAGTCCCGCTCTGCGCGCTCTGCGGGACCGCTGTCGGCCAGGCAGCTTGCTGCCGGGTAAGTGGAGAAAAGGCCATGGACCGAAGAAGTGCGGCCTTCGGCCGAGCGAGCGCAGCAAGCTGCGCAGGAGACGGCGGTCCCGCAGAGCGCGCGAAGCGGGACTGCACGCAATCCGCGGCGTCTCCTTCGCCAGCGCCTACTCCCACTGCCTGAGCGGATTGCCCTTCGCCTCGCGCCTCTCCTTCTGTTCGCGTTTCCGGGTGAAGCCGCGCGCCGCGAGAATGAGCCCGGCGCGGTCGATCTGGGCGAGCGCGGCCCGCGGTCGTGCCCAACTCTGCAAAACTCCCGCGGCACTTGTCACGCGTGGTCTCGCGCGATCTCGCCGGCAAACAACTCAATGGCACCCATCGCCTCCGGCCGCACCACGATGGGAGGTCGGATGGCGCGCAAAGTCCGCACGGCCGCCGCCGCCGTCTCGGCCTGCCCGCTCGCCAGCAGCCAGGCGCTGACCACCGCCGCACTGCGCGAGTAGCCGATCTTGCAATGTACATACACTTTCCCGCCTGGGGAGTGCTCGCGGATGAAGGCGATGCAGTCCTCGAGTTGTGCCTGCGTGGGCGCGGTGAGGTCGAGAATGGGGACGTTGCGATAGGCGAGCGAACGGAACGGTGCGTTTTCGGAGAACTCGGACGTCAGATCGAGCACTGCGGTGACCCCCGCATTTATCGCCGTGCGCGCTTCCTCGTCCGTAAGTTGCCGTCCGATCAAAACCCCCGGAGCGGCCTCGTCCCAAGGCCGGCATTGCGCCCGATAGTGCCGGAGCGAAAGCTGCTGGCCCCAGAGGCACGGCGCGAGGAGAGCGCGCGCGGGCTGCCGGATTCGTCCGTCGCGTTTTCGATAAATTCCGGGCCCGAGGCCGTAATAGCCGCAGGCCACCACGCCGAGAGCCAAGGCTGGCCAAAGCAGCAGCCAGCCCCACGACCCCGCGAACCAGCCCACGGCGAGCAGCAGCAGCGCGGCCCCCGCATAGTAGAGGCCGATTCGAGGGTTGGGGGTCACGCCGAGTCGCTGCGGCGAATCGTCCACGAGGAGAAAGCAGTAGCCCGCGAGCAGAAATCCGCCGACGAGATCGATAAAATGATGCTGGTAGGTGAGAAGGGTCGAGACGCAGATCAGGGCAAACCACATGAGCACGAGGGTGCGCACGACCCCGCGTGTGCGCCTGCCGTAGAGATCCGCGAGAATCACGAGAAGTGTGATGTGGAGCGACGGGAACAGATTGTAAGGCTGATCCAGCTCGCAAAACTTCGCGAAAACCGCTCCGAGCCAGCCTTCTGCCTGCGGGCGCGGCACCGCGAGCCGCAGAGGCATCGCCAGGAAAAACGCCCCGCCGAGGAGAATCGCGAGCGTGATGCGCCTCGCCAGAGAGCGCAACTCTGCCCGGTCGGCGCAAAGGAACGGGGCGGAAATGAAGAACAGATCGATCGAAAGGTACGGCAGGATGAAAATCGGAACGAACGGAATGCTCCGCTCCCAGGCAAAATACCACGTGACGACGTCGGCCCGCTGCGACGTGATCCAATTACTGGCGCCGTAAACGACGACGAAAAGCGCCGAAAGCAGAACTGAGGTCCGCAGGGCCGCGAGTTTCATCCGTGCACCCGGCGGGCCAGCGAGACGGTGAAGATGCCCCATTCGTCGATCTCCTGCGCGATCTTCTCGAAGCCGGCGTCTTCCACCAGCGCGTCCATCTCGGCCTGAGTGCGGCGCCGCATGATCCATGGTTTGCCTTCGCGGTTCGTCAGGGTGCGCGCGATCAACTCCACCTGGGGGTGCCAGGGTTGATTGGTGTAGAGCAGAAATCCATCTGGCTCGATGGCGTCGGCCAGTCCGTGGAGCGATTCGAGTACGGGATCGTTGGCCGGGAAGAGCTCGTAGAGTCCGGAGACGATCGCGATGGTCGGCCTCGGCGTGACGGCGGCGAGCGACTGGCGATCGAAGGCGTCACCTTCCACGAAGGCGACTCCGGTTACTCCCCATTCGGTCGCGAGCCGACGCGCGGCGTCGAGATTTTCCTTCTTGTAGTCGCGGAGGACCGCTTGGGCGCCGTTGCCTGGAGCCTCGCGCAGAGCCTGCAGGACATAGCGGCCGCCTCCGCACGCGATGTCGAGGATGTGCACGGGTCGGCCGGCCGACTTCGTTTCGGCCATGGCGGTGCGCAGCAGCTTCTCGAGATGGATGCGGCGCTTGCGAATGCCGCGCCAGCCGATGCTTCCGAGATAGTTTCGATCGATGAACCAGCCGAGCGGCGATGTCCCGCGCGGTTTGTTCTCGTAGACGTAGTCCAGGGTCACGCCGGAATCGAAGCCCGTGCGGTGACCAAGGCGGATGCCCTGGCTGAGCCGGCCGATGGTCTTCAGGAACGTGCGGACCACGGCGAACTGCGGGCTGCCGGGAGCGGAAAGGCGGTCAAACTCGCGCTTGGTGTAGCCCTGCCGATCCGCATCCAGCAGGGGAGGGACGGAAGGCGGGGCGGCGAAGCATTCGAGGATGAAAGCACGTACCTTTTGGATGACGAGCGCACGGTCCTTCTCGTGGAAGATCGCGTGATGGAAACCGGGCAGGACTTCGAAGCGTTTTACCGGCGACGAAAGCCGGTCGAAGAATTTGCGCTGCGCCTGGTTGTTCACCACCCAGTCGGCGCCCGCGGCCAGGATTAAGGTTGGGGCAAGAATCGCCCCCGCGTCGTCGAGCAGTCGCGTCGAGGTGTCATGCAGGTCGAGCAGAATGTTGACTGCAATCTGGCGAAAGATCAGGGGATCCGCGTCGTAGCTCACCGCCTCGGCCGCATCGTGCGTGAGCATCTTCGACTTCACGTAGCTCTTCACATAACCGGGTCCGAGGAATGCCTGCTTCAGCCGAAGGGCCGGAATCGCGAGGGGCACATAGAGGCGCACACGAAAGGCCGGCGTGCCGAGGATGAGCCCGCGAATCGGTGGCGCATAGTCGTGCACCCAGGCCGTGGCGGTCACCGCGCCGACGCTGTGCGCCAGCACCACCATGTCTTCTATCGCGATTCCGTGCGTGCGCGAGACGTGGCGCACGAAGGTCTCGGTATCTTTGATCACCGCCGCGAGATTCTCCGCCGATCCACGGTCGCCCGCGGATTTACCGTGACCGCGCGCATCCCACGCGAAGACCGCCGTCTCCTCCAGCGCAAGAGCCCGCACCGTTTCCTCCCAGCGTCCCGAGTGCTCGTGACCGCGATGGAAAAGGACAAGCGCCTTTCTTGCGGGGGTCGTGGGGAGCCAGGCTCGGTAGAAAAGCTCGGCGCCGTCCCAGGAGTTCATGCGGTGTTCTTGAGGAGTCATGCGGAAACGCAGCGTATCGCGTCTGAAGATTTCCGTCGCGTCGGCAATCCGCGTCCATTGAAATTCCCGAAGCGGGAATTGAAGGAAGCGATGGGAATCCAGGCGATGGACGAAGGAGCGTCCCTACCCGCGAAGAAGTTTTTCAGCGACCAGACAGCCAAGTGCTTCCGGGTCGCTGCTCTGTCCGGTCGCGTGCGCGCCGCGCGGCTGACGCTCGCCTTCGGCGAAATAGACGGCGCGGAGATGGAGCTCCGTGCCTTCCAGCCGGGTGGAGACTCCGACCGGTGCCTGGCAACCCCCACCCAATGCGCGGAGGAGCGCCCGTTCTGCGAGGACGGCCGCGAAAGTCCCGTCGTGATTGATAGCGGCGAGCAACGCGGAAGGAGGTCCCGCGTCGAACCGTGCCTGCAAGCCGATCGCACCCTGGCCCACCGCGGGAAGCATGCGATCGGGACCGAGAATATCGGCCCCGAAGACGGTTCCTTCGTGCGCAAGATTCCCCTGCGAGAGATCGAAGCCCAGCCGCTCGAGGCCAGCCCGGGCGAGCAGCATGCCGGCCCATTCGGTTCGATCGCGCAGCTTCATTAGGCGCGTGCCGACGTTACCCCGAATCTCCACGACGCGCAGATCCGGCCGCAGATGCTGGAGTTGCAATGCGCGGCGCACGCTGCTGGTCGCTACCGTGGCGCCTTGGGGAAGAGCGCCGAGCCCGGCGTATTTGCTGATGAGGACATCCTCAGCCGGTGCGCGGGGGAGGACGGCGGCGACGAGCAGTCCCGGCGGGTTGGCCGTCGGGAGATCCTTGAGGCTGTGGACGGCGACATCGATCTCGTGCGCAAGCAGCGCGTTTTCGAGTTCCTTGGTAAAGAGACCCTTGTCGATCTTTTCCCCGCCGTCGCCGTGGACGGCCGAGGAGAGGCTGAGGTCCTGCCGTTTATCCCCCGTGGTCTTGAATTCGCGCACCTCGACAATCAGACCGGGATGAGCCGCGAGAAGCGCAGCGCGCGTGAGCTTCGCCTGGGCGAGCGCGAGGGCACTGCCGCGCGTGCCGAGCACAATTCTTCCGCCGCTCATGATGCGGAGATACCGCTTTCTTCCCGGCGGGCGAGCTTCGTGAGCTGCTCCGCCCGGTGGCGCTGCAGGAAGCTCTCCCAGCCGACGCGCGGGCCTTCGCGCTCGAGCCAGGCGCGGAACTCGGCCACCTGCGTTTGAATCATGGTCTCGCACGTTTCCAGCTCGCGATGCCGCCGGGCCAACGCCTGCTCGGCAATGCGCTGCAAGGAATCGATATCGTAGACGTAGACGCCTTCCAATTCGTTCGTCTCGGGCTCGACGTCCCGCGGGACCGCGAGATCGATGATGAAGAGCGGGCGATCGGCACGCTGGGCGAGCACCGGCCGAAGCTTCTCGCGGGTCACGACGTGATGCGGCGCCGCCGTCGAACTGATGAGAATATCGATCGTGCGCATTTCCGCCTCCCAGGCGTCAAAGTGCACCGCGCGTCCGCCCAGTTCCGCGGCAAGCGCATCGGCGCGCTCGAACGAGCGATTCGAAACGAAAAGGCTGTGCACCCCGCGGGAGAGAAGGCTGCGTGCGGTCATCTCGCCCGTTTCCCCCGCGCCCAGGATCATGACCTTGCGATCGCTGAGGTCGCCGAAAATCTGGCCGGCGAGATCGACCGCCACGGAACCCACGCTAACCGAGCCGCGGGTGATGCCCGTGCGTGTGCGCACCT
This sequence comes from Chthoniobacterales bacterium, assembly GCA_038226705.1. Taxonomy (GTDB): domain Bacteria; phylum Verrucomicrobiota; class Verrucomicrobiia; order Chthoniobacterales; family SZAS-18; genus SZAS-18. The sequence goes on along the minus strand of JBBRQH010000001.1, from coordinate 79,699 downwards.
GCTTGGCAACCTGAAAGGCGCGCTGGAAGAGCTTGTTCAAGAAGCGCGAGGTGGTGCCGGCTTCGCTCGCTCCCTGGTACGCTTTCTTCACCTGTCCGAGAATCTCCGTTTCCCCAAGGACCATCGATTCCAGGCCGCTCGTGACGCGAAACAGGTGGGCGATGCACGCATCGTCCTCGTGCTGATAGAAGAGCTCCGCGCCCGGCCGCTCGGCCAGGGTCCGGGTGCGCATGGCGGGAGCGGAAACGGCGGTGCAAAGCGCGTAGTACTCCGTGCGATTGCAGGTTGAGACCACCACGGCCTCACCCGCGCCGGCTTCTGCGCAGAGACTGCGGCCCGCCGCGATGGCGGCCTGCTCGCCGAGCGCGAAGCGCTCGCGCACGTCGACCGTCGCTTCATGATGGCTCACGCCAAAGCAGACGAGTTTCATGCCGGCTCTCCCGCCTCCGCCACGGGTCGCAGCTTGAAGGTGTAACCGGGTGAAGCCGGCGCCGCCGTCTCCACTTTCAGCGTGGTGCCTTTGTCCTTCGGTTCCTTCGGGGCGCTGATGAACGTGATGCCCCAGAGGGTGGCAATGGCGAGCGCCGCGGAGGCCACGGAGTAATGGGCAACGCGGCGAGGGGCCAGATGCGTGAAGAAGCGGGCGACGACGATCGCTCCGTAGAGAATCCAAACTCCGATCGACCAGCCCAGTTTGAACGACGACGGAGCTTTCCCGACGCCAAACCCGGCCAGCATTCCGAGGGTCAAGAGGATGAACCCGACGAGGACAAGCCGGCCGTTGGCGACGCCGAGAGTATGAATGGGAGGCAAGGCAAAGAAGGACGAACCGGGGCGCCGGGATTTCAGCTGCGCCTCTTGCACGAGATACATGCCGCCCGCAAGACCCGCGAGAAGGAATGCGCCATAAGCCAACAGGGAAAAGGCGGCGTGGAATTCCAGGTACGGGTTTATGGCCACCTTGGGTCCCGGTGGAGTGTCGAGATTCGAAACGAGCGCGAGTGCCTGCAGCACGAAGGCGAGCGGCGCCGTAAAAGCCCCGAGCAGGGACAGTCGGTACGCGGGTCCGATACAAAGAAAGAAGAGCACGGTGGCCCAGCTCAGAAAGACGAGCACCTCAAATAGGTTCGTCAGCGGGCAGCGCCCAATCTGGTGCCCGCGCTGGTAAAGAAAGGCAGTTTGCAGGGCGAAGCCCGCTCCCATGACGAGCAGATGAAAGGCCGAGCCGCGGTAGCGCCCCCCGCTCAGGGCGAACAATGCGTAGCCCAAGCCCAGCAGGAAGCAGAGCGTGGAGGCGATGAGGAGGGCACGATCCAAGGAATTGCGGACGATTGAATTGCGGATTGACCGATGGGAAGTGGGAAAAGGCAAGTAATGTCGGTCTGGCTCGCTGACGCTCGGCTGCGGATGGCGGATTGGCCTTGCTGGAAGCTGCAGAAGAATGCGGGAACGAGGGTGTCGTTCGGATGAGCCGACTTTGCTGCGGATGAGTCTATTCGCAAATCTGGTCATGCACTTCGAACAATGCGATACAATTGCCGTTGCGTGGCTGCCCCGTTGTCTGAACAAATTGCCTTTTTTTCTTCCAAACCATCAGTCGGGAACCTTACGACTGCCCGCACATCGCTCTCGCATTTGCCTGCTGCATTCGAAAAGCCAATCCACCATCCGCAGCCGAGCGTCAGCGAGACAGACCGACATTACTTGCCTTTTCCCACTTCCCATCGGTCAATCCGCAATCCGCAATTCCCCCTGTGTCCGATCCCGCCGCGCCACTTTACGCCGCCGTCCGCGATGTGCCGGACTTCCCGAAGCCCGGTATCCTTTTCAAGGACATCATGCCGATCCTCGCCGATCCGGCCGTCTTCCGGCTCTCCATCGATCTGTTTGAGAAAGCCTGCCTCGCGTTACCCGAGAAGATCACCAAGATTGTCGGGATCGACGCACGCGGCTTTCTCTTCGGGGCAGCGCTCGCCTACAAAATGGGGATCGGCTTCATTCCCGTGCGGAAGGCCGGCAAGCTTCCGGGCAAGACGGAGCAGGTCGCGTACACGCTCGAGTATGGCGAAGCGACCGTGGAGATGCTTTCGGACGCTCTGCACGCGGGCGAGCGTGCGGTGGTGATCGACGATTTGCTCGCCACCGGGGGCACCGCGGCCGCAGCCGTCAAACTCATCGAGAAGCTTGGCGGGCGTACGGTGGGCGTACTCTTTCTCGTCGAGTTGGAGTTTCTGGGGGGCCGGGCCAAGCTCGATGGCGTCCCGGTAATTGCCCTGATGAAATATTGAGGCGGAAAGGGCCGCGGGCGGGATCGCGCCCGCCCGCAGCAGAACGTCAGGTCATTTCGTTACGCCTTGGCCGCATCGGCCTCGGGCGCTTCCGGCTTCGCGGGTGCCGGAGGGGTCAGCAAGGGCAAGGCCCGCGCTTTCTCGCCGACGAGCATGCCCAGAAGTTGAGTGAGCAGGCTGCCGGCGGCGCCTCCCTGGGTTCCATCGCCGCCGAGGGCGAAGAGCTGCTGCGGAACGAGCGGTTGCTGGCTCTTGGCGAGCTGGTCGCCGAGGAGGCTCAGCGCGAAAAGACGCGGATCGCCGTAGGCCGCGATCTTTTGCTGGTTCACGTTCGCCTCGGCCCGACCGATCTGCGCGATCCGGCTCGCTTCACCGGCGCCGAGCAGTTCTTTCGAACGGCTTTCGCCTTCGGCGCGCGCGATGTCGCGCTTGGCGAGGCGCTCCGCTTCCGCGAGTTGCGCGGAACCGCGGTTTCCGGCCACTTCGATGTCGATGCGCGTTTGCGTGAGCTCGCGTTGCTTCTCGGCGGCCGCATTCGCTTCGTTCAGCTGCTGGAGCCGCGCCGCGGCTTCCTCCTGTTTAGCGTAGGTAGCCTTTTGCTCCTCGGCGAGACGGCGCACGCGGAGCTGATCGAACAGGCGTTCGATCGGGTCTTCCTTCGTCGAGCCGGCGGCAATTTGCGATTCCGGGCGGCCGATCAAGACCGCGACGCAGTTGATATCGTAATCGCCGAAACGGCGGCCGAGTTCGGCCGTCGCCCGCGCCTGGATGTCCTCGCGCTTCGTCAGGAGGTCGAGCATGGAGGACGATTGCGCCACGTCGCGAAAATACGACGTGAGGATCGGGTCGAGCGTTTGGGAGATGAGGCGCTTCACGTCGCCGAACCGTTGGATCACACTCGACGCCTTTTGGTAGTCGATGTGCAGGACGAGCGAGAGCGGAAGCAACGGCTCATAACCGTCGGCGGTGATGAGCTCGATGCTGGCGAGTTCCGCATCGTAGCGGTGGGCCTCAGTCTGGCCGCTGATCCAGCGGAGCACGAAGTTGACGGTGGGTACGAGTTCCACGCGGAGCGCGTAGGGATTGAGGGCGTACTTGCCGGGCGGGAGCGCACGATTCCACACGCCCCGCTGGCCGGGATCGACCTGCTCGCCGTAACGGAACTGCGTGCCGGTGCTGTCGTCGCCGAGCGAGCCGTGATAGCTCACGACCACTCCCACGTAGCCGATGGGAATCAGCGTCTTGGGCTGGATCTCGACGGTGGCGAACCAGCGGTTGATGAAGAACGTGCCGTCCGTCACCACCTGGAGCTGTTTTCCGCGCCGACCGCCCAGAGCGAGGAACGCCTCGGGATCCTGGAAATACAAATGACTTCCCGTAGTTTCGTCTTCGGTCACTTCTGGGGCGATGATTTCGCCGCTAGGGATCGGCGGACCGTCATGCACCGAGATCACGCCGATGCTGTCGCTGGGCGACAGTTGGGTGCTGGCCGCATCGCTCCCCGGTATGGCCGGGGGCAGCGGGGCGCGATTGGTCCCGCCGTAGCCGATCACGACGGGCGCGAAGCCGTCCAGGACCGCGAGTTCATTCTGCCACTCGGTAAACTTGGCCCGTTCGCTCTCGGAACCCGGGCCGGAGTAGACTTGTTCTTCCGTGATCACGACGAAGAGGGCCGTGTTGATCGCGTAGACGCCTTCGCGCAGGATGTCGCGCTGGCGGCCGCGTTGACCGGCGCCAGTCAGGAAGGCGTGCGCCTCCTGGAAGCGATTGCAATCCACGGAGCGACCCAAGGTCTGGGTGGCGGGCAACGGTTCGCCGTCGCGCGCATAGACGTAGCCGATTTTGCCTTCCCCGACCGCGACGAGCGGCTGGGGATGAATGCGAAATTGCCACGGGTAGAAACCGAACTGGATGCCACCGCGGAGGAGGCGGGTTTGGAAGCCCGCTTCTCCTTCAGGCGCGATGATGCGTCCGCCGGTGAGCGAGCCTTTGCCCGACCACAGTTTTTCCACGATACCGACCCGGTTATGCGGGATGTAGCGAACTCCGCACAGCCAGATTCCGCCAAGGAAGAGCACCGCGACGATCGCCGCGGTGACCATGAATGTTGTGCTCATACGATTCCGATGTTCCGACTGCCGCGCTCGGGCGGAGCGCGGCGGGTTGGATCTTGGACTGCCCGCCGGTTGGGGGGCGGCCCTTTCCCGCGGACCTTTCGGTTGGAGGAATCGTGCCGTCCCTTGCCCTGATCTAGGATGTGGTGCTGACGGAGTTAGCTGTCGGGCTGGAAGCGATCAGTCTTCCCGGCGCCGCTGCGCCGTTCGCCCCAAGTGTTTCGCCGCACTCGCGTGCGTCGACTCACGGGATTTGGGTCCCCCGCTGATCCCGGATGGAACAGGATCATTAAGCAGACAAAGAACGGTGGTAGCCTCTGGCCGGATTCAATGAAATGCAAGTGGGCGGGGCGTAAGCTGCTGGGGACAAGGTTACTAAAAATGTTGAGCCGGCGATTTCTGCGCCCTTCTTGACTCGCGAGTCCAGAATACGACCTTCGTGGCATGGATTACCGAGAGCGCATCACGATCGATTCGCGCATCCGCAGCGGAAAACCGTGCATCCGCGGGACCCGCATCTCGGTAGCCGACGTTTTCGATTACCTGGGTGGGGGCATGACAGTTCCCGAAGTGCTCGCTGATTTCCCCGACCTTACTGCTGAGGACATTCAAGCTTGTTTTGCCTTCGCTGCGGACCGCGACCGTCGCTTGAACGTCGTTCCGCATGAAGTTGCTCTTTGACGAAAACCTTTCGCCCAAGCTTTCTGGCTTGCTGGCGTCGCTCTTTCCGGGGAGCGCGCACGTTCGCGAGTGCGGATTGCTTGGCTTCCCCGATGACGAGGTTTGGGAGTTTGCGCGCGGAACGGATTCACGATCGTTTCCAAGGATTCCGACTTTCAGCAGCGGAGCTTCCTCTACGGGCATCCGCCCAAACTGGTTTGGCTCCGTATCGGCAACTGCACTACGCTGCAGATTGTTCAGCTCCTCATGACGCATGAGCGAGACATCCGCGCGCTGGACTCCGATATCCTCGAGACGGTTCTCGTGCTTTCGTAAACTCCTTCGAATCGGGCGATTTGAAACTTCGCGAGGATCCTGTGTCGACACAGTCCGACCTCGCTGAGGTCCGGAAGCTGGCCACCCCAGCTCTCGGCGTGATCCGCGCAAACCTCGCGACCGCTCCGGACTTCCGAGCCTGGAGCTACGCGAAGCGGCGCGAATGCAGCGGCTTGCGAACGGGTTCGCGGTCCATCAGTGTGGAGCGAGGCCATGAAGCAGTCTATCCTACGTCTCGTCTTTGCGCTGGGTTCATTTTTCCTCGCCATTATCGCCCTCTATTTTTCTGTATTTTGTGGTTGGGCGTCACTCACGGCCGACGACAGAACAGAGATCGAACGTTTGGAACTCTCCAGCGAGCTGGCGTTTGCGGTCGCGTTCTGCGCATTGGGGATTTCGATATTTGTTGCGTGCAAGGCCTACCGCGACTTCCGCGTTCCCCTGGAACATATCAACGTCGGTTGAACAAGCTCCCTTCCGCGCGTCCGGGCTCAAACGCCTGTGAAGCATTTCCGCGGTCGATTCCCTTTCCCTCGGTATTTCACCCCTTCGGGCCGGAGGGATTTGAACCCTCGATTTGTATCAAAGCCATCCGCCAATGTCCGCGGATGCTCATTATCACTGTGTTCCGCGCATATGCGGAAAACCGCGAATGTGTCTGGACAAGCGCGAACGTTCTTGCTAACGTTCTGACATGGCTTCGCTGTGGAAACATCCGCACTCGAAATACTGGGTCGCGTGTTTCACCGATACGAACGGGCGCCGGCTGAAACGCTCGACAAAGACGACGAACCGGAAGGAAGCGCAAAAGCTGGCGGAGGCATTCGAAGAGGCCGCGAGGAAGAAACGGACGGCGACCCAAATGCGCCGCGTCATCGCCGACCTCCACCAGGAATTGACGGGCGAGGAAGTGAAGAACGTACTGGTGCGTGACTACGTCGAGGAGTGGCTGACGAAGAAGGGGCCGGAGACTGCGCCCAGCACCCTCGATTTCTACCGGAAGAGCGCGGGCGCGTTCGTCCAATATCTCGGCGACGACGACCACGGTCTAGACGGTGTCACTCCTCAAACCCTCACAGCGTACCGCAATGCCGAAGCCAAGCGCGTCTCCTCGAAGACAGCAAATCACCGGCTCAAGGTGATACGCATGGTCTTTCGCTCGGCGCGCCGGGACGGTCTAATCGCTGACGACCCCGCGGAATTTGTGGACTCCGTCCGCGAGAGGAGCACGGGTGACAGTCGCAGGCCCTTCACCCTCGACGAACTGCGCGCCATCTTGCGCGAGTGCGACCCGGAATGGCGTTCGCTGGTTTTGTTCGGTCTGTACTCCGGCCAACGCCTGGGCGATCTCGCCAAGCTCACATGGGCAAACGTGGACCTCATTCGCGGCGACCTGCGGCTCACGACCGGCAAGACGAACAGGCGCATCACTCTTCCGCTCGCCGAACCCCTGCGGAGGCACCTGGAAGCCTTGCCATCGTCCGATGACCCGCACGGGCCGCTCCACCCCCGCGCGTTCGCCATCATGGAGCGCACGGGGCTGTCAGGCGGGCTCAGCAATGCTTTTGCCAACGTCCTGGCCGCGGCGGGGCTGCGGGAGCGGAAACCGCATCGGAAAGCAGGCGAGGGGCGCGCAGTGAAGCGGACGCCCAGCACGACCAGCTTTCACAGCCTTCGGCACACCGCGACCACGCTCATGCATGAGGCCGGAATCCCGGCCAGCGTTACGCAACAGCTTATCGGCCACGACTCGGCGGCGGTACATGACGGGTACGTCACGGTCGGTCGCGACTCCATGCTAACCGCGGCGAACAGCTTACCAGACGTCACATGAAAGAAGCGTACTCAATCGACACCGTCGCGTACATCGCGGCGAGCCTCTTAACTGGTGACGACTACCGTACCGCCGCGAAACGCGCGTTTCGACTCTTGGACGCTTGTACATCTGAATCCGTATTTCACGCCTTAGCCGCCGAGCGGAAAACCAAGGCAGACCGCTTGCACTTGAAGGAGTTGAATCACCTTCTCGCAAACACCGCGACAGAAGGCGATATGGTTCGGTACGTGAAATATATCACAAGCCAGAAAAGACCAGGTGTCGCGAAGGAGAAGTTAGAACTGTTCCTGAAATCCGAAGACGGCAAGAAACATCGGTCGACATCGGAAGCATCGATTCAGTGCGGCGTACTCAACGCCATAGTGGCGATGCGTCGGGATTACGACCTTTGGCACAAGAAAATTGTGTCGATTGCGAAAAATAGACAAAAATAGTTCTAGGTGGGAAAAATCGTGGGAAAATGCGCTTTTGCGCAGGGATTTGCTTCGTTTGCGGGGAGCTAAAACCGCAAGGTAGAAAAACACGTCAGCAGCCTAGAACGCGGTTGCTCGTTTGCGACCCGAATGTGTCGTTTTGCGGTCTTAGTCCGACGAAATCCACGAATTTCCGTTGTGGTTTACTTCGGTTCTATGGCAACCGAAATGAGCCCAACTCATGGGCAGTTAGACGTTAAGTCCGCACTCAAGCATGCTGAGAGCCTTATCGGCAGAAGCACGCTTTATCAACTCATCGCTGAGGGCAAGATTCGCTCTCATGTCCTGAAAACCCGCAAGGATAACATCCGCGGCCGCCGCGTAATCGACTTGGCGTCACTCGACGCATTCCTCTGCGGCACACCCTCCACATAAGAAACCCAGAGCCACCGCGCAGCGCGGCAACCCTGGGCTTCTGAAGATACTCCTCAATAGTACTCTTCGTGGTCAATATCGGTTGCGGTCGCAGCGCATGGCACCCAAGCCATGACAACTCAACTCACGTTCGACGGACTCGCGAAATCATTGCGCGAGCAGATCGAGGAAGTAACCACGATGCATCAGCCGATGCGCCTTTGGTCGGTCGCGGGCGCTTGTCCGATCGGTGACAAGTATTGCCTACACCGGTGCCAGCTGTTCCTGACGCCGGGAGAGGCTCGATTCCACTGCCCGCAGTGCAAGGTCAGTGGTGACGCCCACACGTTCGCTGCGCTCGTTCTGGCGCGGAAGGGAGGCGCACAATGAACGCGATCTCCCAAATCGACCACGAGTCAGAACTGGCCGTCGCCTTCGCCGCCATCAATTGGCCTGAGGAGGCGCGGATTCATCTGCCCACCCTGACCGCCACGCACTTCGCTGATCCGCACGCGAAGAACATCGTCACCGCGTTCGAGGATCTCGACGCAGCCGGGAAAACCATCAGCACCACGACGGTCTGCACCTGGCTTCGCGATGCCAACCTAATCGATGCACCAGGACCGTTCTTTGCCGATGCCAGCGAGCACCGGGACCGCAACATGCCGCATAGCGTTGTCGAGGTGTACCGACGCGTCGAGGACCACGCGCACACCCGCCGAGTCGGCGCCCTCCTCAAGCATGCCGATGCGGAATTAAACGCGGGCCGACCATGTAACGAAGTCTTGGCCGCTCTCACTTCAGGGATCGAGGCCACGGCTACGAAAAGACACGACGCGCCGGCCGCCATCGAATTCCTTCGACCGTCGGAGCTACGGGACTTCGAACCGCCTTCCGGCTGGAATCTGGTCGGGGACTTCCACCTACAGCGCGAGTCGGTCACCGTCATTGGCGGCGCGCCTGGCATCGGGAAATCCCGCGCGCTTCTCTCGCTCGCCGTCGCCGGGGCAAACGGTCCGGGCGCGCAGTGGTTCGGGCTCGGCGTCCATCGCCGGTTCCGCACCATGATCCTTCAAACGGAAAACGGACGCGTCCGGCTCCAGCGCGACTTCGCCGAGCAACCGGTCGAGCGGCTGGACGAATACCTGCGCGTCTGTCCGCCCCCGCCTTTCGGGATCCGTTTCGACCGCGCCGACTTCTGCGCCCAACTCCGCGCCAGCATCCGCGAATTCCGACCCGATGTGATCGGCATCGACCCGTGGAACGCGGTCGCCGCGGAGGACAAGCAACGGGATTATCTGGCCGCATTTGAGGCCATCCGCAGCGCACTACCTCCAGGTGTCGAGCGGCCCGCCTTCGTGATCGTAGCGCACACCCGCAAACCGTCCGCCAATGAGCGCCACAGCGGCGCAGGACTGCTTGCCACGCTGGCAGGCTCCTACGTGCTCGGTTCCGTCCCGCGGGCCGCCTTCGTGGTCCAGCGCGCCACGAACGACACGACCGATGACCGCATCGTCTGGACCTGCTGCAAGAACAACGATGGCGAGATGGGGCAGCGTTCCGCCTGGGTCCGCTCCAACGGTTCGTTCGACCGAGTAGATGACTTCGACTGGCAGGCCTTCGACAACCCCGATGCGAAAGCGAAGCGGGAGATTGACGAGGATGTCATGGCGGAAGTTTTCGCCGACGGCGCCCGAACCAAGGCCGAGGCCGTGCGGTCCCTCATCGAAGACCACGGGTTCCAAAAGTCGGCCGCCTACGCCGCTCTGGACGAGTCCAAGGGTCGATTCGCCGGCCGGATCTCGAACGTGGGAGGGCTCATCTCATGGACGTAATTCCATTCCGTTCCGGGCAAAACCGTACGGATCTACCCGGAACGGAAAGACTTTCCGCCCGGAATTCCGTCGGAATCACACGGAACTTCCATTCCGTTCCGGGCAAAACCGTACGCATTTGGGCGGAACGGAAAGGCGGAAAGCCATGAACGAGTCCAACTACACCCAAGGTACGGGACTCGGTCGCAAGCGGCTGACGCACGTCCAGCAGCAGCACTTGCCAGTCCTTACTCCCGATATCGGCAGTCACGCCGGCACCGGGGCCCAGCGGAGGCCCCTGGCTCCATCCTTTGACCACCCGGCATGCTTGATCGAGCCGCTGCCTCAAGACGAAGAGGCCTGGACCGAGGCACAAATGCAGTTCTGCGTCCGCGAGGTTCTGAGATGGACCCTGCAGCCAATCGGTCGCGGACTGAACGGACAGACACAACGCTCGGTCATGCTGCGGGCAGCCGCCGCGCTCGTGGCGCTCGATCCCGAGGCTTGGCCATGGGCTGCGAATCAGACGGAGGCAGCAAGGGCTCTTGGATGCTCGAAGGAGGCGATGCGCAGACAGCACGACGCCTTCGCTCGCGCCTTCGCCTTCCGGTCCACGACGGCGTCAGGGCTGCCGCTGAAGGGGCCACCCCCTACCCCCCGTTGAATAGCTTTCGTTTTTTCTGAACACCAAGCTCTCAGGTGCCTTCCCGAGGGTCCTTAGTGTGACCGTACTTTTTCCATAGGGCCTCTTCCTTTTTGCTTTTATGCCAACGAAAACCCAAACCGAAACCATCCACGTATCCCAACTCGCCGAAGCCATCGGCTGCGGTGAAAGATATATCCGGAAGCTCGCCGAGGCCGAGGCGATTCCCGAAGGCAACCGCGGCCATTTTCCGCTTGTCCCGACGGTCCAGGCGCTGTGCGAATTCTTCCGCTCTAACCACTCGCTCGATGACTGGCGGGCTATCAGCCACAACCGCAGTCTCGACCGGCAAATCGCCGCGTGCCAACGGCTGATTGAGAAGGAGAAGGCCGAAAAGGAACGGCGGGCCGCACGGCGGGCGCAGCGCGTAGAACCAAGTTGACCGTTCCGCATTAAGTAGATGGAACACTCGTTACCGCTTGAACCCCTTTCACTCCTGCCCGCCCGCAGCGTCGCGAGGCTGGTCGGTCGGTCGATTGCCACCATGTCCCGCGCACTCCGCGCCGGCAAAATCAGACCCGACTTCAAGGCGAACAAGGCCTCCCTCTGGCTGCGGTCATCGATCCCGCAGATCCGCTCCGTTCTCTCCCGTTAATTTTATGCCCAACTATCAATCCGCATTCGCCGCCACCGTCGCTCTAGCGACCGCGCCCACTCCTCCACCCGCACCCAAAAAGTCTACGCTCTGGCCGTCCAAAACCGCCGCAGCTCGGGAGGCCCTTGAAACCGCCGAGGCCGCACTCGCCGTGGAACGGAAAACGGTGGCGCAGCTACGCGTCGAGCTCGCTGGACTGAAGGGCGCACTTCACAAGAGCGAGGCGGCTGCCGCTCCCGTGCCGCTCGACAAGATGACCGTGACCCGCGCGCAATTCGACCAACTCTCGCCGGCCAAGAAAGCCGAATTCTGCCGGACTGGCGGACGCATCATCGATTAACACTCCGAACCCTCCCATGGCTACCACCAAAGACACCACCCCCGATACCGTCGAAGCGATTCAGGCCGAGATGGACGCCGCTCAGGCCGCAGCAGACGCCAGATTCGCCGCACTCCAGGCGAAGCAAATCTACATCAGCGGTTTCCGCGCTCCGCTGCAATCGAAGCTCGCCAAGCGACAGTTGCTCCTCGACGGACTGGCCCGCGCGGCCAAAGACCGAACCGAGTATCAGCGCCGGGCCGACTGCTTCAACGAGCGGGTCACCTCGATGTTCAACCGCGACAATTCCGGCCTCGATTTCTTCGCCCTGGTCCGACAGAATGAGCATGAGCACGCCGCTGTCGAAGCCATCACGCGGCTTGATGGATGGACCGATGCCAAGAGGGTCGAAATTGCCGCGATCGAAGAGGAGTGCAGGGACTACGCCAAAGCGAATCCGCTCGCCGCTGACATGCTTGGTTCCGATTTCCCGAAAGCCTGACCAAATTTGCGCCCCCGTCCCGGATTGACCGCTTAGCCAGCGGGAAGCGGGATGGGTGGCGCTGTTTTTTCCTGACCTATGGCCGTAGAACTCAACACGCTCCAGATCAACGTCGACTGGAAAGATACAGTCGAAGGTGCCCAACGCGTCAGCGGTCAATCGCTGAAGACAGGGGCCGATATGGAGACGATGGGCTCCAAGGCCGAGGCGGCCGGGAGGCGTGTCGGCAAGGCATTCGCCGAAGCTGCCAACGCTGCCCAGCAAGGTGCGGCATCCATCAGCTCCGCCGCATCCGACGCAGGCAAGGCCGCCGAGGATTCGGGCGACGATTCCAGCAAGGGATTTTCCTTAGTGGCTATCGGCATGGGCGTTTATGCGGCAGCAGCGACCGCGTCGTACGCCATCGTTAAAACCATCTACGATAAGATGGCTAAGGACGCGGAAGATTCTTCCAAGCGTCAGGTGGAGGCATTCAAATTCGCCGTAAAGGCGCGTGACCTCGCGCTCGCAGACAGTCAGCAATACAAGGCCGCATCCGACTACGCCGGCACGTCCAGCTTTGGGCGTGACGATACGCTGGGCGCTGCGGCCGCACAGATTGGCAAGGACGGTGCCCTGGCGCTCCAGACCCTCGAAGGTGCGGCCATCTTCGCCGGGAAGGGAATGCGGGACATGCAGGCCGCGTGGGAAAAGCTGACTGAGGCGATCAAGAAGGGCGACCAGGACGACGTGTACGACGCCATCCGCACCCTTCAGCAAATGAAGGTGGTGACCGATGATGTGCGGGACAAGATTTTCGCGCTTGAGAAGGCGCACGCCAGCAGCTCAGCGATCCTCGCCGTAGCCGTCCAGGGGATGGAGAAGTACAACGAGGTAACGATCGCCCAGCGGGCCGCCACGACCGCGCAGGCGACCACCTTTGATACCACGGCGAAGAGCGTCAAAGACCTGTACGACACTTTCATTTCCACCTTCTCCGAGCAGACCGCGGACAACATTACGAAGTTCAGCCAAGGCGCCGACGAACTCAACACCAAGCTGTCCGGGATGAAGTTTTGGGCCGCGTTCGCTGGCGCTGCCATGGCCGACCTTGCCAACAGCGCGGCCAAGGCCGCACTTGAGGTGGCGGGCGTCACAGCCGCCATTCTGGGGCTTCCTGGCGGCAAGATTGGGAATGCGCCCACAGACAACGAACTCCACCTGTGGGCGGCTGGCCAGAACAACAAATATAAGACCAACGACGCATTTAGTCCGGATCGTGGCCGCTACGAACCGACCACGTATCTCGCGTTCTCGGCCGGACCCGGTGCAGACCTCGGCAACTCGAATGCGCTGGGCAAGCGCAAGGATCCAGCCAAAGGCGGAGGCGGAGGCGCAGACAACACCATCGACAGCGACTTCAAGACGCTCAAGGCGATGGACGAGCAGATCGATGCGCTAAACGACAATTGGCAGAAGCTCGGGATGTCGCAGCAGGAGTACCAGGATCGGCTCGACCGCATCCACGCGCGAACCGCGGCTGATCTCATCGACCCGCTCAACGCCTATTATCTCCAGCAGAAGCTCGGCATCGACAAGGGCGTTGAATACTGGCGGCTGGCCGAAGCGGAACGCGGGCGGGCAACCTCACGCGCAAATGACGCCATCAAGACGGGAACGCTCGGTGCCATCGATTCCATGATTGCAGGCATCAAGAAGGCGACCGAGTCCGCCTCCAACATGTCGAAGGTTTTCGCGGACATTGGCGCGCACGCCACCACGCAATTCGCGGATGGATTCGGTAGTGCCTTCGTTGACTTCGTGTCCGGGACCAAATCCGCCAAGCAGGCTTTCTCCGACTTCGCCCGATCCTTCCTTTCCGACATCTCCAAGATGATCGTGCAGAAGCTGATCCTCAATGCCATCAGCGGGGTGGTGAACGGGCTTCTGCCCAGCTCCAGCGTGACTGCTGGCGCGAGTTCCGTCTTTCTAAACGAGTTCGGCCATAGCGGCGCCACGATCGGTTCCGCACCAACGATGGCCGTCAACCCCATGGCGTTCATCGGGGCGCCCAGATTCCACGGCGGCGGAACGCTCGGGCAAGATGAGGTACCGTTTATCGGACTGCGCGGGGAGCGCGTGCTCAGCCGCGGGGAAACAGCTGCCTACAACCGGGGCGGCGGCGGAACGAACATCAACATCGGCGATATCAACGTTGGCGACTCAGGCGAGAGCGACCCGACCACGCAGCGCCAAGTCAAAGAGGCATTCAGGGCCGGCGTCGTCTCCATCGTGAACGACCTTCGCCGCTTCGGCGGACCACTTTACCAAGCGTGAAAAACTTTGCGTCGCCTGTCCCAGATTCCGTTCGTGCATGGCGGGACGGGGCGGGTGGCGCATTCCCTTTGCGACCCGCGGCGGCTGGTTCTCGCCGCGATCCGCGCAAACACTCGTGACCGTCTTGCACTTCAGAGCATGGAGTTAAGCGAGGCGGCGCGAGTGAAGCGGGAAAGATTGCAATCGGGACGCCTAGGTGCGTTGATCGGGCGATGCCAGCGAAGAAGAAGATCACCGAAGCGCAAGCACGCGCAGGGGCGAAGCATTTCGGTGCGCAAGGTGGAAAGAAAGCCGCGGCTGCCATGACGCCGGAGGCAAGGAGCGCGAGAGCGAAGAAAGCTGCCGAGGCGAGATACAAAAAGAAGTCTTGAACTGCTAACGGGTAAGCAGGCAGGATGGCAGGATGAACAATCCATTCGCCAGTCTCACACGCCCGGCCGCCAGGCCGCTCGTAGCAACCATGACCTTTACCCTTCCGGCCCAGATGCTGAATCTGGTTCGGAAGTCCGCCCGCGCAATGCGCGTCACCCCGCAGGAACTCATCCGGCGCGTGCTGGAGACGAAATTCCCCGTTAAAGCGCCATGAACCTCAGGATCCATTTCCCCGAGATCGGGCCCGAAGTGCACACCTTTTCCAAGCGCCATTCGACCGCTCTCTCGGCGTTCGCGCGCCAACACGATATCGCCCCCAACGAACTCGTTCGGATGGGACTAAGTAAAATCCTCCGCTCCGAAGAATTCTTGAAGAGCCTGCCACCCGTCAAAACGCCATGAAAAAACGAAACCTCACGTTCGACCTCCCGAATGGGCTGTACGCTCGCGCTGCGCTCAAAGCTAAACGCCAAGGACTGACGGTCGATGAATACCTTCGCCGCCTCATCCTCCGGGACTACGAAAGGAGCCAAACCAATGCTCAAGGCTGACGACATCCCGGCCGACGATGACGGCTCGAAAATCATCGCCTTCCGCGCCGGCCCGAAGTTCTTCGAGCTGGCCGAGCGATTCCACCTCAAGCCGGGCAAGCTGGCCAAGCTTGTTTGCATGAGGCTCGAAAACTGCCCGCCCGAATCGCTCCGGCTCACGCGGGACGGGATTGAGAGCGTGAAGGGCTGAAAAGTTCTCCAATTGGAGAACTCACCCGCCGACCGCAAGTCGGCGGGTTCTTTGTTTTTACCGCGCGGTAACATTTCGCAGACTCGAAGCATGGACACAGAACTGTACGCGATGTTCCTCAGGCTCCAGGCGCAGACGCTGGCACTCATGATTGCAACGCGCTTGTCCCTCCCGCCCGATCAGCAAGACCAATTCACGAAGCTGTGCGAGGAGCACGAGAAACGAATTCACGACAACCTGCTGGTCGCCGCTGAGAATTGCTCCCCCGAAATCGCGGCCCGGCTGGACGACCGCACTCCTGAGGAAATGTGAGGCTTTCCGTGGACCTGGGCGAAGGTGAGGCGCACAACGGCGGACATGTTCTTACATTTGTTCTTACTTGCACCCTTCCGACTCTCTCTAACAGAGTAATCGGGCCGGAGGGATTTGAACCCTCGACCTCCTGAACCCCATTCAGGCGCTCTACCAAGCTGAGCCACGGCCCGTTCTAAGTGTCCTGCGGAAACCGCACGGCCAGTTCCGTAACGCGACTGGAGCCATTTGTCATCCGGATTGTTTCGAGGTCACCGCACTTCCACGCTCTCCACCCAGAGGATTTCGCAGGCGCCTTTGCCCGTATCGTTGCGGCGCAGGGAGCTCCGGAAGGTGGCCTTGCCCTGCTTGGCCGCCTCGATCAGGCGCCCGCGCAAACGCACGATGTTGCCCACCCGCACGCGCCGTAAGGCTTCCTGCGCCTCGATTGTGCCGGGGACAATGTGGGTGTTGGCCGCATGCGTGATCAGTTCCTCCGGCGGAAGCGGGCAGCCATCCCGCGTGCGCCACCAAAAAAACCTGCCCTCCTGCCAGACGCTGAGTTTCTCGAGCACGGCGGTGTCGGACATCCGGCCCCAGCCGAGTGCGAGGTCGAGCCGGCAGAGTTCCGCGAAGGTGTCGTTGCGATAGAGCTTGCGGGAGAGCACGCGGGCTTCGATGTCGTAAGTTGCGAGCGGAGTCACCCGCCAGCCCAGGAACGTCCAGGCATCGGCGCGATCGGGCGGCAGCTCGGCCTGCACGGGCTCGCTGGGGGCAAGGACGCCCTCCGGCCGGGAGATCGAGCCGAAGGTGTTCCACGCCCACCACGCGACCGCGCAGAGGGTGGCGAGAACGATGGATCGCGTCCACATGCGCGGAGAATGCCTCGGTTCAGACATTTGTGAAGCGCAACTATCGACGGTAGATTGGGGGTTCCATGGATAAACGCCCTTTTACCGAACTCGGACTCTCGCCCGAAATCCTCAAGGCGGTGGAGCGCATGGGATTCGAGGAGGCCACTCCCATCCAAACATTGGCGATCCCGGTCGCGATGTCGGGCAAGGATCTGGTGGGGCAATCTGCTACCGGCTCCGGCAAGACCGCCGCTTTTGCCATCCCCGCGATCGAGAAGGCCGATGCGCACAAGCGCACGGTGCAGTGCTTGTTTCTCTGCCCGACCCGGGAACTCGCCGTGCAGGTGGCCGAGGAAGTGGGAAAGCTCGCGCTCTTCAAGCGGGGCATCCATGCCGCGCCCATCTACGGTGGTCAGAGCTATGAGCGGCAATTCAAGGCACTGCGGGCCGGCGTGCAGATTGTGATCGGAACCCCAGGCCGCATCATGGACCATCTCGATCGGGGTACGCTCAAGCTCGACGACGTGAAGTTCGTCGTGCTCGATGAGACCGACCGGATGCTCGACATGGGCTTCCACGACGACATCGTAACGATCCTCAAGCAGGTGCCCACGGAGCGGCAGATGCTGTTCTTCAGCGCAACGCTTCCGCGCGTCATCCAGGAGATGATCAAGACATTCGCGCGCGAACCCGAGTTCCTGAAAATCGAACAGAAGGAACAAAACGCGCCGCAGGTCGATCAATCCTATTACGAGGTGGATCGCCGCTCGAAACTGGAAGTGCTCACCCGGGTTATCGATCTGCACGACTTCAAGTACGGCATCATTTTTTGCAGCACGAAACTCATGGTGGATGAGCTGGCCGACCACCTCCTCACGCGGGGGTACTCGGCCGATCGCCTGCATGGCGACATGAGTCAGATGGCGCGCGAGAAAACGCTGCAAAAATTCCGGGCCAAGAAGATTGAGTTTCTCGTGGCGACGGATGTGGCGGGCCGCGGCCTCGACGTGGTGGATATCGAGGTGGTCTTCAACTACGACCTGCCGAACGACGCGGAGGATTACGTGCATCGCATCGGCCGTACGGCGCGGGCCGGGAAGTCCGGCCGGGCCATCACGTTCGTCAGCGGACGCGATATTTATCGCCTGCAAAACATCGTGCGTTTCACGAAGGTGCGGATCCGCCGCGAGCGCGTGCCCTCGCTCGACCAGGTAGAGGAGAAGCGCGAGAGCGATTTCTTCGAGGAATTGCGCGGCGTGCTCGACGCCGGTGAATTCAAGAAGCACGACAGCACCATCGACCGGCTGCTCGAGCAGGGCTATGCGAGCACGGATATCGCCAGCGCGCTCATTCATCTGCAGCTCGGCGGCGAAGAGCGTGATCGTGCGGCCGGGCCCGATCCCGCGGAAGTCGACGCGCGGCGCGGCGAGCGCAATGAGCGCGAACGTCCTCCCTTTGAACCGCGCCGGGATGGTCCGCCGCGGGAAAGTTTCGAACGGGGGGATCGCTTTGAGCGCGGCCCGCGGCAGTTCGACGAGCGCGGACAGCGCGACAATTCACGCGGACCCAGCGAAACGCGCGGACGGGCCGAACGCTCCCGTGAAACCGGCATGAAACGCGTCTACCTGAACATCGGGCATCTCTCGATGATTACCCCGGCCAACGTGGTGGGTGTGATCGCCAACATGGCGAACGTCCCGGGTAGCGTGATCGGCGCGATCGATATCTTCCCCAAGCACACGTTCGTGGACGTGCGCGAAGAGCACGCGGAGGACATCGTCGCCAAGCTCCAAGGCATCAAGATGAAGGGCCGCTACGTGGACGCTGCGATCGTGCCGGAAGACGCGTAGGGAATTGCCCGATTGGCAGAGGATCCGGGCGAGAAGTGTCGGGCTGTCTCGCTACGCTCGGCTGCGGATTGCGGATTGGCCTTCTTGGAGACTGCAGACGGGGACGAATCAAGCGCAACGGAGCCGACCGATCCGATCCCTGCGAGCGTCGCACGCCGGACTGCGATTGCCGCACCCAATCAGCCATTCCGCAGACGAGCATCAGCGAGACCACCCGATACGTCTCGTCTGGATCCTCTGCCAATCCGCATCCGCAATCCGCTCCCTACCCGCCGCTCGGGTTTTGATTTTCAGGGGAGGGGTTGGCTGGCGGCGGCGCAGCGGGCTTGATCACCGGTTTCGCGGCGATTGGAGTCGGGCGGAGCGGCGGGGCCGTCCGGGCGGGCGCCTCTTCGGTTTCGCGGCGAACAGGCGGAGGTGTGGAGGCTCCTTTCGGCCGGCGTTCCGCCACCCAGGCATCCATGCGCTTTTCGAGCACGTCCAGCGGCACGGCGCCGCACGCGAGGAGATGGTCGTGCCACTCCCGGAGATCGAATTTCTCGCCGAGTTCCTGGGTCGCCTTCGCGCGCAGCTCCTTGATCTTGAGCTGGCCAATCTTGTACGCGAGCGCCTGGCCCGGCCACGCGATGTAGCGATCGATTTCGTTGATGACGTCCTGCTCCGTCTTCGGGGCATTTTCGAGGAAGAAGTCGATGGCCTGCTGCCGCGTCCATTTGAGCTGGTGCATGCCGGTATCCACCACCAGCCGGACCGCCCGCCACATGTCGTAAGTCAGCTCGCCAAACTTGTCGTTAGGATCGTCGTACAGGCCCATCTCGTTGCCGAGCGATTCGGAGTAGAGCCCCCAGCCTTCGACGTAGGCGGTGTACTGGCTCACCCGGCGAAACATGGGCAGTTCGCCCTGCTCCATCGCGATGCTGATCTGAAAGTGGTGGCCAGGCACGGCTTCGTGCAGCGAAAGCGCGCGCATCTCCCATTTCGGCCGCACTTCCGGTTTGTAGAGATTGACGAAGTAGCGACCGGCGCGTGAGCCATCGGCGGCTGGCTCGCTGTAATAGGCGGTGGTGGTGTCCGGCGCGATCAGGGCCGGAATCGGTTCCACTCCGTAGGGCATGCGCGGCATCGTCTTGAAAACCTTCACCAGGAGCGGATCGATCTGCTTGGCGACCGTGCGATAGGTCTCGAGCAATTCCTCCGGCGTCTTGCAGAAGAACTTCGGGTCGGTGCGCAGGAACTTGAAAAACTCCGGCAGAGTTCCCTTGAAGCCCGCTCTTGCGCGCACGGCTTCCATTTCCGTGCGGATCCGTTGCACTTCGCGCTGCCCGATCTCGTGGATTTGTTGCGGCGAGAGATTTGTGGTGGTGCTTTGCCGCGCGCGAAACGCATAGAAACTCGCGCCGGCCGGATGCTGCCAGGCTCCGACCGAATCGTAACAGGCGGGAAGATACTCCGTCTCGAAGAACGCCTTAAACTTCTGAAAGGCCGGCACGATTCCTTCGGCCACGGCCTTGCGCGCGGAGTCGGTCAAATTCGCGCGCTCGGCCCTGCCGATGACCGGCGGGAATTTCTTGAAGGGACGAAAAAACCCGGATTTCTCGGGATCGTCCACCATCTGCTTGGCGAGCTGGGCCGGTACGCGCTGCATCACGACCTTTGGTTGGACGATGTGTGCGCGCATTCCTTCCCGCATGAGGGCCGTGAGCTGTTCGAGCACGGCGGGGAATTTCTGCACCCGCACGAGCCAGTCCTGATAGTCCTTGAGGGTGTCGAAACGCAGCGAGGTGGCGAGGTCGTCGGCCGTCTGCGGCCCATTCATTTGGGTCAGCGGAGCGAGATACTCGCGAAAACGGTCCGCCTCGATCCCCAGCGTGAGATCCTTCTCGGCGAGGTCGTAGTTGAGCTGGTCCGCCGCCCCGAGTTCTCCACGCTTGATTCCATGCAATTTCTTGAGGGCATCGAGGCGATGCTGTTGTCGGGCTTCGATGGCCGTGAGCGACGAGTCTTCCCATTGATCGTTATAGCGCCGATCCCCGAGCGAAGAGGCCCAGGTCGGGTATTGCTGCACAGTGTATTCCCACTCCTCGTCGAGGAACGCCTTGAGTTGTTCCGGCGCCGCCGCCGCGAGCGAGGCGGCGGTCGCGAAGAAGACGAGCAGCGCGGAACGAAAGGACATGCCGGGATAGAACGAGCGTACTCCGCCGCGCGCAACCCGTGGGATGGCACCGCCGGCAGATTCGAATGAATCCGCCGCGGCCCTCGTCTGGGGTGTAGCTCGCTGCTCGCAATCCCGCGGCCCGCGTGCATAATTCGCCTTCATGAAGATTCTCCGCCTCCTCTCCCTTGTTCTCCTGACCGGCGTGGCTCTCGGTGCGCCCGCACTCTCGGCGGTTGAGATTCGCAGCGCCCTTTACGGCGCCGGTTCGCGCAACTCTGATGTGACCGATACGGTACAAAGGCTCGTCAGTAGCGGGCAGTACCGTATTTTTGTCGGAAATAGGACGTTCGGTTTCGACCCGCTGCCGAACGTGGTGAAGCGGCTCTATGTCGAGTATTCGGACCACGGCCGTCCTTTCCGGGTCGAGGCCCGCGAGGGCAGCTGGCTCACGATTCGCGCCACCGGTGGCTACCGGCCGCCCGTCGAAGGCTTCGACCCGGATCGCGGCGTTGCCGAAAGGTCGGGCAGCCAGGTTCGCTTCGTCAACCGCTATCAGGAGACGGTTCGCGTTTACTCGCTGAATTCTTATGGTGCATGGGAGTGGGTGACCAGTCTCGCGCCGGGCGCGCGCTACTCGACGCCGGCCCGCCCAGGGCAATCTTTTGTCGTCACCACGAGCGATAATCAGGTCGTCTCCCGCTTGCGCGCGCCGCGAGGCAGCGAAACTTTAGTGATTCAATAGTCCCGCCCGCACCCCGCGCGAATCCCCTGTGAGCCCGAAGCTGTCCTTCACCCTGCGGTCTGCCACCGCAGCGGACGCGGCTCTCCTCACGCAACTGATTCGCGAGCTGGCCGTTTTCGAACGGCTCGAGAGCGAAGTCACCGGAGACGCGGCGGCGGTGGCGGAGTCGCTGGGCCAGAAGCACTGCTCCGCCCTGCTGGCCTTTGTGGGGGAGGAACCCGCCGGCTTTGCGCTCTATTTCTTCAACTACTCCACGTTTCTCGCGCGGCGCGGCTTGTATCTCGAGGATCTTTTTGTGCGGCCAGCCTTTCGGCGGCACGGGCTGGGACGTCTGCTGCTGCACCGGCTGGCGCAGATCGCGGTCGCGGAAAAGTGCGGGCGTTTCGAATGGGCCGTGCTGGATTGGAACGAAGATGCCATCCGCTTTTACCGCAGCATCGGCGCGGCGCCGATGGAGGATTGGATCGTGCAGCGCGTCACCGGCGACGCGCTGCGACGACTCGCCGAAGCATGAGGGCTCGCCCCGCTTTTTTCGTCGCTGCGGCTCTCCTCGCGGCGGTCACGGTGTGGGCTCAGGAACCTATCCGACATCGCGTGGTGGCGGGAGACACAGTGCCCCGCCTGAGCTGGCAGTACAAGATTCGGGCTGAGGCGATTCGCACGGCAAATGGACTCTGCGGAGATATTCTCCTTCCGGGCAGCATGCTTGTGATCCCGCCGACGAGCGACTGGCATCCAGTTGCGCGCGGCAGCCGCGGTTCATCTGCGCCTCCGCCGGATAATCGGGCCACCATCCGCCCTGCGCCGCCTCGGTCCGAGAGCGCGCCCCGGCGCGCCGTGCCGGTTGCACCTCCTGCCGAGGAAACACGGTCCTCCCGGGTAGACGAGCCTTCGTTGCCTCAAACGATTTCGGAGCCCGCGCCCCGCCGCGCCGAACCTCTCGCGGGGGTTTCCGCCCGTCTCGCGCGGGTCGAAACGCGGGATCTCCCTTTCCCGAGGGAGTCGCGCGTGCTTTCGACGGAACTCCCGGGCGAGCGCCCGCTGCCACGCGCTGAGCCCCCGCCTCCGGCAAATCGGAATGCGCCGCGCGATGAGCCCGCGTTTGAGCAGCAGGAGACTCCGCCGCGTCCGACCGCTCCGACGAAAGAGCGGGGCGCGCGGAAAGAGCCGTCAGCCGAAAAGGGGTCGCGTGACTTTATCGGCCAGGCGCGGCGACTCGCGAGTTACGGCATCCGCTATAACGGCGCCTGGACCCCGCCGGGGGAGAGTGACGCCTGGGTCATGGATTGCTCGAATACCTGCCGCTGGGTCTACCGGGAAGCCGCGGGCGTCACCTTGCCGCGCACGGCCTCCGATCAATACGTGCAGCTCGACCGCGCCGGCCTGCTCTGGAAGGCGCCCCGGGGACTTTTCAGCAGCTCTGTGAACGTCAAAAAGCTCGATCGGAATCTGCGCACCGGCGATTTGCTCTTTTGGGAGAATACGTACAAACCGGTTCGCCATCCCGATATTACCCACGTCATGCTTTTCCTGGGCGAGGACAAGGACGGGCATTGGTTCATGGCGGGATCGCAAGCGAGCAAAGGCGTCGCAATCTACGAGTTCGACCCGAACAAAAAGAAGGGCGGCTACAAGACGTTCTTCGGCCTGTTCAAGCATGAAGGAAAGTTCGTGGCGTATGGGCGGCCGCTGGGGAAGGGGTGACCGGCGGAAGTTTGCGCCTGCAGTGAATGGTGGCGAGGAGGACGAGGAGGACTGCGCGATGCGGTGCCGGGACGGATGGGGCGGACGGGGAGATGGAATGGATGGGATGGATGGGATGGATGGGATGGATGGGATGGATCGGGGGAAGCCGGGCCGCGAAGAAAAATGGCGAAGCACGCACTCCGAATGCTGTCCGCGCGATGCGGCCGTATCATCTTGGTGACACCGCGTCTTCAGCCTCAGATGGCTGGAGGATTCCTCGCAATGAGCAGGGGGATTATCAGTCCCACTCGCGATCGGGATTGCGACTGTAATCCGCTGGTCCGAATGGGAGCCAGAGGCAAACCGTTGAAACGGTTGGGTGAGTCCGTTTGCGGGGTAGCACCGGTCTGAAGACCGGTGATAATGAGATGAAGGGCAAAATAAGCCGCTGTAACGGATTATCGCAATCGTCGCGGAGTGTCCGCTGCTCCTCCGCGGGGCCGCACATCTGCACTGCGCCCTGGCGCCTTGCCGCTCTGCCGCTCTGCCGCTCTGCCGCTTTATTAGCGCTTTGCCTTCATTCGACGCGCTTTTAGTGCCTCCAAATGACACCGGAGGCTATCGCTCCCCTTCGGGGCGCGTGTATTTACGATTGCTTACCCAGCCCGTTGGACTGGGCTAAGGAATTACGGCCCTTCGGGCCTTTTCGCGTTGGCTCTGGCGCTCCGCTCACGCCATCAGCATCTCGTACAGCTCGTTCACCCCTTTGTCGCGATGGCGCTTGGCGCATGTCGTCACGAGTTTCTGGCCCTGCTTGTTCGACGCGATGCGCTGCTCCACCTCCGCGCTTGCGGTCTTCGCGCCCGACATGTCGCCTTTGTTCACCACCACGAGATCGGCGATGTCGAGCATAACGATTTTTTGCAATTGCAGCCGGCTCCCGTAGTCGGGTCCCATCACGAAGAGGGTCTTGTCCACGAGTTCGCTGCCAAAGGGTGCGGCTTCCTGCCCGATGCCGACGGTCTCCACCAGCACAAGGTCAAACGCGGCGCTGCGCAAAAAACGCAGGCAGCGCTCCGTGCTGGGCGAGAGCCCGCCGGCCTGGCCGCGGGTGCCGAGGGAACGCATGAAAACACGGTCGTGCTGGGAATAAATCATGGTGGCGCGATCGCCGAGCAACGCGCCCTTGCCGAGGATGCTCGGATCGTGCGATAGCACAGCCACCCGTCCCACCGGATTCGCTTTCAAGAACCGGAGCACGAGTTCGTCGATCAGCGTCGTCTTGCCCACGCCACCGGGGCCGGTAATGCCGATCGTCACGGTGCGGCCGCCAGTCCCCACTTTCGCTCCTGCCCAGGAATCGGGGCCGTCGCCTTCATCGGCGCTCGAGAGGGCGCGCGAAAAGATCAGATCCTCGCTCGAGTGCGCGGGCACCGCCTTGTTCCTCACCCCGCCATAACGGGTCTGGATCTCCTCCATCATGGTGGTGAGGGGTGTGCCGGCGAAGTAAATGCGATCGGTGCCCTCGCGCAGCATGACCTCTTCGTCTGCGTGCGTGATCGTGCCGCCACCCCCGCCAAAGATCCCGATATCACCGGCGCCGCGCGCGCGGAGCTCCTGCACCATTTCCCCGAAGAACTCGACGTGACCGCCGTTGTAGGTGCTGAGCCCGATGGCTTTCACGTCTTCTTGAATCGCCGCGCGGATGATATCCTTCGCTCCCCGATGGTAGCCGAGATAGACGACTTCGAAGCCGTGCCGGATGAGTTCGAGATTGATCGTGTTGATCGCGCTGTCGTGGCCGTCGCAGATGGGGACGGCGGTGAGGAGACGGGTGGGGGAAGGCATGGAATCGGAAATCTCAAATCGCGGGTGAAGCTCGCAGCCGGGGACTGCGGGAGGCGGGACACGACGCGCCCTCTGCATGCGCCGGAATGCGTCGAAGTTCAAGCGCCGAACCCCAAGGCGGCGTTTCGGAACGGCGCAAGGGCATCTGGCCCGATTTCCACCCCGAAGAACGTGGAAACGGATGTGATTAGCGAAGTCTTGCGCTAGGAAACCGTCGCAGCGGCGCCACCCCCGGACCGCGGCGGCACTTTCTCCCGTTCCCATGAATGTCTTCGATCTGAGTGGTAAAATCGCCCTGGTCACCGGTGCCTCCCGCGGCATCGGGGCCGGCATCGCCACCGCCCTCGCGCAGTATGGCGCCCATGTAATCGTGAATTACTTCCCCGATCCGGAAGGCCGCATGAGAACCGAGGCCGAACAGGTCGCGGCCGCGTGTTCCAGCGCGGAAGTGCTGGCAGGCGACGTCAGCAAAACAACCGATGTGGCGGAGATGTTCGCCACGATCCAGGCGCGTCACGGCGGACTCGATGTCCTCGTGGCCAACGCGGGGATTCTGCGCGATCGGTCGCTGGCCAAGATGAGCGACGACGAGTTCGAGAGCGTCCTCGATGTGAACCTCGGCGGCGTATTCCGCTGCCTTCGTGCTGCCACCGGCGCGATGCGGGAACAGGGACGCATCGTCGCGCTCGCCTCGGTAGCGGGGCAAATGGGCTTCTTCGGGCAGGCGAATTACGCACCCAGCAAGGCGGCCGTCATCGCCTTGGTGAAAGTGGCCGCGCGCGAGCTCGCTCGGAAGAAGATCACCGTGAATGCGATCGCCCCGGGCTTTATCAAGACCACAATGACCGAGTCGATGCCCGCCGAGGTGATCGCGAAGACCGCCGCACAGGTTCCGCTGGGGGAATGGGGTGAGGTCGCGGATATCGTGCACGCCGCCTTGTTCCTGTGCTCTGGAGGAGCCCGCTACATCACCGGGCAAGTATTGAACGTGAACGGCGGATTTTACATGGGCGCGTAGCGCCGACGGTGCGGCAGCGTGCAAGTGATGGAGGCGAAGCCAGCGACAGGCGATCCCTTTCCTGCGTTCACGGTCAGTCGTGCGCGGCCGCGCTGCCCGGTCCGGGCCCGGGAATCCGACGTTGCTGGCTAATGCAGCGATGTGCCAGCTCTCCGGGAAGACGATGCAAGGTGATGCGAGGCGGAGGAAGAAATTGGAAGCGACACCGAAGCCAGGGCGGTGAACGCCGCGCCGGCAGGGGAGAATCGTGAATCGGAATTCGTCGTAAGGGCAGAATCGCGGTGCACGCGCGCTAAAAAGTGGTGCAAGCACGCCTCATCGCGGAGCACGCGCGCTAAAATGCGGTGCAAGCACACCTCGTCGCGGAGCAGCGGTGCTTCGGGGCGCAGCCGGCGTGCTTCGGCGCGGTGAAGCGATGCCCAAGCGGGCAGCATGCGTGCACCGGGTCGATGCAGAGATGCACCGAATTACAGCGCTGCCGCGGCGGCGCAGTGCATCCATGCACCGGCGTGAAGCGCGCACGGAGCAGTCCGCAGCCCGCTTGCACTGGCGCGGAGCACTCGTGCACCGGCGCGGAGCATGCATGCATCGGTCCGCAGAATCGACTCTGCGCAACAACACGCGCACGCATCGAAGAGGTGCAGCATTGCAGCGAATTGAAGCATGCACGCACCGGCATTCTCCGGGAACGCACCGGGAGTGAACAAGAACGGACCGCAGGAAGAAGTGTATGCATCGACCCGATGCGTCGTTGCACCGCGATTCAGCGTCGGCTCCGGTGACGTGAGCGATGTGCGCCGACTTTTCAGGCCCATTGGGGGAGAAAGGCAGGTCGATGCCCTTCGATGCTATTGATCGACCGAATTTTCGCGCGCGTGCCCGGAAAGCGGCTGGAACACCGGGCAGAGGATCAGGCTGCACTCGTCCGAATTGGGCGGATTCGCTTGTCAGCACTGCAGAGGGGCACTGAAGTGCGGGCATGACTTCCGAACAGCAGGCTCTCCTCCGCGCCGAAGCCAGGCGATTGCGCGAACTGGCTGAGGCCATGGACGCCGCCGCGGCCAACGGAAGCGCGGGCGCTGCGAGCGGAAGCGTGGGCGCGGCGAGCGCGGCAGAGCCGGTTGGGCTTCCTGCGACTCCGGTGCCGATCGCGCCGCGGGCGGCGCGTCCCTCGGACGTCCCGAACTGGCTCGCTGGCCAGACGCGGGAGAACGCGGCCTATCACGTCTTCCTCGCGAGCGGCAAGGAGATGAAACTGGCTGAGCTTACCACCGCGATGCGCGCGGGCGGGAAGCCAATCGCCAGCGAGCGAG
This sequence comes from Chthoniobacterales bacterium, assembly GCA_038226705.1. Taxonomy (GTDB): domain Bacteria; phylum Verrucomicrobiota; class Verrucomicrobiia; order Chthoniobacterales; family SZAS-18; genus SZAS-18. Next base: position 52,518 of record JBBRQH010000001.1, on the reverse strand, counting down.
TGCTCTCGAACGTCCTTTGCCAGGATTCGCGTTTTATTTCCGATGGGTTCGGAACCTGGCAGCTGAGCGATTGGGACAAGGAAGCCAAGGCGGAGAAGAAGCGTTGGCGGGACGACATCCGAGCGCGCAGCCTTGCGTCGCTTGCCCAAAGCGATGGGGAACAGCGTGAGCCCCCGCACGGCAACATTTCCACCAGTGGCTAGCCTGCAAACTTGCACAAAGGCGGTGCGTAAGGCATGAGAACCGTTCCTCAAGCATTCTGCTAGGAAAGGAAGGTGAATCACCAAACTATGAAGACCATCAAATACATCGCTCTTTTCGTCCTGACTGCCGCCACGCTCGGCCTCGGCGCGTGCGCCCAGAGCTCGCAAAACGCGAAGCCAGCTCCAGCCGTTATGTCGAAGTAATTCGCCAGAATCCTGATCGCGCCGCCCGGCTTCACCTCCGCGGACGCTGTCAGGACCGATTTTGCCGGACTGGATTTGCACTCGCGCCGATCCAGTCCGGCTCTTTCGCATTCCAGAGTCCCGAGCCGCCCAGCCGGGAAAAGGTTGGCTGGCGGGTCATGCGATGGCCCTGAAGCCGAGCCGACCTCCAACCGTTCGCCAAGGCTTCGGCGTCACCTGATCGTCCACGCCTGGCGTTCGTCGCGATGGGATCGCGCCAATGTTTTTCTTCGAAGTCCATGAATTGTCGTTTCTGTCCGCTCCTGCTCGTTACCGCTCTCGTGCTCGCGTCCTGCGTCGACAAGCCCGCCATCCGGCGCGAAGGAGATCGAGTTGTCCTCGCACCGTCCGAGCAGCCGAACATCGACCGCGTCGCGGAAAAGCTGATGACTCTCGTGCCCGCGGGCGATCCGCTCGAAGCCAGGCGAATTGCGGAGGCCGCCGTCTTGCGAGGCGCGGAACTCGCGGAAAAATATGGGGTGAATCTGCCTCCCGCCGAGCACAATCTGCTGGTGAATTTCGGGCTCCGGCCGCGCGGGCTCTGCTGGCAATGGACATGGGACATGGCCGCCGCGCTGGAGCCGATCCACCCCAGGACCTTCGATTTCCATTGGGGTGCTTCCAACGAAACGCGGTATAACGAACATAACACGGTGGTCGTAACGGCCAAGGGCCAGCCATTTGTGGAAGGCGTGATGCTCGACCCCTGGCGATCCAGCGGGCGCATTACGGCGATCCGGCTCAATGCGGATCGCGAATACAAGTGGTCGAAGCGCCAGCCGCCCGAGGGAGCGCCGAAGATTTTTCGACGCGAAGGGTGACGGGGAGGGATGGGAGGAATGGAGGCGTCGTTCGCAGCCTTGTGATAAGAGGGGTCTAAAGAGCCGCTCGCGTTTCGTACTTCACGATTCGAAGGCGCGGATTCACGATCAGGCATGCGTTGCGTGAACTTTGCTCGCGGTCTTTCCGGGCTACTTTTGGCGCGGTTCTTCGTCCCGCTCCTCGTCACCGCCGCGACCGGTCTTGCGGCGGAAGAAAGTGTTAAGCCCTTTTTCGAGCTTTCGGCGGAAGTCCGTGGGCAGCAAGTGGCGATCATCGGCAGCCTGCACGACTGCCTCTGCGCGAGTGTGGAGGTCACCGCCAGCCTCCAGGGAATGAGCCCGTCTTTGCCACTCCCTTTGCGGCGGGACGTAACTGAGTCGCGCGGGGTGCTTTTGACGTTGCGCCCGACCGATCGGGCCAAGCGCTCCAGCTATGAATACGCCGCCCGCTTCGCGGTAGGGCGGAGCGGGGCGCGTCCGACGCCGGGGTATGTTTACCGGCTCCCTTTTCCGGTGCCTGCGCTCTTCCGGGTGGCGCAGGGATACGGCGGAACTTTCAGCCACGAGCCCGGCAGTCCCAACGAGTTTTCCGTCGACTGGACGATGCCCGTGGGTTCCACCGTCCTGGCTGCGCGCGAAGGCGTGGTGGTGGCGGTGCGGTCCGATCAGCAGGGTGGCGGGACGGCGGAGGAGTTCGCCGAGAGGGTGAACCAAGTGGTCGTGGAGCACGCGGACGGCACGCTGGCGGAGTATCTGCACCTCCGCTACCGCGGGGTGGCGGTGAAATTGGGCCAGCGCGTGGCGACAGGCGACCTGCTGGGCTTTTCGGGCGACACCGGCTACACGAATGGGCCTCAGCTCCACGTGCGCGTTTATCGGATCGGTGCTCCCGGCCGGGAACAGAGCTTGCCGGTGAAGTGGGATACGCGGGAGCGATACAAACCGGGCGGTCCTCGCGACGAGTTTCCGTTCAAGTTCGATGTCCTGCAGCTCCTGCCGGCTCCGGCCGGTGCGGCAAAAAAATGAGGCGAACCGCGCAGACACCGCGGGCTACTCGAAGCGTAACGCCTCGATCGGATCGAGCGACGCCGCCTTCCACGCGGGGTACATGCCGAATCCGATCCCGATGACGCCGCAGACGCTCAGGCCGGCGATCGCCCAGCCAATGGGAAAGACGACATCGGCCTTGAGAAAGATGGCGAGCGCGTTGCCGCCAAGGACGCCGAAAAGTACGCCGGCGAGTCCACCGACCATGGAAAGGAAGACCGCTTCCACGAGGAACTGGCGCAGGACGTCGCGCTTCCGAGCCCCGATGGATTTGCGGATGCCGATCTCCTTCGTGCGCTCGGTGACGCTGACCAGCATGATGTTCATGATGCCGATGCCGGCGGCCACGAGGGCGATGAAGCTGATGACGAACGCACCCGCGCGAATCGTGGTGGCGATCTGCGCGAAGGCGCTGGCGAGCGAATCGTTCGCGTAATACTCGAAATCGTTCTCTTCTCCGGGCTTTATTCCCCGCGCCGAGCGCATCGCGCCGAAGGCCGCATTCAAAGTGGACTCATACGCCTCGCGTGACCGCGGCTGGATCGCGATATTCACCGTCCGATTCGTGCTGCCGAAGTTTTCGAAGTAACGCGTGATCGGGACGATCACAATGCCATCCTGATTGCCGCCAAAGCCGCCGCCCTTGCTCTCCAGGGTGCCAACGACCGTGAAATTCTTGCCGTTGACCTTGAAGATCTTGCCGAGTGCGTTCTCGCCGGGGAAGAGGCGTTTCTCGAGCTCCTTCCCGATCACGGCGACATCCCGCGCGAGCGTGACGTCGTTCTCGTTGAGATTGCGGCCTTCGTCGAGATTGAAGGAATTCGCGATCAGAAAATACTCGTTGGAGCCGACCAGCAGGGCGCTCGAATTGGTCTTGAAGCGTCCGCGCGTGGCCTGCTTGGAGCCGTCAAAAACCTTGAGGCAGATCGCGGCTTCCTGTCCTTCCATGCCGCGGATGAACGCCTGGCCTTGCTGCAGCGTTACGTTGTGCCGGTTCTCGTACTTCTTGCTGGCGCGTCCGCCGCCGGAGGTCAGCGGATACTTCGCGAACTGGAAAATATTCGAGCCAAGGAAGGTCAGGCCGTTCTCAATGGAGGTTTGGAGCGCGCCCGTGGCCGTCATCACGCTGATGACGGAAAACACGCCGATCGTGATTCCGAGCATCGTCAGCGTGGAGCGCAGCTTGTTCGCGCGCAGAGCTGCGAAAGCGAGGGCGAGAGTTTCCCGGAGGGGCATCGGAAAAAAAGGCGGGAGCGACGATCACTCGTACCGCAACGCGGTGACGGGATCCAATTTCGAAGCGGTGTAGGCGGGAGCGAAACCGCTCACGATGCCGGTGAGGGCGCTGATGAAGAGCCCGATCATGACCAGATTCATGGAGAACGAGATCGGGAAGCTCGGGAAGGCGCTGCCGACCGCGGTAAAGAGCAGCCACGAGACGGCAATCCCGGCGATTCCGCCCAGCACGCAAATGCTGACCGCCTCGATCAGGAACTGCATCAGAATCGTCCGGCGACGGGCCCCGAGAGCCTTGCGCGTTCCAATCTCCTTGGTGCGCTCTTTCACGCTCACGAAGGTGATGTTCATGATTCCGATCGCGCCGACAAAAAGAGAAAGGCTGGTGATGAAAAGCCCCGCGATGGCGATTCCCGCTTGGATGGGGCCAAGCGTCGACTTGAACGCTTCGTTAGCGTTGATGGCGAAGTTATCCGCTTCGTCGGGCAGCAGGCCGCGGAGCCGGCGCATGTGCCCTGTGAGTTCGTCGCGCGCGGCCGCGAGCTTTTCCTTGTCCTTGATCCGCACCCGGATTTCCGCCTCATCCCGGCTCTTGCCCTTAAAATACTTTTGGAACGCCGCGAGCGGGAGAACCGCCTGGTTGTCGAAACTGAAAATTCCGAGGAAGCTGCCCTGACGGGCAAAGACACCAATCACGCGCCATTCCTGGCCGACGATTCGCACGGTCTTGTCGAGCGGCGATTCGTCGGGGAAGAGCGCATTGGCCACGTCAAAACCCAGCATCACCACATTGCGACCGCCGCGGGATTCTTCGCCGGTGAAGAACCGGCCTTCGCGGAACTCGACGGTGGAGATCTCCGAATAGCCATCCGTGGTTCCGAGGATGAAAACGCGGTCCACTTCGCTGTCGCCGCGCTTGATCTTGCGGAAGCTGTTCCCGGCCGGAACCGCCAGCCGGAGCTGACTGTTGGGCATGCCTTCAATGATGGCGTTCAGCCGATCGGCGTAGATCGCCCGGATCGCGGGGCGATTCCGGTACGCGATGTCATCGCCATCGCGGATCCAGGGGGACTTGGAGATATAGAGAATGTCGTCGCCGAGAATCGAGAGGCTGTTCTCGAAGCCGGTGTTGATGCCGCCGATGGCGGTGCCCATGAGAGTGACGGCGACGATGCCGATAATGACCCCTAGCGCGGTCAGAAAGGAGCGTGTCCGATTCGCGCGGAGTTGCGCATACGCAATCCGCCAGCTTTCGACGAACTCGAAGAGAAGGCGATTCATGGGCTCCTCGGGTGGGGGTTCAGCCCCGCAGCAATCCGCTCGGTCCGTCGCTTTCGATCAGGCCGTCCCGCAGGCGGACGATGCGGCGGGCATGCTCGGCGATATCGGCTTCATGGGTCACCACAATGATGGTGTGGCCCTGTTCGTAGAGCGTTTCGAAGAGTGCCATGATCTCCTCGCCGGTGCGCGAGTCGAGATTACCGGTGGGTTCGTCGGCGAGGATGATCGATGGATCATTCACGAGCGCGCGGGCGATGGCGACGCGCTGGCGCTGGCCGCCGGAAAGCTCGTTTGGCCGATGATGCATGCGGTTGGCGAGTCCCACCTGGGCGAGCGCGTGTTCCGCCCGCTGGCGACGCTCATCGAGGGGAAGTCCCGCGTAGATGAGCGGCAATTCCACGTTGTGCAGCGCGTCGGAACGCGGCAACAGGTTGAACGTCTGAAAGACGAAGCCGATTTCCTTGTTCCGGATGGCTGCCAGTTCGTCGTCCTCCATCGCGGCGACGTTTTTGCGATTGAACTCGTATTTGCCGGCGGTGGGAGTGTCGAGACAGCCCAGCATGTTCATCAAGGTCGATTTGCCGCTCCCGCTCGGCCCCATGATCGCAAGGTACTCGTTGCGAAAGATCTTCAGGGACACCCCCCGCAGCGCGAGGATTTCCTCGCTGCCCATTTGATAACGCTTCGTCACGCCATCGATGTCGATGACGAGTGGGCCGTGCGGACGCATCGGGGGAATGTCCTCGGGTCCGCGCGGGAAGGTCGACATCGGCGGCAGTTGGGGTGGAGCGAAGACAGTAGACATGGCGGATCGCGGGAAACGGATCGATCAAAAACGGTTCATTTTGCGTCCGGCTTCTTGGGTTGCTCCAGCGCCACCTTCATCTTGTCCTTGAGCTGACGGCTGACCGCGCGGAAGGGACCCGTGACGATTTCTTCCCCGACGGCGACGCCTTTCTTGATTTCGAGGTGCGTATTGTCGGCGATGCCGGTTTCGACTTCGCGCAGCTCGACCACGTCCCCCTTCTTGACAAAGACCACGCGGGAACTCTTCTCGCGCTCGGCTTTTTTCTCGGCCGCAGCCAGCTTGTCGTTGGACAGCTCCGCGGAGTTGTCGCCCTGGGTCTGCGCCTGCGCTTGGGCCTTCGCCTTCTCTTTTTCCTCCGGCGAAATCTTGCCGCCGCGCTCCCGCACGGTCACGGATTGAATCGGAACCGCGATCACGTCGCGCACGGTTTGGGTCTCCACGTCCGCCGTGCCGCTCATGCCGGGGCGCAAGGCGGCGCCTTGGGCATCGACGCGGACGCGGACTTCGAAATTGGTCACTTCCTCCTGCGTGCCGGCGCCCGTGGTGGTGGCAGAGTTTGCAATTTGGCTCACGACGCCGCGAAAGGGGCGATTCGCAAAGGCATCGATCGTGACGGCAACGCTGTCGCCCATCTTGACCTGGGGAATGTCGTTTTCGTTTACCTGGATGCGAATTTCCATGCTCCTGAAGTCGGCAACGCGCATGACTTCCGTGCCGGCAAACTGGCCGGTGGCGACCACGCGTTCGCCCTGTTGCGAGTTCAGCACGCTGATGACGCCGTCGATGGGCGAAACGATGGTTGTTTTGACGAGGAGATCACGGGTTACGCTCAACGCGCTCTCCGCGCGCTTGATCTCGCTCAACGAGGCATCGAACGTGGCGCGGGAGACTTCCACCTGCATGCGCGCGGCTTGGATCTCGGCCTCCGACGTAATGCGTTTGCCAAAGAGCTCCTCGGCGCGCTTGAGGTCGCCCTCGAGCTTCACCATTTGCGCCTTGTTCTGCAGGTTCGCGGCGCGAGCGGACTTGATTGAGGCCTCCTGCTGCTCCACCTGCGCTTGATAGGTGTCTGGCTTGACGCGCATGAGCAAGTCTCCCTTTTTGACCGTCTGGCCGACCTTGACCGGAAGTTCGATGATTTCACCGGCGACTTCCGGCGAGATTTTGACCTCGACTTCAGGCTGCACCTTGCCGTTGGCACTGACCAACTGCGTGATGTCCTTCTTGATCGATTTGTCGATCGTGACGGTGGTGGGCTTCTCGCCTTTCGGGCTGGCAAATTTTACACCGAGCAAAGCCAGGATGACTGCGATGATGAGGTAGAGCCATTTCCGTTTGCGTCTCTTCCGGGGAACTACGGCAACGGGGGCAGCTGTAATGAGAGCGGTGGCTGTCTGACTCATAAGAAGGTAAGGGAGGGCTTTTTTGGCGCGCGCATCGTCCAGTGGGCAGGAATACGCCGCGACCGTGCGAGCGCGGAGCGTCTTTGTCTAGGGAAGGGGGCGCGTTAAGCACTGTCGGAAGCGGGTTTCGCAAAGACGGCAGAGCATTCGAGCCGGAATTGTCATGCCGCCATCACACGCAGTGCGCGTGCCACCTCGTGGCCACGTTGGTTAAATACTGAAAGCCAGTATCTTACACAGATAGCACGCTTTGGGGAACTGGAAACGACGTCCCGAGAAGCCGGCAGAATCCACCGCGAGGTGGCAAAACAGACCGCTCCACCTGATGATTCAAGAGGCGGGCTCGAATCTCCCGCGTCGTCGCGGCTTCGACTATTTCTGCACACCGAGATTCGACATCGCACGGCCTAGGAAGGGATTACCGACGTCTTTCGTGGGCTGGACCCAGCGCCCATCGATGATCAGGGGGCTGTCGAAGACGTAGTATCCATCCACGTCTGCGCAGAGGGCGACGACCAGTTTGCTGACGTCCTTGAACGCATCGCGGGCGTTATCGAGGCGGGAATTTTTCGCAATTCGTTCTGCGGCAGGTTTGCCTTTGGCGAGCGGCGCCGAGACCCCGGTGGCATCGAGAGCCGTGACGAGTCGCTCGCCGGCCAGCCGGATTTTGCGCGCGTCCTCCTCCACCAAAGCGATCCGGACAGCATCATATTCGGCGAGCACGGCTTTGTCCGCCGCGGTGACCGAGGACGCGGGTTTCCTGACCTTCCCCGAGCAGCCTGCCAGAACGGCTGCGAGGGCGAGGAGGAGAATGGCGGGATGCAAATGGCGGGGAAACATGCGTCGGGACGATGGTGGCGGATTGAGTCGAAGCAAAAGAAAGTCGAAGCGCGACTTTCCCTTGTTCGCGTCGGGCTAGCCGAGCAACTCGCCGAACCGCTCCTTCGCGAGCGTTTCGCACGCCAGCAGGACGTCGGCGGCGGAATCCATCGCGAGGGCGCGGGTGGCCAGTTCCTGACAGGCGGGAAGATCCAGGCTTTGCACGGCTCGCTTGAGGCGGGGAACGACCAACGCAGCCGAACTCAGCTCATGCACGCCCAAGCCGAGCAGCAGGGGCGCGAGCACGATCTCACTCGCCATTTCGCCACAGACGCTGACCTTGATGCCCGCGTGTTGAGCCGCGTCGACAATCTGCTTGATGAGCCGCACAATGGCCGGGTGGGTCGGCTCGTAGAGAGAGGCGACGGCTTCATTCATGCGGTCCACGGCCAGCGTGTATTGGATCAGGTCGTTGGTGCCGATGCTGAAGAAATCTGCGTGCTGGGCGAGCTCGCGAGCGCAGAGCGCGGCCGCCGGCACTTCAACCATCACCCCCACGGGCATCTTTTCGTCAAAAGGGACACCGCGGGAACGAAGCTCGGCGCGCGCCTCTTCGAGGAGGAGATTCGCCTGGCGCAACTCGGACGGACTGCTGATCATCGGGTACATCAGGCGCACGTTTCCCACCGCACTGGCGCGCAGAATCGCGCGTAATTGCACCCGGAAAATGTCGCAATGCAGGAGGCAGAGCCGAACTCCACGCAAGCCCAGGAAAGGATTGGCCTCTTCCATGATCGGGAGGCAATCGAGGGGCTTATCGCCGCCGACATCGAGGGTCCGCAAGACCACCGGGTGCGGATGCAACTCGCGGGCGATGCGCGTGTAAATCTCCGCTTGCTCGTCCTCGTCGGGCAGGCGGTCACGATTGAAGAAAAACACCTCGCTTCGGTAAAGCCCCACGCCTTCAGCGCCGCTCAGTTTGTGGAGCGGAATGTCTTCCGGGAGTTCCAGGTTGGCGGCCAGTTTGACGTAGTGACCGTCCCGCATGTTGCTGACGCTCTCGCGCAGCCCTTCGAGGTCCTGCTCCACCTGCGCGCGCTGGCTGACCGCCTCTTCGTACTCGCTGAGAGTTTCGGGCCGGGGATCGAGAATTACCAGACCGCGGATGCCGTCGATCAGAACCTGCTGCCCGGTCTTGACCGCCTCTTCGATGCCGCGCAGGCCCGTGACCGCCGGGATTCCGAGCGAACGGGCCAGGATCGCGGTGTGGGACGTCTTGCTTCCAACTTCCGTGCAAAAACCGACGACGAACTCGCGGTTGAGCGATGCGGTATCGGACGGGGTCAGATGGTGCGCAACCACGAGGTGCCGGGCCTGCACCGCCCCGAGGCCCGGGTGCGCCTTGCCGGTAAGGTTTTGCACCATGCGCCGCGAAACGTCGAGAATGTCCTGTGCCCGCTCGCGCAGGTAGGAGTCTTCCAGTTTAGCGAGTTCGGCGGCGAATCGAGTTGAACTTACGTGGACGACGTACTCGGCGTTCCAGCGATCACGCTCGATTCCACGTACGAGCTCGTCGAGCAGCGTGGGGTCCTCCAGCACCAGCAGGTGCGCATCGAAGATGCTCGCATCCTTGGCCCCCACAGCACCGCTCAGGGTGCCCTGAATTTGCAGGAGTTGCTCGCGGGTCGCCTTGATGGACGCTTCGAGACGCAGGATCTCCGAATCCACCTGTTCCGCGGTGATCGGATACTGCGGCACCTCGTCTTTGCCGGGATGGTGGACGAACGCGATTCCTTGCGAGATTCCGGGCGAGACGCCGATTCCTTGGAAGCGGCGTTCGTCGCGGTCGGAGTCGGGCATCGGCCCGCAGTGTCCGATGCCGAACGGCAAGTGCCAAGGGAGAAAAGTGGAATTGGGGATTCTGGAGAGGGGACGGTCTCGGGCGCTGGCCCGTGCTCTTTGATAGTGGCGCGGCGCGTGCTCTTCGATAATCGCGCGGCGCAAAGGGCTCATCTCCGCATAAGTCCCATTCAGCCCCAGCGCCCGCCTGCCGCTCCCCTACGTGTTTTCTTCGTCGAAGCGACTGCGGATGAGCTGCTCGAGTTCGTCGAGCGCTTTCTCCGCATCTACGCCTTCCGCGCTGACCTTGAGCACGCTGCCCTGGCCGGCGGCCAGCATCATGAGCCCCATTATGCTTTTGCCGTTCACTTGTTCGCCGTCCTTCTCCACCCAGATTTCGCTCTTGTAGCGGGTGGTTGTCTTCACAAAGCGCGCGCTGGGACGGGCGTGCATACCGAGCCGATTCTCGATCGTGAACTCGCGGGTATGCTTCTGCCCCCCGGACGGTGGGGTGGGACCCGATTTGCGACTCAAGAGGGACATGGCATCAGGACTTGAGCTTGGCTGCAGGCGAGTTCTTCTTTTTGGGAGGTTTTTGCATCTGCTCGAGTAAACGGCGGTTAAATTCCGCCGCGCCATCGAAGCCGTGGCTCTTGAGTTTCTGGTCCAAGGCCGCCACTTCCACCAAACGCGCCATGTCACGCCCCGGACGAACCGGAATCGTAACGTGGGGCACGGTGATGCCGAGAATCGGATACGTCTCGGGATCGAGCCCGATCCGGTCGATATCCGGACACTCCTGCCAATCCATCAACGTCACGACGAGGTCAAGCGTCTTCTCCTCGCGAATTGCACCCACTCCGAAGACGGCCTGCACGTTAATGATTCCCAGTCCCCGGATCTCCATGTGATGGCGAGTGAGGGGAGGTGACGCGCCCAGCAACTCGCGGTGTTCGATGGCGTGGAATCGCGTGATATCATCAGCCACGAGGCTGTAGCCGCGCTCGATCAGGCCCAGCACGACTTCGCTCTTGCCGATGCCGCTCGCGCCCCGCACGAGGACGCCGATGCCCAGGATGTCGACCATGCTCCCATGTTCGAGCTGGGAGGGGGCGAAATCTTTCTCCAGCAGAATGGTGGCGGCATTAATGAAGAGTTTCGTGACCATCGGCGTGCGGAAGACCGCCACGCGGGCTTCGTTCGCTGCGTCGATAAGTTCCTGCGGAATGACCGCCGAGCGGGAAAAAACCACGCACGGGATATGCAATTGGCAGAGTTCGCCGAACGTCTCGCGCATCCGGGCCGCGGTGAGAGTCTTCAGATAAGCCACCTCTGCGCTGCCAAAGACCTGGACGCGCTTCCACGCGAAATACTTGAGGAATCCGGCCAGCGCGAGCCCGGGGCGGTTGATCGTGGCTTCCCGAATCTTGCGCTCCATGCCGACCTGCCGGCCCGCGAGTTTCATGTGCAGCGCCCCTCCATGGGCGCGGAAAAACTCGCCGACGGTCAGGCCGGCAGGTCCGCTAATCGGGGCGATCGGTTCCACGCAGAATCGGCGCGATCAGAGGCGCACGCCGCCGGACTGACCGACGCCTTCGCCCACATAGGACGCCGTGAAGGTCGGGAACTGTACCCGGGAAGGCGCGGGCGGCGGGTTGACCAGATCGTAAGTATTATTGCCGACAAATTCCTGCAGCTGCGTGTCCCAACTCATGCAGGTCACTTCGCCGACGTGTCCCTTGGCCGGAGTCGTCGTTACGCAAACGTAGCGGCCCGCTTCGATGAACTTTTTGTCATCCGATTTGAGGCTCGCGAGATAGCTCAGGACACGTTTTCGGGCGACCTGGACCTGGGCTGGTGAGGCCACGGATTTGCGCCCGATAAACACCGCATTGGCAGGCGGGTTCGGGGTTCCCTTCGGAACTGCCACATAGGTCTTGGCGGCGATCGCCGAAAGCGCGCTGCCCGGAGAGACAGCCGGACTCACGGCACAAGCAGCGCCGAGAAGCGCCGCGAGCGAAGTGAGGCAGAGGAGGGGAAAGCGTTTCATGTGGAGGAGACTAACGAGGGTCGCTCCGGGGAGGAAAGGGAAAAGCGGAAGAAATGCGCCGGGTTTATTCCTCGTCGTGTCCGCGCCTCGAACCAGCACCTCAGGCGCGATGAAGAGTATCCTGTTTACGCGGACCGCAGCTCGCTTTACTTTCGAAGCTCCATGACTGCCCCTGCCAGCCACTCACTCGCCCCTTTTGCCTACGACTCGAAAATCGAAGGCAACGTCGTCTTCACGCGGCTCGACGCGGCGATGAATTGGATGCGCAAGAATTCGCTTTGGCCCATGCCCATGGGGCTGGCGTGTTGCGCCATCGAAATGATGGCGGCAGCCTGCTCCCGCTACGATATTTCGCGTTTTGGCGCAGAGGTGATGCGCTTCAGCCCACGGCAGGCGGACGTCATGATTGTGGCGGGAACGGTGACCTACAAGATGGCGCTCGCGGTGCAGCGCATCTACGAGCAAATGCCAGAGCCGAAATGGGTGATTGCGATGGGTGCGTGCGCCTCGAGCGGTGGCATGTATCGCAGTTACGCCGTGCTGCAGGGCGTTGATCAGATCATCCCGGTCGACATCTACATCTCCGGTTGCCCGCCGCGCCCTGAGGCCTTGCTGGAAGGGCTCATCCGCCTGCAGAATAAGATCCAAACCGAGCCCTCGTTCCGGGCGCAAAAGCAGGAATTGCTCGAGACCTTGAGCTGATTGCACGTTCTGTCCCCATGAACCTCTCCGACGTTTCCACCCTGTTTTCCGAGCGATTCGGCGCCCTCTCACCGGGCCGGGTCGAATTTCGCGGCGAACTGACGTTCACCGTCCCGCTCGCCTCGATCAAGGATGCCCTGCGCTATTGCCGGGACGAACTCGCGTTCAACTACCTGCTCGACATCAGCAGTGTCGATAACTTCGGCGACCATCCGCGCTTCGAGATGGTCTATGAACTCTACGGCCTGGGCCATCACCTCCACCTGCGCTTGAAATGCAGCGTGAGCGAGGAGGAGAGCGAGCAGATTCCCACCGTGAGCGACCTTTGGGCCACCGCGGATTGGCATGAGCGCGAGATCTACGACATGATGGGGCTCAAGTTTGCCGGGCATCCGGACCTGCGCCGCATCCTAATGTGGGACGGCTATCCGTTTTTTCCGCTACGCAAGGATTTCCCGCTCGAAGGCAAGCCGAGCGAGATGCCAGATGTCGCTTTTACCGGGACTGCGCCGCTCGCGGGCGGTCCTTTCGTGACGTCGCCAACCTCCGCCACCGCGAAGGACAGGGAGCCGCGGGCCAAGCAGTTTGCAGGGCGTCCGGAGAAGTAGTGATTCAGTTGAGAATCCTTTAATTCCTTCGTTGATTAGTTGCCGGCAGCGGTGTTCGAGCGCCAGAATACCCATTCGCTTTGCTGGCGCGGAATGGCATCTTATTAAATGGACATTCTGACGCGCATCACCGTCGATGCCGAGCAACGCGGGGGAAGGCCCTGCATTCGCGGGATGCGAATTCGGGTCAAGGATGTGCTCGAGCTGTTGGCGGCAGATGAGTCTGCCGAACAGATTTTGGAGGATTACCCTTTTCTTGAGGCTGACGACATCCGGGCGTGCCTGTCCTTTGCTGCGAGCCAAGCGGATCACGCGATCTTGCGCGCCGCCGCATGACGTTCCTTGTTGACGCACAACTTCCGCCACGGCTGGCGCGCTGGTTGGTCGAAGGTCGAAGCGGGGTCACCATGCTGCCCATGTAGAGAATGCTGGCCGGTGATCTTAACAAAAGACGAGGATTTCGCCGCCCGAACGGTCACGACGCCGAACTCGCCGCAGATCGTTTGGATCCGTTACGGAAACTGCACGAACGCCGCGCTGCTAACTTGGTTCGCGGTCTTGTTTCCCGAGATTCTGCGGCGCCTCGAAGCTCGAGATCGACTGGTCGAGATTCAATAAGCCTTCGCCTACTTCGCCAACGCCACAGCCGGTTTCACGCTGGCGTGGTACAGATCCAAGGCCGGAGCCGGGAAGATGCCCAAGAACAGGATCAGGCCGGCAAGCAGGGCGATGATAGCCTTGGTGGGTCCGCCCAGTTCGATTGCTGCATCCGCCCCGGCGGCTACCGGCTGAAAGTACATCGCGCGGACCACTTTGAGATAGTAGTAAAAGCCGCAAGCGACCGAGAGGGCACCGATGCCGATGAGCAGCCACTGGCCGCCGGCGAGCGCGCTCGCGAAGACGAAGAATTTTCCGAAGAATCCGACGGTGAATGGCACGCCCGCGAGGGACGCCATCGCGATCAGCAGGGCGAACGCCAGGAAGGGCGAGCGGCGTGAAAGGCCGTTGAAATGCGCGATGTCATCACCCGGCGACTGATTCGCCACCACGATGACGATGATGAACGAAAGCAACGTCATCAGCAGGTAACCCGCGAGGTAGAAGGCGATCGTTTCGCCGAACGGTACCGGAGGATTGGTCGAGCCCGGATGCGGCAGCACGCTGGTGATCGCGACCAGTAAATACCCGGCGTGCGCGATGCTGGAATAGGCGAGCAGTCGCTTGAAGTTCACCTGCGGCATCGCAGCGAAGTTTCCGTAGATAAGTGTCGCGGCCGCGCCCACCACCAGCGTGAGGCCGATCTTCCCCACGATCGCCGGGACCCCGAGAAAGACATCGAGAACGCGCAGGAGAACGATGAATCCCGCGGCCTTGGAGCCGACGGAAAGAAACGCGGTCACCGGGGTCGGCGCGCCCTGATAAACGTCCGGCACCCAAAGCTGGAAAGGCACGGCGGCAACCTTGAAGCCAAGCCCGACCAGGATCAGCGCGAAGCTGAAAAAGATCGCGGTGTCCTGACCCTGCAAAGCCAGCAACGCAGGCCCGATTTTGGCGAGCGAAGTATGACCGGTGAGGCCGTACACCCAGGTAATCCCATAAACGAGAAACCCGGTGGAAAGGGCGCCGAGAATCAGATACTTCACCCCCGCTTCGAGCGAGTTGGGGTTTCGGCGGGTGTAGGTGACGAGGATGTAGAAGGAGATCGTGACCAACTCGAGCGAGACGAAAATCATCGCGAAATCGATGGCGGACGCCATCCACATCAGGCCGGCGCAGGCAAAGATCGGCAGGCACAAAAATTCCCCGACGCCGGCGCCGGGTGTCGCGCTGGCCAGGTACTTCTGCAGGGTGGGCACGTATTCCACCGCCATGACGAGGACGAGGATCGTCGTCACCAGCGCGAACCGCTTGTAGAACATTGCCGCGGAATCGAAGGCGTAGAACCGCTGCCAGGGTGCGGCCTCGGTGGGAGCCGTGACGAAAAACGAAAGTACGAGCACCAGCAAAAGTCCCGCGACGCCCAGCCAGCCGAAAGTCCGCTTGTCGACGCGCGGCAGGAATGCCTCCGCCATGAGAAGCACCAGGCCGAACACGACCACGCTGGCTTCGAGATAAATCGGATTCATGAAAATGCAGGCTCAGCGCTGCGCGACGCCGACACGGGCGGGCGTCGCTGGTTGGGTGGGCTGCAGCCCGGGTTTGATCACGTCGACCAGCAGGCGGGGGTAAAAGCCGACCACGAGCAGCCCGGCGATCAGAACGAGAAAAGGCCAGCGCTGTGCGGCGGTGAGATCGGGGGGCGACTTGAGCGTGTCCGGCAACGGCCCGAAGAAAATGCGGCGATAAGCGCGCAGCATATACACCGCCGAAATTACCACGCCCCAGAGGCCGGCGAGCACGGTCCACTGCAGGGGAGTAAAATCGAAGACGGACTTCACGCTCAGCGAATCGGCCCCGAAGGCGCCGAAGAAGATCATCGTTTCGGCGGCGAAGTTGGCGAACCCGGGCAGGCCGATGCTCGCAAAGAGCGCCATCCCGAAAAAGAGCGAGAGAAGCGGCATCGTGCGCGCCAGTCCGCCGAAGTCCTCCAGACGCGTCGTATCGAGCCGGTCGCGCAGGATCCCCATCACAGCAAAGAGCGCCGCCACGGAAAGTCCGTGCGCGAAAAGCAGCAGCGCGGCACCGGACTGGCCGATGATATTCAAGCTGGCCAGGCCGAGGAAGATGTAGCCCATGTGCATCACGCTCGAATAGCCGAGCAGGAGATCGAGCTTCTTCTGGGCAATGGTAACGAGGCCGACGTAAAGAATGTTTCCGACGAGGAGGACAAGCAGCACCTTGCTGCAGGCTTGGGCGCCCTCCGGAAGGAGCGGATAAGCCACGCGCAGCAGACCGAAAAGCCCGAACTTTTTCAACACGCCAGCGTGCAGCATCGACGCCGGGGTGGGAGCCGCGGCGTAGCCCTGTGGTGCCCAAGTGTGGAAGGGGAAGAGGGAGATCAGGATGCCGAAACCGCTGAGCAGGGTCAGGAAGATCCAGCCCTGCTTCTCCACCGGGACGAGCGACGCGCCGGAGTTTTGTGCCAACTGCGCCTGCAACGCGTAGAGCTTCGTCAGGTCAAAGGTACGGTGCTCGGCCGGGATCGCGAGGTAAAGCGCCACCAGTCCCAGGAGCAGAATGAAACTGCCGAGCGCGAGATAGATCGTAATCTTCCACGCGGCGGCCAGTCGCTCGCCGTGACCCCAGATGCCAATGAGCAGGAAAGTCGGGATCAATGCGAGTTCGTGGAACGCGTAGAAGAAGAACAGATCGAGCGAAACGAAAGCCCCGATGCAGCCCGCGCTAATGAAAAGGAGACAGGCGAAAAAGGCGCCTTCGCGGTCCTTCACTTCCGGCGAAAGCTGCACCGCGCAAACCGTCACGATCGTGGCAAGGAGCACCATCATCATCCCGAGGCCGTCCACGCCGACGAGGAGTTTGAGATCGAGGGCCGGAAGCACTGCGATGGCGGCGCGATAGCGGAACGGGTCGTCGGAAGGAGAGTTGAAACCAGCGAGCAAAAGAACTGCCAGCGCCAGGTTCGCTCCCGCCGCCAGGAGGCTGATGCGGCGCGCCGAGTTTCCCAGCATGGCGGCCACCGCGCCGGCCAGCGGAATCAGAATCAGGAGATACAGGAAGATATTCTTCATCGCGGAGGGGAAGGGGCTCGGATCAGGGGCGCACCGCGAGATAGAGGAGGACAATCACGCCCAAGCCGAAGAAAATGGCATAGGCTTGGGCGTTTCCGACCTGGAAGAAGCGCAGGACGAAACCCGTGCCGAAGGCAAGCGTGGTAGCGCCCCTCACCAGCAGGCCATCCAAGATGTATTTGTCGAAAAAGCCGCTGAGCTTCGCGAGCAGATCGTGGGTGATGGCTATGAGGCCGGCGTAGATTTCGTCGAAGTAGAATTTGTGGGCGAGGAGCGGGAACCGGAGGGGATCGCGATCGCGATTCCGATAGATAATGAACGCCAACCCCACGCCCCAGACGAACATGAACATCGCCAGGAGCGGCACATTCCACGCGTCCTTGGAGTGATCGTGTGCCAGCCCGAGCACCTCCGTCAGCGTGCTGCTGCGACCCAGCAGAAACGGCATGGCGAGGATGGAAGGTACCGCTAGGATGGCCAGCGGCACCCACATCACCATGGGTGATTCACCGGCGTGCTTGGCATTTTCGGAACGGGGTTTGTTCAGAAAGGCGACGATGAAGAGCCGCGTCATGTAGAACGCTGTTAGCGCGGCTGTGAACAAGCCCATCACGAGGAAAATCCAGCTTTTAGCGCCCGCCGCGATGAGGATCGAATCCTTGGAATAAAAGCCGGAGGACAGGTACGGGAATCCCACAAGCGCCGCCGTCCCTATGGCGAAGGTCAGGAACGTGATGGGCATCTTGTTCTTGAGCCCACCCATCTGCCAGATGTCCTGCTCGTGATGCATCCCGTGAATCACAGAGCCCGCGCCGAGGAAGAGCAGCGCCTTGAAACAGGCGTGCGTGAAGAGGTGGAACATCGCCGCGCCACTCGCGGCGAAACCGATCGCGCCAATCATGTATCCTAGCTGGGAGAGCGTGGAATACGCGAGAATGCGTTTAATGTCGTTTTGCTGGGTCGCCATCAGCGCGGCCATGACGGCGGTGATCATGCCCACCCAAGCGATCACGGTCTGCGCGGTCGGCGCGGCGATGACCAGGAAATCGATCCGCACCATCAGGTAAACCCCGGCGGCCACCATGGTGGCGGCATGGATGAGCGCCGAGACGGGCGTGGGGCCTTCCATCGCGTCCGGCAACCAAACATGCAGCGGCATCTGGGCGGATTTGCCGACCGCCCCCATGAAGAGAAGCAGCACGGCCGCGGGCAGAATGACGGCAAATGTGGCGTCGTTACTGATGCGTTCCACTGCGGGTTTGAGTTCCGCAAACACGACCGTCCCGAACAGGCTCCAGACCACGAGAATGCCGAGCATGAAACCGAAGTCGCCGAGGCGGTTGACGAGAAACGCCTTCTTCGCGGCGTCGGCCGCGCTCGCCTTCTCATACCAGTGGCCGATCAGGAGCCAACTGCTGGCGCCCACCAGTTCCCAGAAGATGAACATCATCACGAAATTGTTCGCGAGGACGATGCCGAGCATTGAAAACATGAAGAGCGACAGACCTGCAAAGTAGCGGGACTCGCTCCGGTCCTCGTGCATGTAGCCGAGCGAGTACACGTGCACGAGCAATCCCACCCCCGTGACCACGAGCAGCATGGTCCGGCTGAGTTTGTCGATGGTGAGGCCGATCGGGATGATGAGGCGCTGCCCAAATTCGAGCCAGTTGAACTGGGTGGTGAAATCCGGCCCAAAGAAAACGACGACGCTGGCCAGGAAGGAAGCACCGACCGCTCCCACCGAGAGGAACGCGCTCAATTGCCGCGACGACTTCGTGACCAGCAGAATGAGCGCAGTCGCGGTGAGCGGGGCGAAAAGAATGAGCCAGGCAAGCATTGGGCAGTGGCGAAAGACTGGTCGGAAAGGGGGAGGCGAAACTCAGTATTGGAGCCGGTTGATCTCGTTGATCTGGGTCGTGTTGCGCGCACGGTAGAGCGCCACGATGATGGCTAGGCCGACCGCGACCTCGGCCGCGGCGACGGTGATAATGAAGAAAACGAGCACCTGGCCGTGGTAATCCGGCATGCCATCGGCGGCGGGACGAAAACGCGAGAAGGCAACCAAAGCGAGGTTCGCGGCGTTCAGCATGATCTCGAGACACATGTAGATCACGAGGATGTTTCGCCGCACGAGTACGCCGGTGAAGCCGACGGCGAAAAGCAGTCCGCTAACGAGGAGGTAATCGTGAAGGGTGAGAGGCATGGAGAAAAGCGGAGGGCGGAGCCGTTACTTCAACTCGCGTTTGGAAAGTACGATGACGCCGATGGTGGAGACGAGGAGCAGCGTTCCCACGATCTGGAGCGGCAGGTTGTACTCGGTGAAAAGCAGGATGCCGACGCGTTTCACGTCCTCGATAACGTGGGGCAGAGTCGGAGCGGTGGCGCCCGCGGGGGCGAAGCCTGCCAGCATTTGGGTAAAGGTCCCGACAAACCCAAAGATGACGATAAGGCCGCCCGCGAGGGCCGCCGGCGAGATCACGCGACGTTGTTCGGCCTTGATGTCGAGCAGCATGATGATGAAGAGAAAAAGCACCATGACCGCGCCGGCGTAGACGAGCACCTGGATCACGCCGATGAAGAAGGCGTCGAGCGAAACGAAGAGCGCGGCGAGCGCGATAAACGACACCACGAGGGCCATCGCACTCGAGACCGGATTGCGCTGCACCACCACGACGATCGCAAAGGCGAGCATCAGGAAGGAGAAGAACCAGAAAAGGGTGATGGTCATGAGGGCAGAAGCGCCAGTTCGGAGAGACTTTGAAACTTAGGCAGCGGTCTACTTCTTTTCGTCCCACTTGTTCACGAGTCCGGTCTTGAGGCCGCCGATCTCGTAAAGTTTCGCCTTGTCGTGGACCATCGAGGCGCGCGTTTCGCCCACGACGAGATAATCCTTTTGCAGGTAGATGGCCTGCTCGGGACAGACTTCCTCGCACATGCCGCAGTAAATGCAGCGCACCATGTCGATCTTGAATTCCTCCGGGAATTTTTCGACTTTCGCGAAGGCATCATTCTCCGGCAGTTCGCCGGGTTTGATCGTGATGGCACGGGGCGGACAGATGAACTCACAGAGCTGGCAGGAGACGCAGCGTTCGCGTCCGTAGTCATCCCGCACCAGGGCAGGCACTCCGCGATAATGTTCCGGGAGCTCGGCATCCCAGCGCTCCTCGGGGTACTGCATGGTCACCTTGGTTTTGCCGGTGATCGTGTCCTTGAAGTGCTTCAGGGTAATCTTCAAGCCGCCAAAGATGGCGGGAAGATAGGTCTTTTCGATGAACGAAAGTTGGGGGCGCGGAACGGGGATGGTGGCCATGGTGGGATTTACTTCGGGACCAGTGCGAGGATGACCGCGGTGAGTAGGATATTGGCGAGCGCGAGCTCGAAAAAGACGACCCAGCCGAGCTTCATGAGCTGGTCGTAGCGAAAGCGCGGCACCGTCCAGCGGATGGCCATGAAGAAAAGGATCAAGAGGATCACCTTGCCGAGGAAGCAAAGGATGTTGAAGATTCCCCAAAAATTTCCGTCAGCGCCGGTTTTGGTGATGAACGCGAAAGACCAATCGGCTCCGAAGTGAATGCTCGGTACCGGCACCTGCCAGCCGCCCAGAAAGAGAGTGGCAATGAGGGCGCAGCCCGTGATCATGGCGGCGTACTCCCCGAGGAAGAACAACGCGAACTTCATCGACGAATACTCGGTGTGGTATCCCGCCACCAACTCCTGCTCCGACTCCGGCAGATCGAAGGGCGCGCGGTTGGTTTCCGCAAAGATCGACACCACGAAGATGACAAAACTGATCAACATCGGGATCCAGAGCAGAATCTTCTGCAAGCTCACGCCGGTGACGCCGTGCGATCCGGCGCCTACGTTTGTAAAAGGTAAAACCATCCACCCGTTTTGGGCCTGGTATTCGATGATCTTCGAGAGATTCAAATCGCCGATGATGAGCAGCACGGGGACGAGTGAAAGTCCCATCGCGAGTTCATAGCTGATCATTTGGGAAGACGACCGCACTCCGCCTAGGAACGAGTATTTGTTATTCGAGGCCCAGCCGGCGATGACGATCCCGTAGACGCTGATCGAAGCGATCGCGAAGACGAAAAGGAAGCCGACGTTTACGTCGGCAATCACCACCTTGATCGTCTGCGCGCAGATGGTCAGCGTGCTCCCAAATGGAATCACGCTCACGGTGAGAAGCGCCGGTACCATTGCAAGGGCCGGGGCCAACCAATAGTAAAACTTCCGGACATGCGCTGGCGTGAGGTCTTCCTTGAGGAGAAACTTGAGTCCATCCACCACCGGCTGCGCCAGTCCGGCGATGCCGAAGTCCTTCTTGAACCCGAAAAGCGTGAGCGGAATGCCCGTGCGATTCGGTCCGACGCGGTCCTGCATGAAGGCGCTCACCTTGCGCTCCGCCAGCGAGGAGTAGGCAACGATCGTCAAGACCACGACAAAAATGACGACGATCTTGAGGAGCGGGATCAGCAGATAGCCCCAATTGGTGAAGAGGTCGGAGAGCATCGAGAGATCGAAGGGAGGAATGGGCGGCGGACGACAATCTCGCGTTTCGTGGTTTACAGCTCGAGCGGGAGGCCAAGATCGCCGATCTTGGAAAGGCTGAGGCCGGCGAGCGCAGGAGTGTCGTGCGCCATCTGGGTGAAAAGCTCTTCGATCGTGTATATCCCGTTCCCGCCCCCGAGCGCGGCAACGAGATCGCGCAGGATTTCCCAATCGTCCCCGGCATGGCCGGGGAGCGCGGCGGCGCGATTCAGACGTTGCAGCCGGCCTTTTCCGTTGATCATCGAGCCGCGCTTCTCGGCGAAGCCGGCGCCGGGCAGGACCACCGTAGCCGAACTCACGGTCGCGTGCGGCAGAATGTCGAGCACGACGAGAGACTGCAATTTGGCGAGCGCCTCTGGGCGCGCGCCGACGGACACCGCGTTTTCTCGCAGGCAAATCAGGGCTTTGACGACGCCGTCGTTGATCTTGCTGCCGATCACCGGGGCAAATCGTCCGGGAGATTCGGAGGCAACTTTGAGCAGCCGGGCGCCGTTGGTATTCGGATTACCATCGTCGCTGACGAGAATGCCATCCGCCTTCTGCGGACGCGAGACGATGTCGAAAAGCTGAATCCCGAGAACGCACGCCAGTTTCGCGACGAGGTAGAGCTCTTCGTTCGTCATCCGGGATGAGGCGATCAGCGCAATCTCATCGCTTTTGAAGCGGCGGAGCTGGGTTGCCGCCTCCTCGACCGCGGTGCGCATGGTGACCGCGATTTGCGTGCCATCCGGCTGGCGCACCAACGGCTCGGTCAATCGGCTTTCGTGCTGCAAATAATGGAAATCGAGGCGGCCGTGGTCGCACATCCAGACGGCGTTGACGTCATTGTTCTCCCGCGGCGTCTGGCGGTAAATGACGTCCTGGCGGGTGGCGATCGTCGTATTGCAACCGGTGGCGCAGCTCGTGCAAAAGCTCTTTGTCTCCTTGAGAAACCAGACCCGCATCTTGAAGCGAAAATCCGTCGAAGTGAGGGCTCCGACCGGGCAGATGTCGACCGTGTTGAGGGAATAATTATTGTCGAACTGCCGCCCGGGGTAAGCCGTCAGGACGGAATGGCTGCCGCGCTGAGTAAATCCGAGCACGTCGTCGTGCGCGATTTCCTTCGAGAAGCGGATGCAGCGCGAGCATAGGATGCAGCGCTCGTCGTCGAGCGTAATCCGCGGCCCGAGCATGACATTCTTCGGTTTCTTCACCTTCTCCTCGAGAAAGCGGGACTCGCCATTGCCGAATTCGACGGAAAATTCCTGGAGTCGGCACTCTCCTGCCTGATCGCAAATTGGGCAATCGAGCGGGTGATTGATGAGCAGAAACTCCATCACGCCACGCCGGCACTCGTCCACCAAGGGGGACTGCGAGCGATAACCCATGCCCTCCGAGACGTCGACTGAGCAACAGATCTGCGGCCGCGGGATCCAAGAAATCTCTGGATAGCCGTTCGCATCCAGGATGGGCTTGCGGTCCGGACCCATTTTCGGCGGGCCCATTTCGATAAGGCACATCCGGCAATTGCCCGGGGAGGACAGCTTGGAGTGATAGCAATAGCGCGGGACGTAGGTGCCGTGCTTCGAGACGGCTTCGATCGCGCGCGTGCCCTTCGGGACCTGCACCCATTTGCCGTCCACCTGGATGTTCACCATTCCGGGCGGAGCGACGACAGGCGTGGGCGCGGCGGGCGGAGCGGCGGTGACGACAGCGGACATAGCGGGAAAATTCTGGGTTGCCTTAGTGTGCGGCAGCGACGCGCCTAGGGGCGAGCACATCGAGCGCCGTTCGAGCATTGCCCGGCAGGGAATTCCGGGACGCGGCGGCAAATTCCTCGGGGAACTTGTCGAGGAAACTCTGGGTGGGCCACGCACACGCCTCGCCGAAGGCGCAGATGGTTCGGCCCGCAATATTGTCCGCCACGCTTTTAAGGGTCTTCGGATCGACGTCTACCCCCATCCCGGAAGTCATCCGGTCGGTGATCTTTTTCATCCAGAGGGAGCCCTCGCGGCAGGGAGTGCACTGGCCGCAGCTCTCGTGGGCGTAGAACTCGTTGATGTTGTTGAGCGCCCAGACCATGTCGCGCGTATCGTCCATCACGATGACCCCGCCGGAACCGGCCATCGATCCGACCGCGGCGAGGCTGTCAAAGTCCATCACGATGTCCCGGAAGGAAATCTCCTTGTCCGCCATCGAGCCGTCCGGCTGCTTGGTCTTGATCTTGTACTTTTCGTCCGCGCGCAAAACCTTCGCCGAGCTTCCGCCGGGAATCACGGCTTTGAAGGTCCGCCCGGGTTTGGGGCCGCCGCAAATATCATAGAGCAGCTCGCCCATGGTGACGGCGCCGCAATCGAACTCGAAATACCCCGGGCGCTGCACATCGCCACTTACGCAAAGGATGCGCGTGCCGGTATTGTTGGGGCGGCCGATCTTGGCAAACTCCGCTCCGCCCATGCGGACGATATGCTTCACGTTGCACAGCGTCTCGACGTTGTTCACGATCGTCGGGCACTGGTAGAGACCAAGCACAGCTGGAAAATACGGCGGCTTGATGCGGGGATAGGCCCGTTTCCCCTCGAGCGACTCGATGAGGCCGGTTTCCTCTCCGCAAATGTAGGCACCGGCACCGCGATGGACGTAAATTTCTAGGTCGAAACCCGAGCCCAGGATGTTGGTCCCGAGAAAGCCGTGTTCCTTCGCTTCCTGGATGGCCCGCTCGAGGATCTTGGCGCCCTCGGGAAACTCGCCGCGGATGTAAATGTAGGCGAGCCGGGCGTTGACCGCGAAGCAGGAGATGATCGTTCCCTCCAGCAACTGGTGCGGGTCCTGATGAATGATGTAGCGATCCTTGAAGGTTCCAGGCTCCGACTCGTCCGCATTGCAGATGAGGTAGATCGGCTTTTTCTCGTCGGGACGAATGAAGCCCCATTTTACCCCGCAGCCGAAGCCCGCGCCGCCGCGCCCCCGCAACTGCGACGTCTTGACCTCGGCCACGATTTCCTGGGGCTTTTTCTTCAGCGCCGCTTTCAGGTCCTCATAGCCGCCGTCGGCCAGGTAGGTACCAATATCGTTCGCCCAGCCGGGACGATCGATGTTCTTAAAGATCAAGCGGCGCTCGCGCGGGTGGGGCTGTTTGACGATGGAAACCATGTTCGGGAATGCTCGGGTTGCTCACTCGTACCGGCCGAGGAGCGAAGCGGCAGAATCCTTGGTCGCCACTCCTTCAAAAAAATCGTCGTCCACCATGCAAACGGGTGCGGTGCCGCAACTCGCCAGGCACTCGACGAACTCAATGCTGAACTTCCCATCCGCGCTTTTCGCGATCGG
Organism: Chthoniobacterales bacterium; assembly: GCA_038226705.1. Classification (GTDB taxonomy): domain Bacteria; phylum Verrucomicrobiota; class Verrucomicrobiia; order Chthoniobacterales; family SZAS-18; genus SZAS-18. Next base: position 27,906 of record JBBRQH010000001.1, on the reverse strand, counting down.
GTCGTGGTGGCTGACGTGCGAACGATCGATCTTCGCGAGCTCGCAGAATTGCTCCATGAGCTGATAGCCTCCGCCGAGCGCGCACGAGAGCGTTCGACAAACGCGGATGTGATGTTTTCCGGCCGGATGGCGGCGAAACATCGGATAGAACGTGATGACCTCGTAGACGTTGATGGGCTGGAGCCCAAGCTTCCGGGCCACCCACTCTTCGGTTTCCGCGCCGAGAAAGCCGAAGTGTTCCTGGAGAAGATGCAGGAGCGGGAGAACGGCGCTCCGCTTCGAGACGGGATAATGGGTGATGACCTCGTCCATGCGCGCTTCGAGTTCAGCGGGGATCGGCGGCAGGGGTGGAATCGCGGGGTGATCGCTCATGAAGGAAGGCGCAGGATGGAGGAACAGGCCCGGCGACGACAAGAAGGTTTCGTGGGGTGGTCTTAGCGGTCGCACTCGCCCATCACGAAATCGAGGCTGCCTAGAATCGAGACCACATCGCTCATCATGTGGCCGGGCAGGATTTCGTGGATCATGCTGAGGTTGACGAAGCTGGGGGAGCGAATCTTGAGGCGATGCGGCACGCCGCCCCCTTTGCTGTTGATGTAAAAGCCGAGCTCGCCCTTCGGATTTTCGGCGCCGAAATACACTTCGCCCGGCGGTGCTTTGACGCCTTCGGTGACGATCATGAATTGATGGATGAGCTCTTCCATCTTCTTCAGCACCATCTCCTTGGATGGAAGCAGCCCCTTCGAATTTTCCACGTTGATCGGTCCCTCCGGCATTTTCGCCACCACCTGCCGGAGGATCCGAACGCTCTCGCGTATTTCGATCATCCGTATCACATAGCGATCGTAGCAATCACCGACGGTGCCGACCGGGATATCGAAATCGTAATTCTCGTAGCCCAGGTAGGGATTGGCTTTGCGGACATCGTGCGCGACGCCGGAACCACGGAGGTTCGGCCCGGAAAAGGCATAGGTGATCGCCTTCTCCTTGGAGATCACGCCGATGTCCTTCGTCCGGTTGATGAAAATCGGATTGCGGGTGAGGAGGCGATCGATCTCGTTCAGTTGCGGCATGAACGTGTCGCAGAAATTCAGGACGTTCGCGAGGTAGCCGGCCGGCAGATCGTGGGTCTGGCCGCCTACGCGCGTGTAGCTCGTGGTGAAGCGCGCGCCGGTGAGTTGCTCGATCAGATTGTAGAGCTTCTCCCGTTCCGTGAACGTGTAGAGGAAAACGGTCATGGCACCCGTGTCCATGGCAAAGCAGCCGACGCCGAGCAGATGCGCAGAAATGCGGGCGATCTCGCAGCAGAGCACGCGGATCGCCTGGCCCCGCGGCGGCAATTCCCAGCCCATCAGCTTCTCCACCGCGCAGGTGTAGGCGACGTTGTTCGCGAGGGGCGCGAGATAATCCAGCCGGTCCGTGTAAGGGATGAACTGGTTGTACTGCATGTTCTCGGCGATCTTCTCATCGCCCCGGTGCAGGTAACCGATGTCGGGCGTCGCCTTTGTGATGATCTCGCCATCGAGTTCGAGCACAATGCGCAGCACGCCGTGGGTGGCGGGGTGCGAAGGCCCCATGTTTACGATCAGCTTCTCGCCGATCATGTCCGTCGCAGCGGTGGCGTGCACCGTGTCCAGCGCGGCCTGGGCGCGGACTTGAGTGTCGCCGATTTCGAGGGTTTGCGTCGCCATAATCGGGATAAAAAAAGGAACCGGCGGGAAGTCGATCGAATGAACGGCGGCGCCTTGGGGCGCGCAACATTCATTTGTGAAATTTTTCACAAGCCGGGGCAAGCGGGAATTAGACGGAACTTTTGCTTGTCCGGATTGCGACAACCGGGCCCCATCGTAGCCTCGGCTCGCCCATGAAATTCTCCTCCCTCCTTTTCGCCGGAATTTGCGCCCTCGCGCCCGCGTTGCTCGCCGAGCAAGTTGTGATCGTAACTTCCTTTCCCAAGGAACTGACGGACGCGTTCAAGAAAGCATACGAGGCGAAGACGCCGGGAACGACGGTCGAGATTCTGAACAAGGGCACTTCCGCCGGGATCGCTTACATCCGCGAAGCGGCGGCGGGAAACCGGCCCGACGTATTCTGGGTCTCGGCACCGGACGCCTTTGAGGTGCTCGCGAAGGAGAACCTGCTCGAAAAGCTTTCCCCGATGAATCCCGCCATTCCCGCTAAGATCGGGGACTTCCCGATCAACAACCCCGCAGGATTCTATCTCGGACAAGCCTTGGCGGGTTACGGGATCATGTTCAACACCCGGTACCTCAAGGCGAATGACCTCACGCCGCCGAAGGAGTGGGCGGACCTCGCGAAGCCCGCGTGGTTTGGGCATGTCGCGACCAGCGCACCCTCCCGCTCTGGCACGACCCAGCTCACGATGGAAACGATTTTGCAAGGGGAGGGGTGGGAGAAAGGCTGGCGGCAACTCGCGCAGATCGCGGGGAATTGTTCCACCATTCCCGAGCGCTCCACGGCGGTGCCCGATGGGGTCGGGACAGGTCAATTCGGCGCGGGGCTGGTGATCGACTTTTTCGGATTGTCTGCGAAAAACAGCGGACTGCCGGTCGAGTTCGTCTATCCCTCGATCACGGCGATCGTGCCGGCGAGTATCGGGCTTGTCGCGGGAGCGAAGAACGCGGACGCCGCCCGGAAGTTCATCGCCTTCACTCTTTCCGAGGAAGGCCAAGGCCTGTTGCTCGAGCCCAAGATCAGCCGGCTGCCGGTTCTTCCATCGGCGTATGCCAAGGCGCCCAAGGATTTTCCGCGACCCTTCGAAAAGCCGATCATGGCGAAGGTGAAGTTCGACACGGCCCTCTCGGAAGGCCGGTATTATGTCGTGGGCGCGTTGTTCGACCAGACCATCACCTTCCGGCACAAGGAGCTGACCGAAGCGACGAAGGCAATCCACGCGGCCGCCGCCAAAGTGGAGAAAGCCCAGAATGCCGCGGCGCGGAAATTACTGGAAGAGGCGCAGGCGCTCGCCTTCGCGCCGCTGGTGAGCGCGGCGCAGATCGCGGACCAGGATTTCCTCAAGACTTTCCGCGCCTCTAAAAAGGATCCGGAAGCGGCGAAAAAAGTCACCGCTGCCGAGGAGGAATGGGGCACGAAGGCAAAGGCGAATTACGCCCGGGCAGTCGAGCTCGCAAACCAGGCGGCGTCGCTGTAGGGGATGCGCGACGCGTGGTTATCCCATGCGCTGATTCTCCGGTGGCTTCGCTGGACATGTCTTCGGCACCGCAGGATTTTTGCGGTTGAGTATCGGCCCCGAATTTGATGTCGTTCGGTCAGCCACGCCCGCACCCCCAAGTCGCACCGGATGAATAGATCTGCGGCAGTGAAACGAGTGCTTTTCGTCATTGTTCTTGCCTTCGTCTGCGTTTCCCTGCGCGCCGAACGGCCGGCCGCGTCAGGCTCGATTCCCCTGGAGCAGCAAATCGAAGAAATTGCGACGAGGGCGCTGTCCCGTCCGTCCGCCGGTATTTCCATCGCAGTGGCGCGGGACGGGAAGTTGATCTTCGCGCGTGGTTACGGATACGCAAATGAGGAACATGCCGTGGCAGTCGGCCCGCAAACGGTTTTCCACCTCGGCTCGATTTCGAAGTATTTCGCCGCCGCAGCGGCATTGCGATTGGTGGATGAAGGCACGCTGCGGCTCGAGGAAGAGCTCACCAAGTGCCTGCCCGAGGCTCCGACGCAGGGGCGGCGGGTGACGGTGAAGCAGTTGCTCAACCACACCTCGGGGATGCCGAACTTTACGTCGCTGCCTGAAGCGGCGGCGAACGAACGGCTCGATCTGACGCACGCCCAAATCCTTGCGCTCATTCAGGACAAACCGTTCGACTTCGAACCAGGCTCCAGCTGGCGCTACAACAACACCGGTTTCCACCTCGCGGGCATGCTCGTCGAACGCGTCGCCAAGCAGGACTATGGCGCCTATCTGCGGGATCGATTTTTCATCCCACTTGGTTTGGACACCGCCGTTCTTTGCGACGACGCCCAGACGATTATTTCGAATTTGGCCTCCGGTTACGAGGTGCAGCGGGCGGGTACCTTGCGGCATGCGCCCCTCATGAGTTGGAAACTGCCATTTGCCGCCGGGTCCGTCTGCGCCCCCGCCACCGACCTCGTTAAGTGGGAGATCGCGTTGGAAGCCGGTCAGGTCATCAGTGCGGCCTCGCGGACCCTGATGCGGACGCCCACCTCCCTCCCTGAGGGAGTGCGATTGGATTATGGACTCGGGACGAGGCTCGGGTCGCTCGAGGGCCATCGCATCCATGGCCATACCGGCAGCGGGGGAGGATTTAGCAACGTCCTCGAGTCCTTCCCCGACGATCACCTGATCGTTGCGGTCCTGACAAATACGGAATCCGGACCGGCCTTGAACATCGCGACTTCAATTGCTCGGGCAGCTCTCGGGTTGGCAGCGGAAAAACCACTGCAGGACCTGGCCGTGTCGCAGGCGGAATTGGTGGCCTTGACGGGGAATTTCGACTCCGACGAAGGGCCGATCGAGCAGTTTGTCCGCGACGGGAAGCTGCGGTTCCGTCCGGTGGATGCCAAAATCGATGGCGTGCCTTTGTTGCGTCAGGCAGAAAATACCTATGCGGCGGATACTTTACACCAGATTCGATATCAGGTGCGCGACCGTCAGGCTCACTGGGGAGTCCTTTACGTGGGAGGATTGATGATTGACGCGAAGCATCGGGTTCCTTAAGCGAGTGACAAACGCGAGGCGAGTCATTCGGTCTCCGAGTCGCGGAAGATGTGACCGCCGGAGCCCTACCGTTTTTCCTGCGCCTCGTGCGCGCGGTCCTCGAAGCGGGTAAACTCCTTGATGAACGTGAGCTTCACGTCCCCCGTCGGACCGTTGCGCTGCTTGGCGATGATGAGTTCCGCCTCGCCCTGTTTCTCGGCTTTGTCCTCCTCGTCGTCGGCGTAATACTCCGAGCGGACGAGCAGGGCGACCAGATCGGCGTCCTGCTCGATCGAACCGGATTCGCGCAGATCGCTCAACCGCGGGCGTCCGCCGCGCTCTTCGGGCTTTCGATTGAGCTGGGCGAGCACGATGATGGGGATATCGAGTTCCTTGGCGAGGGCCTTAATGCCCGAACTGATTTCTGCGATTTCGATTTGCCGGTTGTCCTGCGCCTTGCGGCTGGTCGATTTCAAAAGCTGGAGGTAATCGATCACCACCAGCTTGATATCGTGCATGTTTTTCATCCGGCGGGCCTTCGCCCGCAGCTCGAGCACACTCAGTCCCGCGGTGTCGTCGATGATGATCTTGCTCTCGGCCAGCTTCGAGGCTGAGTGCGTGAGCGCATCGAAATCGCGCTGCGAGGAGAAGCCGTCGCGAATCTTGGACATGCTCACCCGCGCCCGCGAGCAGAGCATCCGTTGGACCAGGGAGTCGGCGCTCATTTCCAGGCTGAAGACGCCCACGGCTTGCTTCTCCTCCACCGCGACATGCTCGGCGATGTTCATGGCGAGCGCGGTTTTTCCCATCGAAGGGCGCGCCGCGATGACGATCATTTCCGAGCCATGCAGGCCGCTGGTCAGCGCATCGATGCCCTTGAAGCCCGTGCTGAGGCCGGTCGTCGCGCCCTTGCGTTCATAGAGTTTCTCGATGTTCTCAATCGCCTTGAGCACGCGTTCGCGCATCGCGGGGATCGAAACCTTGTGGCGCGCCTCGGCGATTTCGAAGACGCGGCGCTCCACATCATCCAGGAGGATCCCGACTTCCTGCCCGGGATCGTACGAGTCGGTCGCACATTGCGTGCAAACCCGGATGATCTCGCGCAGGACGTATTTCTCCCTGACGATATCAAGGTAGAAACCCGCGTTTGCCGCCGTCGGCGTAAAGGTTTGCAGCTCGGTGATGGCCGCGGGACCACCCACCATCTCCAGCGCGCTGCGATCGCGCAGGGATTGCGTGAGGGTAATGAAATCGATCGGGCGCCCGGTATTCTTCAGCTCTACGACCTGCGCGTAGATCGTCTGATGCGCCGGGTAGTAGAACGCCTTTTCCGTGATCTGCTCGATGCAACGATCGATCCACTCATCGGGCGCTAGAAGCACAGAACCGATCAAGCCTCTCTCGGCTTCGATGCTGTGAGGCGGAAGACGGCTCTCCGGCGCATTCGCGGTTCCGCCACCGCTTCCCGCGGGGACGGGAATATCACCGGGCGCGCGTTGCCGGCGCGGTTTCGGCGTCGTCGCGGCCTCCATGCGTCAGCGCGCGCGGATGGTTCGGGCTGGCCGCCGTCGGCTGGGCCGATCTCGGATCAAGCGCGAGGGCGCTTCGCGTAAGGCTTCTTCTTGCCCGCGTCTTCGCCGGACTCTTCCTTCTTGTCTTCGACCTTCGCACTTGGCTGCGCGATGATCCGGAAAGTCGCGTTGACCTCGGGGTGCAGATGCACGGGGATCTCGTGCTCGCCGGTTTCCTTGATCGGCTTCTCGAGCACGATCATGTGCTTTTCGAGCTTGATGGCCGGGAAATCCTTGGCGAGGCGGTCCTCGATGTCGCGAATGGAGATGGATCCGAAAGCCTTGCCCGTCTCGCCGGTCTCCAGAACCATGGTGAGCTTGATCTTGTTGATCTTGCCCGCGAGTTCCTGCGCATCGTTGAGTTCCTTCGCTTCCCGTTCGGCACGTTTCTTTTTGAGCGTTTCGAGCTTGCGCATCGCGACCGGCGTTACCTCATAGGCGAGACCACGCGGGAACAGGAAATTGCGGGCATAGCCGGCACGCACTTTGACCATGTCGGCCTCGGCGCCGAGGTTTGGCATGAGCGTAGTGAGGATAACTTGCTGAAAGGCCATGGCGTTGCGTGCTGAACGGTGAAAAGAAGTCCCCGCCGGTTTTGGCGGGCGGAACCGTTAGTGTGGAAGGCGGTTTCTGTCAACAAAATCAGTGGTCCCAATAATTCGCAGCATCCTCCGTTACAGATTGCGGAGACGCCGAATCTCCAACCGGCGGAAGCGAACCTCCGCGTGGGCCCCGGGCACGGCTCTCCCAGGCACTGCGGGGGCCACGAAGCCGACCCGGCCTTCCGGATCACGTTGCGCGTTGGCGACGGCGGAAGCGTCGGCCACCACGATCGTGCCGTTGAGATGAACCGTGATCCGCCCCTGCCACGAGCGCACTACAAACGTATTTCGTTCCCGCACGATCGCAGGGATGGAGGTTTGTCCGCCGAACTCGGCTCCGATCACCACCCGACCGGTCTCCCCCAGATTTCGCTGAATTCGAACGCTCAACCAAGCATCCTGGCGAAAGTCTCGCCCGCCGAAAACGATGCCAGCCATCCCGGTGGGCGAGTCGATCTCCAGTTCGCCACGCACGTCGAAATCCGGCCCCACATTGGCATCGCACGTAAGTATAAGGCCTTTCTCGCTGGCGCGGCCGATCAGGGTTCCATCCCCACCGACCCGCCACTCTCCGGCGTAAGCGTTCCACCCGGGGAGCCGACCATCAATAGTTGCGATCGGTCGGAATCGGTTCCAGCTGCCATCTTCCAGCCGCTCGGAGAGATTCTGCGACGCGAGCAGCGCGCGGGCTCCTGACGCGCGCTCGGAGAAGGCCGCCACCAGGCCCCGCAGCCTCGTGCGGGCCGCCGCGCGTTCGCCGCTCCGCCAGGCATCTTCAGCATCTTTAAGCTCGAAAGCCTCCGCTCCTCCTCCAGACGCGATCGCGGCAGTGACGGTCAGGATCTCGAGATCCGGAAAGCATCCCACCGCCTCCGGCTCCAAGCGAAAGTCCAGCTCCTGCAGAATTCGGTAGGCCGTCCGAGAGTCTCGAGATTTCCAGGCGACGAGGGCACGAAGAGAACGAAAGAAGGGTCTTTTCGATTTCTGTTCTGTCTCGTAGGCGCTCAGAACGTTGTCCAAGGCGGCCCGCCACCCGGAATCGCGGAGGATTCGCCCATCAAACTCCAAATCACCATCCACGAGAACCAAGGCGTGCAGAAGGTGCAATGGCACAAGCGTCTCAAAGCGCTTCGTGGCGGCGCATTCCCGACCAAGCTCGAGGATCAGGCGATGACTTCCGCCCCAACGAGGCAAAGAAAACAACGCGAAACTGTGAAAGGCGTCGGGGTAGTCGAACTGAATGGAAAGCGTGCGCTCAAACCAAAGCCGGGGAGAATCTCCCGCAGGGCCGGGATTGAAGCTGGAGACCCGGATCATCTGGGCGGCAGCCTCCGGCCTCGACGGGTTTGCGGTTAATGACGCGGTATAAGCGGCCCGCGCTTTCTCCATCCCGGCGTGGAATGCGTCCAGGTCACGTTGCGGGAGTTGAATATCTGCCTGTGGGCCGCGCGCTTTCCACGTCTTGATGTAATGGACGCGCCCGGCGAAAAGCGCCTTCACCCAAGGTGAAAGCGTGATTCGCCCTTCGTCGAAGATGCGTCCGCACTCCTCCACCTTTCTCTGAAAAAACCCGGCGCCGGAATCCTGGACCACATAGTGCTGCGCCAGAACTTGCGCTTCGTTGAGGTAGGAGCCGTCGCGGAGCGACAACGCCAGCCACTCCAGCGAAAGCCGGTCTGCCTCCTCGCGGATTTTTTCGGCATCGCGGCGGCCGTGCCCGCTGGCTTCGTATTCACCCGCAAACCAGCGCGCCACGGCCCGGGGATGGCGGGTCTCCTGAAAACGCACCAGCGCAAGCTTGAGCAAATCATGACCTTCCGTCGAGTCGGACGCGAGGGAGTGCTTAAGCATTCCGGCGAGGCCCAGGACGACAGGGTCATCGCACCCAAGGGTGAGAAGGGATTCCGCGGCCACTTCAAACTCCGCCGGTGGCGAGGCGGAAATGTGGCGGTCGCTGAGCGCCCAAGGAAGGAGCGCGCTGATGAATTCCGTCGCCGGTTTGTCCCAGCGCGCGTCACGGCGTCCAACCGTGGAGTAGGAATCGAGCATCGTGCGCCGGGCCCATGCCAGTTGCTCGGCCTGGCTTTGTCCAATGGAGGTTGCTTGCCCGGCAAGCCGGAGGGGTTGGGGATTCGCAGGATCGCGCCGGGAGGGTCCGAGGCGAAGCTCACGAGTCGATTGTTTCGAGCGATTCAGCAGATCGGGCCCAAACCGCAGAGTGATCAGCCCAACGCAAGCCACCCACAGAACCGCCAGCAACCAAAGCAGGGCGTGTCCGCGGGGTTTGCCCAAGTTCGGCCGGAAGGAGGGAGGCATGAGTTTGTGGGAGCGATCCCGGCTCCCACGGGTGTGCTGGGCGGACCGGAATGCAAGGGAAAGCACCCTTTATGGCCTTACCGGAAATCGGGGGAGTTGCGCGAGGGAGATCGATGGGGTCGGGGGAAGTCGCCGAGGTCGGAGCGATGCCTGTGCGGAATGCGCCCCACCTGCCCAAGCGGTGCGACGCCGCGGATTCGAGCGCGCAAGGCCGATTGCCCGCGCAGTCGATTCGGTGCTACCCTCGCGCGCATCCCCCCATGCGCCGCGCCATCTACCCCGGAAGCTTTGACCCGACCACCAACGGGCATCTCGACTTGATTTCGCGCGCCGTGCGCATGTTCGACGAAGTGCTGGTCGCGGTTGCCCCCAACAGCCAAAAGAAGCCCCTCTTTACCCCGGAGGAGCGGGTGGACCTGATGAAGGCGAACACTTCGCAGTGGCCGAACGTGAGCATTACCCGCATGGACGGCTTGCTCGTGGATTTCGCCTTGAGCAAAGGCGCCATCGCGATCGTCCGCGGGCTGCGCGCCGTTTCTGACTTCGAATTCGAGTTCCAGATGGCCCTGATGAATCGGAAGCTTGTGCCGGAGGTCGAGACGATCTTCCTGATGCCGAAGGAGGACTACACCTACTTGAGTTCGCGGATCGTGAAGGAGATCGCGCGCCTGGGGGGAGACGTGAGCAGTTTCGTGCCGCCGAATGTGCGGGAGGCGTTGCACGCCAAACTTGCGGCCATGTCGCGCGGGGAGCGTGAAGGATCGGAATAAAAGGCGCTTCCACTACTCCGCTAGCACGCCTCCTCGGGGACATCCTCAAGGCGCTGACCAAACCATGATCACCGACCGCATCATCGAAGGCGATTGCGTGGAGGAAATGCGGCAGCTGCCGGACCAATGCGTGCAGCTCGTGATCGCCGATCCGCCGTATTTCCAGGTTCTGGACGAGGCATGGGACAAGCAGTGGCGGGACGCGCGCGCCTATCTCGACTGGACCGCGGCCTGGATCGATGAGGCCATGCGGACGTTGCGCGAGGATGGCCTGCTCTACTGCTTCGGCCAGCTCGGCAAGCGGGAGCATGTCTTTCTGCACCTTATGTCCGAGTGCACGCGCCGGCATCGTTTCCACGATCTCATCACCTGGGACCGGGCGGTCGGTTACAATGAGCGGCGCGACAGCTTCACCCCCGCGACGGAACTGATGCTGGTGCTGGGAAAATCGGAGCGAGCGAAGTTCAACAAGGAGGCAGTCCGCGAGATCTACGACCAGGCCACGATCGATTCCTATATGCGCGACAAGCGCTATAAGGATCTCGCGGCGCGGCGACTCCATCTCGAGGAGGGAAAATTTGCCACGAATATCTGGCGGATTCCCAGTCTAAAGGGGTCTTCAAAGGAAAAATGCGGACATCCCTCACAGAAGCCTTCGAAGCTGGTGGAGCGCATTGTTCTTTCGTCCTCGGACGCAGGTGATTTGGTGCTTGACCCTTTCCTCGGGTCGGGAACGAGTGCCGTCGTCGCGCGTCAGCAGCAGCGGCGCTGGCTGGGCATCGAGTGCAGTCCGGCCTACGTCGCGATGGCGAAGACGCGTCTGGCGGGAAGTGGTGACGCGGACCTCTTCGACACTTCATGGCAGGCGCCAGACGATCGCGCTACGGTCCCGCTGCCATGAAAGTTCACTTTAAGCAGATCACGGAGGAAGGCCTCTGCCTGGAAGGCGAGGAAGCCGACGATGTGCTGGGGCTCGGGACGGAGGAGTCCGCCCGGCAGGCCGGTCCCGTGCGCTATGCCCTCGATATCGGGCGCGATGACAAGAGCATCTGGGCGACCGGGCAGGTCGAGGTGGAACTCGACCTGGAATGCGTCCGTTGCCTCGAGCGATTTGTCTTTCCGCTGACGATTCCGGATGTCGCGTTGCAGATCCCAATTGAAGGTCCTGCGGCCATTGATTTGACGCCATACGTCCGTGAAGATATATTGTTGGCTCTTCCGGCATATCCGCGTTGCGATTGGGCCGGGGACAAAGTCTGTGTAGCCGCCGTGCTGCAATCCGCGCCGCCGAGTCCTTCGGCCAGCGTCGATTCGCCGGAGCCGCAGGGACCGACGTCCCCGATCTGGCGAGACTTGGACCGGCTCAAACTCGACGATCCAACCTGATCACTTTCTCAACGGCATATGGGAGTCCCCAAACGTAAATCCTCCAAGATGCGCATGCGCATCCGGCGCGCCGCCAATCGCTGGCATGCCCCGCAGCTCGGCACCTGCCCACAGTGCACCACGCGCGTTCTTGGCCACATCGCCTGCCCGTCTTGCGGCTACTACCGCGGCCGTCAGGTTCTCACGATTGAAGCGTAGTCTTTTGGTCGGCTTGTGAGCCTGACATGAAGATTGCCGTCGATGCGATGGGGGGCGATTTCGCCCCGCGCAACATCGTCGAAGGCGCGGCGCTGGCCCTGGGAGAATACTCCCAACTCGGCAAGCTCTTCCTCGTGGGCGATACGCCGCAAATCGAGGCGGAACTCAAGCGCGTCGGTTGCAACGATCGGCGCGTCGAAATCGTTCATTCCACGCAGGTCGTGGACATGAGCGACGAGGCCATTTCGTCCGTCCGCAAGAAAAAGGACTCGAGCATCAGCCGGGCGGTTGACCTCGTCAAAAAAGGCGACGCCGAGGCGGTCATCAGCGCAGGCCATACCGGAGCAGCGGTGGCCTCGAGCACGATCAAGCTCCGGCTGCTCCAAGGCATCGACCGCGCGGGAATCGCGGTGACGTTTCCGACCGAGACGAATCTCTTTGTCCTGATCGACGCCGGGGCCAATCCCGATGCGCGTCCAGCGCACCTCCTGCAATACGCGATCATGGGGGCAGTCTACTCCCGCCATGTCCTGGGCTACAAAGATCCGAGTGTCGGCCTGCTTTCGATTGGCGCTGAGGACGGAAAAGGGAATGAGTTTACGCGCGAAGTCTTCGAATTGATGAAGGAAAGCGGGTTGCCTTTCCGCGGCAATGTCGAGGGGCACGATCTTTTTGAGCGTCCGGTGGAGGTCGTCATTTGCGAGGGCTTTGTCGGCAACGTCATGCTCAAGTCCTGCGAAGCCCTGGCGCATGCGATTTTTACGTGGCTCAAGCATGAGTTGACGAAGACCTCGCTGCGCAAGATGGGGGCGGCGCTGGCCAAGGGCGCCTTCAAGACGATCGCGAACAAGGTCAGCGCGGACCAATACGGCGGTCAGCCCCTCCTGGGGGTGGACGGCATCGTCATCATCGCGCACGGTTCCAGTTCCCCGACGGCGGCGAAGAATGCCATCCGCGTGGGTCTGCAGTCCGTCGAAAGCCAGGTCAACCCCCACATTGTGGAGGAGATGAAAAAATACTATGAGCTCACCCCCGGCGTTTGATTCCACGGGTGTGGCCGTGCTGGGCACGGGCAGCTACCACCCTGAGTATGTTCTGACGAACGAAGAGATGGCCCGGCGCGTGGATACGAGCGACGAGTGGATCGTTTCGCGGACCGGGATCAAGGAGAGACGGATCGCTGCGCCCGGCGAACAAAACTCCGACATGGCCACGCATGCGGCCCGCGCTGCCTTGGAACAGGCGGGATTGAAGCCAACCGACGTTGACCTCATCATTTGCGGCACCGTTACGGGCGACATGCCCTTCCCCGCCACGGCTTGCCTCGTGCAGCGAAATCTCGGGGCGGAAAACGCCACGGCCTTCGATATCGGGGCGGCCTGCACCGCTTTTATCTTTGCGCTGGAGATGGCCAAACTTCTGATTAACGGCGGCGGTTACACGACCGCTCTAGTGATCGGCAGCGAGAAGCTTTCCGCGGTGACTGATTGGACCGACCGAAACACCTGCGTGCTGTTCGGAGATGGCGCGGGCGCCGCCGTTCTACGCAAAGGTTCGGGGAATGGGTTCGGCCGCGGGGTCCTTTCGTCGGACACCGGCACCGATGGGCGGTATGCCCACATTCTCAATCAACCCGGTGGAGGAACCGCCGTCCCGATCACGGCCGAGAATGTCGGCCAGCGTCTGGCGACGTTGAAGATGGCTGGACGCGAGGTGTTCAAGCAGGCGATCGGCGCAATGGTGAACTCATGCAAGAAGGCGCTCGCGAAGGCGAACGTCACGATTGACGAGATCGCACTCGTCATTCCGCATCAGGCCAATATCCGGATTATCGAGGCCGTGGGCGAAAAGCTCAAGGTGCCCCGGGAGAAGGTATTCTCGAACGTGCACAAGTTCGGCAATAGCGGCGCGGCCGCGGTGGCGATGGCGCTCGATGAGGCGCACCGCGAAGGACGTTTCAAGCGCGGCGACAAGATCCTGCTGGTCGCGTTCGGAGCCGGGCTGACCTGGGGCTGCGCGGTCGTCGAATGGTGATCTGCGTTCCGTGAGTGGGGGGCGTTGAAGCCGCCCGAAGGAATTTTGCGCTTGCGACCAATCGCCGAAGGCCCGGGCATGCGAGCATCCGTTTGCCGTGCGCCGCACGATTCGTAGTCTCGCGCACTTCCCCTCGCGCATGGATTTTTCTCCTTCCCCCGCCGCCCGCCACTATTTCGATCTGGTTTCCGCGTTCTTGCGCGAGGAGATCATTCCGGCGGAGAAAGAGTATCATGCGTCGCTCGTGGGCGGGGCGGATTGGCGGCAGTGGAAGCAGCCTCGGATCATGGAGGAATTGAAGGCGAAGGCGCGGGCGGCCGGGCTCTGGAACCTGTTCCTGCCCAAGTCCGAGCACGGCAGCGAGCACGGCGCCGGACTTTCCAACGCGGATTACGCTCCGTTGGCGGAGCTGATGGGACGCTCTTTCATCGCGCCGGAAGTCTTCAACTGCAACGCGCCCGATACCGGCAACATGGAAGTGCTGACGAAGTACGGCACTCCCGCCCAGCAGGCTCGTTGGCTCGGACCTCTCCTCGCGGGCGAAATCCGCTCGACCTTCTGCATGACGGAGCCGCAGGTCGCATCGTCCGACGCAACGAACATGCAGGCTACGGCGATCGTCGAAGGCGATTCGATGGTCCTGAACGGGCGAAAGTGGTGGAGCACCGGCATCGGCCATCCGAATTGCCGGGTTGCCATCTTCATGGGTCTCACGGATACCGGGGCGGAAAAGCATCAGCGCCATTCCATGGTGCTTGTGCCGCTGGACGCGCCGGGGGTGAAGATCGAGCGCATGCTGGCTGTTTTCAGCACATACGACGAGCCCTCGGGCCACGGCGAAGTGAGTTTTACCAACGTGCGCGTTCCGCTTGCGGATGTGCTGGTAGGGCCCGGTCGGGGCTTTGAAATCGCGCAAGGCCGGCTCGGTCCGGGGCGCATTCATCATTGCATGCGTGCGATCGGGATGGCGGAACGCGCGCTCGAGCTGATGTGCCGCCGCGCGACAAGTCGCGTGGCCTTTGGGAAACCGCTCGCCGCCCTCGGGGCGAATGGAGACGTCATCGCGGACTCGCGCATCGCCATCGAGCAGGCTCGCCTGCTCACGCTTAAGGCCGCGTGGATGATGGACACCGTGGGGGTCAAGCATGCGATGAGCGAGATCGCCCAAATCAAGGTCGTGGCACCAGCGGTCGCCCTGCGCGTCATCGACGAGGCAATTCAGATGCACGGGGGCGCCGGGGTGTCCGACGATGTGCCGCTCACGGCCTTATATGCCTATGCCCGGACGCTGCGCATCGTCGATGGACCGGACGCGGTGCATCGCATGACGATTGCGAAGATCGAGCTGAAGCGAAGCACGCCGCGCCCGGCTGCGCCCCCTTCGCTCGATGAGCCGGGGCGGGTCCGGGAAGGCGAGGAATTGGATGTGGCGAAGCTGGATGCTTTCCTGCGACAGGCGGTGCCGGGGCTGGAGGGCTCGCCGGAGATTCGCCAGTTCGCTGGCGGGGCGTCGAATCTGACCTACCTAGTCCGCTATCCGAACCGGGATCTGATCGTGCGCCGTCCGCCCGTGGGCGCCAAGGCGAAGTCGGCGCACGACATGGGGCGCGAGGCGCGCATCATCACGGCGCTCAAGCCCCAGTATGCCTGTGCGCCGACCGTCCTCGCGTTTGGCGACGATCCTTCGGTGATGGGGGCGGAGTTTTATGTGATGGATCGAATTGCGGGCGTGATTCCGCGACAAGACCTGCCCGCTTCGCTGGGGTTGAATGCCGCTCGCACGCGGCAACTCTGCACCGAGGTCATCGACAAGCTCGTCGAATTGCACCGGGTCGACTATCGCGCGGCGGGTCTCGAGTCGCTCGGCAAGGGGGAAGGCTACGTGCAACGACAGATCAGCGGCTGGAGCGATCGCTTTCGCCGCGCCCGCACGCCAGACGTCGGGGACTGCGAGACAGTGATGGCGTGGCTCGCCGCAAAAATGCCGGCGCGGGATACCGCGACGTGCGTCATCCACAACGATTTTCGTTTCGATAATGTCGTGCTCGCCAGCGCGCCGCCGCATGCGGTCGTGGGCGTGCTCGACTGGGAGATGGCGACGCTCGGTGATCCGCTCATGGATTTGGGTTGTTCGCTCGCTTACTGGGTCCAGGCGGACGACGACGCGGTTTTCCAGAAGATGCGGAGACAGCCGACAAACGCTCCCGGCATGATGACGCGGCAGGAGGTGATCGAGTATTATGCGAGCCAGACCGGGCATCGGGCGGACAACTTCGATTTCTACCTGATCTATGGGCTGTTCCGGCTGGCGGTGATCATTCAGCAAATTTATTTCCGATTCTTCAACGGCCAGACGCGGAACCCGCAGTTCGCGCAGTTCGGAGTGATGGGCCGCTACCTCGAAGGGCGCTGCCAGCGCCTGATCGCCGAGTCGGGTTTGTAGGGGCCAGGCGCCTTAGTTTGAGATCGATGGGCGGCGCATTTCCTGGAGCCAATGGCGCAGCGGGGCATGCTCCCGCCGCGCGAGTTTGGGGTCGAGTGCAATGATGGCCTGAGCCGCGCGCCGCATCTCGAACATGATCTCGGCATCGGCCAGCAGATCACCCAAGCGAAGCGGCGGAAGGCCGCTTTGCGAAGTGCCGAGCATGTCTCCCGCGCCGCGTTGGCGCAGATCGGCCTCGGCCACCGCGAAGCCATCGCTCGTCTCCTCGAGGATGCGGAGGCGGTCCATTGCTTCCCGGGCCTTGGCGCCGCAGAGGAGGACGCAATAGGACTTGTGGGTGCCGCGACCCACCCGACCGCGCAGCTGATGCAACTGCGCCAGGCCGAAACGCTCGGCGTTTTCCACCAGCATTACGCTGGCGTTGGGGACATCGACTCCCACTTCAATGACGGTGGTGGCGACCAGGGCGCGAACAGTCCCGGCGCGGAAGGCGGACATGGTCCGGTCCTTTTCCTCCGCGCTCATGCGCCCGTGCAGGAGGCCCACCGCATGGGGCGCCAGCGCCGAACGCCATTCCGCCAGGGCCGAGGCCGCGGCGCGCGCGTCGAGCTTTTCGGATTCGTCGATGAGTGGGTGAACGAGGTAGGCCTGCCGGCCGGCGGCGAGTTGCTCGCCGATGAACTTCACCGCTTCCGGTCTTTTCGTGGCGGCGCGCACGCCCGTGACGATGCGGCCTCGTCCCGGGGGCAATTCGTCGAGCGTGCTTACCTCGAGATCCCCGTAAAGCGTGATGGCGAGCGTGCGCGGAATCGGCGTGGCACTCATCACGAGCACATCGGGCGCTTTGCTCCCACTCCGGCCGGCGGTGAGCCGGGCGCGCTGCAGCACGCCGAATTTGTGCTGCTCGTCGATGACCGCGAGGCCCAGACGGTCGAGGGCCGCCTGGCCTTCCTCGAAGAGCAGCGCATGCGTGCCCACGACGATGGGAGGAAAATTCGCGGTCGAGAAGAGACCGTCGGGCTCGGCGCTGGACCGACCTCCGGTGCGGAGTTCCACGGGCACGCCGAAAGGGGCGAGCCAGTGCGAAAGCGTCAGCCAATGCTGCTCCGCGAGAATCTGGGTGGGGGCCATGAGCGCGGCTTGATGGCCCGATTCAACGCAGAGCAGCATGGCCGCGAGCGCCACCAAAGTTTTGCCGCTGCCGACATCACCCTGGAGCAGGCGATTCATGGGATGACGACTCTTGAGGTCCGCGCGCAGTTCGGCGATGGCCCGGGTCTGGGCGCCGGTCAGGGCGAAAGGCAGGGATTCCAGGAAGCGGGCAAGCAGCTCGCCGCGGCCGCAATGCGCGGCCCCGGGTCGCGCCACCGCGTCGGCACGGCGGGCCGCGACCCCGAGTTGCAGCCCGAAAAATTCCTCTCGCACCAGGTGCGCCCGGGCTTGCGCGAGCGCCGCCTCATCCCGGGGAAAATGGATGTCGGCGAGAGCGCGTCCGCGCGACAGGGAATGGAGTGCCGACGGCAGGCGAGGGGCGATCGTGTTCAGATCGACGGCTCCGAGCGCCGTGTGAATGAAAGTGCGCAGCATCCGCGGAGAAATGCCCTCGCCGGCGGCGTGCACGGGAACCCAGCGGCTGACGTGTACGAGGTCGTCGCCTTCCTCGTCCAATGCCTCCCATTCCGGGTGATCGAAGACGATCTGCGCGCCGCGCCGTTTCGGCCGGCCGAAGAGCACGATGACTTGATCCACCGGCAATTGCTTGTGCAGATACGGGAGGCCGAACCAGCGCGCCAGGAGGCGGGGACTGAGGGCGTGGTCCTCCCGCTCGCGCAGGGTCACTTCGACGATCGAGCGGCCGCCCGGGAGTCGCTTGAGCGCGGTCTTTTCAATTACCCCGCACACGCACGTGGGGGCATCGCTCTCCACGGTGGGAAAGCGCGGAAACGCGCGCCGATCTTCGTGACGCCGCGGGAAGTGGGTGAGCAGCTCGCCGACGGTGTGCAGCCCGAGGGCAGCCAGCTTGCGCGCCTGCACGGGGCCGATGCCGGGAAGGGCTTCGAGAGGGCTGGCGAGAACGATCGGCTCGGGCAAGGCGCGGAAGAGTGGCGCGGAATGAAAGCCCGGCAAGAGACGAAGGTGCAGCGCGGGGAAATCTCACGCCATGGCGCGCATTCCCAGCATTTGCAGTTGCCAGGTGGTGACGCCGTTCCATTCATTCGGCTCCACGCGAAACGCGATGTCCCAGGGCGGCGGCGGCAAAGTTGGCGGCGCATTGAACCAGATCGCGCCCGTTTCCCGCCGCGAACCGTTCTGCTGCGTAAGCGTAAGCCGCAGGTGCTTATCCTTGATGGAACGGGGTGGCGCGGCAGGCATGACCCCGCGGGAAAAGAAAAGCGGCTGGGCGTTTCCCATGCCAAAGGGCTCCAGGCGGTCGAGAGCGGCCCCGAATTCCGCCGTGATGTCTGCCAGGGACAGTTCCTCGTCGAGATGCAGCGTGGGCAACAATTGCTCGTCGCTCAATCTTTCCCGGGCCACGGCCCGGAACGCGTCGCGAAAAGCCGGAAATTGCGCTTCCCTGACCGTCAGACCCGCGGCCATGGCGTGTCCCCCAAATTTCTCGAGCAGGTGGGCACACTCGCCGAGCGCGCTGACCAGGCAAAGTCCGTCGAGGCTGCGCCCACTCCCTTTCCCCATGCCGTCAGCGTCGAAGGCAACCACCAGGGCGGGCCGGCAATGCGCGCGCAGGAGCCGCGAAGCGACGATCCCGATGACGCCGGGATGCCAGCCGCGGGCCCCCACCACGATGGCGGCACCCTGCTCTTCCCCCACCAGCTCGGTGGCCTCCACGAAGGTGCGACGCTCGACTTCCTGGCGTTCGGCGTTTTGCGCGTGCAATTCCGCCGCGAGCACGCGTGCCTGCTCGGGATCGCGGCAGCGGAGAAGCTCGAGGGCTGCCTGCGCGGTGCCCAGCCGCCCCGCCGCGTTCAGGCGGGGACCCAGGCGGTAGCCAATGTCCGCCGGGCGTACCGTCTCGCCGGCCACGCCCGCGACCGACCGCAGGGCCTGCACGCCCGCGCGGGGCGAGACGGCGAGCTGGCCGAGGCCTCGACGCACGAGGATGCGGTTCTCGCCGACCAGCGGAACGAGGTCGGCGACCGTTCCCAGCGCCACGAGGTCGAGGGCGGATTTGAGATCGAAGCCAGGCCGCGGACGCGTCTTGAGCAAGGCGTGGGCGGCCTTGAACACGATGCCGACACTGCAAAGGCAGCGCAGCGCATTATCGGCCCCGAGCTTCGGATTTACCACCACGGCGTCCGGCTGGCTCGAATCGCTTTCATGGTGGTCGAAGACGATGACGTCCGCGCCCGCCGCCCGCAGTTGCGCAATTTCCGCGACGGAATTGGTCCCGCAATCGACGGCGATGAGCAACTGCGGCTGATGCTGCTCGAGACAGCGAACGACGCCCTCGCGGCTCAGGCCATAACCCTCCTCCATGCGCGAAGGAAGAAAGCAGGGGGCGTCCACGCCGTAGAGCGCGAGAATCTCCCCGAGCAGCGCGAGCGAGGTGACCCCGTCGACGTCGTAGTCGCCGTAGAGAACCACCCGCTGCCGAGCGTCGACTGCCGCCAAAATGCGTTCCACCGCGCGGTGCATCCCGGCGAGGGCGAAAGGATCTCCCAAGCGCTGGAGTTTCGGAGCGAGAAAAGGCTCAGCCTCTTCCGGCTGCGCGAAGCCCCGCTGCACGAGCAGACGCGCCAGCGGAAGGGGCAGCTTGAACTCCCGGGCGAGAATTTCCGCTTCGCGGGCCCGGCTGGAATCCCGGGTGGGGAGGAGCCAGCGGAGAGGAGACGACATCGCCGCAGGAAAGCGGACGCCGACGGAAACGCAATGTGCCATGAATTGAACTGGCCGGGCGCGGAAGGCGGTGTTACACGCTTTTTCATGGCCGAGGAATCGCGAACCGAAGCGCCCCCGCAGCGTCGTTCCCTGCGGCTCGCCTCCATCTATGTTGGACGCGCGCTGCGCCTGCGTTGCCCGGTCTGTGGCAAGTCGCACATTTTCGTTCCCGTCCTGCGCACCCGCAGCCTCATGAATTGGTTTACGCCGCTCGATGGCTGCGTGCGCTGCGGCTATCCTTACGAGCGGGAACCGGGCTATTTCCTCTTCTCGCAGTGGGTGCTGAATTTCGGCTTCGTCGTTTCCGTGGCCATCGCGTCTTGCGTCGCACTCGAAATGTGGGGCAATGTCTCCACCCCGCTCCTCCTGCTCGCGACGACCGGACCCGCCCCGATCCTCGGCATCGCCGTGGCGCGGCACGCCAAGGCGCTCTTCATCGCGATGGATCATTTTTTCGATCCGTTCGTTCACTCGCCCGACGACATCGCCGGCTGGGGCGACGACGATGGCGATCTCCCGCTCGAGCCCACGCCGGGCGGTGGTGGCGCACCCTCGCATGCGCCGGATCCAGGCACCGCACCGCAACCCACGGCAAAACCGGACGGAGTGCTTTCCTCAGCGTGAGTACCCGCAATCAGGGCGCGGTATTGGGGTAACTTCCGAGGATTTTTACCAGGGTCGAACGACGGCCGACCTCGGCGAGTGCCCCCTTCATGCGCTCTTCGGAATGGTGGGCTTCGACGTCGATGAAAAAGACGTATTCCCATTGCTTCCTCTTCGAAGGGCGGCTTTCGATTTTGGTCAGATTCAGCCCGTGGCTGCGAAAGGGTTCGAGCGCATTGAAAAGCGACCCGGAGGTGTCGGCCACCGCAAACATGATGGAGGTCTTGTCGTTGCCGGTGGCGGGGCAATCCCTCGGACCGATGACGAGAAAGCGCGTCGCATTGTTCACGCGGTCCTGAATGTTCGTTTCGAGCACCGGCAGGCCGTGCAACTCGCCCACCATGCGGCCGGCGAGCGCGCCCGCGTCGTCGGCCTCGACCGCCATTTCACCCGCGCGGGACGTGCTCGAAACTTCGACCAGTTCCACCTTCGGAAAGTTGGCCCGGAGCCACTGGCGGCATTGGCCGAACACCTGCGGGTGCGAGAAAAGGCGCCGAATGCGCTCGCGCGGAACCCGCGAAAGCAGGTGGTTCTCGATTTTTAGGGAAAGCTGGGCGCAAATGTGCAGGTCACTCTCGATAAACACGTCGAGCGTGTGGTTGACTGCGCCCTCCGTGCTGTTTTCGATCGGGACGACTCCGTAGTCGGCGCGTCCCCGGGAGATGGCCTCGAACACATCGCCGATACTGAATTGCGGCGCGTAACGCACGCTCGTCCCAAATTTGTTGCGGGCCGCCTGGTGCGTCCACGTGGCTTCGGGCCCCAGGTAGGCGATGGTCAGATCCTTCTCGAGCGCCAGCGAAGCGGACATGATCTCGCGGTAGATCGCCCGCACGGCCACTTCGTTGACCAGCCCGGCCAGCGTCTCGTTCTTTGCCGTCAGGGCCTGGAGAACCTGCTCCTCGCGTTCCGGCGCATAAATTTCCAGGCCGGAGGCGCGCTTCAAAACTCCGATCTCGTGCACGTGGGTCGCCCGTTCGTTCAGGAGGCGAAGCAATTGATCGTCAAGGGCATCAATCTGCGCGCGCCGGGAGTCGAGGTCCATCGCGCGGACCGTAGGACGCGCAGCGCAGCTGTCGAGGGCGACGTGATGGATTGGGTTTGTCAGCACGCGCGGACCGCACGACATGCGCGCATGATATCCCCCAAGATTCTTTTCCTCGCCCTCGCGACTTTGCTGATTTTGCCGGTCGCCGTCGCCCAGGAGGGTGCGAAACCCGTGTTCGCCTACACGATCGGCACGGCCAAATCGCGCGATGGCTTCAATAGCTACGCCGTCATGGCGACTGCTCCGGCCCTTTCGCCGACGAAAGGTCAACAGCTCAAGTTCGCCATCACGCGCTCGGGTGCGGCTGGCCGGGAAGCGTGGAGCTACTTCATGATTGCGACGGGCCGGTCGAAATCGCTCGCGCAGGTGCAGGGGCTTATCGTTGAGTCCTTGCGCAAGTTTCCCTCGGCCGCGCCGGGCACGGTTCTCGGGAAAATTGGCGACATCAAATATGGCGGCGAAGTGCGGCTCACCGTCCGCGGCGCCAACGAGTTCGTCTTCGACTACGAGCCTGCGCTGAGCGCCGGCAACCCACGTCTCACCCGCGAAGACGCCGCCGCGTTTGTCCAGATCCTCGGCAAGTAGGAAGCACGCCGCATTTTCGCCCCGTTCGAGTCTTCGCGACCGCTTTTGTCATGGCCTCGCGAGCCCGGGACGCCGTGAAGCTGCTTTTTGTCTGCAGTCGAAACTTCCGGCGTAGCCTTACGGCAGAACATTGGCTGCGCGGTGTGCCCGGCTATGCCGTTCGTTCCGTCGGCACTCAGCCGGGGGCCCGGGTTGTCGTCACCGCCGGGCATCTGGGCTGGGCCGACGTCGTTTTCGTCATGGAACAATCGCACCTCGCGCGCTTGCGGCGGAAGTTCCCGCAAGCGCTGGAAGGCAAACGCGTGGTCAACCTGCTGATCGGCGATGACTACGAGTACATGCAACCAGAGCTGCTGGAAGAGCTGCGGGGAAAGCTCGCCCCGCACCTCGAACTCCCGGAGGACCACTAATCGCGCGGCGGAAACGGTTCAGGACTTCGGCTTGAAATGGAAGCCCGCGACCCTCCACTGGTCGTTTTCGCGGTAGAGCACCACATCATACGGTTTCTCCGAGCCATCCTTCATCGTCGCGGTGCCTTCGATCTGGCCGCGGTCATTGTTCGTGTTGCGGCTGCTGATGCTCCAGGACTTCAGATGTACCCCGGCGGCCTCGAGCATCGGCTTCAAGCCGCCCCGGCCCGACAGTTCGTCCATGAGGGCCTTGTTGCAGAAGGTGGAAGCCTCCTCGTAACGCTCGTCCCGGACGGCGCCGAGAAATTTCTCCGCCACCTCAACGGCCGGGCCAGTGAGGCGGAAGGCGAGAAAAACCGCAATACTCACGAGCACGACGAGACCGGCACCGATGATGCCTCCGATTTTCAAGCAACTGTTCATGGGTGAAGCGAATAGGTTTGTTAGTGCGAGGCGTGGGGGAGCGGTTCGCATGATCAAAATGCAGTGAAATCGGGCAAGAGAAATCTGGCTGACACTTAGCCGAAGCAGCAATGAGCCCCTCCTCCAGAGAAAAGCGTTTGAATGGGACTTGTTCCGAGCTCGTCCGTCTGCCGTAAATCCCCTAGGGGAAGTAGAGAATCAGAAGCGAATCCTTCCCAGCTTGGTGAAGCCAAACGTAAGTGCCTCTGCACAAGCACAAAAATTTATGACAGCGTAATACCCTATTTCCACATGACCATTTCAATGTTTTAGCGATTAATACGGCCAGAACACTTACCAAATGGCTGGAACTCCTCCTGAACAATTGAAAGAGGCCGACCCCGCGTTGCGGGGCTCGATCGACCAGACGCTCCGTGATTCCGGAGCGGATCACTTTGTCGAAGACGACACCGTTTTCCTCAAGTTTCACGGCATTTACCAGCAAGACGACCGCGACGCCCGCCGGACGGGAAAGCAGTACCAATTCATGGTGCGGACGCGTCAGCCTGGGGGTCGCGTTTCGCCGGAGCAATATCTGGCGTATGCCGACCTCGCCCAACAGTACGCGAATGGGACGCTTCGCGTCACGTCAAGGCAGGGCATTCAGTTTCACGGCATCGCCAAGCACGGGCTCAGTTCCACGATTCGCGGGATCAACGAGGCTCTTGCCACCACTCTTGCCGCCTGCGGCGATGTGGCGCGCAATGTCATGGCACCTCCCACGCCTCCCACTTCGGTCGTCGGTGAGGACGTGCAAAACGACGCGGACCTGCTTTCCGGCGCGCTCCTCCCGCAGGCGAGCGCGTACCACGAGATCTGGGTCGAAGGGGTGAAACTCGACCTCGGCGAGAAGGAGCGCGTAGTGGATCCGCTTTACGGCGCCACGTATTTGCCCCGCAAGTTCAAGACGGCGTTCGTCATCCCCCCGCTGAACGACACCGACGTCCTGACGAATTGCCTGGGGTTCATCGCCGTGGCAGAGGACGGGCGCCTGAGCGGTTACAATCTCGCGGTGGGCGGCGGGCTGGGCCGGGCGCACGGCAAAACGGAGACCTTTCCCCGGCTCGCGGATGTCGTGGGGTACTTTCCGCGCGAACGCATTGTCGAAATCGCCAAGGCAGTGCTGGCCATCCATCGCGACTGGGGTGACCGGACCAACCGCCGTCATGCGCGCTTGAAATATGTCCTGGAGGATCGGGGCGTCGATTGGTTCCGCGCGGAACTCGAAGCGCGGGTCGGTTTTGCCCTTGCTCCGGTCAGGCATTACGAACTGACGAACCAAGGCGACCCCTTCGGTTGGAAGCGCCAGCGCAACGGGAAGTGGATGCTTGGCCTGCACGTGGAAGCGGGCCGGATCAAAGGATCGCTTTTCAGGGCGCTGCGGGAAATCGTACTGCGACACCGGCCGGCCGTTCGACTCACCGCCTCGCAAAACCTTCTCTTGGTGGATGTCGCACCGGGCGCAGTGCGCGCGATCGACGGAATTCTCGGCGGCGTGGGGGTTCAGGCAGATGCGCAGGGCAGCGCGGTTCGCCGTGCCTCGATGGCCTGCCCGGCGCTTCCCACATGCGGACTCGCCCTGGCCGAGTCCGAGCGTTGGCTCCCGGAGGCCCTCGACATCGTGGAAAAGACGCTTGAGGACGTCGGACTCGATGGGGACGAAATCGTGGTGCGGATCACCGGCTGCCCCAACGGCTGCGCCCGCCCCTATATGGCGGAGATTGGCTTGGTCGGTCGCGCGCCCGGAAAGTACCAGCTTTGGTTCGGCGGAAATCACGCCGGGACGCGCCTGAACCGCGTTTACCGGGAGACGGTGCGCACCGACGAACTCGCGGACACCCTGCGGCCGGTTTTTCAGCGCTATGCGCTCGAGCGCGCAGAGGGCGAGCGCTTTGGAGATTTTTGCAGCCGCTCGATTTGGGCGGGAGCGAATGCCCTCCAATCGGCCGCGGCGTAACCCCTCCACCGAGTACCGACGGCATCTCCCTCCCGTCATCGCCAATCACCACTTCCAGTGCCTGACTAGCGTTATTCCAATCGTTCACCTCTGCCGCGTCCCTCCGTTCCAGAAGCCAACCCCCAATCTCCTCCGTTGATGCGCTCCACGCTGCTTTCCTTTGCGTCGCTCGCCGTTTTCCTGGTGGCGAGCGTTCTTCATTCTGTCGGACTATGGAATCCCGTCGGCCTGGGCAACGGGTCCGAGAGAGGTAGCTGCGGGCTTGTTGGCTATCCGACTTCCGCACCTGTGGGACGGGAGTCCGCCGTCCCAAATGCGTGGCATCCGCCGGGGGAACGATCGCGCGAGGATGCGGACGGCTCGGGACAGCCGCCTCCGGGCGCGCTGCTCTCCAAATCGGTCTCACTCGCGCTCGTCGTCGGAGGCGATGCTCTTCCAACCTTTGATCTCCTTCGGGTGTCCGAGTGGCAGATGCGCCTCCAACACTTTCGCGTCGAAGTCGGAAGCGGCGGCGGGACGAAAACCCACGGCGAATGGATCGCACTCCGCAAAATCTCAGACGGTATCGATGAAGCGACTGTTTCGCGCTGAGGCCGCGCAGCAGAGTGCTCTTCCAAGGAGTTGACGGTCTTTCCGCTGCTCCCATCCGATTTGCCCTTTTTTGGGAAGCGCTCTGCCGCCGCGCCCTCATCATTCGGGGGAAGTCCGAACGGGCGGCGGAACGACGGCTCCGCAAGGCCCATCCAGTTCGGGCGCCGCCCATTTGTTCCGCCTGAGATCGCGTTTTCGGCCGCAGACGTTCTTGCATCCGCGAGAGTGGCCCGCAGGATTCACCCGGCCGCTTCTCTCGCGCATGCATACCCGCCGTTTTCTTGCCCCACTGGCGGAGATCACCTCCGACGCACAGGTGCAGATGCAGGTCGCAGAACTCGGTAACTTCCGGGTGGGCGGCGAGTGCTACACGATTCCGCGCGTCAGTCTCCGCGGCCAGGCGGGAGGCGGCGACACGGTCCGTCTGGGAATTTTCGCGGCGATTCACGGTGACGAGCCGGCCGGGGCGCTGGCCCTGCGCGAGTTTGTCCTCGAGGCGATGCGCTCCCCGGATTTGCTGCTGGGCTACGCCCTCGAGATCTACCCGGTCTGCAACCCGTCCGGATTTCAGGACGGCACGCGCCATAACCGGGCCGGGCGCGATCTCAATCGTGAGTTCTGGCGGGGTTCGGATCAACCGGAGGTTCACCTCCTCGAGCGCGAACTCGGAGTCAGGCAGTTCCACGGCTTGGTGGCGCTGCATTCGGACGACACCACGGCCGGAGTCTACGCGTACGCGCGCGGCGCCGTCCTGACCGAGGCGCTGGTCGTGCCGGCACTCCGGGCGGCGGCAGAGTTCCTGCCGGTCTCGGCCGATTGCATCATCGATGGCTTCCCCGCCGCGGAGGGGATTATCCGGCATCATTGCTACGATGGAGTCCTGGCCAATCCCAGCGAGGTTCACCCCGCGCCTTTCGAGATCATCTTCGAGACGCCCCAGAAATTCGCGCTAGACCTGCAGGTGCGCGCGACTGTGGCCGCGCTCCGCAGCATCCTGGGCGAATATCGCGTGCTCACCTCGATCGGCGGAGAGCTGTGAGGCTGGAGACGTTATGGAGGCCCGGAGGGCCCGGCATAAATTAGCGGTGGGCGTCAGCCCCCGGAACGGGGTGCGTCAGTCCACGGAACATTTGGAGGCCCGGAGGGACGGCCAGAAATTAGCCGGGGCGCGTCAGCCGCCGGAACGTTCGGAGGCCCGGAGGGTCGCGCAGAAATTAGCCGGGGGCGCGTCAGCCCCCGGGAATGTTCGGAGGCCCGGAGGGACGGCGAGATATTAGCCGAATTCGTGCGACAGCCAGGTCAATTCTACCGCGCGCGGTGCCCGTTTTGAAAGTCGCCGGGCGGAGTTATTCACAGGTGGCGCCGTCGGCTTTGAGGGGGCCTTTGCCGCCGCCCATGAATAACTCCGGTGCAGCTATACGGGGTGCGTCAGCCCCCGGAATGTTCGGAGGCCGGGCGGGCCGTCCAGATATCAGCCGGGGCGCGTCAGCCCCCGGAACGTCGGCAGAAAATTTGTCTCGCCCCGGCAGGGGCGACGGGCCGCGATTCACCACAGAAATCGTTCATCGTACTCAACAGCCCCGCGTTGCAAGAATTCGAGATATTCCTCTTGAAACGATTTGGTGCGGTGATGCTCCGCCTGGCGTGCGATGTAGTCGCTGACGGACCCGCATTGCGGCGCGCCCACCGTGAAGGCGCCGTAGCCGTCCTGCCATGCGAAATCCCGCTCGCCGATTTCGTCGTGGACGAATCGCGACGAAACAGCCTTCACATCGCGCACGACGTCGGCCAGGCAGTGGGTGGCGCGGAGCCCAATGAGGAGGTGGACGTGATCGGCGATGCCGCCAATCGCTTCAGGTACTGCTTTGAGATTCCCGAGAATCCCACCAACGTAAGCGTGCAACCTCCCGATCCACTCGGGGGTGATCAACGGAACGCGATTCTTGGTGCTAAAGACCAGGTGATAATGGAGGGAAAGGTGGGTGGACGGCACCACAGACGTTTTCCCGTCGCCCCTGCCGGGGCGAGACATATTTTTTGGCGAGGTTTCCGGGGGCTGACGCGCCCCGGCTAATATCCGGCCGGCCCTCCGGGCCTCCCGAGGAGCCAAGTTCTGCGAGCTTCGCGAGGATCTATTGAGCATTCACTAATATGATGATATTGCAAGTTCCGCCTGAATCCAGAATGCTTGGATGACATCGGGGCGACGTTGGGTCTTGCGCAGCGTTTTGCGTGCGTGGCTGCTCAGGAGCCCCACACTGCGCGCCGCGAAGT